>JBILMS010000109.1:0-6411 GCA_044375415.1 Flavobacteriales bacterium
ATTATCGTGTTTTTGAAAGTGGCTATAGTATTGGTGTTTATTGGCGTTGGATTTCAGTACATCAATCCGGCCAACTACACTCCTTATTTAATTCCAGAAGGAACTCCCGGTAACGAAGGTCTTTTCGAACATGGTGTCTGGGGTATATTGGGAGGAGCCGGAATAGTCTTCTTCGCGTTTATCGGATTTGATGCGGTATCGACAGCGGCACAGGAAGCCAAGAACCCCAAACGAGACATGCCAATAGGTATACTTGGTTCATTGGTGGTTTGTACGATATTGTATATTTTATTCTCTTATGTACTAACCGGAGTAGCCAATTGGAGTGAGTTCAAAACGGCAGGTAAAGAAGCATCTGTAGCCTATGCGATTGAAACATACATGGCCGGTTATGGTTGGTTGGCGAAAGCGGTTACTATAGCGATTTTGGCCGGTTTCTCTTCCGTAATTTTGGTTATGTTGATGGGTCAGAGCCGTGTATTCTTCTCTATGTCGAAAGACGGTTTGTTGCCAAAGGCGTTTGCCGATGTGCACAAGAAGTTCCACACACCATATAAAGCAAACATTATTTTATTCGTATTCGTAGGAGCCTTTGCAGGATTTGTTCCCGGTGATTTGGCCGGAGATTTGACCTCGTTTGGAACCCTCTTTGCTTTCATTTTGGTCTGTGTAGCGGTCTTGATTTTGAGAAATCAGAATCCCGAGTTGGAGCGTCCATTCAGAACACCATGGGTTCCGGTTGTACCTATTTTAGGTATTACTGTATGTGCCCTCATGATTATCGGTTTGGATTCATTTACACAAGTAGTTGCATTTTTCTGGTTGATAGCCGGATTGCTGATCTACTTCTTGTACAGTGTGAAACACAGTAAACTCCAAAAAGGAGAACTAGATCATCACATAGTTCATAAGCCTAAAAAAGGACCGATCGATCAGGTCTAGTCCACATAAATAATGATAAAAGCCCGGTTTACGCCGGGCTTTTTCTTTTTATATCAGTACAATTTCGAATCCGAATGGTCATAAAATAAGTAGCCCCAGTCGTTACCGGGGCTATCTTTCTTGCTTAACCTTAATTAACCTTAACTACTCTTAGTGTGAGAAGTCTAATGCGATGTTTTATTTAACCAAATGAAACATTCTACATGGTCTTTAACGGGAGCGATTCTTTGGAGGTTTCATTTTTTTTTGAAAAAAGTCAAAATATTTTTAGTTTTTGAGGATTGACGGGGGTTGTAGGAATGCTTTTTTTTGGGAAAAGCAGATTTTTAATGGATTTTTCCCTATGAAAGTGCCTTTTTCACAAATGACACCATTGGCCTTCTTCCAGGTTATGAGACAACCTTACAATTTTGCGATTTTTTGAGATTGGAGAATATTCCCCTTATCCTTTAGAACTACTACATACTCACCCGCCGCATACTTCTCCATCTCCCAGATATAAGTCATATCCGATTCCGAAGGCATGAAACTATCAACCAATCTCCCTGAAATATCGTAGAGTTGAAACTCCAAATTTTCGAGTTCCATATCTGTGCCATCAAAGTAGATGTAAAATGAATTCTCTACGGGGTTTGGACCATAGAGGAAGTAATCCGGTTTGGGAACATCGACGACATTGGGAGGCGAGCAATCCGGTGGAGTGCAAAATTCGTCACATCCCGGAACCAGGCATCCGCATCCATCTACCTTCAATATCCAGGCTTGCTGACGAGGCAATTCTAGGTTCGGATTATCCAGCCAATTATCGGTAGCTTCACCCACCATGATGTACCCACCATCGCGGGTGGCTTTTAGGTCGTACATCTCGTGATAGTCGTATGGACTGTTTACATACAAATACTTTCGGTGCCAGAGAAGAGTGCCAAGGCTGTCGTATTTGGCAATGATAAGGTTATTATTATTGTCGTAATCTAAAGAGTCCGGCGGAACGAGTGATTCATAATTGCGTCCGCAACATACAAAGCCGTTGTCGCAGGTCTTGGTTATACATGTCAACCCTGTTGCATAATTAAATTCAAGTTCTCCATTCCACCATAAAAGATTTCCATCGAAATCCATTTTATAGATTAGTCCATTTTGACCATTTATTGGGTTTTCAAAATCATCAATTGACGATGCGATTACAAACCCATCATTGACCACAGTCATTTCTTGAGGAATGCTGGCATTAAATTCGGGGATGTCATCTATTTGCCAAATCAAATTTCCATTTAGATCTATTTTATAAATGCGTTCCAAATCCCATTGTCCCCACTCTAAAATTTGAGTTGCCCCTGCCATAATTACACCGTCGTCCACAGCACAAAGTGTGTAACATAGATCTATATCTTGCCATACATCTTCTATATCTACACCAAAGTAGTAATGCCATAATAAATTACCATCTGGATCGGTTTTAAGTATGATAAAATCATTTCCGGTAGCTTCATCTGTTGTCCCGCAAGCAATGTATATACCTGTGCTATCAGAACTCATGTAGTAGGGCCTTAACCAATTTGCCTGAGCAGTTTCAAGTCCATACCACAAAGGTGATTTGAACGCCTTGGTTTTTAAGGTGTCTCCATTAAGATCATACCAAATCAATGCCATTTTAACAGTGTCTGAATCTATGGTTTGGCATGCAGCAAGCAGTTGGGTGCCATTTTGAAGTGTTAGGTTGCAATCATTTTCATTGAAAAAAGAATGATTAGAACTTCCATATTGTTTTGTGAAAACATTAGTTCCGTTTTCAGTAAATTTCGAGATAATGGCATCATAGTGCAAACTTGTATCATAGTCTACGGTAAAGCCTGAAACCATGTATCCATCTTGCAATTCCCAAACGTGCAGCAAAGCTGTCACAGAAGTTCCATGATAACGTAATGAAAAAGTCTGACCGCGTACCAACCAAGAAAACAAAACAAAGCAAAACGAAATCGCGACTTTTAAAATGAAGCTCCTATTTCTAGTGAATGATTTCAAATTTTCCGGATAAACGTTGATGATCAATAGTAAACAAGTAATAATAAATTCCCGATTCCCAATTCCGAGTGTTAATGCTTACGGGTGAATTCGAAGAGCTTACAGTGCCTTCATATATTAGTCTGTTCATAGAGTCATATATAACGAATGAGGCTTCAATAAATGGAATTTTGATTTCTAAATTTATCGATTCATCAGCAGGATTGGGGTATGTGATTACCTTAGTTTGACTTGACGAATTCTGTAATTCCAGAGATCGTATATTCCATTCGTTTTTGAACGCCGGTGGAATGATATGGTTTTTGGTAAAATGAGCATTTAAGATACCTACAGCCTGCACACCTGCCCATGTGGTAAAAGCGGCAGATACATTGCAAAGTGTATTAAGTTGATCTGATGAAATTGTGTGCCAGAGCTTGGGTGGTATTGCGGTTAACATAGCACGTTGTTTATAAGCATAGATCGCATGGTTTCCTTTTAACGAGACTCATAGCTTCATCACTTTCACTTCCTGTAAAATATCATCCCCTTGTCGAAGTACTAAGAGGTACTCACCCGCCGCATACTTCTCCATCTCCCAGATAAGTCATGTCTGACTCGGTTGGCACGAATCCATCAACCAATCTCCCTGAAATATCGTAAAGATGAAACTCCAGATCGCCTAGTTCCATATCTGTTCCATCAAAGTAGATGTAAAACGAATTCTCTACCGGGTTTGGACCATAGAGGAAGTAATCCGGTTTGGGAACATCGACGACATTGGGAGGCGAGCAATCCGGTGGAGTGCAAAATTCGTCACATCCCGGAACCAGGCATCCGCATCCATCTACCTTCAATATCCACGCCTGTTGACGAGGCAATTCAAGGTTCGGATTATCCTGCCAATTATCGGTAGCTTCACCCACCATGATGTATCCACCATCGTGAGTGGCCTTTAGGTCGTACATCTCGTGATAGTCGTATGGACTGTTTACATACAAATACTTTCGGTGCCAGAGAAGAGTGCCAATGCTGTCGTATTTGGCTATTATAAGATTGGTATTGTTGTCGTAGGAAAGAGAATCAGGAGGCTCGAGGGGTTCCCAATTGCGGCCGGTGCATACGTAGCCTCCATCGCAGGATTTAGTGAGGCAGGTGAAGCCAACGTAATAGTCGAGTTCCAATTCTCCATTATACCACATTAGGTTACCATCAAAATCTAATTTGTAAATCAGTCCGTTGGAACCATTCACTGGATTCTCCATATCATCCAGAGTATTAACACAAACGAATCCATCAGTATCAACAACCATTTCTTCAGGATGACTGGCGTTAAATTCGGAGATGTCATCCTTCTGCCACACTAAGTTCCCTTCGACATCCAATTTTAGAAATCTTTCGATTGCCCAATTACCATTTTCAAGAACTTGGGTTGCCCCTGCCACAATCACACCGTCGTCCACAGCACCAAGTGTGTAACATAGATCTATATCTTGCCATACATCTTCTATGTCTACACCAAAGTAATAATACCATAACAAATTACCATCTGGATCGGTTTTGAGTATGATAAAATCATTTCCGGTAACTTCATTGGTGGTTTGACATGTTAAGTATAATCCTCCATCACCTGCCAAATCTATTGCTTTAGGTTGAAACCAATTACCCTCCAAGGCACCTAAACCATACCACATGGGTGATTTGAAGCTTTTGGTTTTCAGTGTGTCTCCATTATTTAGGTACCAAACGATTACACACTTTGCAGTATCCGAATGAAATCGTTGATAGGCCGAAACATAGAGACTATCTCCTTGAACAAACGTGTTGTTGTCGTTAACACTTCTAAATTCAAATTCTGCTGTTCCATATTTTTTGGTATACAAAACCTCCCCACCATTTGATACTTTTGATATTAACGCATCAGAATGTAAACCATCAATGAGATCGGGCATAGTACCAGCTACAAGGAATCCATAGTTCAATATCCAAACGTTGCTCAGCACAGTTACAGATTCCTCGTGGTACCTTATAGAAAACGTTTGAGCATTTGTGTATGCAGCAAATAGTAAAACTCCCAATAGAATCTTGAAATGCTTTTGGGAATATATCTTGTCAATGAAGTATCTCGAATTTTCCATGAGTTTTCAAACCATGATAAATATCAATTTGAAAAAAATACATTCCCGATTGCCATTGCCCTGTATCTATAGTCAAAAATGTTCGACTATTATCAATAACGAACTCAGATACTAATCTGTTTGTTATATCAAAAATTTTCAAAAAGCGCGGTTGATCTGGAAAATCTTTAAAATCTAACGAAATAGTCACCATGTCAGTGGCGGGATTTGGATAGACCTCAACGACCGAAGTAGATAGTTCATCCAGCGTTTCACCAATTCTTCGCACACTGAAACTGTCGCGGAAAGCTGGAGGTATAAAATGGAGTTTGCCATAATGCGCGTTCAAAATACCTAATGCGTGTATACCCGCCCACGTAGTAAATTGTTCACTGACTTGGCAAAGGTTGTACAGGTTGTTATTGCTAATGTTGCTCCATATTTCTTGATTTGCCAACATGTCCAATCGAACATTCAAATAAAGTTCAAAATTGTCGTATTCTGCTCTGGATGCTTCATCATTCATGAGAATGCGATTTATTATTGAACTAAACCGTTCCTGTGCCTGATTAGCGCTCCCGTCGTTCAGCATCTCTTCAATTAACATAAACTCGCACGTGAGACAGTCGAACACATCTGCCATAAATATAATCGAAGATTTGTCTGCGTTTGGATTTCGCAAAATGGTGCGGCCAATTAAAGCCATGCTTTTGCCATAAATGCTGCTGAGTCCAGCATATTGCTCACGTATCATTGTTCGCACTGTAGCTTGATTGCGAGAGGCAAGCAAAATGTCTATCATATATTGAGGCATAGGTTTCTACATCCGAAGGCACACCAAATAGGGTGTAAAACGCATCGTTGTATTGACAGATTGCAGGACTAGATAAGAACAGAACGAGCCCAAGAGCTATGTTAATCGTATATTTCATGTCCAAGAATTTAGATTTCTCTCGAGGAAAGAAGTTTAGACTAAATTACTGCAAAATACTTACTTCCAAATAAATAAATATAAAAAAAGCAGTAAAACATCAACACCACAGGATTAGGTGGCTTCATCACTTTTGACGACTAATGTTTGGTCTGATATTTTTCTATACTTTAATAAAGCTGAAAGTGGAGATGAATGCTATGGACGAGATTTGAATAATTTGTCGGTTTATCGTTTCGAATTTTTAAAAAGATTACCTACATCACCTCCACCAACTCCTCCTCCTCAATCGGTTTTCTGAAGACGATCTGATGGTCGAAAACGTCGAGTACAAGTTTTTCTTCTTTGTCTATCTGACCTCGAAGCATATACTTCGATAGTTCGTTCATCACTTCTTTTTGGATCACACGTTTTACCGGA
>JBILMS010000009.1:0-72153 GCA_044375415.1 Flavobacteriales bacterium
CGTTCAACGAATGAAAGGGTAACATAAATGTTCTAGCCAATAATCGCGTGTCTAGCCGGACTACACTTAATAATAGATTCCAAATCGTCGTAAAAACATCGCCGATCACAGAAAAAAAACCTTTCACAAGAAACGAAATAAGCAGTGTCGCACATTGAAAAAGAATTCCGAAGTACTGAACCAAGAAGAGCAAAACTACCCTTGAAGAATTCGCATTTTGAGCGGCCCTAAAAATTCTCGAAGTCATTTTATACACCCCGGTACCCAATGACTCTGCTATATCAGAAGTCAATTCCCCCAAGGTATAAAATAACTTCATATCTCAACAATCAAGAACACATTATTTCTCCTTGGTCATGCAAAGTAAATCTTACTTGCCACGCATCATAATCAAATAGCGCAACACAGCCTCTTCTTCTTTGGCATCAATTTCTCTAGAACCATATTTCTGATTTACGTTCTCCACCATGGGAGGAACTACTTGCGTCCACTGATCTTCTGTAAAATCTGCGGGTTTGTATAATTCATGACACAAGTTGCAATTCGATTGATAAGTTGCTCTTCCCAGTTCAAGTTGAGCCAATGTCAAATCCGGATAGTTAAATTTCCCCGCATCCACATCCGCTTGAGTAGGTGCGAGCAATTTTGTTTTTCCGCAAGCCACTAATCCGACGAGTGCTACGAATAATATGATTTTTCTTTTCATGAGTAGGAGGTTGGTTAAAGAACAAACATAATGAAATGTTCAGCTTTTGGCAGTATCCCTTACAATTTCGGGATATTTTATACTTACAAGGATTGCGCGATTATGTGGCCATTCAGACTAAAGATAAAAAGATACTTACTCTTCAAAGCCTGCGTTCATTTGAGGAAAGCCTAGCTACCGATCGCTTTGTCCGCATCCACCGTTCCTATATCATCGCTCTTAAACAAATAAACTACGTGGAAAGGCAGAGGGTGTATATTGGTAAAACACCGCCTCCTATCAGTGATTCGTATAGAGAATCTCTCTCGAAATCAATACGTCGATAAACAAATAATTTTCGAGCCACAATTATTTCCAATAGCTCAAAATATCAGTATTTGAAAATCACATCGCATTTTTGATATCAGCCTTAACTTGGATTTCAAAGTCGCCAAAAACTTCAAATTCAATTGCCGAAAATTCAGATCTCGCAAAAGACCTTTTTATACGACCCTTCTCCAAAAACTGAATGCTATCGCAGATGTTCAACAGTGGACTCAAAATATGCGATGAGAGCAAAACCGTCTTTCCGGATGATTTGAGTTCATCAATAATAATCTCAAGTATTTTATTGGACTCCAAATCAAGTCCATTAAACGGCTCGTCTAATATATACACCGGACGATCTAATTTTAACAGGCCAAGAAGAGCCAATTTTTTTTTCATCCCGGTCGAATAATTAGACACAAGTTCATCTAATGGCAAATGCATTATTTCTGTCCAAACTTCTAGTTTAAATCGATCATTTTTCTGAGGGAAAACAGATAAATATTCTCCTCCCGTTATATCCGGAAAGAAGTAATTATTCGTTTCGAGATAGGCAACATCCATGAAGTGCAGCTTCTTTCCATCTCTCAAAACCTCACCATTCTTCGCATACAGATAAGACGACATCACATTAAAAAGTGTAGTTTTTCCCGATCCATTCAAACCGACCAAGCCGTGCACACCGGGCTCTTCAAAGCTTGTGCTCAGATCGGACAAGACAATATGCTCTCCAAAAGATACGGAAAGTTGTTTTATTTCAATCATTAAAATAATATTCTAGATTTCTTTTTGCTCTCCCATAAGTCTCCAAAGCTGCAAAAAATGGCAGCGGAAATAAGTAAGGCAGCACTCCTGCTAACGATACTAAAGACAAAGTCATATTGTGCTCAATAGCTCTTGAATTCGGCACATATCCCGAATATTTCGTGAAAATCGCATTAGCCAACATGGCACTTTGCATAAGTATAAAGAAGATGTTCAACAAGATGTGTTCGGGATGAAAAATTGTATTCAAAAGACAAACAGGTATAAATAACACTAAAACATAAATAACATGCCTTCTATACTTCGAGAAGAGAAATTTCCTTGCTGAAATATGCGAAGAACGGAGAATATCCAATGACTCGCAGTGATCGTAAAACTGAACAAGTATTAAACCTATGACCCACAAAAAAACGAGCGATACAATTGCGTGTGACGAAAATAAATAAGCCGCAAGAAGAAATAACGAGATCATAAATCCTTTTGTTCTAAGACCGGCTATCCATTCGATATCCAGGGGATGTAATATTTGTGACAACCAAACTAATCTTGCCTTTTGTTTGGTGGTAAAGTCGATAAATGGTAATGGAATCAGTAAGACCCATGAACTCAGAAATATCTCACATCTTCCCGCAAAAAGTGCCAACATTGTAATCGGAAAAGTATAAACAACATACTCCAAGTACATCTGCAATCGAGGTTTATACATGGAATGAAGAATGAACGATTTATCACGACGATTTATGTGACTGAGGTAGGTCATCACCACAATGCCGATCAGAAGGTGCCAAGCGTACTCCGTCTGATAGATCCCATATGTCCACCAAATGAGACCCACACAAACCGCAGTTACTACGAGCAAACCCGCTCCACTCCCCTTGAGTTGACGTCCCAGTTGAATAAATCGAATACGCAATAGAGTGAATACCTCCATTTAATTGCTGTTTGGGTACGAATGTACGATCTTGAATCTCGCGGGGCTTTAACCGGAAGTTAAAAGCTTAGCAGCATATATTTGTCACATGCAAAGCACACTGCGCTATTTCAGGACAATATTCGTATTCCTAATGTTGGCTCAATTCCCTACAATAGCAGGAAGATCGCAGCAAATAGATAGCCTTCAACAACTCATTCAATCTGCGCCAAATGACTCCTCACGTGTCATGTTTTTGCTTGATTTGGGATATGCTTATGAATTTTTAAATCAAGATTCAGCGCTAGCGAGCTATCAACTTGCTGCTAATATCAGCAAAAATGCAGGTTTTACGCTTGGTGAAGCGAAAGCCACACAATACATGGGTATTGTTTACACCGATAAGGGAGAATACTTCCAGGCAATTTTGCGTTATAACAAAGCAATAAAACTATATAAGTCTTTGGGCAACGAAAACGGTTTAGCTACAACGTACAATAACCTTGGTAACTCCTATCTCTTTTTAGGAGATTTTAAGGAAGCTGTGCGATACTACCTCCTTGCACAACCCATTTTTGAAAAAGGGGGTCGACTAGATCAATTGGTAGTACTTTATGGAAACATGGGAGACTGCTACCGACAATTAAAGGAATATCCTGAAATGCTCCATGTTGCTCGAAAGTCCTATGGCAATGCGAGCCAACTCAACGACCCGCAGGAAATCGCAAATTCCGGAATTACATTGGGAACAGCTCTAAGTCTTAATGGTCAAACTGACAGTGCACAATTTTTCTTGAGCGAATCTCTTCGTATGGGTAGGGAATTAAATGATCCTAGCATTCAATACTACTCACTCATGGATCTTACAAATGAAGATCTGAAAAGAGGAGACAGTAATGCTGCTTTGCAAAAAGCTGATTCGGTGCTGCTGATGGCCGAACTGGAACAGAAAAGTTATCATATCATAGCGGCTCACAACCTTCGAGGAGCTTGTCTGGATGAAATGGGCAAAACCAAAGAAGCACTATTCTCATTTAGTACAGCCCTTTTGTTAGCTCGTCAAGACAGCTCACTGAAACTTATGCAAGAGTCACTCGAACATCTCTATTCTTTTCATCAAAAGCGAGGAAATTATCAAGATGCTTTAGTGTACAGAGATCAATGGATAGAAGTAAATGACCAACTGTTCAACGCCGAAAAATCGAAACAAATAGCTCTTTTCAGAACTGTCTTTGAAACGGCAGAAAAAGATAAGATGCTCGTCGAAGAAAAAGAAAGAGGAATAGAAAAAGACGAAAAAATAAAGAGAAGAAATCAGTACTTAATCTTCGCTGGAATCGCATTAATCGTTCTCCTTATTCTATCCCTTTTGATCTTTAGAATACAACGTACCAAGCGGAAAATTGCAGAGCAGGAAGCTCTTTTGGAACAGGAGAAAACCAAAGCACTCGAAAAAGAAAAGGATACTGTACAATTGAGATCTTTGATTGAAGGTCAAGAACAAGAAAGACAGCGATTAGGACGCGAACTACATGATGGTTTAGGTGGAATGCTCACAGCGGCAAGAATGCAACTCGAACAATTAGGGAAAGAATCCGGATCGGGAATGCCTGTAGATAAATACCTCGCATTACAAAACCTCATTACCCGAACAACAAAAGAAATGCGGTTAATGTCTCACAATCTGGCACCGGAGGGATTGGACAAGGTAGGCCTAGCTGAAAGCGTTCGAGCATATTGTCAGCGCATTTCAACTCCGGACTTCAATATTTCTTACGAAAGTTTTGGAGAAGTTTGGTCTACGGGAATTGCCAACGATGCTGCCATTTTTAGAATGATCCAAGAGCTTATCAATAACGCTCAAAAACATTCGAATGCGCAAGAAACTTTTGTTTCACTAAATTACCTTCCAGATTCGATTACAATCACTGTTGAAGACAATGGAAAAGGGTTTGATGTGACAAAGTCCTTTATGGATACTAAAGGAATAAACAGCATGAAGGCAAGGGTAACATATTTACAAGGACAAGTTGAATGGCTCTCTTCTCCCGGAAAAGGAACTTCTGTAACTATTATCATTCCGAAACATGGCTAATGTTATTTCAGTTATTCTATGTGATGATCATCCTCTTGTATTGGAAGGACTACAAAAATTAATAAGCTCATCAGAAGACCTTTCAGTTGCCGCAGCATGCTCCGGTGCAGCGGAATTGACCGAATACCTAGGCAGCCATTCCGCTGATATTTTACTCTTGGATCTTCACTTGAAAGACGGCGATGGTATGGATCTCTGCAAAATCCTATCTAAGAAGTACCCGAATCTAAAAATCATAGGTTTGTCGGGGGTTGAAGACACTACGGTTATTTCCCACTTTCTTAAAAACGGTGCTTCCGGTTATTTACTCAAAACTACTTCGGGTGATAAAATTCTCGAGGCCATTCTTAAAGTGCATTCAGGTGGACAATACCTCGACGATACCATTTACATGGCAGTGCTCGAACAGCTCACCGGAAAGTCAAACCCATCCGGAACCTCTTATATCCCCAAAATTAGCATGCGAGAAAAAGATGTGCTTCGCTTGATTCTCAATGAACGGACAACGCAAGAAATAGCCGATGAACTTTTCATTTCTGTGAATACGGTAGAAACACACCGAAATCATCTGATGCAAAAACTAGGAGCTAGAAATTTAGCCGGTCTCGTAAGAATTGCTATCGAAAAAGGTCTTGTGTAAATGAAAATAGAACATCACGGAAAACCGTGATATTTTTATTTCACGCTTTTCCATGATGTTTGGACGTTTAAATTGAAAGTCCTTTGTGACACAATTCAAAACTCCCAAGTCATGAAAAAAATCATTGCCCTTTCAACGGCCATTCTAGTCGCTCTAATTTCAAATGCGACCATTCACATTGTAAATAATACCATCGGTCAAGATGCCGATTTTACAAGTATCGTTTCGGCTGTTAGTGCGGCCACTGCCGGTGACACTCTTTACATTCAACCTTCGGCAACAACGTACGGTGATGTTTCCATAAATAAACAACTCTTTATCTTAGGTGCCGGTCATAACCCGGAATTCTCCATCTACGCTTCTACCTTAGGTGTAGTTACTTTTCAAAGTGGATCATCAGGAACTATCCTCAAGGGTTGCGCTATATATATGCTCTTTGGAACTATTTACAATACGTCAAATGACGTGATCGTAAGTGGCTGCTGGATCAGTGCTCAAAACCCTACAAACTTCAGCCAGGGAACTTGGAATAACTGGACATTCGAAGGGAATATTTTCACTTCACAATCTAACGGTATAAACATGAGTAGCTTTGGGTCGAACATTGTCTTCAGAAATAACATCCTTCACACTTTTGCAGGGGGCCAAATATTCTCAAACTCTTCAAACAATCAGCTCTTTGAGAACAATATTTTCATGTGCACTGATAATACAACATTCAATTCGCTTCTAAGCAATTCGAACGGAGCAATTCTTAGAAATAATATCATCTTAACAACTATCGCTCAAGGAACCAATGTGGCAAATGGATGCACATCATGTGTATGGGAAAACAACGTGACTTATAATCCCTATATATCTTTCGCAGATCTCCCCGGGACCAACAATTTAAATAATACAAACCCTGATTTTGTAAATGTCCCTCTTGTCAATGTCAATTTTTCATATACAAAGGACTATCACTTAAATCCCGGATCTCCCCTCATTGGAGTCGGAACAGACGGTAGCGAAATTGGTCTTTATGGTGGAGTCTATCCATTCAGAAATGACGGTATAGATAATACGCTGCCACGCATAAAAACGGTTACCCCTTTAACTTCCACTGCCCCACCCGGCGGCGTACTGCAAGTAAATCTCAAAGCAGCAGCAGCGGGAAACTGACCTTTCATTTATACAACACAAACATGAAAAAGTCAGCACTTATTTTACTGATCTTGCTTTTTGCAACATTTGTAAATGCGCAGAACCTGAGTAAGATCCGCTGTTCGATAGATGATCTTGCGAATGTGGTGGGTGAATACACTATCGATATTGAAGACGTGTACAACAACAATCTTCAAATCGACTTGAGTAGCACCGGATATGGGGTTCATACACTCTACATTCAAGTACTCGATGATTTGGATCGTTGGTCGCATTATGCCGAACATAAATTTCAAGTGGCGGGTAATTTGCAAATGGGAACTCTTTCTTCCATCGAATACTTTTTTGATGAAGACCCCGGTTTTGGAAACGCGTATGCTCTTCTCTTAGATATGGTCGATGTATATGAAGGCACACTTGATTTTGCTATTCCATCAGACTTATCGTTGGGCAGTCACAATCTTTACGTCCGAGCTAGAGACAGTGGTGGACAATGGTCTCACACTTCCTTTGGAATTGTTCAAATAGCCGGAAATACGGAAATGGCCACGCTTTCTAAAGTAGAGTACTTCTATGATACCGATCCCGGAATAGGAAATGCAGACTGGTTGGTTACATCTTCACTCTCGGAAATAGATGAAAATATCGACATTCCTGTTCCATCCGATCTTCCATTAGGCAGTCACAATTTGTACATGCGTTGCGCAGACGCCGGAAACCAATGGAGTCATTTCTCGGTAATCCCGGTAACAGTTTGCGAAACCTATGCGCCCACTGCCTCCTTTCTTCCCAATAGATATCAAGGGGGATATTACGTAGAACTCATCAACAACTCCGAATTATCCAACAGTATCTCTTGGACGATAGAAGACATCACGGTTTCCGATACTGATTCCCTGTTCCGGTATTTCAACGAACCCGGCCTTTACGAAGTTTGTCTCAATGCAAGTAATAACTGTGGAGTGGATGAACACTGCGACACGATTGTGGTTAACGGTATTTCAGATTTCTTCTCAAACGGAGGTAATAATACGGGGATTGCTTCCGTAACCATTCGTGGAGGTTTCGTTCCTGAAGTAGATGTTAGACTCTCAAGAGAAGGCTATGCCGACATCGTTGCCTATGAAGTTGTATTTTGGAATGAAGGTGAATTGCGTGTTCTATTCGACTTGCGCGGACAATCTTTAGGAGATTGGCAACTAATAGTGGATATGGGTAGTGAAGGCTACTTCACTGCTTCAGAACCCTATCATATTATCGAAGGACAAGAAGCAGAAATAAACGTCGAGCTAATAGGTATTCGAGTAGGTAGAGCGGGTCGAGTTGAACCATATCATCTCATTGTAGAAAATTTTGGCGATGAAGATGCCATTGGGGTACCGATCATTATTCGCCAGGCTCCAACAAGCCTTGCGACCGTATTGGAAGGAGATAGCCTAGAAAGTATCGACATCAATACAGATGTTTACTTCGAATCACTGTTGACCGAACAACAAGCCATCGGATTTGATCCGGCCTTACTTACACCCTTTACCCCAAGCACTATAGATGAGACCTATGGCTATGGATATATTATTCCCCAAGTGCCGGCGCATGGGTCTGTTCAGCTCGACTTTACTATTGAAGCTGATGCACCCGGTTTTCAGTTTAATGGAAGGACGAGTTACAGACCTTGGTTAAAGTCGACTGCTTCGATCGCCGGTGAAACAAATATTGCAAACACTCATTGTCGAAGCGCAGAATTCCGACAGATCTTGGAAGAAATTGAGGAAGTTACCTTTGATGACAATGAATGGGAAATTTGCTTTTCAAATGCATACGATAATGCAATTAATTATCTCGCGGAAAAGGCTCAAAACCCGGGATACAACACAACGCAACTAATACCTCTTCCGGCATACAATGCAGCAATACTGCTCGATTGTGCAGAATGCATGGGCATTGATTTGGACGCAGATGAATGGGAAAGTGCAATGAACCGATTTGATCGATTGAGTAAATTTATGACAGTAGATCAAGCGAATTGCGATCAGATAAATCCACAATTATTGCCTGTTGTCATTCGCACAGCTGATGATTTTCAAGCTGAAAATGACCGCGTATTCGACTGCGCTCCCGGTGGTGGAGGCGGCGGTGGCGGTGGTGGTGGATTTTCCAGCGGTGCATTCATGGGTGGTTTAAATCCGGCCAATCGCGATGCATTCGAAAATCTGTGCAGAATACTAAGCTCCGATCCGAACACCAAAGAAGGACCTATTGCAAATGGAGCATGGATCAATGGAGTGATGAATATTCCTTACCAAGTTTGGTTTGAAAATGCGGATACTGCCACAGCAAGCGCTCAAACAGTGATCATACGAGATACCCTTGATATATCAAGATTCGATCTAACAAGCTTCGAATGGCTCGGATTTGGATTCTCCGGCGAGATGTATTCCATTCCTCAAGGAAGGCAAACGCATTATGAAGTAGTCGATCTTCGTCCGGAAATGCCGAACCTCTTAAAGTTCACGGGTACTTACGATCCTCTTACCGGAATTGCTGAAGCGGTTTTCCAGACCTTAGACACACTAACTCTTGATCCAACGACAGATCCGTTCCAAGGTTTCTTACCCCCTAACCTGGAACATCCAATTGGTCAGGGATTTGTCGGATTCAGACTGAACAATATCGAAGGGCTGAATAGTGGTGATGTAATAAGCAATACTGCAGAAATAACCTTTGACGAAAATGAACCCATTCTTACTGGATCCTGGGACCTCAATTTTGACAATGTAAACCCTCTTGCTGACTTTACTAATGCAACCGAAGTAAACACCGCAACCTTCAACCTTACCTGGTCTGAATTTGATGAGCACAGCGGTATTGAGCACATTGAAATCTATGCCATCATCGATAATCAAGCTTTGCTATTTGCTATTGTAGATGGAGCGGTGGAAGAATTGGAAGTTATTTCATCTTTCGGATCAATCCTTGAATTTGGAGTACTTTCATACGACTTTGCAGGAAATGTTCAGGGAGATATGGATCTAATGGAGATCTCCGTAATCGATAATATTCAAGCAGTCACTTCTTCGGGCATTGCCATTTATCCCAATCCCGCCGATGACTATTTGCAGGTATTTGTTTCCTTTCCCCGAAACGAAAAATGGGTTTTACGCAACACACTAGGTCAAGAAGTTTTGGCCGGTAGCTTCAATCAGAATCTTCAAAAACTTGATATCGCCGGTCTCTCACCCGGAGCATACACGATGCAATACGGCGAAGATGTACTGACGATTATCATACATTGACTTGGGAGTCAATAAATAGAAAAGCCCTCTGAAAGGAGGGCTTTTTTTGTATTTCAAAATTTACTTAATCATCCTCTTCCTCTTCGCCTCCTGCTCCAACCGGAGTGACAACGGCACTATCGAGTTCAGGGTGGCGAATAAGTCCGCCTTTATGCGAAGCTTCAATCAAAAAGTAAATAGCTATTGCAGAAACCAGCACTGCTCCCGTAGCTGCCAAATTCGACCACTTCCAACCTTTGTACGCAGCAACTAAATATAAAAAAGCAAAAACTGCGGATGCAATAGCAAAAGGCAATACCTGTTCTGCCGCTTCTTCATGGTCGTGGATTGCCTGTTCATTCACTCCGGCCAAATGTTCTATTTTTTCCTCAGTGTCTTCTCCTGTTTTGTTGGCCGGTAAAACACTTAAACCGGATATAAGCAAAATGATAGCACCTGTAGTAAGTGCCTGTGACTTTTTCAATATAAGTGACACGAGCATAACCAATGCGCCTATGATTAATCCAATCGAAGGCAGGTGGTTGAATAAATGGTGAAGTTGCTGATCTGACATAATAATAGAGTTAATTTTAGTGCAAGGTATGAAAGTTCGAATTGCAAAATCATATGAGAATAATCATACGAGCAGGGTAAGCCTTCCCCTCTTTCCCTATATTTGAGTTTCAAGCCACTCAAATGAAGAAACAACTTATTGATCGTTTGCAAGAAGTATCCATTGGTTTTGATTCGTTGACCATTCAACGAAAATCAGATCTTCTAAAAGAACTTCAAAATGATACATTCCGAATGAATAGTGAACTCATTCGATTACACGATCTTCTTTTATTTATACTCGCCCATCCAAGCAGTGAAATTGAAAGCTTGCAGGTAGAAAAAGTGCTCTCCAAAGTTTCATCTTATCTTAAAAAACAGAAGTTCAAAATACCCGAAGAACTTACAAACTCCGGTCTTCCGTTCACACCTATCGTTAGCCAATTTTCGCATGACTTTTTGGAATGGATATCACAATATCCACATTGCGATCATGTATTCGACTTCAATCACCATGGCGAAATAATGCCCGGTAAACTCATCAAAAACGTACTACCCTTTGTTGAAAGACTCGACATCGACGAATCTGCCAATTGGCAAGAAGTTTTTGAGCAGCTTGGTGTTCGGAATAGATACCAGCAGAATTTCGTTGTAAATGTCTTTTCTTCATTCAACGGAAGACCTCATTTGAAGGACTTCTTTTTTGATTCACTCTACTTGTACACCACTCTTTATCCCAAAAACGAAAAGTTTTCCCGTTCCTATAATCGCCTGCCGGTCCACGAAATTTACTATCACACAGAAATTCTGAAAAAATATGATTTTCTCGGAATACTCAATTCTCCCTTACCTAAAGAGAGAACAATGAACTCAAGTGAGAGAACACTCGTTGTTGATTGTCTAAAAAACACCATGGCATTAACAGCCCGAGAAACAGATCCGGCAACCTTTATGGAACCCGATTCCATGAAACTATTCGATTTAGAAAGAGGAATCAGTGTTGCCATTTTCGGAATGAAAACGCTACGGCAATTGCCCTTCGAAACGTATTTCGGTTTTACACTATTCAAGAATGGCTTACCTGCTGCCTATGGTGGAGCATGGGTATTCGGGAAACGTGCTCGATTTGGAATAAACATTTTTGAACCATACAGAGGAGGCGAATCCGGAATTGTGATGGGACAAATTCTTCGGGTTTATCGACAAAATTTTGGCATAGACTTTATCGAAATTGAAGCTTATCAATTTGGACAAGATAATCCGGATGGTATAAAGTCCGGTGCCTATTGGTTCTATTACAAACATGGATTCCGTTCGATTGACAAAGAGCTGAAAAACCTCGCTGAATCGGAAAAGAAAAAGATGTCCGACAAACCGGGGTATCGCAGTTCAGAAAAAACCCTGATACGTTTTACCGCGTGTAATATGGCCTTAATGCTCACCCCTGAAACTCCGCCCGATGTTACAGAGTTAAACGCCATGATTCGAAAAAATATCAATACTCGCTTTCAGAGCAACCGAACTCTAGCGTTGCAAACTGCTTTAAATTCCATACGAAAAACACTTCCGAATATTCTCGAAAGTAACGAGAGCTACCATGTGGCAAGCGAATGGGCCCTATTACTTCAGGCTAGAGGTTTATTCGAGAATAATAACTCGGATGGTATCCTTATAAAAGTGGAAGAAATTATCCGATTAAGAATTTCAAACCTTTATCAATATCAACAAAAGATGGACGGTATGATCGCTGCAATTATGGGAGAAATTAAGAGACGAACTAATCGTTGAGCCTAAATTACAATTTGCCCGAAAGTAATAGTAACTCTGTTTCCGAAATTTTAATTTCGTATTCTAAGTCGAATAGACGGGTTATAGCCTGTTGATAGGACAACTCTGCTTCTCTGACCTCAAGGATCCCAGCTTGACCCAAGCGAAAACGATTTTGAGCAATTTCAAAATTTTCGTTTGCTAGTTCCACGGTGGTAAGTTGCAATTCGCGCATTTGAACATAATTCGAATAAGCGTTTACCAACGATTCAAACCGTGTCAAAAGTGTAAGCTTTAGCTCTTCGTACTGAAGTTTAGTTATTTCTGTTTGCAATAAGGCCACCTCTTTACGTGTGCCTATGGTTCCTCCCGTAAATACGGGAACTCCCACATTTATACCGGCCACCGGTCCATAGTTCCTATTGAGTAGTGAAAAGCCCGCTGAATTATCGGTCCGTGAAAAATTATAAGCTCCACTCAATGTAACGGTGGGCAATCTTTCGCCACTTACCGATTTTACCATCAACTCAGAAATCTCATTTGATTTTTTTGCAACAGTCAATTCCCAATTAGTGCTTAGCATGTCTTGCTTCATCTGAGCCACATCCCAAATAGAACGAATAGGAATCTTAAATGAAAGAATGGGTACTGTATTCTCTTCTTTTCCCATCAATAAATTCAACTCCTGACCCAAGTTGATCAACTCTAATTCAAGAGTTCGAACGGCCTGTTGCTGAGCATTTTTATCGACCTCCGCTTGCAACCAAAATGTCTTAGAAGATACACCTGCTTCATAAGATGCCTTAGCTATGGAAGCCCGCTCTTCATTTAGCTTGCCTATTTCCCTGCCCTGTTCTACTTGCTTTGCCACACGCACATAACTCATATACGCGACTGTTACATCTCGAACCAACTGAGACAACTGATTTTTAAGTTGAATTTCACTTAAACTTTGTAACTCTTCTAGTCGTTCTCTCTCAATAGATATTCGAAAACCGCTAAAGATTGTCCAATCGAGTGCAACGAAAGCGGCCAAATTGTTTCCTGAAGCATTCGCTGAAGTAATCTCCTGTCCTGTTGCAAATCGCTGATAGATATTACTTGTTGAATATTGGTCGGAGATTCCTGCAGCTATCGAAGGCATCTGTCCTGCCATACCCGGCGTATTCAATGTTGTGGCAATGTCCTTATCCAATTGTGCAATCCGAACTCCATAGTTTTTCGAAAGTGATTCTGCAATGACTTGATCGAGATTCAGCGAATCCATTTGGGCACAGAAACTTAATGAAAGCAATACCATTCCTGCAGCAAAAACTAATTTTCTCATTCTCCAATCGGTTTTACTTCAATATTCTTTCGCACTTTTTTCGACGCGATATATGTATAAGAAGCGGGTACCACAAATAAAGTAAGAAACAACGAAAACATAATTCCTCCAACTACTACTATGCCCAGAGGAATACGACTTTGAGCTCCAGCTCCCAATGCCAATGCAATGGGAAGAGCGCCCAAGGCTGTAGCTAAGCTAGTCATTAAGATTGGACGCAAACGTGAAACTGAAGCTTCAAGCACAGCATCCGATTTAGTAAGCCCTCTGGCCCTTTGTTGATTTGCAAACTCAACAATTAATATCCCATTTTTTGTTACAAGACCAATCAACATGATCATTCCAATTTGTGAGAATATATTCAGTGTCTGATCAAATAGCCACAAAGACAAGAGAGCCCCTGCCAAGGCCAATGGAACCGTCAGCATGATAATAAACGGATCTCTAAAGCTTTCAAATTGTGCCGCCAAAATGAGATATACAAGAATTAAAGCGAGGATAAATGCGAAGGATGTATTGCTAGCACTTTCTGCAAAATCTCTCGAAGCTCCCGAAAGTGATGTTTCAAACGAATCATCCAGCACACTTTTGGCAATTTTTTCCATTTGCTGAATACCGTCACCCTCAGTGAAACCCGGCGCCAAGGCCGCCGATATCGTAGCTGACTTATATCGATTGTAGTGGAAAATTGTAGGGGGCTCACTCGTCTCAACCACGTTTATCAGATTATCCAATTGAATCAATTGGCCTTTATTATTTCTAACGTACAAAGCGCTGAGATCAGAGGGCTCATCCATATAATTTCTTTCAACTTGACCTATAACTTGATACTGTTTTCCATTCATCATGAAATAACCAAAACGACGGCCACTTAAAGCCAATTGGATTGTATTACTTACATCGAGAACAGATACACCCAACTCATTTGATTTAACACGATCAATCGTAATTTGTAACTCCGGCTTATTAAATTTCAAGTTCACATCGGCATTGCCAAACGTCGGATTCGCACGCACCGAATCCATGAATTGTGGAAGTACCTTTTCCAATTTATCAAAATCGAAATTCTGCAACACGAACTGCACCGGCAATTGACTGCCCGAGGAAAGTGAAGTCGATATTGTAGGCTCCTGATTCGGGAAAACCCTCGCTTCGGGCATCCTCGAAAATAGTTTAGTCATGCGCTCATAAACCTGTTGTTGAGTCCGTTCGCGTTGATCGGGATCCTTTAACATAACAAACATAAAACCGCTGTTACCGGCACCCTGACCACGCATAGACGGGGAAGCGATTCCAAAAACCATTTTTAATTCGGATATGCTGTCCATCACCAATTGAGATGCCTCGGAAATAAATCGATCAGTCATATCGAAATCTGTTCCTTCAGGCAAAGTAACTGCTGCCCGGATGTTGCTTCTATCTTCCAAAGGCGCCAATTCGGATTTCAGATCACCAAAAAGGAAAATCATCATTGCTACGCATACCATAACAAGCCCCAATCCTATCCATCGGCGTTTTAATAGAGAGACCAACATTCTTCTGTAAGTATTCTCCATACCTTGAAAGAAAGGTTCGGTCTTCGTGTAGAACCACGAATGTCGAGCTCCTTCTATGGTAAGTTTTAAGTTTAAAACAGGTGTGAGAGTAAGAGAAACAAAAGCAGAAATCAAAACCGCAGATGCCAAGACTATTCCAAATTCTCGGAAAAGTCGACCTGTAAATCCCTCAAGAAATATTACCGGAATAAATACCACAGCCAAGGTGACGGAAGTAGAAATTACTGCAAAAAATATTTCAGAAACTCCGGTGCGAACAGCCGTGTATTTATCTACGCCGCGTTCTATCTTTTTGTAGATATTTTCTGTTACGACAATACCATCATCTACCACCAATCCCGTTGCCAAGACTATGGCTAGAAGAGTCAAGATATTAATTGAAAACCCAAACAAATACATTACAAAAAAAGCACCGATGATCGATACGGGGATATCGATGAGTGGTCGAAGCGCTATGCTCCAGTTTCTGAAAAATGCATATACAATAAGCACTACAAGTACAAATGCGATCAACAGTGTCTCTTCAACTTCAGATATCGCCTGTACTACAAATCGAGATTTGTCCCGAGCGATGTCAATAATAATATCAGGTGGTAATTCCTTTTGTATTTCGTCAAATCGACGATAAAATTCCTTGGCTATATCAACGTAATTCGAACCCGGCTGAGGGATTATTGCCAAGGACACATTGTAGGTATTATTTCTTCGGGCCGATGTCTCTTCAATCTCGGCTGCAATTTCAGCCCATCCGACATCACTGAGACGGATAATCCGACCGCTTTCTTGGCGAATTATAAGATTGGCAAAATCGGCTTCTGAAGTAAG
This sequence comes from Flavobacteriales bacterium, assembly GCA_044375415.1. Classification (GTDB taxonomy): domain Bacteria; phylum Bacteroidota; class Bacteroidia; order Flavobacteriales_D; family Sanyastnellaceae; genus JAWXBG01. The sequence continues at coordinate 15,865 of JBILMS010000009.1, forward strand.
TCGACCAAATGTTTTAACATTAAGCTCCGTGGCATCTCCTCTAATTTTTCCTCCGGGCAGATCTACATTTTCCTTATTCAGAGCAGCAACTATATCTTGCATCACAACACCGTGAGCCATCATGCGCGCCGGATCTATTCGCAGACGCATAGCAGGGCGTTTTAAGCCATAAAGCTGCACAGCGCTCACTCCCGGAATGGATTGAATCTTTTCCAAAAGAACATTTTCAGCGTATTCACTCAATTCAGTGATGGAGCGAGTGGAACTTTGAACAGGCATAAAAATAATCGGATCACCACTAGCATCAGCTTTAGAAACAACAGGTGGTGCATCGATATCCTGCGGTAAATTGCTCAGCGCTTGAGAAACTTTATCCCGAACATCATTTGCTGCACGCTCCAAATCTTCGCTCAAATCAAATTCGATGGTAATAGTGCTTGAACCTAAAGAAGAAGACGATAAAATAGACTGTATGCCTTGAACACCATTGATCGATTTTTCAAGTGGTTCGGTAATCTGAGATTCGACAATCTCCGCATTAGCACCTGTATAAGAAGTTCGAACGGTAATGTTAGGTGGGTCGATAGCAGGATATTCCCGTATACCGAGGTACTGGTACCCTAGCACACCAAAAAACACGATGACCACATTCATCACCACTACCAGAACAGGTCTGCGTATCGAGAGTTCTGCAAAATTCATTTAGTTCTGTTCAGTAACGTTTGAAAATACCATCGGAGCATTCGGACGAAGAAAGAGTACACCTGTTACAGCAATGGTGTCACCACTTTGTAAACCTTGCGTAATCTCAACCAATTCGTTTTGGCGTACACCTGTTTCAACGGGAGTGAAACTAGCCTTGCCACCTCTATTTACAATCACAACCTTCTTGCGACCCTGCGGAATAATACACTGCGATGGCACCATGATAGAAGCAGAGCTTACGTCCAATGGAAGCTTCACATTCGCAAAAGATCCGGGAACCAAGATCGGATTTCCTTCAATTAGCGCTCGCACATTGAGATTTCTAGTGTCCATATCCACAGATTCTTCGCTGGCAATTACTCGAGCTATATGTACAGTGGTATCAGCACCCATCGTAAATTGAACCTTCAAGTCCTTTTTAATAAATGAACTATACTTCTCCGGAACTGAAAAATCAATTTTCAAATCATTTTTACTTCGAATCGTGCAAATGGATACTTGTTGATTTACCATGGCTCCCATGGACACCTGACGCAAACCCACGATGCCATTGTAAGGTGCTCTTATTTCCGTTTTTGAGATAGAGGCACGTATAACGTCAGACTGCGCCTCAAGAACCTGCACTTGAAGCACTGCCTGATCATATTCCTGTCTCGCGATGCCATTCACACCTAGTAATTCCGACAATCTTTTTTCCGTTTCTTTTGCCAACTTCAATTGAGCCTCAGTGCTTTTAAGTTGGGCTTGTAGATCCGCATCGTATAATTTGACCAATAAATCGCCCTTGGCAACAGTTTGTCCTTCTGGGATATTCAAGCTAATAATCCGACCGTTAACTTCGGGGTAGATAATCGTTTCATCCATCGACAAAACAGTCCCGGAAGCCATGACCGTAGAAGACAATTCACCGGGACGAATGATTAAACCCTCAACCGGAATAGCAGCTGATGCAGTTTTACCTTGCGGCCTGTTCTCATCGGCTCCACAAGAGAGTAACAGCAATGAAATACCAGCTATTACCGTGAACTTTATAATACGTTTTGAAGTCAATGGCTTGCAGTTTTATGGGTCGAAAAACGACCAAATGATAGGTCCGAAAGATACTCGACTGACCGAACTAGAGAAACAAACCAAGATCAATAAAAGTCTTAAAACATCCCAATCTTCAATTCTTGTCTCCAGAAATGACTCAAAATCAGTATATCTGTTGGTGTACTCAGAACACTTCCTACATTTGAATTATGAAGTCAAAATCTCTGCGTTCATTCTCTCCTGTTCTCACCATCCTTTTCGTGCTAATGAGTGCGATTGGTAGAGCACAAAATACACTTCCCGGCTTCGGTTCTGTTTTCAACCAAAACGAAGTAGGAATTATGAATGTATATCTCCCATCAGACAGTCTAGACCAAATGATTTTGGAAGAAAGTGATGAACACGAATATGAATGCTCTTTTCTTTTTTCCAACTCGGAAATATCGGATACACTGGAAAATGTAGCTATCCGGTTAAGAGGAAACACGAGTTTAAATGCCGACAAAAAATCATTTCAAATTTCATTTAATACTTATACATCGGGCGGAGCGTGGCAAGCTCAAGAAAAACTTAATCTCATCGGTCAACAAAATGACCCCTCGCTTCTGAGAAGTAAACTTTGTCATGACGCATACCGATCGATGAACGTCGCATCTGCACGAACTTCTTTTGCTCGTCTATATATAAATGATCAATATCGAGGACTTTATTTGGTACAAGAACAAATAGATGAAGAGTTTGCGAGTTTGTATTTCGATGACCAAGGAAATGGCAACTTGTATAAATGCACTTATCCTGCCGACTTAGACTATCTGGGCTCCAATCCGGAAGATTACCAGTTTACCATGTGGGGAAGTCGGCCATACGAACTAAAAACAAATGAATGGGCCGACGACTATACCGATTTCGCGGAACTCGTCGAAGTGATAAACACGACATCGGATGAAAATCTTATTTGCGAATTGCAAAAAATATTTCACATAGAAAGTTACTTGAGAGCGGCGGCCGTTGATGTTCTTTGCGGACATTGGGATAATTACATCTTCAACAAAAACAACTTCTACTTATATCACAACCAACGAACCGGCCTCTTCGAATACATTCCCTATGATCTAGATAATACATTGGGTATTGATTGGGTAGGTGAAGATTGGGCAGAACGTGACATTTACGAATGGGCTCCGAATGGTGCGGAAAGACCGCTGTTCAATCGACTAATCGAAAATGAATACGGTCGCAATTTATTTTCGATGTACATAAATGAACTTCTCAATGACTATTTTGATCCTACTTCTTTTGTAAATGCCGCAGAGTATTTTCAAGACCTAATTACCGAAGCCGCATTAGAAGACCCCTTTCGCACACTTGATTTTGGATTTGATCAAGATGCGTTTTTAGATGCGATTACCTCTGCTTGGGGCGACCCACATGTAGATTATGGTTTAGCCGATTTTGTTGAAACTCGAAATTTATCGGCCTTCAATCAACTCGAAAATTTTAGCTCACCGGAGGTTATCGCTGAATCCTTATACAACGTTGAAACTGTTTTCGAAAGCAATTCTATAATTTCGATTGAAGCTCACCTGTTTGGTGAAAATGCCCAAAACACCCTACTCGAAATTTCATACGATAATATAAACTTTGAAACATTTGCAGGACTGAATGATCTCGGGATAAATGGAGATTTGGTGGCAGAAGATGGCACCTATTCCGTAAGTATGGCGAATACTTCAGGTGAAGAAAAAATGTATTACCGCCTTGCCCTTCCCGATGGCACATATTACCCCTGCGTTCCAAAAATGATGTGGCTTACTCAGACAACACCGGGACTATACATCAATGAAGTCATGAGCAACAACATAAGTACTATTGCCGACGACTTCGGAGAGTTCAATGATTGGGTGGAATTGTATAATGGTGGCTCATCAGCGGTAACTCTCTCCGGCAAATTCATAACAGACAACTTGTATGATTGGAATAAATTTCCTTTGCCTGAAATTAGTCTGGATCCCGGAGAATTTATACTCGTTTGGTTGGATAACGATCCGTACCAAGGTCCTTTTCATGCCAATTTCCGATTAGATTCGAATGATGAAGAACTATGGTTGATCTCCCAACCCTCAGGTTCTCCTCGAGTGGTCGATTATTTCACTCCGTGTGTTTCAACGGCGGACAATAGTCAAGAACGCATCATAGACGGTGGATCCGAAATCGCTATCACAGACGCTCCAACAGCCGGATCATCGAATATGGGTGTTCTTGTCTCGGAAAATGTGGGAAAAGAGATTTTGATTTTCCCTAACCCTACTAGTGAAAGAATCTATTTTTCCGAAAGAGTAGATTACGTTGAGATTTACGATTCAAACGGAAGGCTGATCTTAAACGAAACTAATACTATTTCAGTTGAACTTAATGGGCTGTACACCGGTCAATACACAGTCAAAATGAATATGGATAGCGATGTGCGTTTTCAAACAATTACTATAATCAAAGGGAATCATTAAAGTAAGTAGAGTCATTCCTTTCACAGGGCTCTATGAATTCCTAAATACCATCACGAGCTACATCGATAAAAAAAACCCACGAATTTCTATCTAGAAATCCATGGGTTTCATTTAACATATAAACTCCGAACACTATTTACTATCAGAGTCTAGAAGCATGGGGGCAGCCCCATCCGTAATAATAATTTTACTATTTGGTGACTTTGATAATTCCTGAAAAGCCTCTATGCTCCGAATCTTTATGATTTCCTCTGTCAATCCCTCCGAAATAATTATTTGCGAATCTCGGATACCCTTTGCTTCAATAATTTTTCTCTCCGCTTCTAATGTTGCTTGTTTTAACACAAATTCCATTCGCATTGCGTCCTGCTCAGCCTGTAATTTCTGCTCAATACTACTCGCCAATCCGGCAGGGAGTTGGATGCTCTTCATAAGAACAGCTTCAATCAAAATACCCTGAGCCGTTAACGTCTCTTCCATTTTTGATTTAATCGCTTGTTCAATATTCGATCGCATTCCGGAATGCATGTCCTTTGCATAAAATTGAGCGCAAACGTCGGCTGATGCCGAGCGAAAAACACTGGTGATGATCGACTCATGGCTTAGACCAATAGTGCGAATGATACTCGGCACCTTTTGCTTATCCAATTTGTACAAAATAGAAATTTGGGACACAACGCTCAGACCTTCTTTGCTGGGTAAACTCAACGAAAGTTCTAGGTTACTCGTTATTATTGAAGCCCTGATAACCTTCGTGGTAAAGGGATTGTAAACCATGGATCCTTGTGTCCGCACCTCTTCGGACAGTTTGCCCAAACGCTGACGAACCCCCACCTCACCGGGTCTTATTACTGCACAGCTGCTCAATACGACTGCACTCAACAGCACTAACATGAATTTTGGTATCATACTTTTAGAATTTAATAATTCATAAATAGACGACAATATTGATACCAGTGTTCTCTTTCAGTACTTAATGTTTTTTATCCTTTCCATAACGTTTAGTTATATATCTCGAATCGAGACATTTTTAGGTCGGTCGCATCATGGTTAGACACATAACAATTGGAGTTCACTATAAACACGCTGAGATAAGAAAGCGATTCTCCTCCTATAAAAAAAAGAGTCGATCCAATTTCCGATTTTATCAAAAGGAAAAAGAATAGACTCGAATTTTTATTACTTAATCCAAGGTCCAAGATATTTCCAAAGAATGGAAACATCGGTTGATCATCGGAGACGCAAATAGTCGTCTACTAAATCTTTGAACCCCTAATAAGTCTTAATACAACAGCTATAACAGCTATAACCAACAATACGTGTATGATTCCTCCGGCATTATAACCTAACTAAGACCTTTCATAGTTAGTTTTTTAATCCTTCATTCTCTTCAAAGGTAACCTATGATCGACTCTATTCTCTGTTATTCCTGCGTTCGCCCATCATCATCGCTCAATCGCCCCGACTCTTTCTTGGTGAAAAGTCATGTTTTATGTGTATTATTTGAAGCCTTTCAATGCATTTCACCCCTATTTTTGGCCGGACGATTAGACGTCGGATTAGATAAACATTAAGCCCCGCATTAGCATTAGATGAAAACAAAGTACATCGACCTGGTGACCCAAACCTTCGATTGGCCACAAGAAGAGTTTTTAGTGAACCACGAACACAACCTCCTCTTTCATCAGATTCCACTAATGGATCTTGTGAAAAAGTATGGTACACCTCTAAAATTTACCTATCTCCCAAAAATATCGGAGAATATCCAGCGGGCCAAAAAATGGTTTGCCGATGCTCGCAAAGAGGTCGGATATGAAGGGGAATATCACTATTGTTACTGCACCAAAAGTTCTCATTTCCGTTATGTTCTTGAAACCGTTCTGGAAAATGACGTACACCTCGAAACTTCTTCTGCATACGACATTGAGCTCATAAAACGATTGAAACAATTGGGCAAAGTGGATAAACGCAAACGCGTAGTCTGCAATGGCTTTAAGACAGAGGAATATGTGGCCAAAATCATTGGCCTTATTAATGACGGATTTACTGATGTAATTCCGGTTATCGATAACGAATTTGAGCTTGGAAATCTAGAAAAGCAAATTAGCAAACCAATCAAAATTGGAATCCGAATTGCCTCTGAGGAAGAACCAAAATTTGAATTCTACACCTCTCGTCTCGGAATTGGCTATAGAAATATCAAACGTGTATACAAAAACAGTATTCACGAAAACCCGAACTTTAAACTGAAGATGCTTCACTTCTTCATCAATTCGGGTATAAAAGACACGTCGTACTACTGGAACGAATTGACCAAATGTCTTAAAGTATATACCGATTTGCGTGAAATATGTCCTACACTCGACAGTCTTAATATCGGAGGAGGTTTCCCTATAAAAAATTCTCTGGCCTTTAGCTTCGACTATGAATACATGGTCATCGAGATCCTGAAACAGATCAAACAAACTTGCGAAGATGCCGGGGTTCCGGTGCCTCATATCTACACCGAATTCGGTTCGTTTACTGTAGGGGAAAGCGGTGGTACACTTTTTAAAATACTGTACCAAAAAGAACAAAACGATCGCGAAAAATGGAACATGATCGACTCTTCTTTTATGACTACCCTTCCCGATGCCTGGGCTATCAACAAACGTTTTATCATGTTGCCTATCAACAACTGGGACGAACAATATGAACGTGTGTTTTTGGGAGGTCTTACCTGCGACAGCGACGACTATTATAATTCGGAGCAACACGTAAACGCAATCTATATGCCTCGTTACTACGGTGATCAAGACCAATATATCGGCTTCTTCAACACGGGCGCATATCAAGAAACGCTAGGTGGTTTTGGAGGGATTCACCACTGCCTCATTCCCGGACCTCGCCATATTCTCATTGACAAGGACGCTCGTGGAAAATTCAAATACAAAGAGTTCTCAGGTCACCAAAAACCAAAAGAAGTCTTAGATATTCTTGGCTATTACGATGAAACTCCGAAACCCACTCCGAAGGTCTGATGATTCGTTGGCTAAAACTTGCGGTTTATGCCCTGGCTTTGCTGGTGTTGTATCTTGTTAGAGACAACTACACGCGGATAACCGAAATCATTCATCTTCCGGAACGATTCGAACATACGCTGTATAGAATTCTGGTGGCGATTTTCACTATTGAAATTGTTCGTCAGATTGTAATCATTACTTATAAACCTCAGGATCCGAAACGAAAACGAGATAATTTCACTGCAGGGATATCCCACCTGGCAACCGTTTTATACGTCCTACTCATTATCGCTCTGCTGATTTCTCTCTTGAATGTGTCGATGAAAGAGGCGATACAGTCAGTATCTCTTGTCGCTGCGGCTATAGTGTTAATGACCAAAGACTACATCTCGAATGTTATCAATGGTATGTACTTGACCTTTGCCAAAGTGATCAATATTGGCGACCAAGTTCTAATAGACAATAGCAAGGGAAAAATACTAGACATCACTCTTACAAATGTTCACTTGCTCAACGATGATGATGACATCGTGTACGTGCCGAACAATAAGGTTTTCGCTAGTGAAATCATTAACTATACTCGTCGCGAACTCAAGAAGAGCAGCATCGATTTTGAGGTAGAACCCAAGCTAGTTCCCAATGTTGAAGAATTGGAAGTCGAACTTATCCATCGGCTTGCTCCTTATGCCGCTTACATTCAACCGGGCACATACAATCTCAAAACTGTAAGCGTAAAAAAAGATTACATTCAGTTTAAGTTTCAATATATTCTTCATGAACCCCTCAATAAGGAGGTCGATAAAAAAGTTAGAAGGCATTTCGTTCGCGAATTGGTAAAATGGATGGGCAGGGATAGCGAGGGGTTGGGAGAAACGGATCTGAAGTGTAGGCAGTCCGAGTAAACGTTTATGAAAAAGTGCAAGCCTTGGAACTGAAACAGTTTCTTGAGCTCGTTTGATAAGTAGACAGTCGGCAGTCGGGGTCATTAGAAATATCTCAAATTGTTCTTATATATACTCATTACAAAGATCCCGGTCCATGGATCAATGGAGCTAATCCTTTTCCGAATACGGTCGGAATCGAACGAACAGCGAATTTATCTTTCGAAAAAAATTTTTTAAGTACAGTCCTGGATATATTTGAACCGGCTTTTGGAACCGATAAGGTTAGACCCAAACCGGTTAGATTTTCGCTACTTCTGATCTTGAAATTGATAAAGACTAAAATGAATACCAAGCAAATTCTTGGCTTCGATATTGCTGAACTTTGCAATAGCAAGACAGTCAGGACGACCAATTTTGTGACGAACAATGCCCACTTTAAACTTCTCATGTACCGGTATTCCGGAAAATAATTGACTCTTACACGTATATATTATATTGATTAATAGCACTTTAATTTTTTGTTGGGATTTAATGATTGAATTAACATTAGCATGAGGAAAATCCACATCTTTAGGCCCTGACAATCGATAAAAACAATTGATTTTCACCACACAAAATATTATGGGAAAGTACGCAAGCATAAGAGAGTTCATGTCGACCAACTACCTGCATTTTAATGGTGCTGCTACCGTTGATGCCGCGAAAGGTTATGAAGCTCATCTTGAGAAGGGGGGGAAAATGATGATCACCTTGGCAGGAGCCATGAGCACAGCCGAATTGGGTATCTCATTGGCCGAAATGATTCGTCAGGGTAAAGTCGATATTATTTCGTGTACAGGGGCAAATTTGGAAGAAGACCTCATGAATTTGGTTGCCCACGACCACTACGAGCGTGTTCCCAATTACCGAGACCTCACGCCACAGCAGGAATGGGATTTGCTGGAACGCGGATTAAACCGTGTAACGGACACGTGTATTCCCGAAGAAGAAGCTTTCCGCCGTTTGCAAAAACACATCCACGCGCTGTGGAAAGAGGCGAACGATAAAGGCGAGCGTTATTTTCCGCATGAGTTCATGTACAAAATGTTGCTGAGTGGTGTTTTGGAACAGTACTACCAAATAGATCCGAAAAATTCTTGGATGATTGCTGCTGCCGAGCGCAATCTTCCGATCATTGTTCCCGGATGGGAAGACAGTACCATGGGAAATATTTTCGCCAGTTATGTCATCAAAGGTGAAATTCCGGCTTCAACCATGAAAAGTGGAATTGAATATATGGCTTGGTTGGCTAATTGGTACATCGAAAACAGCAAAGGTCAAGGCGTCGGTTTCTTCCAAATTGGAGGAGGCATAGCCGGCGACTTCCCTATATGTGTAGTTCCAATGTTGTATCAAGATATGGAAATGCACGATATTCCGTTTTGGTCCTATTTCTGTCAAATTAGCGACAGCACCACCAGCTACGGAAGTTACAGTGGCGCAGTGCCGAATGAAAAGATTACTTGGGGAAAGCTCGACATTACAACACCAAAATTTATTATTGAAAGTGATGCTACAATTGTGGCACCCCTCATATTTGCATGGCTACTTAATCATTAAATTTTTTCGACTATGGCCGCGAAGAAGCCCCTGAAAAAAGTTGCAAAACCTGCAACTAAAAAGTCAGCTAAATCAGCTCCCGCTAAATCGACTTCTCAAAAGAAGGAAGTAGCGAAAAAAGCGACCCCGAAAAAACCTGATCCGAAACAAAGTAAGAAACAAAATAAACCAACCCCGCCGGCCAAAAAAATTACTAAAACTGCGCCGGTAAAGAAACCCCTAAAGCCTGTGGCGACCGAAAAGAAGAAAGAAGAACCAAAAAAGGCAGCAGTAAAAACTGCAGCACCGAAAGTAGAAGCGAAGAAGGCTGCAACAAAATCTGCGCCTCCTGCTAAATCGAGCAAAGCAAGCTCCGAAAAAAAGGTTGAAAGTTCAGTAAAAGAAAAAGCTGCTCCTGCCGAAAAAAAAGGAAAATCCGGGTTAAAGGATTCTCCCCGTCGAGGTAGACCGCGCAAGGATCCGGCTACTTCAACAGCCAGAACAAAAGTAGAAAGACCTGAGAATCCGGATGTGATTTATGCTCCGCCCCCCCCTCGTCCGGGTGCGCCTTTACGTCGTGTGCTCAAAGACTATAAAAATGTTTCCGACGAACATATTGAACTCATAAATAAACATTATCCGAATGGTTTCGAAAATGATGACCTCATTTCTTTCGTTACACCAAAAGGAGAATTTATTAAAGCCCTCGAAATTCGCACTTCAGATACCATCTATCTCTTTAAGATAGACAATAACATGGAAGTTGACGATGAAGAATCTCCGGATAGCGATGCAATCGAAAGCGATTCTGACATCGGAAGTTTCAAAGGCGGCTCTGAGGATATTGAAGAAGCCGACGACGATGACGACGATACTGACGCGGATGGTGGTGACGAAATTACCGGAGATGAAACCGATGATGGTGATGATAGCGATGACGGTGGCGCCGATGAAGATTTCTAAATACATTTCGCACTTCAGCGTAGAAAGATGAATTAATATTAAACGGCTGCAATGCGGCCGTTTTTTTTTTCTGACGCCGATTCAATCCTAGTCTTCTCCTTTCTTTACACGTATTTTTGGTCATACTCTTTTTAGAAGCAAAATCCAATCATACTTCAATGCTCAATCAATTTTCACTCGGCATACACACCTGGTTACAATCTTGGAAGTTCATATCGCGCAATGGTCTCCTTCATTACTTTCTATATCCCATGGTTATTGGAATCATTTGGCATATGGGAATGGCCATTTTTATTCTTGAAATAGTTCAGTACTTATGGGCAGAGTTTGGCCCTCAGTTCACTTCCGACGCAATCCCGAATGGGACTTGGTGGGAACAGACTAAAGTCGTTTTAGCCGAAATAAGCAAATATGCACTGGCATTCGTTGTAAGTATTATCCTATTCTATACTTCTCTCAAAATTTCTAAGTACGTTATTCTCATCTTGATGTCACCGATAATGTCGCTGCTTAGCGAGCGTACCAACGATATTCTGGAAGGTCGAAACAATCCATTTAGCCTGCATCAATTTATAAGAGATGTATTTCGAGGCTCTGTTCTTGCACTTCGAAATATGTTTTTGGAACTAATAATCATTTGGATTATCGGTATCTCTGCTTTACTAATCACTGCTATAATCCCTCCACTCGGTTTTATAATTAGTCCTCTCATACCCGTCATTTCATTTTTTGTAGGCGCTTACTTTTTCGGCTTCTCAACGATGGATTACACAAACGAAAGACATCGTGTAAGCATTCGCGAAAGCATCCGAAACATAAGACAACAGAAAGGAATTGCATTGGCCAATGGAAGCATTTTTGCTTTGTTCTTCCGAATACCTATCATTGGTGCTACCGTTACTACTATTACATGTACAGTTGCGGCCTGTCTTGCAATGCATGAAAATCGCGGGGAGGCGGTTTGATAATGTGCTGATGTACTAATGTGCTAATGTGCTAATGTGCTAGTGGGGGTTCACGTAGTACTGAGATGAGTCGTAAAAATTCAAAATGGAAAATTCAAAATGGAAAATCAGAGTTCGCGCAATTCCGATACTTCAAAGCTCTAAAGGAGCAACTCTATTAGGCTCTCTTAATCGCATTCAACCAAAGCTCCAGAGGAGCAACACTATTGGGCTCAATTAATCGCTTGCAATCAAAGCTCCAGAGGAGCGACATTACTGTAACACGGTGCCGACCCACCCGCCCACCTCACCTCCGCGCGCGAAGCGGGCGCTGACTCACATCTATGAACTATGCGTTAGTATGATAAACCGCTTCACTCCGGTTAAAAAAATTGTGCTCCGAATAGGTCCTCCGCTGCCCGCTCTGTGGAAAAAATAGAAAATTCAAAATGGAAAAAGAGAGTTCACGTTATCCACAAACGCAGAGCCCAATTAGCACATTAGCACATTGGGACATTAGCTAATTGTTTACTGCTTAATCATTCTTCGCACAAAAGAGCCATTGGTAGTTTCTACGATAACGTGATACACGCCATCGGGAAGGGAACTAATATCAATTTCAGGGAATGTTGGGACTTCGTATTGAACGAAACGACCGGCATTGTCTTTAATACGAACTTTTAACACCGGGTAATCAGAGTTGTTTCGAATGTAAATACTGTTGGTTGCAGGATTGGGAAAAATATCAAATTCTTGAGGAAGCTCCTCTTGATTTTCTTCTTGTGCTATAGCGAAATATCCAATGTAAGAACCCGCAGAACTATTAATGGGATCCAAAAATTCCCTTAATCCTGTCCATGATTCTTTGACACGACAAAAATATTCAGCGTCATCTTCGCCGCACTCCGACTCACCGCCCAGATACTGACTTACCAATTGCCCACGACTATTAAATAACGGAGAGCCCACTGCTCCGGGAAACGTGTTGCCTTCATTCCATCCATCGATTTCAAGCACTTTCCACTTTTCCCATGAAGTTTTTAAAGGTGAGCCCGCCCAGGTAGATATCGATTGCATTCTTCCCAACGAATGTTGTAGGCATGTGTATTGACCTGTAAAGAGTGCATCAAAATCCCATCCGCTGTAATAGGTTCGCCACTCACGCTTAGGCGCATCTTTTAGACGAAGCAATGCAACTCCGGAAACTTCGTCCGTGAATAAAACATCTGCACCGATCAAAGCCCTCGAAAAACACTCCTCCGGATTTTCAGCGTATTCCTCTAAATTAAAATTTACTATGAAAACCCAAGATGATGGATCTCCCACCAATGCATTTGTAGAGGTCAAAAAATAGGGGGTGCCATCGTTGCGTGTATTGTTCACTAATATGCCGGATGCAGCTCGCGTCCCCTCATCCACCAACATCATCATAACAGAAGTTGATAGATTAGTCATTTCAGGATGCTCATCATTGTTCAACAAATCTATGCAAGCACGATCTCCAAACTCCATAGATTGAAGATCACGATAGGCGTGGGATACAGAACCGATTTTTAATTTCCCTTGACCATAGTTTTCGATCGGTTCATAATACTCGATGATTATCTCATCGCCATTCACGGGACGCAAATTAAAATGGGCGCTGTACTTATTATCATCCCAAGAAAGAGGTCCTAGGTAGTCTGTGTGATCACTATTATAAACATATACATAGGACCCCGCAGGGATATTAAAATCTTTGAAACTAATTGTCATAGAATGAGCACCCGGAGACCGCAGCCCTAACATCCAAATCCTATCACCGTTATGAAGATTCACCCATTCTCCTTGATTGGAAACAGAAATATCAACTGAAGTATTGTATGCAAAACGATACGGTTTGTTTTTATACAAACCATCCAATGCATCCTCTGATTCCAACTCATGCGGATCGATCGCCGGTATTTCTAACCAATTATCGACAGGGTCGATAAGTAATTGTGGATTCCACGAAATCGGCGTTCCCGACTTATCAATTTGAGCAAGAGAAACAAGCCCTCCTGTTAGAGAGAGAAAAACGAAAAGAAACGTTTTTCTATATAGCATGTTTAGAAATATGGTTTATGCGCTGAGTGCTAATATAGCCAGAATTTTTCAATCCTGATATAAATCACCTGTTTTAATTGCGTGTCCAGCCATGTGTTTTCTACTCCTTACTCGCTGTTTTTAAGCACTTTAAGCTCGTGAATAAAAACCAAACTAAGCCCTTAAAAAGTTGAAAATACAAAAGCAACTTTTATAAAGACTGAATCATCTATAAATTGGTTGTTTGCAAGTAAAAATTAACCCCATTTTCAAATATCATGAAAAAATACCTTCTTTCTCTCTCAATTCTTTTCGGGCTATTCGGCTCTTGTACCCGAGTCTTATCCCAAGATTGTGTCGATAGTTCGCTCATCGATCTTGATATAATGTGCCCTGCTCTATGGGATCCTGTTTGTGGTTGCAACGGTGTAACCTACGGTAATTCCTGTGAAGCCATCAATTGGGGTGGCGTCACATCCTTCACCGCCGGAGAATGTCAAGGCGGTTGCCTCGACCTTGGTGGATTAGACTTTGGAGACTGTGATTTGGCCCTCGGAATTGCTTTGGTCAATGGCACGTGCCAGAGCCTTTCCGGTTGTGGATATATCATAGACAACATCGACTACAGCCCCAACTTCTATTCTACTGAAGAACAGTGCATATTATTATGTGGAGGCGGATTTAATTGCATGGACCTAGCCGGAATTGATTTTGGACTTTGTCAAATGGCTCTCGGAATTGCATCTGTAAATGGCGAATGTGTTTACGTTAGCGGTTGTGGTTATATTGTCGGAAATATCGATTACAGTCCCTACTTCTATGAGAATTTCGATGATTGTTACGCGGAATGTGGCACAGTCGTGGGTTGCATTGATCCCTCACTCATCAATCCGGATGCCATCTGTCCACTTATATGGGCTCCTGTTTGTGGGTGTGATGGTATCACTTATGGAAATGATTGTCAGGCTATCAACTATGGAGGTGTTACTAGCTATACGCCCGGTGAATGTTCAAAACAACAACCGCAATGCCTTGATTTAATCGGTTTGGATTTCGGTCCTTGTGATATGTTTTTGGGATATGCCTTAATGGGTGAAACATGCATGGGTCTCAGCGGATGTGGAACCACCATCGGTGGAATAGATTATTCACCTTACTTTTTTGTGAACGAAACAGACTGCAACGCACAGTGCGACGGAGTTGTATTTGATTGTATTAATCCGGATCAAATTGATGAGAACTATGCATGTATTGAAATATTCTCTCCCGTTTGTGGATGCGATACTGTAACATATGAAAATTCATGCAATGCCTTCTACTACGGCGGAGTTACTGAATGGACGGAAGGACCTTGTGTGAATTCGGTTGACGAACTTGAAAGAAACGGATTTACTATTTTCCCGAATCCATTCAATGAACATATACAAGTGATGAGTAACACAAATGCAGATGTTGTTTGCGAACTATATGATGCTTTGGGAAAACTTATACATTCACAAAAAATGATTGGTCAGAACCTTTCGATTTCTACTAGTGAACTACCAACTGGCTTATACCACTTGAGAATTATTGAAAAAAATGAAGTGATTGGTTCGAGAAGACTTATTAAGTAGATTGAATTCTAATTCGATCTAGTTGATCGAAAAAATCAGGAAAAGATTTATCAACGGAATGCGCGTCTCTGATGCGCATTCCTTTTGATGCGCTTCCCAAAATAGCCGTTGCCATAGCTATTCGGTGATCATTTCGAGCATCCATAATTGTTTTATCCGCAGTACCCGGATATACAATCATGTCATCCCCATCCACGTCAACATGAATTCCTGCCTTCGAAAATTCATCTACTATAACCATGGCTCTATTGGATTCTTTATACTTCAGACGACGTGCTCCTTTTAAATGAGAGGGGCCATCAGCAAAAACCGCAAGTACAGCTATAGGAGGAAACAAGTCGGGACTGTTACTAAGATCACAACTAAAAGCTCGTATCACTGATTTCTTTGCCAAAATTTCCTTCTCAGAAATTTCCAGTTGAACCCCGGCATCGCGAAGTACGTCCATAACGTGCGCATCTGCCTGTGTAAACTCCTGTCCGGGATTGGAAATAATGATTCCATGTTCCGAAGTTAATGCACCTAAGACCAAAAAATTGGCGGCTGCACTCCAATCAACAGGAATGACAATTTCCGCCGGATCATAAAATTGACCTCCCGGAATTTTATAATCTTCCAAATTTGTATGTTCGATTTCTATACCATAATGCCTCATCACTTCGATTGTAAGCTGCAAGTACGGTTTGCTTATCGCATTTTCAACATGGATAATCGAATCCTCAGAACAAAGGGGAAGTGCCATGAGTAATCCGGTCACAAACTGCGATGAAGTACTTCCATCGATAAAAATCTCGCCACCCTGCAACGGTCCCTGGATTTTAAACGGAAGTTTACCTTGGTTACTGCGGCATTGAACGCCTAGTGACGGCAAAACTTTTTCTAAAATCTCGAAGGGCCTTGCCAATAAAGAACCCTCTCCGTGAAGCGTAACCTGTTTATCGGAAAGAGCTAAAAGAGGAAGAAACATGCGGGAAGCTAATCCACTTTCCCCGGCGTTCATATCAGATGAAGGCACCATGCCTCGACCAAAAATTGAAATGGGTTCATTTCGTTCGACATCCGCACCGCAAGCTCTGGCCAAATGCAAGGCAGATAAAACATCACCACTTCTACCTGCTTGATATATCAAAGATATCCCATGAGCTAACATCGAAGCCGCTATTGCACGCTGCGCTACACTCTTACTACCGGGAATATTTACCTTGCCATTGAATGTGGCTTTATCGATCTCAAGAATCACTTCACTCCTGTATAAATAGTTGCTATCCCTCCACTCAGTCTTTTCTCTGAAATCTCGCCAAACCCACAGTTTCTCATAACATCGATAAATTCCTGACCTGCCGGAAAATGATCTACCGATTCGGGCAAATAGGTATAGGCTCGATGATCTTTACTCACTATTTTGCCTATCACGGGCATGATATGGTGAAAATAAAGTCGAAATAATTGCTTCATTGGAAATCCGGATGGCTTTGAAAATTCTAGCACTACCAATTTCGATCCCGGCTTTAAAACACGACGAATTTCACGTAAACCACTTTCCAGATTTTCAAAATTTCGAACCCCAAATCCAACAGTGCAGGCATCGAAAGTGTCATCCGAAAAAGGTAGATTCTGACTATCGGCACAAATCAACTGAATACGTTGATCCAATTCTTTATTGGTGATTTTTTTTCTGCCAACGTCAAGCATCCCTTGAGAAATATCGATACCGGTAATCATGTTTACTCCTTTCAGGCGTCTTGCCGTTTGAATTGCAAAATCTGCAGTTCCGGTTGCAACGTCCAATAAGTGATCCGGAGGAGAAGACTTGAACACATCGATTGCCTTGTTGCGCCATCGAATATCAATTCCTAAAGAAAATAAATGATTCAGACGGTCGTACTGCGGAGAAATGTTGTCGAACATCTCTGCAACTTGGCCCGTCTTATTTTCACCTGATTGATAAGGTGTAATCTTGTCGTGTTTCAATTTCGATTCATTCAGATGAATGCCTAACCCACAAGGGTGTCGCCATCCGGATACTTAAAATTATATTTCACAAATCTGCCGGCCAATGCAAATGCGATTGTAAAAGTTCCAACCCTGCCGACAAACATCGAAAGCGTGACAATGTATTTTCCTACATCTGTTAGTAAAGCTGTAACACCGGTCGACAAACCAACTGTACTAAAGGCGCTCACTTGTTCAAAGATCAAATCTATGGCCGACCTGCCTGGCATTGCCAAAATGTGCCCCTCCGTAGTGCACAACAGCAAGCCTCCAATAAAGTTCATAATTACATACATGATGGCTATGGAATATGCACTGCTCTTAAGAGCCGGACTAATAGTTCGTTTAAATAAAGTAGCGTGTTGACGGCCTGTCATCGATGCCCTTACATCGGCCCATATTATCGCTAAACTAGAAGTCTTGATACCACCTCCCGTTGAACTGCTGCTGGCACCAATGTACATGAGGGCCATGATGGTCATGATCGTAGGTACTGACAAAATAGTAAAGTCCACTGTATTGTATCCTGCAGTTCGCGGTGTTACACTTTGAAAAAAGGAGGCTGTAATCTGTCCAAAAAGTGATTTGCCGGCCAATACTCCATCCTTCTCAAAAAAGAAAAACATAGCTGCACCGATCACTACCAATGCCAATGAAAAATACAAGGCGATTTTACTTGAAAAAGAAATTCGCTTCCATGGATAACGCATCCGAAGTCGGAGGCTTGATGGCTCGAACAATTCGAAAATAGTAAGAATACCCAATGCTCCAAAAAATATCAAAGCCATTACAACCCAATGAACGAGATAGTTATCCTCTACGGCATCATTTATAAATCCATCAGTGAAAAGTGAGATACCGGCATTATTAAAAGAGGATATTGAATGGAAAATAGAATAAAAAATACGCTCTCCATTATCAACCCACTGAATACTAGGTTTCCAAAGGTAATATATGAGTATGGACCCAATTGCTTCAATAGATGTCGTCCAAAGAATCACCTTTCCTAACATTCCTCGCGCAGATAGAATATTGTCGCGATTTACAAAACCCTCGATCACTTGGTGCTGCTTTACTCCTACTCCGAATTTGGCGGCCAAGGCCAAAAAGCCTCCGAAAGCTATGATGTTCAATCCTCCGAGTTTGATCAACATTAAAATAACAAACTGACCTTTAAATGTAAAAATTACGTGAGGATCAACGGTCATAAGTCCCGTTACACATGTTGAACTCGTGGCAGTAAATAATGCGTCCACAAAGGAAATGCTTCCTGCTGTTGTCATCTGTGGAAGCATCAACAAAAAGGTTCCCCCGCCTATGATGAACACAAAACTCATTACAAAAATAAAAGCAGGATTTACCTTGAACTTCGGTAGCAGATCGCTATTGCGGGCAAATTCAGTGACAACAATGATGAGAAAATAGAACTGCACTAAAACCGTTGATATATCAGCAAAATACGTAACGCCCATACTTTCCGCAATAGTTCCCGTTATAAGCCTTCCAAATAAACTATAGCAAATTCCTTCAATGATAAGGATGAGCATTATGAGACCTTCAAACCACGAATTCCGGATGAATTGCCGCGGATTAAAATCGTATATAATCTTAGTCAGATAGTGAATGACATAAAAAATGAAACTACCCTTTATGATAGCGAAAGCAACTTTCTCGTCTTGAACTGTCAAGGGAAAACCATACATCCAAAGGATAGTACCAATGGCCAGGACGGTGACCAACATATTGAAAACCTTGAACACACCCAGTGTGCGTTCTTTGTTTTTAAACAAATACAGATTTATTCGCTCCCGTATTTGTTGCCAATTCATATTGAAATGTGATTCAGTGCTTCGTGGAAAAGTCTGTTTTTATCTACCGGAACCACTCCAACATTCTCACAGACAAGACCTCCGGCAAGGTTGGACAATTTGGCCATTTCGAGCGAATTCACTCCACATGCTAGTGCCAATGAGGCAACACTAATAACTGTATCGCCGGCACCACTGACATCCAAAATCTCGCGTTCGTGAGCTTTGTCGTGAGCAAATTCATTTCCTGCTTTTACAACTACACCTTGTTCCGACAATGTAACCAAAGTGATTTTATTTTGGAGCTTCGATTCCATTTTATCTATGGATTGACGGAGCATTTCAAAATTACTTTTCGGGAAATCCACATTTAAACCTTCTCTGAGTTCTTTCAAATTGGGTTTAAACAGAGTACAATTTTTGTACGCGAAAAAATTCTCCTTCTTGGGATCAACAGTTGTAGGAATACCACGCTTGTTGGCCATCGCAATTACTCTTTCAATAATTTGCAAAGTGAGAACACCTTTGTTGTAATCCTCAAAAATAATTACATCGGGTTTTCTCTTTTCAATGGCTACCTCAATGCATCCTAGAAGGTTTCTCTCATCTGTTGGCGACAAAGGAGCCGTAATTTCTTCATCGACGCGCAACATATGATGACCGGCACTTATGACACGCGTTTTTACTGTTGTAATTCGAGATGGAGAATCTATGATGCCCTCGGTAGAAAAGCCTTTACTCTTGAGTTCACTTCGGAAAATGTCGCCATTATTATCGTCTCCAATGACGGAACATATTATTGCGTTTGCACCCAAACTCTGCACATTTAATGCAACGTTGGCTGCACCTCCCAAGCGCTTTTCTGTTCGCTTTACCTGAACTACAGGCACAGGCGCTTCAGGAGAAATCCGGTCCACAGAACCGAAGTAATAAGAATCGATCATAACATCACCGATAACAAGAGCGGTGAGGTGATTAAATCGGTCAAAAAGTTGCTGTATTTCCGAAGGGTTCAATCTAAATCAGTCGTTTAATTAGTTCAATAATGCAAGTCCGTTCTTTATTCTTTTCATGGCTTCAACCAATTTTTCATCGCTGGTTGCATAGGAGATTCTAATACTTTCAGGCCCTCCAAATGCTTCACCGGAAACGACCGCCACATGCTGTGTTTCGAGCAACCACATTGCTAAATCGTTAGAGTCTTTTATAGTCCTACCATTATGGCTTTTCCCAAAGTAATATGATACATCAGGAAAAAAGTAGAAAGCTCCTTCCGGAAGATTTACTTTGATATTGGGAATTTCCTTAAGCAGATTAAAAACAAGATCACGGCGTTTGTGGAAAACATCTACCATGTATTTAACATGAGTCACGTCGGCGAGAACTGCGGCTTTGGTGGCCATTTGAGCAATGGTATTGGCTCCACTTGTAATTTGTCCTTGCATTTTGATGCATGCGTCAACAATCCATTTCGGTCCAGCCATATATCCCATTCTCCAACCCGTCATGGCAAAAGCTTTGGATACTCCATTTACCGTAACTGTTCGATCCCACATGCCTTCAATTGAGGCAATACTTGCCGTATGCCCCGTGAAGTTTATGTGCTCATAAATTTCATCGCTGATTACGTATAGGTTTTCATTAGCCAAGATAACTTGCGCAAAAGATTCCAGTTCCGATTTAGAATAGACTGAACCGGTAGGGTTTGAAGGCGAACTGTAAATAACGAGTTTGGTTTTAGTCGTTACAGCTGCACTTAATTCTTCCGGAGTCATTTTGAAATCATTCTCCACTTTTGAAGGAATGGTAATTACAACCCCTCCTGCCAATCTCACCAGCTCGGCGTAACTTACCCAAAATGGCGCAGGCAGAATTACTTCATCTCCCGGATTGATTAAGGAGAATATTATGTTGGCTATGCATTGCTTCGCTCCTGTGCTCACCAAAATTTCGGTTGGCTGATAACGTAGCCCATTGTCTCTTAAAAATTTTGCGGCAATAGCTTCCCTCACATCAGCAAACCCATTAACAGGTGGGTAATGTGTGACATTATTTCGGATGGCAGCAATAGCCGCTTCTTTAATAAAGTCCGGGGTATCGAAGTCAGGTTCTCCCAAAGAGAGGCTCACCACGTCATGTCCTGCGGCGGTCATTTCGCGCGCCAGACGGGCCATTGCCAGAGTCGCAGATTCGTTGAGACCTTTCATCATCACCGATACTTCTCCAACACGACCTTTAAGGGTTTCTTGCATGTTTACATATTTTGGGGCTATGCCCGCTAAACCGACAAAACTAAAGATTGACTAGTAAATTCTATGGAAATAAATGCGGATAATTGCGAACAGTAAACAATTGGTTGCTACCCCTAAAAGAAAACTCGCTTGCGAACTCAAATCATTGTTAATGGTTCACGTCGAAAAGCTCTAAAAAGAGCGCTAGACCTGAATTCCAGGCTCAACGACTCTCTGGTTCTTGAAACTAAGCATCAGGGGCATGCCCTCGAATTAGCCGAAAGGGCCTGCGGACAATGTGAATTACTTGTGTCTGTAGGGGGTGATGGAATGCTCCACGAGGTTGTAAATGGGGTTATGAAACAGCCCGACTTTGACCTTCGACCCGCTATTGCTGTACTTAAAGCAGGTACGGGTAATGATTTCGCTCGAAACTTGAGTTATAGTTCTTTTCCTGAACTGTTGGCCAAGGCTATAAGGGAGGGCAACTTTGGCAAACTCGACCTTGGCCTAATCCAACACGGTAATGGAGAAAGCATATATCTGGTAAACGCCATGGATGCAGGTTTTGGCTATGATACCGTATTTAGAATTCGAAAGACGCCTGCTTTAGTTCCGCGTCCACTTGTTTTCCCAATAGGAATTTTGTCAACGTTTCTGACCTACAAAGCATCCGAATTGGAGTGTATTGCCGATAACTTTCATTTCTCGGGAAAATGTCTGACTGCCGTGGTAGCCAACGGGCCCTGGTTTGGCGGGGGAATAGGGATAGCACCGGAGGCACAGCTGAACGATGGTTATCTTGATTTGACTATCGTCGGAAATGTCGGGATGACAGACTTTCTGAGACATCTCCCGGCACTAAAAAAAGCCGAAAAAATCAATCACCCCGAGGTGATTTATATCAAAACAAAAGAAGTAAAACTCATTGGAAAGGGAGGTTTCGAAGTGGATGGCGAACTTCCTGTCTTTTCCTTGCCTGTGCACATTAAAGTAGTGCCCTCTGCTGTAAAATTATTGGTGTGAAATGTTGGTGTTTTAAGATTCTTCGATCCACTTTTTGCCGGTGCGATAAACCGTGCCTTTAAAAAAAGCTACCACCTTTTGATCCTGATTTTTCACGTTTATGTAATACAGTCCCGTGCCTCTGGTAAGATTTTTTTCCTCTACTTCGGTGGTAAGGACATCCCCTTCTTTAACCGGTGCTACATGAGATATAGAGGTTTCAATACTTACGGATTGAATACCGTGGCTGTTGCTTGCAAACGCAAGAGCACTGTCGGCCAACGAATAAGTAATTCCTCCATGCGCGATTGAAAATCCATTAAGCATCTCTTTTCTCACTGTCATTCGAAGAACCGAAATACCCGGTCCATCTTGTATTCTTTCGATACCCAACCACTGTGACATGGGGTCATTGTTGTACATCATGTCTACGACACGAGTGGCGAGTTCCTGTTCAGTCATTTGTCGAATTTATAAACTGAAGCAAAAATAACTTTCTGTACAGACCATTTGCCTCCATTAATTGCTCGTGAGTTCCTATTTCTACAATTTTACCTTCATCCATCACGGCAATCTGGTCGGCTTTCTGTATAGTACTTAATCTGTGAGCAATAACCACCGAAGTCCTGTTTTTGGTCAATTGAGCGGTGGCATAACTGATTAATCTCTCCGATTCCGAATCGATGGAAGATGTGGCTTCATCTAGAATAAGTATGCGCGGTTTTGTGACATACGCTCTTACAAAGGATATCAATTGTCGCTGCCCCACCGAAAGCATTCCTCCTCGCTCATGTACATTGTACTCATAACCTCCCGGTAAAGCCATTATGAAATCGTGAACCCCTACTTCTTTTGCCCCTTGAATAACCTGTTCTCTGGATATCCCGGGATCTCTCAGTGTTATGTTGTTGTGAATACTATCTGAAAAAAGGAAAACATCTTGCAACACCAATCCAACATTGCGGCGAAGAGAATCAAGCTTGTAGTCTGTCAAAACTCGACCATCAAGTCGCACATCGCCTTTTTGGTATTCATAAAAACGATTGAACATATTCACTAAACTGCTTTTCCCTGAACCGGTAGCTCCCACTATGGCGGTCATTTTTCCGGCAGGAATATGGAGGTTTAATCCTCGGAGAACCCAGTTTTCATTGGTGTAAGCAAACCATAAATCGGTGCAGTCCAATTCGCCTTTTACATCGGAAGCGTCTATATTTCCTTCATCGACTTCTCCCTCTTTTGTTTCAAAAACTTTAAACACGCGCTCAGCATTCACAACCCCCATCTGCAAAACATTAAAATTATCTGCCATTTGTCGGATAGGTCGATACATCATTGTGATAAAAAGTGAAAAGGATAATAAAGCTCCCGGTTCCATCCGAGAAACCATAGCAGCTCCGACACCCCACCACAACATGAGAGCAATACTAGCTGCAGACAATAATTCTACTACCGGAAAAAAAACTGAATATGCCCAAATCCCGCGAATATGAGCATCTCGATGTTGCTTGTTGATGTTTTCGAATTTATGTCCTTCTCTTTCTTCCTGATTAAAAATCTGCACAATGTTCATCCCGGTTACGTGTTCCTGAATAAAAACATTAATTCGCGCAACCTCATTTCGGACATCCTGAAACGACTTGCGAACTGCAACTTGGAATAATCGTGTTGCATAAATCAAAATGGGAATTGGAATCAGAACAATCAAGGTCATCTGCCAATCCATGTAGAACATATACCCAACTATAACAATCAATTTGAGTACGTCGCGCATAATGTCCAATAGGCCTACACTAAATACTTCGGCAATACCGTCGATGTCGCTAATCAAACGTGTTACAAATTGACCGACAGGTGTTTTATCGAAATACTTTAAGCGAAAACGAATTACATGCTGATACAGCTCAGAACGCATGTCGAGTGTGATGCTTTGAGCTACTTTATTGGCAAGATAGGTTTGAAAAAATTGAATACCCGCTTCAATAATCAATACTAAAACGAACAAGATGGACAAACGAAGTACGTCCCACTCCTGACCAACGAAAAGGTGATCGTCCACAATTCGTTGAACCAAAACCGGACGAACCGGACTCATTCCAGCCAATATCAACACCAAAACAACGGTAATCCAGAATATTCCACGATAAGGTCCCGACCGCTGATACAATTGACGGAACATATTAAAACTGAAAGCTTGTCCTTTTTCGGCCATTATATTTTTCAGAGATAGGGATACTTGATGTCGGTAAGGTGCAGACCTTTTGCTTTTGCCGTATCGCCCGCCAAAGTTCTATTTCCACTATCAAGCACTTCTTCAAACTGAGCAAGTGTCATTTTGTTCTTTCCTACATCGAGCATGGTACCCACAATGGAGCGAACCATACTTCGCAAAAATCTATCGGCGGTGATATTAAAATATAAACTCGTCCCCTCTTGACGCCATTGTGCAAAACGCAGATCACAAATAGTGGTTCTTTGACCGCCACCGGTTCTGCTAAAACATGCAAAATCTCTCCGAAGAGGAAGTAAAGCAGCAGCTTCATTCATCTTGTCGAGATCGAGTGGAAACGGAATGTAAGATGAAAATGGATGAACAAAAGGATCTCGCTTTTGATGAATGCAATATTCATAACTGCGTTCGGTAGCATCGAAACGAGTGTGTGCTTTATCGTGCACACGAATTACCTCATGCACTGCAATGTCCCAAGGTAAAACTTGATTAATCCTAAAGAAAAAAATCTCTAAATCCTCTATTTCCTTTTCAGCATCAAAATGCAAATAAAATTTTCGAGCATGTACCCCTGCATCGGTGCGTCCACAACCCGTGGTGATCACCTTTTCCTGATGAAGCAATTTACCCAAGGCCTTCTCCATTTCTGCTTGAACGGTATTTCCATTGGGTTGTCGTTGCCAGCCATGGTAAAGAGTTCCGTCGTACGAAAGATGTAAAAAATAGCGGGGTCGCATCGGAGCTTCAGCTAATTCTTCCGGTATTTCTTCCATAGAATCTGTCATATATCATTTACAAGAAAGGGCAGGAAATAACTCCTGCCCTCTGTTGATTTAATTTGTTCTCTTTATCAAGACCAGTTGGCAATTTTTTCGCCCTGGTATTCGCCGGCTTGAAGTTTTTCCCGTACCTTCTTGAAGCAATCAATAGTGTAAGCTACATCTTCCAATGTATGCACTACTGTCGGGATCAAACGAAGCATGATTACATCTTTTGGTACAACCGGGTAAACCACAATTGAACAGAAAATTGCATATCTCTCGCGGAGATCTAATGTCAAATTGGTCGCCTCTCCCAACGTGCCTTTCAGAAATATTGGTGTGACAACCGAATTCGTTTTACCTATATCGAAACCTGATTCCTTCAAACCCGATTGCAAAGCTCGAGCTACATTCCATAAACCCTCTTGCAGATCAGGTCTAGTGCGCATCATTTCCAATCTTTTGATAGCTCCCAAAACGATTGGAAGTGGAAGTGACTTGGCAAAAGTTTGTGAACGCATGTTGTATCGCATAAACTCGATCACATGTTTTTCGCTGGCAACGAAAGCGCCAATAGTAGCCATTGACTTTGCAAAGGTTCCGAAATAAACGTCGATGTCCTTTTGAACACCTTGAACATCACCTGCTCCGCGGCCACAATCGCCAATGGTTCCAAAACCATGAGCATCATCAACGAAAAGACGAAATCCGTATTCCTTTTTAAACGAAACAATCGATTTTAAATCTCCCATATCTCCGGCCATTCCGAAAACTCCTTCGGTAATTACCAAGATTCCACCGCCTGTTTTATCTGTAATCGATTTAGCGTGTTTTAATTGCTTTTCGAAGCTCACCATGTCGTTGTGTTGAAAAACAAAACGTTTTCCCTGATGCAAACGAAGTCCATCTATAATGCAAGCATGACATTCACTGTCGTAGACAATTACGTCATGTCGACCCACCATACATTCGATGGCCGACATACAACCTTGATAACCGAAATTCAACAAGAAAGCATCCTCCTTTTCCATGAAAGAGGCGAGGTCGTTTTCGAGTTGTTCGTGGTAACTGGTTTGACCGCTCATCATACGAGCGCCCATCGGATAGGCCATGCCCCACTGAGCAGCGGCATCAGCATCTACTTTGCGCACTTCCGGGTCGTTGGCTAATCCAAGGTAATTATTCAAACTCCAAACGAGTACTTTTTTACCTCTAAAGTTCATGTGCGCTCCCAGTTCACCTTCCAATTTGGGAAAGGAGAAATATCCGTGAGACTCTTTCATGTGCTGACCGATAGGTCCGCGGTTGTTTTTTATCTTTTCGAAAATATCCACTGCAGTATGTGTTGATTTGCGACCGCAAACCTACATGAAAAATCGTGATCTCAAGGATTGGCTTACGCACAATGAAATCAACCGTTTGTGGAGAACCTATATTAAATAACCCACTTGTTGGCAATAGCCACGAAGTTGACTATCAGACCCAAAGCAAAACCGGCGTAGACCTGACCGGGGGTATGAGCATCTAATTTTACCCTAGACCAGCCGGTAAGTCCGCTCATAAGAACACAACACATGGCCATAAGCGTTACCTCAATATTGGGGTGAATCCGTTGCAAGGCCAAAAGTGTTCCAAAAACACCGCCTTGAGCCAACATATGCACCGAAATTTTCCAATAAAGATTGACGCCCAAGGAAAACACCAAAGACAAAATGATGGCAAGTATGAAACTAAAGGTTTCTCGTGGTAATTCCGGACCAAAAAGTCGGAGCATTGTGTAAGAAACGACATAATAAAAAATAGTGAGCAAATAAGGCCCGAGCCTTTCACTTCGATTTTTGAGTTCAATGCTACTCAACATTCCAAATCGAATCATAATGAGCATACTAAGTGCTGGGGCCAAAATATTTACAGCTAAAAGAAGCAAAATGAACTGATCTGCCTGACGTGTTACTACGTAAAAAGGATCGAGCCATCGCGTGAGCATATAAATGAGCATGGGCATCCACAACGGATGAAAAATTATCGAAATTGTCTTTGAGACAACCCCACCCTCTTTACTGTGGTATGTAACCCTTGAGCTCATTATAATTCTTTTCTCAAACGAGCTACCGGAATATTGAGCTGTTCGCGGTATTTCGCAACTGTTCTTCTTGCAATGTTGTAACCCTTTTCTTTGAGCAATTTTGCAAGTCGGTCGTCTGTGAGGGGTTTCCGTTTTTGCTCTCCCTCAATTGCATCTTTGAGAATTTGTTTTACTTCTCTCGACGAAACTTCTTCCCCTTCGTCGTTGCTTAAACTTTCGCTAAAAAAGTACTTGAGAAGATAGGTCGCGTATGGCGTTTGAATGTACTTACTGTTTGCCACCCTACTCACTGTCGAAATGTCCATTCCCACAATGTCTGCTATATCTTTTAAAATCATAGGACGGAGCTTCGTTTCATCACCCGAAAGGAAAAACTCTTTCTGATAATTCACTATCGCTTGCATACAATAAAGCAATGTTTCGTTGCGCTGACGAATGGCGTCAATAAACCACTTTGCACCGTCTATTTTCTGCTTAACAAACATCATCGCCTCTTTCTCCTTGTTGTCCTTGCTCTTGGTCTTGGCGTAATGGTCGAGCATTTCGCGGTACTCCCTGCTAATTTTTAGTTCGGGAGCATTTTTACCGTTCAGCGAAAGTTTTAAGGATTCATCTTCTACCTGTAATAAAAAGTCGGGGATAACGTGTTGAACAATCCCTTTAGACTCTTGCATACTATTACCCGGTTTCGGATTGAGATGAAGAATAAACTCTATAGCAGGTTTCAATTCTTCCTCCGAAATATCAAGACGCTTTGCTATTTTTTCGTAGTGTTTTTTTGTGAACTCATCAAAATATTTCGAAATGATAAGTTCTGCCATGTCAGAGTCGTCATCCATAATTTCCGTACGCCGAATCTGAATAAGAAGACATTCCTTCAGATCCCTTGCACCAATGCCCGCGGGATCTAGGTCTTGTATTACTCGAAGTACTTCTTCCAGTTCCTCTGAAGTTGTGGAAATGTTTTGGGAGAATGCCAAATCATTTACGATGGCCGGAATTTCTCGTCGGAGGTATCCGCTTTCATCCAAATTTCCTATCAAATATTCCGCAAGGCTGACCTGCCTTTCATCCATATTTCTCAAACCAAGTTGAGAAAACAATAAATCCTGAAAACTCCTTCCTGCGCCCAGCGGACTTTCTTTGTCGTCGTCGTCGGAGCTATTGTTATTTGCGTATAATTTATAATCCGGAGTGTCTTCATCGAAGTACTCACTCAAATCTATTTCATCGCTGTTGTCGTTGTCGTTATTGTCTCCCTCATCCTGATCTCCCGAATTGTCATCTTGCGATTTATCATCGTCCTCGTCTTCAGAATCACTGCCCTCTTCCAATGCAGGGTTGGATTCCATTTCCTCCTTGATTCGTTGCTCAAGTTCCATGGTAGGAATTTGCAGCATTTTCATCAATTGAATTTGCTGCGGTGATAATTTCTGTTGGAGCTTGTGCTGTAATGATTGCTTGAGCATATTCCTTCTTCTCTTTTACCTCCCAAAAATAGTTGATCCGGGGGACTCTTTCAAATTTCTCAGAACTCTGCGTTAAGGGGTGTTCGCGGAAATGGGATTACATCTCTGATATTCTGCATGCCACTTACAAACATTACCAAGCGCTCGAAACCTAGACCGAATCCGGCATGTGTGCATGTTCCGAATTTTCGCGTTTCGAGATACCACCAAATACTTTCCTGAGGTATGTGAAACTGCTCACACTTTTCTAAGAGGACATCGTATCGCTCCTCTCTTTGGCTACCTCCAATTATTTCTCCTATTCCCGGAACCAAAATATCCATAGCCGCAACCGTTTTCCCATCTTCATTCAGGCGCATATAAAATGCCTTTATCGCGGCCGGATATCCTGTAATAATAACCGGTTTTTGAAAGTGCTTTTCTACAAGGTAACGTTCGTGTTCGCTCTGTAAATCAATTCCCCATTCTACAGGGTACTTGAATTTTTTCTTTTTATAATGCGGTGAATCAAGCAAAATCTGAATAGCCTCGGTATAAGTAATTCGCTCAAATGGATTGCTTACAACCATGTCTAGTCTAGACAGAAGTGGCATACTCTGACGCTCATCCACCGGCTTAAGCTTATCCTCATTTGTTTCTCGATCCTGAAGAAATTCCAGGTCTTCGAGACAATGTTCCAAAGCATAGGAAATGCAATAACGTAGGAAGTCCTCCGCCAAATCCATATTTGCGACTATATCATTGAAAGCTACTTCCGGTTCGATCATCCAGAACTCTGCAAGGTGTCTGCTTGTATTGCTGTTTTCAGCCCTAAAGGTTGGGCCAAACGTGTAAACTTTGCTCAAGGCCAATGCGGCCAATTCGGCTTCTAGTTGACCACTTACCGTAAGATGGGTTGGTTTGCCGAAAAAATCAAGGCTGTCATCTACTTCACCCTTTTTGGCAATTTCATTCAGGTCTAATGAGGTAACACGAAACATCTCTCCTGCACCTTCTGCATCGCTTCCTGTTATGATAGGAGCATGCAAATTGAAAAAACCGTGATCGTTAAAATACTTATGGATAGCATACGACAGATGATGACGAAGACGAAAAACAGCTCCAAACGTATTTGTTCTAAAACGAAGGTGTGCTTTTTCACGCAAAAAATCGAGGGTATGCCTCTTCATCTGTATAGGAAACTCATTTGGATCACAATCTCCAAGAATTTCGAGGTCATCGCAAACCAACTCTACTGCCTGTCCTTTGCCTTGAGAAGTTTTTAGCATTCCTCGAGCGCTGATACTGGTACCGGTATTAATTCTTTTCAAAACGCTTTCATCATACTGGTCGAGTTTGATTACAACTTGAAGGGTATTCACCGTAGTTCCATCGCTAAGTGCGATAAACTGGTTATTGCGGAATGTTCTTACCCAGCCTTTAACCGTGATTTCTTGGTCAACAGGTTGCCGTTTCAGAACCTGCAAAATGTCTGTATGTTGTGCCATCGTTTAAAAATTAGTTCAGACCGACAACTACTATAAGTCGGATAAGAGCGCGCGAAATTAGGGGATAATAGGGAAAAGAAGGAATGCCGGTCAAGCAGATTTTGATCATCCCGCGAATTCCGTCATTCGGATGGGAGTGTTCAATGTGTCGCTTTCCAGAACACCATCGCGTAATCTCACAATGCGGTGGGCATGTCGGGCTATATCCTCTTCGTGTGTTACTACTATTATTGTATTTCCTTGATCGTGAATCTCCTGAAACAATCGCATGATTTCATAACTCGTCTTGGTATCGAGATTCCCGGTAGGTTCGTCTGCTAAAATGATGGATGGCCTGTTTACTAAAGCTCTTGCTACCGCTACTCTTTGACGCTGCCCCCCCGATAATTCATTGGGTTTATGTGTCATTCGGTCACCTAATCCAACCTGTGTCAATACTTCGGTTGCACGTATGTTTCTCTGTTCTTTTGCTATTCCGGCATAAACAAGAGGCAGCGCAACGTTTTCCAATGC
Source organism: Flavobacteriales bacterium (assembly GCA_044375415.1). Classification (GTDB taxonomy): domain Bacteria; phylum Bacteroidota; class Bacteroidia; order Flavobacteriales_D; family Sanyastnellaceae; genus JAWXBG01. The sequence continues at coordinate 46,736 of JBILMS010000009.1, forward strand.
CGTGTATCGAGGCAAAAGATTAAAGGTTTGAAATACGAATCCAATTTCTTTGTTTCTTATTTCCGCGAGTTGATTATCTGTTAAACCCGCCACATTCGGACCATTCAAGAAGTAATTGCCTTCGGTGGGTGTGTCAAGGCAACCTATAATATTCATCAAGGTACTTTTGCCGCTTCCGGATGGACCCATTAAAGCCACATACTCATTTTTGCCCACATTAAGATTGACACCATTCAAGGCTTTAACCGTCTCGTGACCAATGGTGTACCACTTCTTGAGATCTTGAATGGTAATAATCGGATTCATGCTTCAAATGTATTCCTTTCGAATCATATACATTTTCCTTCCATCAACTTTATAGCCCTTTTAAATACAACTTCTACCCTAACATGAGTGTCCATTGAATAATTGGCTATATTGCAAAGCCTTTAAACCTTCATTAAATACTACCATGAAATCACTTCGACTTCATCTTTCCGTTTTGTTTTTGGCAATCTCCACGTTCTCGTGGTCGCAACTCATTGTAAACAATGCAACCAATGCAGTAGCTGCTGTAGAGAATTTCCTATTGGGAGAGGGAATCATAGCAACAGACATTACGTATGTTGGAAATAACGACCAAATTGCATCTTTCAGCTGTACAAACTGCAACTTGGGAATCAGTTCCGGTGTTGTAATGAGCTCCGGTAATGCGAGTACTGCATCGGGACCAAATAATAACGGCGCTATTTCGAATTCCTATACGAATACTTCGGATGTCGATTTGGCTTTACTCAGCGGGAACTCATTGAACGACGCTTGTATTTTGGAATTTGATTTTATACCGGTAGGTGACAGTCTTATATTTAAGTATGTATTCGGTTCAGATGAATATCCGGAATATACCAATTCAGGTTTTAATGATGCGTTCGGATTTTTCTTAAGTGGGCCCGGAATAGATGGTCCTTATTCGAACGATGCTATCAACATTGCACTTATTCCCGGCACAACTTTACCTGTGACAATCAACAACGTTAATAACGGGGGTGATGGTATAAATGGTCCATGTGAATATTGCGCCTATTATGTTCACAATGGCAATGGAGCGTCTGCCCCGTACAATACGGGTTCCTATTATATTCAGCCCGATGGTTTTACTGCTGTACTCTCTGCAAATGCTTCTGTTCAGTGCGGACAAACCTATCATATTAAACTGGCTATTGCCGATGCGGGCGACTCGAGCTTCAACTCATGGGTTTTCTTGGAAGCCGGTTCTTTTGAAAGTAATGAACTCGGACTTGCCTTCGAAACACCGGAAATATCACCTTCCGATACTGTAGCTTTCGAAGGTTGTTTAGGTGCCAATATTATCCTCAGCAGACCGGCATCCCAAGACTATGAACAAACCTACCTACTCGAAATTAGTGGTAGTGCGGAAAACGGCATCGACTACGAGACTATCAGCGATGTAGTCTTTTTTGGAGAAGGAGTTCAAGAAGTTGAAATTCCATTGATTGCTATTCAAGACGGAGTTACCGAAGGCTTGGAAGATATCATCATCATCATTTCGTCGTCTGTTTCCTGCGGTTCGGACGACACTCTTCAATTTTATATCGACGAATTACCTCCTATGACTTCCCTCATTCAAGATCAAACGATAGAATGTGGAGAATCTGCAACGCTTACTGTCAATATCAATGGTGGTTATGGAACCTATAGCGTAGTTTGGAATACCGGTGAGGTTGGAAATCCGCTTGTGGTAAGTCCGCAAACACAAACCACATACTTCTACACAGCCAGCGACACGTGCAGCACGACACCATCAAACGGATCCGTTACTGTCAGTTTTGTGGATTATCCTCCCATTATTGCAGACGCAGGACCTGATCAAGAATTTAGTTGTCTGGAAAACTTATTGGTGACTCCCAATGTCGAAGGAGGTTCCGGTGAATACACCTACGAATGGATTGTAAATGGTGAATCAGTTTCTTTAGAAGAAGTTTTAAATTTTTCAACCGATGACGCCGGCACTGCAACTGTAATTGTAACAGACGAATGCCTTGAAACAGGTTCAGACGAAATGCAATTCAGCTTTCCACCGGTACCCGTTTTGGTAGATTTGGGTGAGGACTTCGATGTTACTTGCCTCGACATTACTTCACTTGACGCCAATTCTAATGGCGGTATTGGTAGCTACTCCTACGAATGGCAGGTGGAAGGACAGGATGCAGGAAACGGTAATCCATTCGAAATACAAGTAGCCACTGAAACTACCATTTCTGTTACCGTCACGGATGCATGCGAAAATGTAGGTACAGATGAAATAACTTTGAGTGTTCCTCCTGTGCCAATTGATGTTCTTGTCGATAATAGTATAAGCACCAATTGCATCTCTGACTTCAATCTGAGCGCAGGAGGTTCAGGAGGGGTTGGCTCATATTCCTACGAATGGACCTTCAATGGGGCCGTTTTAAGCACAACCAACCAATTGACATACGACACAAATGTTCCAATCAATATTTTAATTACAGTTAATGATGAATGTGGAAATAGCTCTACCGAAACGGTTGTTGTGAGTATGCCTTCAGTTCCTGTCTTTGTTAATGTTCCACAGGGTCAAACCATTTGCCAAGGTGAAACTATCGAATTGCAGGGAAGCGGTTCCGGTGGTCTTGGTCAATTGGAATATGAATGGATTGATGTGGCCGAATCAAGCAGCGTTGAAGTGACTCCTCAAGAGTCCTCCATATATGTTCTTCAAGTTACGGACGAATGTGGAAATACCAATTCCGGTCAGGTAAATATAAACGTGCTCGTAGCTGATGAGCCTTTTACTATGATAGATGATTTCGACTTATGTTTTGGTGTTACCTCCGGTATTATTGTTAGCGGTGGAATACCTCCATACGAATTCACGTATTCCTTTGACACCCTTTCTTACGTGCCCGACGCTCGGTTTTTAGCAGAAATGCTGGGAGACGTAACCATATACGTAAATGACCAATGTTTTGGAGAAGGATCCGTAGATATTCATATTGAGCAATGCAGCATTTTTATCCCGAACATCTTCACTCCAAATATGGATGATAAGAATGCTACATTCTGGATTGAAGGCCTTTTTGGTTTTCCGAATAGTGCACTCACGGTTTATAATCGCTGGGGAGGAGAGGTTTATCATTCCGACGATTATTCCGGCAATTGGGATGGCGACGATCTGCCTTCGGGAACTTATTATTATGTTCTCAATCGTTCGGATGGTGAAGACTTTAGTGGTTATGTGCACATTTCGAAGGACTAGTTTCCTCTCATGAATGGGATACGGTTCAACCGAATAATCGGCAGATGAAGGCAACGCATGGAGTTTTTCCGTATTTTAGCACGCCCGAACCTTCAACAAAACGATTTTGTTTAACCAAAGATCATGAAACTAACTGCATGTTTGATGATGTCAGCTGTACTTCTACTGGCTCCTCTTCGCTCTATATCGCAGCTTTTTATTGACAATACTGTTAATGCAACGGATGGCGTGCAATCGGTGCTTCTTGGCAACGGTGTAACTGCCTCCGGAATTTCTTTTGCAGGAGCCTCCGAACAAATTGGCTCTTTTACATGCACCGGATGTAACCTGGGTATAGGCACCGGGCTCTTAATGGGAAGCGGAAATGTGGATGGTGCCCCGGGCCCCAATAGCAGCGGATCCAATTCCCTGACCCCATCTTCCGGTTGGGGGGCCAGTGATCCGGATTTAGCCCTTCTCAGTGGTTTCGGTCTGAATGATGCGGCAGTTCTCCAATTTGATTTTATTCCCACAGGGGATAGTCTCGTTTTTCAATATGTTTTTGGCTCAGACGAATATCCTGAATACTCTAATTCGGGTTTCAATGATGCTTTTGGATTTTTTCTAAGTGGTCCGGGTATTAGCGGACCATACTCTAATGGAGCTCAAAACATAGCTCTCATCCCGGGAACCTCATTACCCGTAACCATTAATAACCTTAACAACGGAGGCGCGGGAACAGGGCCATGCGAATACTGTGAATATTACATTCACAATGGCAACGGCGGTGGTTCAAGCAATCTAGCTATCGAATGTGATGGTTTTACAACCGTTCTGACTGCATATGCATCAGTTCAATGTGGAGAAACGTATCATATTAAACTTGCCATTGCTGATGCCGGAGATACCGGTTTTGATTCGTTTGTGTTTCTGGAGGCTGGTAGTTTCTCCAGCAACCAAGTTCAACTTACCTATACTCCTCCTGCTATTTCTCCCGATCAAAGCAGTTTGTATGAAGGTTGCCTTCAATCTACTATTGATTTCGAAAGGCCATCGTCGCAAGCAGGTGAGGCAGTTTACGAAGTGATCGTTTCGGGGGCTGCAGTAAATGGACTTGACTACACTTACATCCCGGATTCACTTTATTTTGCCGCCGGTCAACAGGAAGTATCCATCAACATAGAAGCCTTTATTGACGCCATTCCCGAAGGTTCGGAAAGCATCACAATTACCGTTATGGGTCTTTCTGTATGTTCTTTATCCGATGATTCGGTTACATACACATTTAATATTTCCGACATTCCGGCATTGGATGTGTCCATTCCCGATGTACTCATTAATTGCGGCGAAACCGCTGTTTTAGAACCACAGATTTCGGGTGGATTCGGTTATTATGAAATTGATTGGGGTACAGGGTCACAGGATTTCATGATAGAAGTGAGTCCGAATGATCCTCAGTCCTACCCTTTTACTATAAGTGATACATGTAATGTGGAGCCTTTTCTGGGACTTGCCAATGTGATTTTCCCGGACTATGCGCCTATTTCAGTGGATATCGGAAGCGATCAAATTCTCTCGTGCCTCGATCCACTCATCGTTTCGTCTATCGTAAGTGGTGGCTACGGAACCTACACATACAATTGGGAAGTAAATGGAGATTTTGTATCCGATCTCACAAGTATAAGTTATCTGACCGACGATGCCGGAGATGTAACTCTAACGATCACGGATATTTGCGATGAAACGGGGACAGATGTTTTAAATTTTTCTTTTCCCGCTGTACCTGTAATTGTTGATCTCGGGCCTGATTTTGATGTAACTTGCATGGATGTCGCCAACCTAAGTGCTCAGGTGAGTGGAGGTATCGGAACCTATACCTATTCTTGGACTTCACCTGAAGACAACTATGGTACAAACACGAACATCAACGTCCAGATTGATGAAGAAACACCCATAACATTAACTGTACAAGACCAATGTGAAAATGTTGGTTCAGATGAAATTATTCTCGATGTCCCGGCTGTGCCCATTTCGCTCGACTTAGGTGCCGATCTAACGGTTACATGTTTAGATCAAAACCTCATAGAGCCCCAAATTTCAGGTGGTGTAGGGTCATATACTTATTCTTGGTCCACAGAATACGGGGTTGAAAGTCTCGACCCAACCTACCTTCTTCAAACAGATGAAGATATTGTTCTTGCCCTTGATGTTGAAGATGAGTGTGGAAATGAAACCAGTGATGCAATAACGGTTGCCGTTCCTCAAGTATCTATTCAACTGGATCTTGGCCCGGATCTAACTGTCGGATGCGCTGACATTATTCCAATGAATCCAACCATCGACGGAGGAGTTGGAACCTACAGCTACTCTTGGACATTGGCTGGCGTAGTTGTGAGTTTGGATGATGACTTCAATTTGCAAGTTGAAAGTGATTCGTACCTCGGACTTTCTATTGAAGATCAATGTGGAAATACATCGTACGCCGAAATTTCTATTTCGGTGCCGCCGGTTCCCGTAAACGTTGACCTAGGGCCTGATTTGGTCGTTACTTGTCTCGATGAAACACTATTGCTGCCATCTGTAAGTGGCGGTGTAGGTTCTTATTCTTATCAGTGGGTATTCCAGGATTTACAAATTGGAAATGAATCATCTCAGAATTTTCAAACTGCCGTCAATTCAAATGTGACTGTCATAGTAGAAGATGAGTGTGGCAATGTCAATTCAGATGTAATTGGAATAGCAGTTCCGCCGGTGCCTTTGTATGTTTCATTGAACACAGCTGATACTGCCATTTGCATTGGAGAAAGTATAGATCTTGAAGTGTTTTCTGCCGGTGGTGTAGGCGAATACTCTTATCAATGGAACCCTAATTATGGTAGTTTATCCTCTCTTTCCGATATTCCGCAATCTAGCACCACTTATGTGGTAACCGTTTCGGATGAATGCGGAAACTCCTCGCAAACAAACGTATATGTTGGTGTCGAAGACGTAACGCCTGCATTTATGGTAGATTACATTGGTGATTGGGGTATACAATTAGATAACGTTAGTGTAGATGCAGTATCCTCCGAGTGGTTTTTCAGCGATGGTTCTACCAGCAATGAGGAAAACCCGTATCACTCATTCCAAAATATGGATCCTTGGCAGGTAACACTCACCGTAACCGGAGAACTCGGTTGTCAAAATTCTATTACCGATGTGTTTTACCCTCTAGCAAACATCTATGTGCCAAACTGCTTCACGCCCGATGGGGACGGTGTAAATGAAGTGTTTAAGGTCTACGGACACGATATTTTATCATTTGAAATTACCTTGTTCAATCGATTTAGTGAGGTGGTCTATCACAGTACCGATATCGATGAAGTATGGACCGGTAATAAGTCCGGTAGTGAGCATTTCGTGCAAGATGGTGCTTACTCATACATTCTAAAAGCAGAGGGAATTAGAGGTAATTTCATCGAAAAAACCGGACAAGTTTTTATTCTTCGATAATCGGAAAAAGTATTTGGTCATTTCTAAGTAATAATTTTAATGTCAGGCAACCGTTCGCGTTTTTTTTCCATCTGAACTCAAGAAACCGGCATCTTTTTGTCCTTTAAAAGTTTCATAAAAGCGAACATGTCAATGTTGAAAGTGGATTATCGGCATACCCTTGTGTGAAAAATCCAATCGCTCAAAACTGAAGGATTTTTTTTTGATATACCTTCGCATTCATACAACCTTTGTAAGGCTTTAACGATCTACATACAAACACATACTCACTCATGAAGTATTTTCTTTTTATAATCTTTTCGATCACTGGTTTCCAGTCTTTTAGCCAATCAGTAAATTACCTGACCCCGGAAGAGGCTGTTGCTCTTCTTTTGGGTGAAGGCATAGTAGCTTCGAATATTACATACTCCGGAAGTGCCGTTCAGATAGGAGAAATTGCCGGATTTGATGGTTCCGGATTTCCCATCGGGGATGGAGTAATTCTCTCGGCTGCCGATGTTGTAAACGTTTTACCTCCCGGTAATTTTAATGAAGTGCCTTTTGGTGAAGGAATAAGCGGCGACCAAGACTTGCTCGATATTGCGAATAGCGTACCCCCGCTAATTGGCCAATTCTTTTCAGTTGGAAGTGTTAATGACATGTCGATTCTTGAATTTGACTTCACTCCGACCGGGGACAGCCTGATGTTCAACTATTCTTTTGGCTCAGATGAATACCTCGCATGGGTAAACTCCTCTTTCAACGACGTTTTTGCATTTCTTCTCAGTGGACCCGGGATTACCGGACCTTATGATGCCCCGGCCGGCTTCCCGGATGGCGCGATCAATATTGCCTTTTTGCCAAATTCTGATCCTGAACTCCCCATCACTATTTCCTCAGTAAATAACGTTCTCAATTCCGAATATTACATAGACAATCCGAACAACATTGGTTTCGCAATCAATGGTTATACCGTCTCTCTACAAGCAGTGGCGCAAGTGCAGTGTGGGCAAACCTATCACATCAAATTGGCTATAGCCGATGGGTCCGACACCGCTTTGGAATCTATTGTGGTTCTCGAAGCAGGTAGCTTTAGTTCTAATGCGTTAAATATTGTTGGGGGCGTAGAAAATGCTCCTGCATTCCTGCCCGGCAATACCGTTTTGGAAGGTTGTGTTGATGGCTTTTTTACCATCTTCCAACCGAATATTAACGTGGCTGATACACTTAACCTAATCGTATCCGGTACTTCAACTTCCGGTTTAGATTTCGAGCCCTTCCCTGCTACCGTAATTATTCCTGAAGGCTCACTTTCAATTGAATTGCCTTTGATTCCATTAGCTGACAATTTGGACGAAGGAACGGAAACTGTTACTATACAGTACTTCTACCTCAACTCTTGTGGAGATGCCGACACAGCGACTGCAACCATGAATATTCAGAATTACAGCTACATGGTTTTAGATCTCGAAGATGTATTCATTTGTCCTGGTGAAAACGCCAATGTAAACGCAACTCCGGATGGCGGAGCTCCTTCTTTCTCTTATTCGTGGAGTACAGGGCAATCTAGCTCCAGTGTTTCGTTCGATGCCGAAGACATCGATGAGAGCACAGAGATCAGTGTAACCGTGGACGACTATTGTGATAACACGGTGACCGAAACGTTTATTCTCACCGAACCTGCTCCCTTCGAAGTCCAAGATTCTGTTGACTTTTGCCTTGGTCTTGAAACCGGAGACATGGTAATTGGTGGAGCTTCACCGTATGAATATGAATTTGATACACTTGGTCTTGCCTACCTTGGGAATGACAAATTCACTGCGCTAATACCCGGGTTTTACGTTATTGAAGTAACAGATCAATGCGGTCAAAGTGAAGATATTTTAGTAGAAGTTGTTGAATGTGACACTTTCATTCCAAACGTATTTACGCCGGAAGGTTCGAGTGAATACAACCAGTTTTTCGTTATCCAAGGGATCGAAGGTTTCCCAAAAAGCAAACTCACCGTATACAATCGTTGGGGAAATATGGTTTACGAAAGCGAAAATTACAGCAACAAATGGAAAGCCGATGATCTGCCGGGGGGAACATACTTTTACATCTTTAACCGTTCAGATGGAGAAAATTATTCGGGACACCTCACTGTTCTGAAAAAATAGTACTTACCAAAAACCCCACTTCGGCGGGGTTTTTTCTTAAATAAAAATTTCATTTTAGTCAAAAATGGTTTTCTTTGCGATGGGAGACTTAAATCCGCTCGTCTGTAACTCTTATTTACTAAAACAATTCGTATGCTAAAAGAATTCAAAGAATTTGCCATGAAGGGCAACCTAATCGACCTAGCTGTCGGTTTTATAATGGGTACTGCCTTTGCCAAACTTTCAGGAACATTTATCGACAAATTGATTATGCCGCTCGTTGGTATGATTCAGGGAAAAGATATGTCCGATTGGAAATATGTACTGAAAGAGGCTGTCGTTTTGGATGGCAAAGAAACTGCCGCTGAAGTAGCTATCTCTTGGGGTTCGTTTATTTCAGTTACCATCGAGTTTATCCTTGTCGCTTTTGTAATGTTTCTGGTTGTGAAGGGTATAAATAAAATGAAAAAAGCCCAACCTGCACCTGCTCCGGCCGGTCCAACTGCAGACCAACAGCTTCTCACAGAAATTAGAGATCTTCTCAAAAAATAGTTTTTCCATCTCTTTCATAAAGCCGGCACCATAAAGTGTCGGCTTTTTTTTTACTCAAAGTAAACAATAAAAGGAGTTTGTGGTTGTCCTTTGCAATTGATGAATAAGTGGAAAAGCATAGCTTTACTTGTGACCCTGACACTGGTCACGGTTTTCTGTATAGAGCGAATTACTCACCTCAAGTTCGATTATGACTTTGAAAAGTTCTTCCCGGTAGGCAATGAGGAAAGTGATTTCTACTTCGAATTCCGCGAAAAATTTGAAACCGATAACGACTTTGTTATTGTCGGACTAGTTAACCACGATGGAATATTCAACTACCCCTTTCTTCACGATGTAGATAGCCTTGCCACACTTCTACGCGGAGTGGAGAACATGGATGAAGTGCTCTCACCCACCGACTTAAAAGAGGTTGTGCGAGACCCCGCCTTAGGACTGTTTCTTCGTAAACCCGTCTTGGATTGGAAAAACCCTGATTCTTACTCGTCCGATTCAGCTTACGTCATTTCTAACGACATTTATAAGGGTTCCTTTTTTTCGTCAGATGGAAAAGCGCTTGCTATCAACATGAAACACAAGCAAGGTCTATCCAAAAAAGCTTGTGATAAAGTAGCGGATGATATTCAAGCAGCGATAGCCAATTTCTCCTTCGACGAATCTCACGTGATAGGAAGAAGTTTAGGTCAAAAAGTATATGTGGAAATGATGGCACGTGAAATGGCCTTGTTTATTACCATTAGCTTTTTTCTAACTCTTCTATTTCTCTTCATTGCCTTTCGATCCTTTTGGAATGTCGTGCTGCCCACATTGGTAGTTCTTACCTCCATCGTTTGGACATTGGGAGCAATTGAACTTCTTGGGCAGGATATCGATATCATGCTAACCATTTTACCCACCATACTATTTGTAATCGGAATAAGCGATTCTGTGCACATTCTGGCTCGATATATAGAATTACTTCGAGCAGGAAAAGAAAAAACAGAGGCTATAAAAGGAGCTATACGAGACACGATACTCCCCACATTTCTTACAGCAATTACAACGGCCATTGGTTTTGGAACACTCATATTTAATGGCATTCAACCTATTTCCAACTTTGGTATTTACACAAGTGTTGGTGTGATGATGGCTTTTTTCATCAGTTATGCCATGCTGCCTGCAGGACTCTATTTATGTCCAAAACCCGGCATTTCTTCACCTCTTAGCAAAAATGATTTTTGGACGCCCAAACTCCACCGGGTGTTCATGTGGATTTTACAAAAAAGAAAAAAAATCCTCTGGGGTGCCGTCATATTCACGCTGGCATGTATAGGGATCACCAGCCAAATCAACGTGAATAATTTTATGCTCGAAGATCTCGACAACGATCACTTTCTAAAAAAAGAATTTCGTTTTGTCGAAGAGAAATTCTCGGGTGCAAGACCTTTCGAAATGGCCATTACCTTCCAAACCCAAGAAGATATTTGGAAACCCGAAACTCTCCGTCAACTCGACCTACTTGACAACCACTTGCGAACTGAATACGGTGTCGGAAATTTGATGTCCCTACCTGTCTTAGTTAAAAGCATTAATAAAGCTCTCAATGGCGGACAGACTTCGTATTTTACTATTCCGGAAACTCAAGAAGAAATCGATAGGATCAAAGAAATAACAGATCGCAAAGATTTCGCTAAGGTCTACAACTTAATAATTAACGAAGAGGAGAAAACGGCCCGTTTTAGTGGTAAAACAGGTGATCTCGGCAGGGTTCACTTCGACCAAAAAAATGAAAATCTTCGAACTTATTTCTCATCTCTAGGTGTTACCGGTTGGAATTACAAGGTTACAGGTACCGCGCATCTCATCGACTACAACAATAGCTATCTAGTAGAAAACATGTTGCTGGATATTATCTTATCCATTTTTTCAGTGGCTTTGCTGGTGGGCATGTTATTCTACTCTTGGCGTATCGCCCTTCTTTCCCTGATACCGAACGTAATTCCTCTTATTGGTCTTTCCGCTTTTATGGTAATTGCCGGTATCGATATTAAAATCAGTACTTCGATTATCTTCAGTATTGCTTTTGGAATTGCTGTTGACGATACTATTCACTTTATGGGTAAACTGAAACTTTTGCAAAATCGAGGTTACTCTAAAAATTACGCTGTAAAACGAACTTTTATCTCAACCGGCAAAGCAATCGTTATGACTACATTGATTCTTTGCGCAGGATTTGTCAGCCTCATCTTTTCAAGTTTCATGGGCACTTTTTATGTAGGCATGTTAGTAACCATCACTTTAATTATTGCATTGGTCGGCGACCTCCTGCTTACTTCTGTTTTGGTTCTAAGTTTTGCCAAAGAGAACAAAAAGTTTCTGCAGGGCAAAAAAACCAAGATGGTGGACAAGCTTTTTAATGAAGAGTAAATTGCCCGAATTTCTCTGACTTACCGTCGTAACTTAGTTTCACTTTATCTTTACACCATATGGAATTTACAGCCGCGCAAATAGCCGCCATGTTAGGTGGAACTGTTCAGGGAAATGAAGATGCCCGTGTAAATAATCTTTCAAAGATCGAAGAGGGACAATCGGGCACTTTAACCTTTTTAGCCAATCCCAAATACGAAGAACATATTTATAAAACAGGGGCAACGATAGCAATCGTTTCTAAAGAATTTAAACCTGCTTCACCACTGCCAACGTCTCTCACATTAATTCAAGTGGATGATGCATATGGCAGCTTCGCTAAACTTCTGGCAGCTTACGACCAAATAAGACAACCTAAACCCGGCATAGATCCACAAGCGTTTGTCTCCAAAGAGGCAATGATAGGTAAAGACGTGTATATCGCTCCTTTCGTATACATAGGCGATTATGCGGTTGTTGGCGACGGATCGAGATTATATGCAGGAGCTTACGTTGGTCAAAACACAAAACTTGGTTCGGGATGCACTTTATTCTCCGGAGTTAAAATTTATAACGACTGTACTATTGGTGCTCACTGTACTTTTCACTCCGGTGTGGTAATAGGCGGTGATGGATTTGGTTTTGTGCCCAACTCAGAGAATAACTACAACAAAGTTCCACAAATCGGAAACGTGATAATTGAAGATCATGTGGAAGTAGGAGCCAACACAACAATTGATCGGGCAACTTTAGGCTCTACCATTATTCGCAAAGGTGTAAAATTGGATAATCTCATTCAAATAGCACACAATGTAGAAATCGGAGAAAACACAGTGATAGCAGCTCAAACGGGTATTGCCGGTTCAACAAAAATCGGTAAAGACTGCATGATAGGAGGTCAGGTCGGAATCGTTGGGCATTTGAATATTGCCGATGGAACAAAGATCGCGGCGCAGAGTGGCGTAGGACACGACGTTCCGACCCCAGGAACAATCCTACAGGGATCACCCGCTTTTAGCATTATGGATTACAAAAAGTCGTATGTCGGCTTTCGCAAATTACCGGAACTTATGGCGCGCATTGATGCCCTTGAGTCCGAATTAAAAGCGATTAAAAACTCCTAAGGAGAATTTCGTTTTGATACAGTTACTCTTTTTTAGACTTAAAACATTTCTAAGCTATTGTTGGCGAAGGCAAGAAAAACATGGCGTTCACTCTCCATATGTCTTCGATTTAATGACCATTCATCTACCATCAAAAAAGGAATTTAACTGTTTTGAAAATATCGAGTATTTACGAGAGCAAATGTTGAATTCCAATCTCGTTATTGAAGTAGAAGATTTCGGTGCCGGATCAATCAAAGGTTCTTCGAGAACTCGGAAAGTATCAGAAATAGCTGCCGTTAGTTCAAAACCGCCAAAACAAGCACAGTTATTCTTCCGACTGACCAATCTTCATCAACCCGAAACTATCTTAGAACTCGGAACTAATCTCGGGCTTACCACGGCTTACCTGTCGCTCGCCTGCCCACAGGCTAAAACCATAAGTATTGAAGGTTCCCGCGAATTGGCCTTAATCGCTCACCAAAATCTTCATGCAATTGGTTCATCAGCGCAAATCAGAGTTGGAACATTCGATGAATTGCTGGATTCTGTCTTGGAAGAACTTCAAACTATAGGGCTTGCCTTTATCGATGGAAACCACAGGAAAGAGGCAACTTTGCGCTACTGGGAGCAAATAAAACCTCGATGTATTTCAAAATCTATTGTAATCGTTGATGATATCTATTGGACACCTGAGATGAATGAGGCCTGGAATTTTATCAAAACTGATCCACGAGTTAGTCTGAGTCTTGATTTTTATTGGTTTGGAATCATCTATTTCCGCGAAGGAATTGAAAAACAGGAATTCACACTGAAGATTCCCCGCTAAACTTTCAAAAGATTGCATCTCGAATTTGGCTATGGCACAGTCTATGCTTAACTTTGGCTTTACTAAACAATAAATTGACCATAGAAATGAAGAAAATCTTGATGATTGCACTTTTGTGTACGCCTTTTCTGAGTTTTAGCCAAGACAAAACTCCAGACTCGGCAAAATCCCCAGCTAAAGATGGAGCAGGTGCTACTGCCGGTAAAACACCCGCCGGTCCGAAAGAATACACCCCTGAAGTTATGTACGGAGAGCTCATTACCTTCGAAAACAATGGCCGTATGAGCATTCGCATGGATTTCGGTCGCGACTTGCAAACTAATTTAAAAGACAAAGAGCTTATTGGTTTGATAGATGCACTTCGTGAAACATCATTTACAAACATTCCCGATGCTATTAATTACTTGTCAGCTCAAGGATTCCGTCTGATCAATTCATACAATTTTGTGAATTCAGGCAGAACAGAAACACATTTCCTCTTTGAAAAACGTTTGGTTAAAGCTCCGGGAACCGATAACATTGGTGGTGTTCAAAAACCACCGGCAAATCCAACTCCAAGAGACCCAGCTGTTCGTCCGACTGAAACAAAACCAGCCGGCAAAACGGACTCTAAAGCCGATGGTAAGAAAAAATAATCAGTAAAGCTGATGTCGAGGCCCCGCCACTTGTTGGCGGGGCTTTTTGTTTCTATTCTCTTTGGTGATTCAATGACTAAATTCGCAGTGATATAATACGATGTCTAATCCCCGCAAAACGTTTTGGCTTCTCAATGTTCTGGGAATGTACATTCTCCTGCAATTATGCTGGTGGGGATATTTGTTAATTCGATCTTCGGATCCGCATAATATTGATATCTCCGTGCATCCCAAGCCGGGAATGATCGTCGGAGAAGGTCTAGTTTTCCTATCCCTACTTGGAGCCGGATTTTGGTATATCCGAAAAAATATTCGACAAGAATTGAGACTTGCAAGAATGGAACAGACCTTTCTTCTCTCGGTAACACACGAACTAAAAACTCCCATTTCGGCCTTAAAACTTTTTCTAAGTACTCTTAAAACAAGAAAATTATCGGAAGACCAGGTCAAAGAAATCCTTGATAACGCCATCATAGAGTCGGATCGATTACAAAACTTAACAGAAAATATTTTGCTCGCTACTCGCATGGATCACGACAGTGGAAATGTCGCCATGCAAGAGGTAAACTTTTCTGAATTAGTGGAACAACAAATGGAAAGGTGGCGACGCTCCCACGGGCAAAAAAGAGATTTCACGGTTCAGGTTAAAGACAACATAATAATTATAGGCGACTCGAATCTACTTATTGCCCTTCTCAATAATCTGGTGGATAATGCCGTGAAGTACTCCGGAGAAAATGGTAATATCGGAGTGGCACTCGACAGAGATGAGGTTTCTGTAATGCTCACAATCTCAGATAATGGACCGGGAATTAGTGAAGAAGAAAAAGTGCTTGTCTTTGAAAAATTCTATCGAATAGGGAATGAATCAACACGAGTACATAAAGGAACCGGCCTCGGTTTGCATCTTGTAAAATCTATTGCTCGTCTTCACGATGCGTCGGTTCGTATAAAAAATAATCAACCACAAGGACTAAAGGTAGAAGTCATTTTCGCACAAAATCCATGATATGAAAAAGAAAGCAGCTCTTATTATTCTTGACGGTTGGGGCCACGGGGCAAAAGACCGTAGTAACGCCATTTTTACTGCTAATACGCCATTCACGCACAAATTGTATCAAACCTATCCGAATGCAGAACTTAGAACCGATGGAGAAAATGTAGGCTTACCTGAAGGTCAGATGGGCAATAGCGAAGTGGGTCATATGAATTTGGGTGCAGGTAGAATTGTATACCAAGATCTTGTTCGAATAAATTTAGATATTCGAAACGGCAACTTTGCAAAAAATCCGATTCTCCAAAGGGTATTTAAAAAAGCCATAGATAAAAAAGTTCCCTTGCACTTAATGGGACTTGTAAGTGATGGCGGTGTGCATTCTCATCTAGATCATTTAAAGGCATTATGCTCACTTGCTACATTAGCGGAAGTGCCATCTGTCTTAATCCATGTTTTTACGGATGGAAGAGATACCGACCCGCGCTCTGCAGAGGGATTCATCGCCGATTTGGAAAAACATATAGAGGGTAGCAATGTCAAAATTGCAAGCCTCTCCGGAAGATACTACGCCATGGACCGAGATCTCCGTTGGGAAAGAATCAGCAAGACCTATCAAATGCTTGTGAAGGGAGAAGTGCCCATTTTCCCGTCTGCCGCTGAGGCCATAAAATCGGCTTATTCAATCGGTATCACCGATGAATTCATCGAACCATGCAAAATTGGAAATCACGAAGGACTGATAAAAAATGATGATGTTGTTCTTTGCTTCAACTTTCGCACGGATCGCTGTCGTCAAATTACTCGTGCTCTAACTCAAGAGTCATTCCCTGAATTCAATATGACTCCTTTGAACTTGGACTATTTTACCATGACGAACTACGATCACAGATATAAAAATGTGAACGTTGTATACGACAAAGATAATTTGGCAATGACAGTGGGAGAAGTGATCTCCTTAAATAAACTAACTCAAGTGCGCATTGCAGAAACTGAAAAATATCCGCATGTAAGTTTCTTTTTTTCCGGTGGTAGGGAGTTGCCTTTTGATGGTGAACGACGTTTAATGATAAATTCTCCCAAGGTGCCAACCTATGATCTCCAGCCCGAAATGAGTGCACCTGAAGTGGCAGATGCCATTTGTGAAGATATAGTATCTAATCTTCCGGATTTTATTTGTCTCAACTTCGCTAATGCCGATATGGTCGGGCATACCGGAGTTTATGAGGCTATAATAAAAGCTGTTGAGACAACTGATTTATGCTTGAAAAAAGTGGTTGAATGCGGAATTGAAAATGGTTATTCATTTGTAATTCTTGCCGACCATGGCAATGCCGACAAAGCCTTAAATGAGGATGGAAGCCCAAATACAGCGCACACCACAAACCCGGTGCCTGTGTGGATTATCGACAGTCAGGTTGGAAAAGTAAAAAACGGCGTTCTCGCCGATGTCGCTCCTACCCTATTGGCGATCCTTGGATTACAGCAGCCTAAAGAAATGACAGGAAAATCATTGATAGATCAATAAACGCAACTATTCTTTAAAATAGAAAGGGCTGTCGTTAAGACAGCCCTTTTTGTTTTCCGTTCACTAAGTATTTTACTTCTTATCGTCTTTCACTTCTTCAAAATCTACATCCGTTACTTCACCATCAGCAGCGCTGCTAGCGTTAGCAGATGAATCTTGTGTGCCTTCTGCAGATTGTGTTGCGTTGTACATATCTTGACTTGCCGCTTGGAAAGCATTGTTCAATTTTTCCATGGCGGGTTTGATCATATCGAGATTTTTCTCAGCGTGCGCCGCCTTAAGTTCATTAAGAGCTGATTCGATTTCCGATTTCTTCTCTGCAGGAATTTTATCGCCAAACTCTTTCAAGTTTTTCTCGGTTTGGAAGATCAATGAATCGGCCTGATTTACGATGTCGGCCTGTTCACGTTCTCTGCGGTCGGCTTCGGCATTAGCCTCAGCTTCTCTTTTCATTTTTTCGATATCTTCTTTCGATAATCCGGATGACGCTTCAATACGTATCTGTTGAGATTTCCCGGTGGCTTTATCCTTTGCCGACACATTCAATATTCCGTTTGCATCAATATCGAATGTAACTTCAATTTGAGGAATTCCACGAGGTGCCGGTGGAATACCATCGAGGTGGAAACGTCCAATGGTTCGATTGTCGCGAGCCATAGACCTTTCTCCTTGAAGAATATGAATTTCTACACTTGGCTGGCTATCGCTTGCCGTAGAGAATACTTCAGACTTCTTGGTTGGTATCGTAGTATTCGATTCGATCAATTTGGTAGATACTCCACCCATTGTTTCGATACCTAAGCTGAGTGGGGTCACGTCGAGCAAAAGAACATCTTTCACTTCGCCCGTGAGAACACCGCCTTGAATAGCAGCACCAATGGCTACCACTTCATCTGCGTTCACTCCTTTGCTCGGCTCTTTACCGAAGTATTTTTTTACTGCATCTTGGATCGCTGGAATTCGAGTAGATCCACCTACCAAAATCACTTCATTGATATCTGTAGTGCTTAAACCCGCTTTTTCTAATGCTGTTTTGCATGGAGCAATGGTGCGCTGAATGAGACTGTCCGCTAGTTGCTCAAATTTCGCACGGCTAAATGAACGCACCAAGTGTTTTGGTATTCCATCTACCGGCATAATGTATGGCAAGTTGATCTCGGTAGTTGTACCGGATGAAAGTTCGATTTTGGCCTTTTCTGCTCCATCTTTCAGACGCTGAAGTGCCATAGGATCTTTAGTCAGATCAAATTGATTTCCGTTTTCATTTTTGAATTCCTGAACCAACCAGTCGATGATCACCTGATCAAAATCGTCTCCTCCTAGGTGAGTGTCACCATCCGTTGAAAGAACTTCGAATACGCCATCACCCAATTCTAATACACTAACGTCGTGAGTACCTCCTCCACAGTCGAATACAACGATTTTCATATCCTGCGACTTTTTGTCAAGGCCGTAGGCCAGCGCAGCAGCAGTTGGTTCATTTATGATTCTTTTTACTTTAAGACCTGCAATCTCTCCGGCTTCTTTGGTAGCCTGACGTTGAGCGTCATTAAAATACGCCGGTACAGTGATAACAGCTTCGGTTACCTCATGACCCAGATAATCTTCTGCAGTTTTCTTCATCTTCTGAAGAACCATAGCAGAGATTTCTTGGGGTGTATACTGACGATCGTCAATTTTAACGCGAGGAGTGTTATTGTCACCGCGAACTACCTGATAAGGAACGCGAGTAGCTTCCCTCTGGCTTTCGTCGTAGGTATTTCCCATAAATCGCTTTATGGAAAAGATGGTCTTGGTAGGGTTGGTTATCGCCTGCCTTTTCGCAGGATCACCCACCTTCCTCTCACCACCATCCACAAATGCTACAATTGAAGGAGTGGTACGTTTTCCTTCGCTGTTAGAAATAACAACAGGCTCGTTTCCTTCCATTACGGCAACACACGAGTTGGTGGTTCCTAAGTCTATTCCGATAATTTTGCTCATTGCAATTTGAATTTTCTAATTTACTTCGCCCTAATTGTCAAGGTTAGTGCCACAGAGGATTTTTCTGCCAAAAAGTGAAATCTTGTCAGCACAAGTGGCAGAATATCACGTATAGAGGCACATTTCCCTCCAAGTGACATAGAATTTTGTAGTTCCTCTACCTGTCATTTTGGTTTCATAACCGGAAGAATGGAGGAAAAGATGCCGTTTCAGATACGACCCTGCCGCTCTTACTTTTAATCCCGGATAATAAATCTGTTCTACCCTGTCCAAAAGGCAGACCCCTTTGTGGTCGGAAGATCCTGAGAGAATACTAGTTTTAGGTATTCACAATTATTACATCAAAAAAAACGTTAGCGATGGTAATTCATGGGTCCGAAGAATGGACCTTTGTGCAGTTCCTTAACCCCCCCAACGGACAATGACCGGTTTTCTGAAAGGTCGAATAACATATACAACTCTTGCACTTCTGTGCCACCTTCTTTCTGCGGGGCAGTCGGTTGGCGTTGTATTAAGCGGTGGTGGTGCTACAGCCCTCGCCCACGTTGGTTTTCTTAGATCTCTTGAAGAAAATAATATACCCATCGATTATATCGGAGGAACAAGTATGGGTGCCGTTATTGGTGCAATGTATGCAGCCGGTTACAGTGTCGAGGAGATTGACAGTATTACCCGATCTCAGGATTTTCAGCAAATGGCTTCAGGGACTCTCGATGATCATCTGAAATTCTATTTTAAAGAGTACCCTCCAGATGCTTCGATGGGAACTATAAAATACAACGAGGGAGCCTTTCTGAGCAGCGCTATTCCTTCCTCACTCATTAATCCTGTTTTGCTCGATTGGAATTTTATGGCTGGATTTAGCCAAGCAGATGCTGCTGCAGGATACGATTTCGACAGTCTTTATGTGCCTTTTAGATGTCTTGCGGCGGACATCTATCACAAAAAACAAATCATTTTTCGAGATGGTCATCTCAACGTTGCTACTCGCGCATCAAGTACTTTTCCTTTTTATTTACCTCCGCGCAAAGTAGACGGAGCGCTTCTATTCGATGGCGGGATTTACAACAACTTTCCCGCAGATGTCATTTACAATGAATTTATGCCCGATGTAATTATCGGTTGTAACGTTTCGGAAAACTCAGAGCCACCAAACGAAGACAATCTGTTTTCCCAGATCGAAAACATGATTCAATACACTACGAATTTTGATCCCATATGCGAATACATGATTATTGTAGAGCCGCAGTTGGATGATGTAGGAACGTTTGAGTGGGATAAAATTGAAGTTGCCAAAAGCGAAGGGTATCTGGCGACACGTGATAGCATGCCCGCTATCCTTAATGCTATTCATCGTAGGGTGAATTCTGAAGAACGTTTTCAGAAAAGAAACAATTTTCGTAAGAAATTCCGTCCGCTGATCATCGATGAAGTGGAAATCAACGGACTTGAAAATGCTCAAAAAAATTATGTACGTCAAATTGTAGGACGCAATCCTGATACGATTGCCCTTAAAGATCTCAAATCACCCTATTTCCGGATCTTCGGGGATGATAAAATCAAAAGTATTTTCCCCGTGCTTACTTTAAATGATACCTCCAAATTCTACAAAATGGAATTGGATGTGCAACGAGAAAAAGACCTCTTTCTCTCATTTGGAGGCAATTTTGCTTCTCGTTCCATAAATACAGGTTTCATCGGATTGCGCTACAATCTATTTGGGCGTACATCAGCCACACTGAGTGCCAATAGTTATTTCGGCCGCTTTTACGGCTCTGTGAATGCGAACATTCGTTGGGACGTCGCATCTTCTGTTCCTTTTTCTGTTCAAGGTGGATTCACTTTTAATAGATGGGATTATTACAAATCTCTCGCAACTTTTTTTGAAGATGTAAAACCATCTTTCATAGTTCAAAACGAACGCACCGGAGGAATCGCTTTTAATTTTGCAGCCGGAAATAAAGGGACATTGAAAGTAGAATCTCATTATTCCCTGTGGTTCGACGAATATTACCAAAATCAACAATTCTTGAGCACGGACACGGCCGATCACACAGAATTCAGAAATGCCGTCGGAAAAATTTCGTGGGAGAGAAATACCCTCAACCGAAAACAGTTTGCCACCAAGGGTACATTTCTTTTGTTATCGTCCAAATATACCGCCGGAGAAGAATGGACAATACCGGGATCGACTTCCGAAATTAGGGACACAACAAGAGCGCAACATCAATGGTATACCTTCCGACTTAAATACACCAACTATTTTAAAGAGATTGGTCGCTTGACGTTTGGAGTAAACTTTGAAGCACTTGCTTCCAACCAACCTTTCTTCAACAATTTTATCTCGACCATTATTGCATCTCCTTCTTTTAAACCGATTCCCGAAAGTAGCACCTATTTCCTTTCACAATTTAGGGCCCATACTTATGGAGCCGGAGGACTTATTACCTCATACTCCATTGGCAAAAACTTTGATTTACGATTGGAGGCACATGTGTTTACAGCTTTAGGGAAAATATCGCCAAATACATTCGTTCAGGCTGAATACGACTACGAATTCACTCCTGTGTTGATGGCAGGTTCATCACTCATATTTCACTCTCCCCTTGGTCCGGTTAGTTTAAGTGCCAACTACTACGAACTGAAAGATCAACCCTGGAGTATTCTTTTCAATTTTGGTTACCTCCTCTTCAATCCGTCGTCGAGAGAATAACCTGATAGAAGTTCTGTGGAACTTTGATTCAAAAAACGTAGGTTTGACGGTAAAATCAGCATCGAATGGGTAATATCAGATTTGCAATTATTGGTTCAGGACACATTGGTAAACGCCATGCAGAAATGGTACTTCGCCATCCTGAAGCTGAGTTGGTTGCTATGTGCGATGTTCGCACCAAAGAAGAGTGTAATGTTTCGTTCGACGTTCCTTTCTTTTACGATCCTGAAAAAATGCTCGCAGAGGTTAAATGCGACGTTATTTGTGTATGTTCTCCAAATGGACTTCACGGACAACACTCCTTATTAGCCTTAAACTCGGGCTGCAATCTAGTTGTAGAAAAACCAATGGCTCTCACGAAAGCCGACTGCGAAAACATCATTCATACCTCGCTTCAATATAATAAAATGGTGTTTTGTGTAATGCAAAACAGATATAGTCCACCTTCTGAATGGATAAAGGAAGTGATTGATAAAAAAATTCTGGGCAACATTTTCATGGTTAACATAAACTGTCTTTGGAACAGGGATAATAGATACTATTCGAAAAATTTCTGGAAAGGAAGTGCCGAATTGGACGGAGGAACATTATTCACTCAATTTTCTCACTTCCTCGACATCATGTATTGGCTTTTCGGCGATGTGAAAAATATTCACGCCCGCTTCGCCGATTTTAATCACTCCGATCAAACTGATTTCGAAGATTCGGGAATTGTAAACTTTGAATTCTTAAAAGGTGGGATGGGTAATATTCTCTTCTCAACGAGTCTGTGGAATAAGAACTTTGAAAGTAGCATGACTATCATCGCTGAAAATGGTACAGTAAAAATCGGTGGTCAATATATGAATGAAGTAGAATATTGTCATATCAAGGATTATACAATGCCGATACTTGCTGAAGCCAATCCCGCCAATGACTATGGAGATTACAAAGGTTCAGCTGCAAATCATGTTTACATTATTCAAAATGTTGTAGACACTTTAAAAGGTAGAACCAATATTACCACTAATGCCTTGGAAGGATTAAAAGTTGTCGATATAATAGAACGCATTTACCAAGCGGGAAAAATCCCTACCAAAAATGTGAAAACCCCTGCCAATTCAATTAAATCTCACTAGGGCTCCATGTCGATAACAGTCAGAGAAGTTGAACCCAAGGAAATACCCATATTTTATGATGTTGCGGAGCGATGTGATTCCATTTTTTGTTCTGAAACCTTTGCGGGTAGTTTCGGTCACAGCCTTCTAAAGTTCGGCATTTTCGATTCTAGGAATATTCTTATTGGGGGCTTTGTTGCCCTAAAATCAAAACTCCGAGGCATCAGTGCCATCATAGATCCTTCTTATGCACCTCACTGTGGCTTATTTTTGTTATCGCCGGAGCAAATAGGTTTTAAGAAAAATCAATTTATTAAAGACATTATGCTCGCAGTTACAACCTGCTTGCAAAACCGACGGGAAAAGATACTTTCACTCTCATTTCCTCCCGAATTTAAGGACTTTCAGATTCCTAGTTGGAAAGGATTTGATGTGCGCACTAAATACACGTATAGACTATCGTTAGAAGATAAGTCAAGTGACCTTTTTGAAAAGTATGATCCGAAACTTCGGTCATCTATACAGAAATACATTCAGAAAGAAGTGGTTCTTGATTACAACGTAACTATAAAAGAATTAATCGATAAAGTACGTCAACTGGAAAAAGATCGAAACGTACGCAAAAAAGAGGACTTCCTTAGCTCCATTATCACTCGTTATTTATCAGGAGAAAAAAAAGAATTCTTGACTTGTAAACTAATCCACGACGAACAAATTGCCAATGTCACCTTCTGCATTCACGGACACACTGCGTGTTACTATTTAGTGGGTGCTCTCGATAAAAATGTGAAAGCCAAAAATGCAGGGGCGATATGTCTTCACGACAGTATTGTAAGGGCTCAAGAAAAAGGAATTAAAGTTTTCGATTTTGAAGGGAGTAGCATTCCGGCTATTGAATCATTCTTTCGTTCATTCGGCGGCGAACTGACACATTACTTCAACATTCGAAAATGTCCACCCATCCTTAAAAGGTTTTTGAAATAAAAAAGGAGGCACTTGCCTCCTTTTTTTTATAGCTCATCATAACCGAACTAGCCGGCTATTGTTTCGTATGTCACTTTAAATTCGTTGTCTTCCGAAAATAGTTCCATGCATGAATCCATCCATATTTTGGCGGTTTCTTTATCACCACCATCGGCACTCAACACTGCGATTATTAGAACCGCTTCCTTTAACAAACCTAGTTGCTCTTTCTTGTAGTGAGTGAATTGCTTATCGCGTAGTATTCCGGCTGCCTCTAGAAAAGAAGCCTCCGATTCCTTTTTCGATTTCAACGCGGCTTCTGCCATTCCACGCATGATCAGTGCACCCGCGTCTTTAGGATCCATATCTACCAAATAATCGTACATCGCTTTGGCCTTGGTATACTTTTCTGTATCCATCATCAATTCGCCTTCAGCAATAGTTGCCACGCGCAATTCAGACACAAAATCTTCGTATTCACCGATAAACTGACGTTCCTTGTCTTTTCCACAGTACTTCTTCATGTACTTCAAGGAACTCTTGAACGAATCCGGGTATTTTTCTTTAAACTCGTCTCTTTTAGACATTTGAAAGTAGCTCATACTCATAAACAAGTATGGAAGGGGATCCTTCTTGGTCTTTTCTTCTAAGGTGTATTTCTCCGCTTTATACAAGCAACGCTCATATTTTTCGTCTACATACATCAAAAGAAGATCGTTGTATTCGTTTTGTGCTATAGCTCCAAAACTGTACAAGACAGCAAAAAAGCTTAAAATCAGTGTTTTTTTCATGATAAAAAATTTTCTCGCAGGCACTTAGCCAAAAACGATGCCCAAAAATAGACGGACATTCTATCCACTCCAAAATTATTGACCTAAAACCCTCATTTTGCCTCTCAGTATTCCATTCTGACCGGAAATAAATGGTCGCAATTAGTCAAATACCACATTGAAAGCGCTCTTTCGTGACTTAAATTTGCCACCTTACCAACCACAATATGCCCACTTTTGCTTTTAACTGTACGAAATTTCTCCTCGCCTTTATCTTCATTGGCTCCTCTTTTGCATTATTTGCGCAAGGAACGGTGCGTGGAACTGTAAAAGATAGAAGCAACGGTGAACCGGTGATGTTTGCCCTAGTAGCTCTTCAAGGAACTGAATACAGTGGGACAACAGACGATAACGGTTATTACTCTCTCACCAAAATACCTGCAGGTTCATACACACTTCTCATAAAATCTACTGAACACCAAGAATATACTGAAGCCATAATCATCGAAAACGACAAGATTATTTCCCGCAATGTCCAACTGGACCTCAAAAGTTTAGAACTTCGAACAATTGAGATTTCCAGTGACCACGCAGATCAAGTTAATCAGGTAAATATTTCCGTAGAAACCATTCGTCCGCAAGACATTAAGAAAGTTCCTTCTTTTGGTGGTCAGGCCGACATTGTTCAAGTGCTTACCACGATACCCGGAGTAACAAGTACGGGTGATCAAGGAGGTCAGATATACATACGCGGGGGAAGTCCTGTACAGAACAAAGTACTGCTCGACGGTATGATCATCTACAATGCATTCCACTCTATCGGTCTTTTTTCCGTTTTCGATACTGATGTATTGGCAAATGCAGAAGTCTATACCGGTGGTTTCGGAGCTCAATACGGCGGAAGAATTTCATCTATCATGGACATAACGACTCGCGATGGAAACAAAAAAGAACTAGATGGTAAAATCGGAATAAGCCCTTTTGGAAGCAAGGCCCTTATC
>JBILMS010000007.1:0-85491 GCA_044375415.1 Flavobacteriales bacterium
AAAAAAATTAGGAGATAAAGGCAGTGGGATTTCGTTTTTGCTCTCTGCCAAACGATCGTACCTCGAAGAAACTTCTAAAAGACTATACACCTATATCAATGATGGAAATGGTTTGCCCTTCAACTTCACTGATATCTATGGAAAATTAAGTTTCTCAGGAGCCAATGGTTCGAAATTCAACCTTTTTGGATTTTCTTTTAACGACGACGTAAGTAATTTTCAAGCCCTCGCCAATTTCTCATGGGCCAACAGCGGCTTCGGAGGAAACTTTGTCGTTTTACCCTCCGGGTCATCTGTTCTAATAAGTGGAAATTTTGCCTCAAGTGGTTACGAAGTTCGTCTGAGAGAACCAACCGTTCCTGATCGATACAGCAGCATCAACAGTTTCAATTTTGGTCTCGACTTCAAATACAACATTAAAGACGATGTTCTTAAATACGGTATTGAAGTAGTCGGGTTCAAAACGGATTTCCAAACTTTCAACCCTCTGGGAGTTCAAGTAGGTTCTGCCGAAAGTACTTCTGAACTAAATGGATTTTTGACCTACAAAATCAACCGCAAAAAGTTTGTTCTAGAACCCGGACTTCGTCTTCAATTCTATGGCTCCCTTTCAGTTTTTTCGCCTGAGCCAAGATTGGGATTCAAGTTCAAAGCCAACGAGCGTCTGCGATTTAAACTGGCCACAGGTTATTACACACAAAACCTAATCGCTACAAATAGCGATCGCGATGTAGTGAATCTGTTTTATGGTTTCCTCGCAAGTCCTGCGAACCTTCAAAATAACGTAACTCTTCCGGATGGGACAGAACGTGAAGTGAAAAATCCACTACAAGGTGCCCTCCACTACATCGTTGGTTTTGAATACGACTTAACAGAAAAATTGAATCTAAACGTTGAAGGATATTACCGCGACTTTAGACAAGTAACGAACATCAATAGAAATAAAATTTTCCCCGATGATGCCGATAACGCAGATCGTCCGGATGAATTGAAAAAAGATTTTGTAATTGAAACAGGGTTCGCGGCAGGGGTTGACTTGGTATTAAAATACGAAGAAAAAAATACATACTTCTGGTTTGTCTACTCTTTTGGAAATGTGGATCGCTGGGATGGAAATCGTTGGTATGATCCGGTATTTGACAGACGTCATAACTTAAATATCGTTATTTCCCAGAAATTTGGTGAGAAGAGAAATTGGGAAGTAAGTGCTAAATGGAATATGGGTAGCGGTCTTCCATTTACTCAAACACAAGGATACTACCAACCACCCGGAATATCCGAGGGGATTGCTACCGATTACATTATTGCAAATACATCTGAACTTGGAATACAATTCGCACCTCTCAACGAAGGAAGACTTCCGTATTACCACAGATTGGATTTAAACCTTCGAAGGATTTTTAAATTCTCCAATAAAATGGAGCTTGAAACAAATGTTGGAGTTACCAATATGTACAACAGAGAAAATGTTTTCTACATAGATCGTGTAACAGGTGAACGCGTAGATCAATTACCGTTCTTGCCGGCGTTTGGTTTGGATTTATCATTCTAAAGGTTGAATAGTAGACATTAGACAGTCGGGGTGAGTGTTTTTCAAAGGATGCCACCCTTTCCCAATGTTCAAAGGGCTAAACTGTTATCTAACTTACTTTTTCTCCGAAAGAAGTTCGCGCGCACTTTGGCGGGTAGCCTTTGAAAAGTCTTTTCCCCCAAGCATTTCGGCAAGTTCATCGACACGTTCGGTTGGATTAAGCGATTTCACCATAGTAACCGTTTTTTCTCCCTGAACTTCTTTGAGTACCTTAAAATGATGATTCGCCTTTCCGGCTATTTGAGGTAAATGGGTTATGCAAATGAGTTGCATGTTGGCACTCATATCCTTTAATAAAAAACCTACTTTGTTGGCCACCTCTCCACTGATACCCTGATCAATTTCATCGAGTATTAAAACAGGTAAACTCTTGTAGCGACTTACAAGCGACTTCAATGCAAGCATTACACGACTCATCTCTCCCCCACTTGCAACTTGTCCAACGGGTAGTAAGGACCCACCCTTATTGGCTCTAAAAAGAAATTGAATTTTGTCGCGACCATATACACTAAACTCCGAATTGTTCTCAACTTCACACTTCAAAGCTGCGTGTTGCAGTCCTGTTTCAGCAAAGTAATTCAAAACTTCGGATTCCAATTTGGAGGCCGCTTTCAGACGGTTTTTATTCAACTTGTCAGCGAGTATTGCCATTTGACTTTCCGTTGCAGCAATTTCATTTCGCAACGACAGAACTTTTTCATCCATTGTATCAACGGCATACAACTTCGCCGACAAAGTTTCACGAAGTTCAACCAATTGAACCGTATTTTGCAATCTATGTTTTTGTAAAAGATGGTTGAGCTGATTCACCTGATCGGCGATTTCTTGAATTCGCTCCGGGTCGTATTCTATTCCCTCTCCGAAACGGATTAATTCTGAGGAGAGATCTCTTGCTTCGACATACATTGCCTCTACGCGCTCATGAAATGAAGAAAGCTCTTTATTCAGTTCAGAATATTTACCGAGACTATTTCGAGCAGCAGAAATTCGTTGAACAACCCCTTCCTCCCCATCCATTAATTCGGCTGTTTGCTGCACCGTTTGTTTGATATCCTCAGCATTCTGAAGGGTCTCCAGATCTTGCTCCAACAATTGAACGTCGAGTTTTTCAAGTGGCAAACGATTTAATTCATCCACTTGAAAACGCATATAGTCAGCATCCTGACGAAGTTTATTCTCTTCGGTTAACGTAGCCTCCAATGATGATTTTAACTCCTTCCACTGCTGAAATAAATTTCTGTAGTCCGCCAGAGTTGAGGCATGAGCCGCCACCTGATCCAAAATATCAAATTGAAAAGTCGTTTTACCCAACAATTGATTTTCATGCTGACTGTGAATGTCAACTAAATGAGAACTCAACTCGCGAAGGGTTTGAAGCGAAACCGGCGTGTCATTTATAAAAGTTCGACTTTTTCCGGCGGATGTAATTTCTCGACGCACCGTTGTAAAATCATCTGCATCAAGATCATTTTCCCTAAAAAAATCGCCTAGATCCGCTTTACGAACATCAAAAATCGCTTCAACAATGCATTTTTGATCGCGCAAATCGAGTGTCTTTAAATCTGCACGTTCACCTAGCAGTAAACCCAATGCCCCTATTAAAATACTTTTTCCGGAACCCGTTTCTCCGGTAATAGCCGTTAATCCCGGCGACCAGTCCAATTGAACGTGTTCGATGAGTGCATAATGAGATACCGTAATCTGTCGCAACATATCCCTACTCTTGAAATCTTGAATAAATTTAGGTTCTGATTAGAACCTTCGTGGCACTTTTCAGAGCCGTAAAGGAAATAAATTGGAATGAAACTCCGAGGGAAAGTTATCCCGATTATTTCATCATCCCTTCGTATTTATTGATATTACCGGGATCTATTTGTTTCAGGCAATCATAGACTCGTTGTTTCTCCACCACTTCAACCGGTTTGAAAAGATTTACCAGCTCGTCTGCCTTTGCATAAAAGAAAACCTGCAGATTGTAACTCGAAGGTCGAACCTTGTGAATGTTCTTTAACTCCAAAATAGCTTCTGAAATCACATTGCGAGCGCCGGGAACATCACTGCTATAAAGTTTATCGAAACCGTTGCGGTGATACTGGTACAGACAAGTACGCAGAGGTTTAAAGGTCTGGCTCAAAATATTCTCTATGAGCCAATACCGATTTTGCTGTCCTTTTTCACTTCCTCTCCATCCTGCTTCGGGTGCGCTCTGTGCGTTGCTCACAATGGTTTGACACATGAGGTAAAAATCGGTTCCCCCTTCCATCGCGAACGTATCATAATCTGTGGCCAAGATCAAATATGCATAAAAGGCCAACACACTCGATAGATTATCGCGGTGTTGATCGTTGCTCCACTGAATTAAGGTATTTTCCTGAAAAGTGAATTGAAAATCTCGGTCGTTCAAACTCAAAACTGGGCTTTTCTGATCGCTATTATAAACCGGTCGGCTACTTCCAACCTGAATCGTTCCCTTAAAATCTCGCTGACTGACTTGCTGTTCAATGGTAATTTGAATTGTGCAATCTATACGTTCTTCTTGGTTCCAATTGTCTTGAGTCCATTTTCTACCATTCAGAAATTCCTGAATAGCATTTTCCATGGTTTCAAAAATTTCGGGACCCGAAATCATAACCTGCGGAGGTATAATAGAAACATCGCAATTCAATTCTTGGGAATTGATAGACCCTATAAATGAAAAGGATAAAAGAAAAATCAACAGCTTTTTCATGCACTCACTAATTTGATCACTTCGGCTACAATGTCGTTTGCTACTTCAGACTTGCTCTTCAACCCAAATGACTGCTTTTTATTGTCGGGCCAAATTAAGGTGATTTTATTTGTTTCTGAACTAAAGCCAGCTCCTGTATCTCGCAGCGAATTCAGAACAATCATATCCATATTCTTACGCTCCATTTTTCCTCGCGCATTTTCTTCTTCGCTATCCGTTTCAAGAGCAAATCCTATCAAAACTTGCTTTTTCAACTTGTTTTTGCCCAAATACGCCGCTATATCTTGGGTTTCTTCCAATTCTATGCTTCGCAAACCTTGATTTTTCTTGATTTTACTTTCGGCTTGATGTGCCGGACGGAAATCGGCCACAGCTGCCGAAAGAATGGCACCATCCATTTCAGCCCATACATTTTTCACGGCGTCAAACATTTCATTGGCACTTTCCACATCCATTCGAATAACGGCAGGACTAGTGTAGGTGGACTTTATCGGTCCACAAATGAGATAAACATGGGCCCCTTGTGAAACCAACGATTTTGTCACCTCAATGCCCATTTTACCTGATGAATAATTGCCGATAAATCGCACGGGATCTATCCGTTCATAGGTAGGGCCGGCAGTTACCAAGAACTTTTTTCCTTTTAAAGGCAGTTCCGGGTGAAAAAATGAAACAATGGCATCTAATACATGTTCCGGCTCTTCCATTCGGCCTTTACCTTCAAGTCCGCTAGCGAGCGCTCCGGTTGTAGGTTCCACTATCAAATGACCAAAAGATCGCAGCTTTTCCAAATTTTCGGCTGTTCCCGGATGCAAATACATCTCCCGATCCATCGCCGGAGCCACCATTACTTTACAAACGGCACTCATATACATCGCTAACAAAAAATTGTCTGATTGTGCATGTGCCATTTTCGACAAGGTATTGGCGGTAAGGGGTGCTATGACTATTAAATCTGCCCAATGAGCCAATTCAACGTGGCGAGTCCACTCTCCTGAGTCCTTGTCTTCTGTAAAGTCCGAATAAACCCTGTGCTTGCTTAAGGTAGAAAAAGTAAGTGGAGCAACGAACTCTATGGCACCCGGAGATAAAACAACACGCACTTCTGCCCCCGACTGAACGAGAAGACGTACCAAATATGCCGACTTGTATACAGCAATACTTCCGGTTATTCCTACTATAATTTTTTTCCCTTGTAGCATGTAAACGAAGAAAGATGACCGGAGCCATCTTTCATATGATTTTTATTTATCTGCTATTAATTAGTTAGCAGTCGGTTCATCAGGATATCTGTGGTAGATCTTATCTTCCAAAAGTTCGCTGATTGCCACTGCGTTTGGCTTTGGTAAGCGCTCATAAAAACGAGAGATTTCAATCTGCTCACGGTTTTCAAAAATCTCCTCGAGATTATCCTGATGAGATGTGAACTCTTCCAACTTCTGGTTGAGTTCCTCTTTCATTTCACGGCTGATTTGATTCGCGCGCTTCGTAAGAAGCACAACCGTTTCAAATAGATTTCCGTTCACTTTACCATCCAAGTCATTCGTGTTACGAGTGATCGTTGATTTGGCTGCGTTGCTTGTCTTGAAATTGCTCATCTTATTGAATTTCACCGGATGTAATTTTTTCAACCTGCTTCCGGCTGCGCAGGTAATAACTTTCCGCTTGCTTGAGCCACTTGCTCTCAGGGAAAAGGGCTGCAAATGTAACGTAAGTTTCTAATACGGACCTATATCTTTCGAGTTTCTTCGTATCTACACTTCTTTCAGCGTATTCAAATTCAGACTTGGTAATCAGATACATAGCTTCTGCTTTGTATTTGCTTTCCGGATATTCTTTCAAAAAACCCTTCAATGCCATACCCGCCGACTTCCATTTTTCGGTCTGTTCGTAGAGTTTGGCAATCTCAAAATTCTTGGTTTCGAGCTTCTCATTCAGTCTGCGCATCATGTTATTGCATGAATCACGCAATAAACTGTTTGGATAAGAATCGATAAACAATTGAAATTCATCCAATGCCGCCTTCGTGTCTGTCTGATCCAAGCTTGGTTCAGGAGATAACGTTGCGCTGCAAAGTGCGGCTAAAAAAAGACACTCTTCCGCACGAACTGATTGCGTCCAGACTTTCGCGAAATTTTTGAAAAAATAATTTGCCAAGTAATAGTCTTTCACTCCATAATGGGACTTGGCGTAATAGTAATAGACATCCTCCGCTCTTTGCGTACCCCTTGTCAGCGTTATTAATTCATCTAGTATTGGTAGAGCTTTGAAGTACTCTTCGTTATTGTGATATTCCACTGCTTTCGAATACTTGTACTCGATATCAGTGCTCTTAAGAACTTTGGAATATTCGCTGCAAGAGACCAATACCAAAGTGGCCAGTAGAAAAAATAGAAGATTCTTTTTCATGGTTTCGGGGCGCAAAAATACCCACAACTAGGGTTTTAAGAGCCGAATTTATTGACTCTGACGTTTAAGAAGTGGATTCGGATACAGCAAACGCAAAAAATTAGTTGGAATTGTCCGCTAAACGTTGTTGCCAATTCCAGGCATCTCTCAGCGATTCTTTTAAGGAATAGGCCGTTCGCCAGCCTAAAATGGAATTCACCTTTTTGGTGTCCGCCCAAATTTGCATGATATCACCTGGTCTGCGGGGGCCTATTTTATAAATCACTTTAGAGCCGGTAACTTCCGCAAAAGTGTTGATCACTTCCAAAACACTGTGACCGAAGCCCTGACCGAGATTAAAAACCTCGAACGGAACCGAATTCTGGTCCTGCCATTCCAAAGCACGAACATGGGCTCCGGCAAGATCACATACATGAATGTAATCGCGAATACAAGATCCATCCGGAGTGTCATAATCATTGCCGTGAATTACAAGTTGGTCCAACAAACCTGCCGCCGTTTGAGTTATGAATGGAACCAAATTATTTGGCTTTCCAAAAGGCAATTCGCCAATCCAACCACTAGGGTGAGCCCCAATGGGATTAAAGTAGCGCAATATCACGGTTTTTAGCAATGGGTTCGCTTTTGTGGTGTGCTGTAAAATCTGCTCACAAACCTGTTTGGTGTAGCCGTATGGCGAAGCAGCAGGCAATATCGGACTGTCCTCGGTAACAGGTAAATGTTCCGGCTGGCCATAAACGGTGCAACTACTCGAAAAAATAATCTTTCTGACTGATTGATTATTCATCGCTTCGAGCAGAGCTATCAGGGATCCAATGTTGTTGTGATAATATTTCAGGGGATTTTCGACCGACTCTCCCACAGCTTTAAATGCTGCAAAATGAATTGCGCTATCTATTTTTTCGTCGACCAAGATTCTCTCGAGGGCAATTCGGTCGAGGCAATTAAGTCTATACACCTTGACGTTCAATCCAAGTATTTGTTCCAATCCGAAAATAACACGGTCATCCGCATTAGAAAAATCGTCGAGAATAACGGGTCTAAATCCGGCATTCACCAGTTCTACAACAGTATGCGATCCAATAAAACCCGCTCCTCCGGTAACAAGAACACTTTTCATAAACTACTTCTTCAGACCTAAATTGTTCATTATACAGCCGCCTAAGATAACCTACGACATACAAATTCGTAAACGATCCTTTAATGTCCTTCGTTGGGCGTTAGGGGCGTTTTCGGAAAACTCTTCAAAATTATTTTTTTTCAGAATTCATAGGGCTTGTAGAACTTTTTTTATCTTTTTCGAAACTTTTGCTTCCTCTCTCAAGTATCAAGTGGACCTAACTCTAACATCATGCAACTCAATACCCCTATGCTGCGGTACGACCTGTCGTACCTCAATCAGGTCTTTCAGGGAAATAAAGAGATGATTAATAGTATCATTTCACTTTTCCTGCAACAAGTTCCCGAATACGTATCAGAAATGGAAGAATGTGTCAGGAAAAACGAATTCCTGTCATTGCATCCGCTTGCCCACAAAGCTAAAAGCTCCATTTCTATGCTCGGTATCAAGGATTTAGAATCAGATATTCTTCAAATAGAACAAAACAGTAAACATTTAAGAAACTTAGAAACTCTTCCGAGTCTGGTCTCACGTGTGAGAGAGAATTGTGACTGTGTGTATTACCAGCTTCAGGAAGTGCTGCAGCGCCCGGCATAGACCGAGCGCATTAAATCGATATAGGGTGGAGGGCCGCCTCTTCGAAGAGTAATACTCTGAGGGGGGCGGTTTTTCTATTTTTGCATTTCATGCTACTCTCAACTAGTGATATCGAAACCCTAAAATCCAAAGGAATTTCTGCGGATAGAATTCATGAGCAATTCAACATTTTTGCTCATGGAAGTCTCATTCTAAAATTAGAAAGACCCTGCACAGCGGGTGATGGAATCGTGCGTATCGACGCTTCCGAATCTCATAAGTACCTCGAACTCTATGAATCATTTTCGAGGACCGGGAAAATCATCAAATTCGTACCTGCAAGTGGTGCCGCCAGCAGAATGTTCCGACACCTTTACCACTACAATGCTGAAAATCTAAATCATGATGCAGAAGAGTTTATTCTTCATTTCAGGGATTTTCCTTTTGTGAACACGCTCGAAAAAAAATTAGCGGCTTCTAATATTTCTCTTCGACATCTTATCAACGACAATGAATGGCAAACAATTTTTGCCGCCATTTTAGGTGCACATGGGCTCGGTTATTCCGACTATCCAAAGGGCTTAGTGATCTTTCATAAAAAAGGGAACACAGAAATTTCCGCATTCGAAGAACAATTATTTGAGAGTCTGTTGTACGCTCGCGAAATCGAAGGAAAATGTCGTGTCCATTTTACTATTTCACCGGCTCACGAGGAACTTATTCGCAAAACCATTGACGAAATTCTTGAACGATATCCTTTCGATCCATTTGAAATTACTTTTAGTCATCAAAGTCCTAGCACTGATTTACCTGCTTTGACAAAAGACAATCAGCTTGCACGCGACAATAAGGGTGACATTATTTTTCGACCTGCCGGGCATGGTGCATTACTCAAAAATCTGGAGTCACTTGATGCCGATATTATCTTTATAAAAAACATCGATAACGTTACAACGCAAGATCAAATTAAAGATACGGTTTTCTATAAAAAAACGCTCGCGGGATTCTTGGTTGAAATAAAACAACGCGTATTTGAATTACTGGAAGCATTGGATAAAAATTCAGCTTCAGCTTTGGATCATGCTTTAGAATTTATTCAACAATACTTTCAGCCCGGCTTACCCATAGGAATGTCTCGCGAACAACTTATACAATATGCTCGGATTCGATTGGATAGGCCCATTCGCATCTGCGGGATGGTGAGAAATGAAGGGGAACCGGGTGGAGGACCCTTCTGGATAAAGATGCCTGATGGACAATTATCAAAACAAATTGTAGAGAAAAATCAAGTCGCCACCAATGAAATTCAGCAGGCACGAATCGTAAGTAACTCAACACATTTTAATCCGGTAGATATCGTTTGTTCTATCAAAAATCGACGCGGTGAAAATTATAAGCTCGAAGATTTTGTAGATAAATCCGCCGGAATTATTTCCGAAAAATTTGAAAAGGGTAAAGTTATAAAAGCACTCGAATTACCGGGCTTATGGAACGGTAGTATGGCCATGTGGAATTCGATATTTGTAGAAGTGCCTGTTTCTACTTTTAATCCCGTAAAAACTGTAAACGATCTTTTGAGATCCGGGCACCAAAGTGATTCTTGATTTTTTAAGCAACGTCTTATAAACCCATGGGCAAAATGCGCTGACAAAAAAATGTTTCTGTTTCCATATTGTTGCTCGCCACAATCACAATCCGGCCTTCTTTGCGAATAGAAATTTGCTCCTTGTACCAAGCTATCCCACGTTCATCTAAATGTGAGCATGGCTCATCAAGTAAAATCACAGATACATCCGTGTACAAAGCCAA
Source organism: Flavobacteriales bacterium (assembly GCA_044375415.1). Taxonomy (GTDB): domain Bacteria; phylum Bacteroidota; class Bacteroidia; order Flavobacteriales_D; family Sanyastnellaceae; genus JAWXBG01. The sequence goes on from JBILMS010000007.1 coordinate 10,234, forward strand.
GCCCAGTTTTACGCGTTGCTTCATACCACTTGAATATTGCAAAATCGGCTTATCTATATGCTGACTTAAACCGATTGCTTCGGCAAATTCTTCCTCATTCATACCACCTTCCAATTTCTTGAATTTCGTATGAAATTGCACCGATTCACGAAGAGTAAAATCCTCGAACAATCCGGCATAAGGAGCGGCAATTGAAAACTGGTTTGAATATCGATCCTCTTCCACAAGTCGACTTTTCAAGTATAAATCGGCGGTACCTGTAGTCGGTCCGGTGGTGCCCAAAACACACTGAATAAAAGTAGATTTTCCGGAACCATTTCCCCCACTTACGGCGAGAAATTCGCCTCTATTCAGCTCGAGATGGACATCTCTGAAAATCCAATTCCGATTGAATTTTTTACCAAACCCCTGAATGACCAATCGAAGGTCGTTCGTAGGATCAACCCTGTGGACCTCTGATGATTCCTTTATCACTTTCTCTGATGAAATTCAGAATAGTTTCTTTCTCCGGGGTATTCGGAAGTTCTAGTTCAGCGGCGTGCAATGCTCTACTCATGTTTGCATTGTGCACATAGATCATTCTATATACATCCTCAATATGAGATATAACCTCATTGGCAAAACCCCTTCTACGCAATCCAACGGTATTCACACCGGCGAAACTTAGCGGTTCACGTGCTGCTTTTACATAGGGCGGAACATTTTTTCGAACTAGGGATCCTCCTGCAACAAATGAATGTTGCCCAACACGAATAAACTGTTGCATAGCCACCACTCCCTCTACAACCACCCAATCCTCTATCACCACGTGTCCTGCAATATTGGCTGAATTAGCGATTATGCAGTTATTACCAATGATAGCATCATGTGCAATGTGCACGTAGGCCATCAGCAAACAATTATTCCCGATTTTAGTAGTCATGCGATCGCGTGTACCCCTGTTGAGTGTACAACATTCACGTATGGTCGTATTATCCCCTATTTCAACTGTAGTTTCTTCTCCTTCAAATTTTAAATCTTGCGGAATTGCGGAAATGACTGCTCCCGGAAAAATTCGACAGTTTTCCCCTATTCTAGCCCCGTCCATAATGGTAACATTTGGACCAATCCATGAGCCTTTACCTATTTCTACATTTGCTTCGATACTGGTGAAAGGACCAATCTCCACCCCTTCGGCAATACGTGCCTTTGGATGAATGGAAGAGAGACTACTCATGCTTTTTCTTTTATTCTTGATTCAATCTCCTTTGGGGCCCTGTCGCGAACTACTTGGGCGAGCATCGAAGCTTCGCAAACCGATTGACCATTGACATAAGCTATTCCACTCATTTCTACCAATCCGCGACGGATAGGTGAAACCAATCTTAATCTAAAAACTACAGTATCTCCGGGAATTACTTTCTGTTTGAATTTCACATTGTCAATTTTCATGAAATACGTAGAATAATTTTCCGGATCAGGCACCTGACTTAGCGCAAAAATCCCTCCCACTTGTGCCATCGCTTCAATCTGCATAACTCCCGGCATCACCGGGTTGCCGGGGAAATGTCCCTGAAAGTAGGGCTCATTCATCGTTACATTTTTCACACCTATCACACCGTTTTCATCCATCTCCATAATCTTATCGATCATGAGAAATGGATAGCGATGAGGTAGCATTTTAGTAATATCGTTGATATCGAAAAGAGGCTTTTTACTCAAGTCGAAACTTACTGTCTTGCCTTCTTTTTCCTTTTTAATAAGCTTCTTTAAAATTTTTGCAAACTCCACATTTCCTGCATGTCCGGGGCGAGCGGCCAAAATATGTCCTCGAATAAACCTTCCCACCAAGGCAAGGTCGCCTACAATATCCAAAAGTTTATGTCTGGCCGGTTCATTTTCATATTGAAGTTTTACCGTGTTCAAAACACCGATACCTTCAACTTTAACCTCCAAATCTTCCTTTCCGAGCAATTTGAGTATCGATTTTATCTCGTCTTCCGAATATGCTCTCTCAACTAGAACAATAGCATTCTCCAGACTTCCGCCTTTTATCAGCCCATTTTTAGCCAAAATTTCCAATTCGCGCAGAAATACAAAGGTTCTACAACCCGCTATTTCTTTCGAATAATCATTGAGACTGTACATGGAGGCATGCTGAGTTCCTAAAACCGGCGAATGATAATCGACCATTACCGTCAGACGAAACTCTCCGCCTAAAGTAGGTACGGCCAACATTTCCACGTTTTTCTCAGTATCCTCGAATGTGAGATTGTCTTTCAGAATGAGATAATGCCTTTTGGCACTCTGTTCCGTGTAACCCACGGATTCAATTCCATCGACAAAAAAACGCGCACTTCCATCCAATATTGGAATTTCCGGACCGTCGATCTGAATGAGGGCATTATCGACGCGACAACCGTAGAGCGCCGATAAAACATGTTCTGTGGTGTACACTCGCACGCCATTTTGTTCTAGTGTAGTGCCTCGCTGGGTCGCTACAACCAAATCACAGTCGGCATTTACCACCGGATGACCATCCAGGTCGACACGCTGAAACTTGTAACCATGATCTTCGGGGGCAGGTAAAATCGTGAGATTTACGACTGCACCTGTATGTAAGCCCACTCCGGTAAATGATACCGGACGTTGGATTGTTCTCTGATTCGAACTCATGGCTGCGAAAATATGACTGCCTTGGCTATTCACGTTCATTTTCAAGGGAAAATCGCTATCAAACCGCATAAAAATAGAAAATGTAGGAGTTTTAACGTGATTTGGACTCCCCGTGCTGTATAACAAATCAAGCCTTCAAACACAGAATATTTTAAAAATGGTAGAAATTAGGTCTTCTTTAACCCGCTTTTCATCACCCTAAAAACACATTGTACGCTAACAATCAATCACTTAAATCAGGATTAACTCATTTAATTAACAAGACCCTGTAGACGCCTTTTTTTTTCGGCATGCCAATTGTCAAGGATTGAGGCGAATTTCGATGTTCGGAATTTTAATTAAAACAAAACAATTATGAAAAAACAACTTTTTGTTCTCGCAGCTGCCTTAGCTTTTACCGCTGGGGCATTTGCACAAAGCGGTCGTCCTTCATTGGGGCTTGAATTAGCATTGCCAATGGGAGATTTTGGTGATGCATACGGATTGGGTTACGGGCTTTCCGGTGGGTATGAGCACCCTGTGGGCGATAATCTCGGTATTACTGGTAACATAGGTTACATTTTATTGTCTCCTGATGAGTCTATCAAAGATTTAATTGAATCAGCCTCCATGATGCCTATTCAAGTAGGAGCGAAATACTACTTTTCTGAACAGCAATCGGGTCCTTATGGTCATGTTCAACTAGGTGTTCATAACATGAGCGTGAAGACTAAAGAGTTCGAATTATTAGGTGTTACTGTGCCGAGTGAAACTGAATCTTCGACTAATTTAAGTTTTGCTTTCGGAGCAGGTTTTGTGGTGAATGAGAAGATCGATCTTGGACTCCGTTACAATATTATAACACCAGATTCTGACGCAGGTGATGAGGCAACATCTAGCTCATATGTAGGTGTTCGTGTGGCATACATGTTTGGTGGAAACTAAGTTGTTTAAATAGAATCAATAAAAAAATGGCTCCTTCGTGGAGCCATTTTTTTTGCTTGTTAACTATTTCAAACTTTTTCTAATCAAATTCAAGGCTCCACCCGCCTTAAACCATTCGATCTGCTGATCGTTGTACGTGTGATTCACTTGGATTATGTCCTTAGAACCATCGGCATGAACGAACTCAAGTGCAAGTGGTTTACCCGGAGCAAAAGAGGTGAGATCTGTAAAATTGATCACGTCATTTTCCTGTATTTTATCATAGTCGGCCTCATTGGCAAAAGTCAGTGCCAACATTCCCTGCTTTTTTAAATTCGTCTCGTGGATTCGAGCAAACGACTTTACCAAAATTGCTCTAACTCCCAAATGACGTGGTTGCATAGCCGCATGCTCGCGAGATGAACCTTCGCCGTAATTATGGTCGCCGACTACAATGGTTGGAACGCCGGCTGCCTTATAAGCTCGCTGAACTCTTGGCACTTCGTCGTAAGAACCGTCTAATTGATTTTTCACCTTGTTTTGCTCACCATTGAAGAAGTTGGTGGCGCCAATGAGTGTATTGTTGGCAATGTTATCGAGGTGTCCACGGAATCTTAACCAAGGCCCGGCCATTGATATATGATCTGTTGTGCACTTTCCTTTTGCCTTTATCAGAACTCGGGCCCCTGTGATGTTTTTTCCATCCCATTCGCTAAATGGTGCAAGAAGCTGAAGACGTTCACTCTCCGGTGCAACACTCACCTGCACACCACTGCCATCTGCAGCCGGTGCCTGGAAACCTGCATCTCCGACATCAAATCCCTTGCCCGGTAATTCATCTCCACTTGGTGGATCCAATTTTACATGCTCCCCTTTATCGTTTACAAGGGTATCGGTTATTGGATTAAAAGACAAATCACCTGCAATAGCCAATGCCGTTGTCAATTCCGGAGAAGCAACAAAGGCCAGCGTATTTGGATTACCGTCGTTCCTACTTTGGAAATTTCTGTTAAATGAGTGTACGATGGTGTTTCTTTCCTTCTTCTCGGCACCTACTCGAGCCCACATACCGATACACGGTCCACAAGCATTTGCGTATACCGTGGCCCCCATTTTATTGAAGGTATCTATGAAGCCATCTCTTTCGATGGTGAAGCGAACCAATTCACTTCCCGGCGTAATACTAAATTCGGCTTTTGGTTTTAAGCCTTTTTCAATTGCCTGACGAGCCAGTGACGCCGCACGGGCAATGTCTTCGTAGGATGAATTGGTGCAAGAACCGATTAATCCTACTTCCACTTTCGTAGGCCAATTATTTTTTGCTGCCTCTTCTTTCATTTTAGAAATGGGAGTAGCCAAATCCGGAGTAAATGGACCATTGAGGTGCGGTTCCAATTCGCTCAGGTTAATATCAATTACTTCATCGAAATACGCAGCGGGATTAGCATATACCTCCGAGTCACCGGTTAGATGTTCTCTGATTTTATTCGCCATATCCGCTACTTCTGCTCGACCCGTAGAACGCAAGTAACGCTCCATGGAATCGTCGAAACCAAAAGTTGATGTGGTTGCACCAATCTCGGCTCCCATATTACAAATGGTACCTTTCCCGGTGCAAGAAAGTGACTGAGCACCGTCTCCAAAATATTCAACAATAGCACCGGTCCCTCCTTTTACTGTAAGGATACCGGCTACTTTTAAAATTACGTCTTTTGCGGAAGCCCAACCGTTCAGTTTACCGGTGAGTTTAATTCCTATCAACTTTGGCCATTTTAGTTCCCAAGCCATTCCGGCCATAACGTCCATGGCGTCAGCTCCACCAACACCTATGGCAATCATTCCCAAACCTCCCGCATTTACGGTATGAGAATCCGTGCCTATCATCATTCCACCCGGAAATGCATAATTTTCAAGCACCACTTGGTGAATGATCCCTGCACCCGGCTTCCAAAATCCAATTCCATATTTGTTCGAAATTGAAGAGAGGAAGTTAAATACTTCGTTGTTTTTGTTCAATGCTTCATTTAAATCCTGACCGGCACCAACACGCGCTTGAATAAGGTGATCGCAGTGGACTGTAGAAGGAACGGCCACTTTAGATCGACCCGCTTGCATAAATTGTAAAAGCGCCATTTGAGCTGTCGCATCTTGCATTGCTACGCGGTCCGGCGCGAAATCAACATAGCTTTTTCCTCTCGAAAATTCTTGGCTGGCATTGCCCTCCCACAAGTGTGCATACAATATTTTTTCAGACAAAGTGAGAGCCTTTCCTTTTGCTTTTCGGGCTGCTTCTATTCTTGTTGGAAAACGGTCGTACACCGCTTGGATCATGTCGAGGTCAAATACGTTGCTCATTGCTGGTTTTTAACTATTTAATAAAAAATAACCCGCCTTTCGGGGTCGCGAAAATACGTCCTAAATTGTATTTTTTCAAGGATTTGGTGCTCCTAACAGCCTTGTTTTTAACAAAAGTTCCGTTCTACGGTTCATCCCATTTTTTGGTTTAGATATAACCGGATAACATGTCAAAGAGCCGATTAGCTCGCTTCAATTACCTTCTTCACAAAAAAATAGGTCGGTTCTTTTATACACCTACTTTTGGAACCAATAAAGCGATACCATGCCCATCATAAGCGCGGCTACCAGGGAGAACATAAACATAGCATTCAGAGCCATTAAAAGCCAAATGCTGCGCACAGTGCTTACTGTAAGCATTATCGCCATCGGTATAACTGCATTAGTAGCTATGATTACCGCTACTGCTGCCATCGAAAACAAACTTAACGATGAGTTTTCACGCTTGGGAAGTAATACTTTCTCGATTTTCAGCGCCAATCGTAGACGCCAAGGAGGTAGACATGGCCAGGCCGCGAAATCATATAATGTTTTGCGCTACGAAGAAGCCAAAGCTTTTTGCGAAGAATTTCGGGTAGATGGGTTTGCCAGTATGTCGGCCAATGCTTCTTTTACCTCCACAGTTAAATATGAAAATGAAAAAACGAATCCCAATATTTCAGTTTTAGGATGCGATATTTCTTACCTAGAACTTTCAGGTTTTCAATTAGATAAGGGTAGAAATTTCTCTTTTAACGAAATGGGAAATGGCGACAATGCTGTAATTCTGGGTGCCGACATTATCAAAACTATTTTCCCAAAAAATGTAGATCCCATCCAAAAAGAGGTGAGCATTGGTGGAAAAAGATATCTGGTAGTGGGTGTTCTTAAAGCGAAAGGAAACACCTTTGGATTTGCCGGAGATAATCAATGTCTGATACCCGTAAGTAATGTTCGAAAGGTCTATGGAACGGACAATACAGAGTATTCCATAAATGTAATGGTAAATCGTGCAGAGGACCTCGACAAAGCTGTTAGTGAAGCCAAAGGACTATTGCGTGTTATTCGAAAAGATCAGATAGGGTCAGAAGAATCCTTTGAAATTATTATGAGCGACAGCCTTGCAGAAGAACTCATTGGATTAACAGAAAACATAACACTCGGAGCTTCGTTTATCGGGATCATCACCCTCATCAGTGCAGGCATTGGACTCATGAATATTATGCTGGTATCTGTTACCGAACGCACGAGAGAAATTGGAGTTCGTAAATCAATAGGTGCCAGCGCTCAAACCATTCGTCGACAATTCCTAATTGAAGCTATCGTGATTGGGCAGATTGGTGGGATAATCGGGATATTTCTGGGTATTCTCGTAGGAAATGTGGTTTCCATTTTTGTAAAAACGAGCTTCACCATTCCTTGGATGTGGCTATGGTTAGGTGTCTTTATTTGTTTTCTCGTTTCAGTAATCAGCGGATATTATCCTGCTCGAAAAGCAGCCAAACTTGATCCGATTGAAGCGCTTCGATACGAATAATGATTTGCCACTGTCTATTTTAAGCTAAACACATCTCCCGCCAGGTAAATATTCATGTGCACATCCCTATATCCTAAATGATGTAAATTCTGACGATACTCCTCAATAGGCAGAAAAGAGATGACTTGACTAGCTCCTACGACCATCGCGTTATCTTCTTGAACATATAGAGCAGTAGACTCGTCGATACCCACTCCCATATATCCGGGATAATCGCATAAGGCAGAAAGCAGACGATTGTATCTGCTTCGTACCACAAAATGTTGATCGATGATTGTACTATCCAAAAACGCTGCTCCGGTAGTGTAAATCCCATTGTCCTTCCAGATTTTATCATACGTACTGTAGTATTCCTCAGAGAAATTTTGATCGCCCGTGATCATAACATTACTCATAATGGCAGCGCCTGCACTAGTTCCCGCAATCATGGCTCCGTTTTTATGGGCAGTGCGAACGGCATCTAAAAGCGGTGAGTCCTTCATAACAGCCATTATTTTCAGTTGGTCACCCCCTCCAAAAAATATCAGTCGAGCTTTGGCCAAAGAGTCGATTTTAGCCTTATTGACATTGTCTGCTTCTGTTAGATTAAAATTATAGCAAGGGATTTGGGTCACAATTTCCCATTCTCGCATAAATGACGCATAAGATGAATCCGGTCCGCCACTTGCGATGGGGATCATTATGGCATATTCACCTTCTTTGAATCCTGCCAGATCAATCATCCGAAGCGTTAGGCTATCGCATCTCTCTCCCCCACCTATAATGAACAATTTTCCCTTTTCCGGATCGGGCTTAAACGACGTTTCTTCATTGTTAACCTTCGCCTCCCCTTTAGGCTGAGAGGGGCTGCATGCAAAGAAACCGATTGCCAACGACGCAAACATGAATGCTTTGGTCAAGTACATAAGGAATAATTTTGCGCAATATAACCGATCCTACGAAGTGCTTAATCATTCGTTAACTAGTTGTCTGAAATCGGATTTGAAAAAAACGGGCTCTATATTTGCATCTCTTATGACAAATAAAATGAAATACATGAGTTTTTTTGGCATCATCATCGCTGCCGGATTGGGATTCTCCGCGTGTAACGGAGGGGGGGCCAAGACCAACGGCAATAAAACTGATCAAGCTGCTGCAGATACTTCAAAAGCACGCGTAGTCGCATTTACCAATGGAGTTACCGATGCAAACAGAGGTAGTTCCAAGGGCAACATCGAAGTAAAAGGTAGCATTCAGGGAGCGAATTTTCCCAAGGTTTACCTTTTCGAAACCGAAGGGAAAACATCTATAAAAATTGACAGCACAGCTTTAACAGGCGGCAACTTCAATTTTGGAAATAAAAAATATGAAGCAGGTGTTTACATGATCGGTTCAAATGATCAGAACATGGCTGCCGTAATCTTGAATCCTGCCGAAAAAGTGGTTGAAATCGGATTTCGCGGAAGTCGTTTCGATGGATCTATGTTCGCCATCAATTCAAAAGAAAATGAGGGTTGGGTAAAATACCTGCCGACGGAACTTTCTTTACTCAAGCAGATCAAGGATAATTACGTTGCAGGTGGTAAAAACAAGGCTATGAAAGCCAAATATGATGATGCCGCTCATGCCAAAGAAGAAGAATTGGCTAAGTTTCAAGGCGAAATAATTCAGCAATATCCCGGTACATTTCTAGCTAAAATGCTGACCTGGAAACAGGAACCTATTAGAAGCGAAATAGGAAAATATTGGGATAATGCCGATTTCTCTGATGAAAGTATCATTCATACCATGGTTCTTCCCGACCGAATACAGAACTTTATGCGTTGGTTTAGTGGTGGAAAAGACGATGGTTTCTACAATTGTATCGACTTGGTGGTGGAGAAAGCAAAGGCCAACGAACGCGTTTTGGAATACACGCTCTACAACATGCTCGACGGTTTTTACAGCAGCAAAATGGAAACTATTTGTGCATACATTACCGATAATTACATTTTCGGTGATGCTTGTGGAGATGTAGAATTGAGTAACGTTTTAAAGAGTCGGGCCGAAGGAATTGTGAATCTCAGAATCGGAAATGTTCCGCCAAACATCAATCTAAAAACCCTCGATGGCAAAACGTTCGATCTATACTCAACTGCTAATTCAAGTAAATACACCATGATATTTTTCTGGAGCAGTTGGTGTGAACACTGCAAAGGTGAAGCCCCTGAATACGAGGCAATCTATAAGAATTTTAAGTCAAAAGGATTTGAAATGATCGGCGTTTCTGTCGATAATTCGCAAATGGCATGGGAAAATGCAGTAAAAGAAAGAGCTTTTACTTTCCCTCAGGTTTGTGGGTTTAAGCAGTGGGAATCACCGGTTGCAAAGGATTATAAGGTTACTCAGACCCCTACACTTTTCATCTTAGATAAGGATAAAAAAATTGTTTTGAAGCCTAAATCCGCGCGTGAGGCGCAAAACTGGATTGCTGCAAATCTGAAGTAAAACTGACCTTAGTCAGAATGAAATAGTAAAAGGCCTTGCATTTTGCAGGGCCTTTTGCATTTATCGATGCATATTTGTATGACCTTATCAAATTGACTGCACAAGAGAGCATATACATTCACGGCCATCGTGGGGCACGCGGTTGGCGAACTGAGAATTCTATCGAGGGCTTTTGTTATGCAATAGAAAAGGGTGCACATTTCGTTGAGATGGATGTGGTACTTACCCGCGATGATGTGATATTAGTTTCTCACGAACCATGGATGAATGGTAAGATTTGCACCCATCCGGATGGAAGTTTGATTCCCGAGGAAGAAGAACGTCAACGAAATATTTTTGAAATGAATTTGCGCGAAGCTCAGAGTTATCATCTCGGTGAAATTCGGCAGGATAGATTTCCGGATCAGAAAAAAGGCATCACCTTTAAACCTTCTTTGGCTGAAGTATTTCGAGAAGTCCGACATATTGCTACGAAATACCCTCAGTTTACGGGATTCAACATAGAAATTAAATCGAGGCAGGAATGGGACGATGTCTATCATCCACAGCCTATGGAATATGCTAGACTAGTTCTTCGGCGATTGCACGAATTGACGAATCCTTTTGAGTGCATTATCCAAACGTTCGACTTCCGTTTGCTCGAGGCACTGCATAGATTAAAATGTCCCTATCCATTGGTAGCACTAGTAGAGTCGGAAGATGAATGCAATTATGCGCTAGAGAAAATCTCATTCACACCCTGGGGAATCGGACCACATTACAGCATGGTAGATGCTCAATTGGTAAATCATTGCCATGGTGCTAAACTGGAACTTTTAACGTGGACTGTAAATGAAGAACAGGATATAACTTCCATTGCACAGCTTGGTGTAAGACACATCATTTCGGATTATCCGGACAGGGTTGCTTCTATTCTTCGTCGCCTATAAGATTCTCGCTGAATCCAACGAGGTACAACTCTTTTTGCGCTCGGGTAAAAGCTGTATAAAACCAGCGATTTAATTCGATACCCGCCATCTCGTCCGTTACATATCCTTGATCGACAAATACAGAATGCCATTGGCCTCCTTGGGCTTTATGACAAGTAATCGCATAAGCGAATTTGACATGAAGTGCATTGTAATATGGGTCTTCTTTTATCGCTTTCTTTTTTAATAATGGTGGTAATTCGGCATAATCGGCCGAGACCATTTGATATAACTCACGGCTTTTTTCCTTAGGAAGACCTGGGCCTTCCGACCAAATCGTATCGCATAACAACATCGTGTCAAATGCCTCTACATCGGGAAAATCGATTAATGAAACAGACGCTTTACAAAAACGGAATCCTTCACGTTCGATGTAATTTCCCAATCGCTCAATCCGGATTATGTCGCCATTTGCGATAAAAGCACCCTTCGTGTTTTCCTGTATCGGCAACCAAAAATAATTGTTGCGCAAGACCATCATCCGATCGCCATTATTTATCTCTTCTTCATTCCACAAAATACGTGAACGCATTTGTTGATTGAACAAATTTGCCCGCTTATTGGAGCGAGTAATGATGATCATGCCATCTATACCTTGTTTGGCTTTCACCTCTTCCAAGACATCTTGTAAGTCTGATCTTACCAAATGAACATCTTCGTAACCCAGACTTTTGATCTGTGGTAAACTATCCTCTCCGCTAGCTATCAAATCACGTAGGTCAGTGGCATTTATAAGTATTCCCGAATCTTGCGCCTGTCGTATTACTTCGGTGAGTTCTACTTCGGCAATATTTAATTCATAATGATCGCGTAAATAATCGAGATCCAAAGCCGGGCTGTGATCTGCTCCAACCGGAGGTAACTGAGCTGAATCACCGACTAATACCAGACGACAATTATCCCCTGCAAATACATGCGACATCAGATCATCGAGCAAATTAGCGGAACCCATATCATCGCCGCCGGCTACAAACAGATCGGTGCCTATCATAGAAGCTTCATCGACTATATATATCGTATTGCTTTTATCATTGTCTCGCAATTCGAAATAGGCGTTGCCATTGCGATCTGACTTCTGATTATAAATCTCTCGGTGAATAGTTGAAGCCGAACGCCCCGAATAATTTGACATAACCTTCGCTGCACGTCCCGTGGGTGCAAGTAATACAGCACTGAGTCCCAATTCTTCTACAGTTCGCACCATTGCACTGATACATGTGGTTTTTCCCGTTCCGGCATACCCCTTTAGAAGAACACCACACCGTGGTTTGTAGCTCATTATAAAGCGGGAAAAAACATAAAAAAGCCGGTCCTGACCCGAAGTAGGTTCAAAAGTGAAATTAAATTTCAGCTTTTCGTAAACAGAATGTACCTGATCGGTGGGTTGCATTGGTTCCGCGAATTTCGGTGAGTATTGGTCGCAGAACTAAAATCTCTGATTTTTCGAAGAAATAACCAATGGTAGAAAGTTCCCCTTAGTTTTGACCTCGATTTCAATATGCTTTCTCCTGAACAATTAGCCGCCTCTTCGATACCCCGTCATCTTCTTGATAACGCAGGTGAGATGCGCCTTTCAATGCACCTTGGAAAAGGATCCGTAGGTGCTGCAATTGCGGATGTCGCAGAAGGTAAACTACAATGGTTTCATCACGAGCGCTTTCAAGCGGATTCAGACTGGAACGACATGGTTCAGACACTGAGATTCCGAAATTGGAAAGAAGCTACCTTCCGTAAAATATCCATTTCTTTTGATTGTGAAGCCTGTACTCTCGTTCCTGCCGGGTTTTACGAGGCCTCAAGAGCTGATGAGTTGTTGTCTGTCCTCTATCGAAATCAGGCTTCAGGTGAAGCCCGAACAACAGATATTTCGCTTTTTGCGGCCAAACTCCTTTTCCGTATACCGCAAGAATTATTGGAAATGGCTTCTTGGTTTCAACATGCTCGTATCTATCCATCCATGCATCCTCTCTTAGCCCGACATTTCGAGGGTTCGGTTAAGCAAGCTGTTTTGCAACTTACCGGCAACTACATGTTGCTCCGAATTACGGAAGGAAAAAAACTACTCTTTTGCAATTTTTTCTCCGTTCATCACGACGAAGATGTACTTTATTTTTTAGCGAACGCTTGTATGAACTTGGCTATCGATATGGGTGGACTTCAATTATTTACTGAAGGTATCGAACCACAGAGCGCCTTGATGTTGCAACTCTCCAACTATTGTAATCCGGTTTTAAGTAATCCGGTTATCAATTTACAAGGAAAAACAGAAAATACCTCCATTGTCAACCTCACTCTCCAGAATTTCTTATGCGAATAATAGCAGGAAGCCTCCGAGGAAGGCAAATAGATGTGCCCAAGAATTTTCGAGGTCGTCCCACTACCGATTTTGCGCGGGAGGGATTGTTTAATCTCATAGGTCATAAAATGGAACTCGAGGGAGCTTCCGTGCTCGATCTATTTTCCGGTACAGGTGCATTTTCCCTCGAATGTTTTTCTCGCGGCGCTGAAAAAGTCGATTCCATTGAAATCAGTCCGGTACATGTAAAATTTATTCAAAAAAATTTCGATCAGTTTAATCTTCCCGGAATGGCTTATCGCAAAGATGCCTTCTTATTTATTGAGCAGTGCGCACGCCAGTATGACCTCATTTTCGCCGACCCACCTTATGATATCAAGAGAGCTCGAGAGGTTCCGGCGATGATTCTCAGTCGAAAACTCCTTAAACCGGAAGGTTTGCTTATTGTAGAACATGGAGATGGCGGCATCTACTCAGATATTCCTGAAATAATTGATGAACGCAAATACGGAAACGTCTTCTTTAGTTTTTTCCGTAATTTGCCAGTATGAAACGTATCGCTGTTTTTCCCGGTTCTTTTGATCCGGTTACCTTCGGACATACCCATATTGTAGAAAGGTCTGTCGATCTATTCGATTTAATCATTGTAGCGATTGGTGTTAATACCACCAAGCAATACATGTTTCCGCTTCAACAACGGGTAGAGTGGACAAAACAAGTGTTTCAGCATCTTCCGAACGTCGATGTGCACACGTATGAAGGTCTTACAGTGGACTTTTGTTCCCGCGTAGGATCGAAATATATTTTGCGCGGACTGCGAAATGGTTCGGATTTTGATTTCGAACAAAGTATTGCCGCCATGAACAAAACCCTAAATCCGGAAATAGAGACGATTTTTTTAAATACCGATGCCGCGTACGCTGCCATTCACAGTTCTATTGTTCGGGAAATAATCAAAAATAAAGGGGACGTTTCTGAGTTTATACCCAAACAAATAGATGTTTACATATGAGGAACGCTGCAAAAAAACACTTCCCCTTTTTATCAAATAAATTAGAATGCATTTGTTTCAGAATATACTCGGCCTTTTAACCTCGAAAAACGAGAAAATTATGAAAGTCACCATTCACTTGAAAAAAGTAACATTTGCTCTTTTTCTTTTTTGCACGACTAGTGTATTTGGTCAGCAAAATGTTAGTATCGAGGGAAAATGTCGCAACGGCGAACATGTGACTGTAATGGCATATACCTTCTCCGATTATATCTCGATGCTTCCCCTTGAGCTGGGAAGAGTTGTGGCTGAAAATGGTAAATACAAACTTGAGTTTAGCATTGAGGGTACACGTCAAATTTTTCTACAAGTAGGAAATACAGAGGGGGAAATGATTGTTGAAGCCGGCAAGAACTACAGCGTAGATATACCGGCGATTCTAGCGAGTGAACAAGTAACATTCGACAAAACCGTTCTTGAACTTGTTTTTATTGATCTTCCGCAATCTGATATCAATTATGGCATCCGCAGATTTAATAGCGATTACCGATCGTTTATTGACGATCATTATTACGATTTTGCCGTAGGTGAATTCAAAGGTTCAGAAACTTTTAAAAGTAGTTTGGGAGAAAAAAAAGCGGCTACCGATATATATCGTTCCGGTGATCAGCCGCAAGGATTTTCAGACCAAAAAATGCCTTTGGGTGATTTCAATAATTGGGTAGAATTGTTCGAATTATATGTCGATTCAAACTACACACAATACCTTGAACATCCATATTTCCGTGATCACAAAAACTTCCGCATAAGCGAATTAGAGCTGATATCAGGCGTTCGACCTTTCGTCGTCTACGAAGAAAATTTCTTTAGCAAAAAGGTTCAATACACTCATCCTTCCTATTTTAGTTTGTTCCGTATTCTGTATGCAAACGTTTTTGAAAAAGTAAAAGAATCGGATACAAAAGATTGGATTCGCATGGCGATCAATTCAGAAAAGAGTCCGCAATCCTTGGAATTTGTTTTCAAAAATGACAGTCTTTTTTTTAATGAAGACATCCGCACACTTGCAATGATCTATAATCTGCGCGAGAATTATTTCAGCACCGAATACAGCAAGGCTTCAATAGAAATACTGTTAGAGAATATTGTTACGAAAGATCGCAGACCTCTTGTAGCCCAAATTGCCTCTAATACATTAAAAACCTTGAAAATGGGACGTCAGGGTTGGAACATTGAAAATTTCAAAGTTGTTGATGCAAAAAAGGAAATTTGGAATTATGAGGACAATAAAGGTGGATATACCTATTTCGTCTTTTTTACAACGTGGAGTACTTCGGCATTAAAAGAACTCTTGGTTCTAGAAAAAATAGCATCCGACTACAAGGATTTTGTTCGAATAGTAGCCGTTTGTATGGATGATTCCTTTACGGAATTTGAGAAGTATGTCAAAACCCATCCAAAACAAGAGTTTACCTTTCTGTTCGGCACGGCAGACCCCCAAATGAAGCGAATATTTAATGTGCGATCCATACCACACGTTGTCATGATAGCTCCGGATAGTAATTTCATGTTTGATTACACGCGAAAACCGAGCGAAGGTGTGCAAAAAGAATTTGAAATGATAAAGTTGAGATCGGAAAAGAAGACTACCGTAGGTCCAAAAACCTGGAAAGACTAATTACTTTTTTGAGTTAAGATATTCATTTACCACCTCCATTACAGAAGGATAAGTGTTGTTGGCTACCATTGAAATCTTATCAGGTTTAATCCAACGAACTTCCGTAATCCCCTCTATAGCCTGAGGTACAGGAGTTTCATTCCCCTCATAGTTCATCAAATACCAAGCAGTGCATTTCAGCACCGGCACCGAATCTTGAACGTAGGTGTGCCATGTATCTGACATGCGCTCGCGGACAACTAATCCCGATATAGAGCATTCTTCTTCAACTTCTCGGTGGGCGCCTTGCAGGAGATCTTCCCCTTCCTCGACTTTACCCTTCGGAAGGTCCCATTTATTTTTTCTGAAAATAAACAGTAAAGAACCATCTTCACGAGTTACAAGGCCTCCCGCAGCTTGCACAAATTCGAACTGGGCCAGAAATCTATTCCAAGAATCTTCGGGATTATCGGCCAAAATATGAATGGCCTTGGCTCCTTTGGATATTGCCAATTCAGCATTTAGTACGTCCGATTTACCGGAAGAACGCAACACAACTACTCCTTTTCCCTGACGAGCTCCATCGGGGATATCCTGTGAAAAGGTCAACAGGCGATTTGAGAAATAAACTTTATACTTTTGGCCCATGTCAGATCAAGGCCTAAAAGTAGCAGAATTCCTCCTGCAGATAAGAGCAATTGAATTAAAACCTCAAAATCCCTTTACATGGGCTTCCGGATTGAGGTCTCCCATTTATTGCGATAATCGTAAAACATTGTCCTATCCGGAAATCCGCGACTTCTTGCGAATTCAGTTTTGTGAGGTTATTCGCCAACATTTCGGCGAACCTGACGTAATTGCCGGCGTTGCAACAGGAGGAATCGCCTTGGGAGCACTGGTGGCACAAGAAATGAATCTCCCCTTTGTCTACGTGCGCAGTGAAGCAAAAAAACACGGTCTCACAAATATGATTGAAGGGGTTATTAAACCGTGGCAAAAAGTGGTTGTTATCGAAGACCTGGTTAGTACAGGCAAAAGTAGTCTTCAGGCTGTGGATGCTCTTCGCGAGGCAGAGGTCGAAATTCTGGGTATGGTCGCCATTTTCACATATTCCTTCGACAAAGCTTTAGCCAATTTTGAAGGAAAAAATGTGCAACTTCGAACTCTTACCAATTATCATCAACTTCTTGATAAGGCACAACAATTAAATTACATCAGCGATTCCGATAAACAAGCATTGGCAGAATGGAGAAAAGACCCTGAAGTTTGGTCGGCCTCGTTCGCTCAATAATTCTCAAGAAAAAATGACAAAAATTGAAAGCAAAAAGGTCCAATTAAATGTGGATTGTGAAACAGCCTTTACGTACTTGCGCGACCTGGATCACCTTATAGAGTTTTTACCCCAAAGCAAAATCACCGACTGGAAAAGCGATAAAGTGAGTTGCTCGTTCAAAGTGCAGGGTTCCTACCAAATCGGAATGAAACATGGTGGTGAAGAAGCTCCAAATTATTTGAAATTACTCTCCGGAGAAGGCAGCCCTTTTCCATTCGAACTCCATATTCGATTTACTTCTGCCGATTCAGGTTGTCAGGTTAGTCAAATCTGTGAAGCTCAAATAAATCCATTTTTAGAAATGATCGTAAAGGGTCCATTAAAGAATCTTTTTGATTACATTGCAGATAAAATGGTTGAAAAATTTGGTGGAAAGGCCCTTTAGTTTCTTCTCCTTGATTTCCAATATTCATAGATGTCTGAATTGCCTTTGTATTCAAGGCTTATCTTGCTATACCACCTTGAAGAATCCCAAGAGATTTCCGTAGTCCGCTGGATGCCCTGCGAAAGAAACTGAATCTTGGATTTTTTCGTTGATGATTCGGTGAAAGAAGCAGGCGACTTTTCGTCAATAAGCTGAATCATATCGCCACGCCACAAACCGCATTGATCAGCAGGCGAATTCTCCATCACATCCGTTATCATCCATGTTTCATTAGACTGAACATGGTATCGCGCACCCGTCAGTGAAGTAAATGTACTTTCATTCGAGATAAATTTCATTGATAAATCAAGTAATGAGAATGACGGTTGGATATATTTCAAATAATCAACCTGTCCCAAAACAATTTCGTTGAAAATATCTTCAAAAGAAACTCCTGCAACTTCTTCCAACAATTCTCTATAATCTACTAATGTGTAACCTCTATTCTCTGTGCCAAAACGACGGTACAATAGGGCCATTACATCATCCAATGACCTTCTTCCCGAAGTATTCGCAATAATCCGAACATCGCAAATAAATGCGATCAAAGAACCTTCATTATAAATATTCACCTTACGCCAAGGATTTCCTTGAACATATCCATCGAGCCACGTTTCCAACGATGATTTCGCTACGGATAAGTGAAACCTACCATCGTTATTTAAATGGTTTTCCAGGGTCTCGGAAATAATTTCAAAAAAATGAAGATCACTAAAAGTGCCAACTCTCCACAATAAGAGATCTCCGTAATAAGTAGTGACTCCTTCGTACACCAAACCTGAGGGCGAATAATTTTCGCGGGTAAAGTCGTAAGGTAACATTTCCATCGGACGAATATTCTTAACATTCCACGTATGAAATAATTCGTGACAAGAGATGCCGAGTAGTTCCAAAAATTGATCCTCTCCAGCCAATGTTCCCGAGGGCCCCATAGCGATCACGGTGGAGTTTCTGTGTTCAACTCCGTGTCGAACGGCGATTTCCGGGAACTGAAATAGAAAATGATAGGCTTCGCAGGGAATATCGCTGAAGATGGAAAAATGCTCTTCCGTGAAATTCTTGAAATGCAAAATCAGCTTTTCGATATCAAACTGAATTTTACCTTGAATCCAAATGTGAAATGGAATATTTCGGCAGCTATATTCGAACTGATGAAGAGTATTTGACGCGATTAAAGGGCAATCTGCGAGATGATCAAACGAATCTGCCAACAAAATATGAGGGTTCTCCCTCTTCAATCCACAAGCGATAGAATAATCTTGTGGAACACATAAACTAATGCGGTAGGCTTGATCGGCATTACCCACCTGAAAGAAAAAGCAGTTTACGGGATTTATGTAAAGTTGACTTGCATCGAGGTAGGTAGAACCTGCATTGAGGTCAGCAGCGTAATAATCATAAGTGCACTTGACCTTTCCCTTCTTTGGGTTTTGAAACGACCAACAATCTTTGCTCTTCTTTTCGATTTTCAAAAGTTCGTTTGATGAATCAAATGCTTTCACATTCGTTATGTTTTTAGCAAAGTTCCCCAATTCATATCTCCCGGGACGCCAAGAAGCCAATTGCATGAGTATCTCTCCGGCCTCCACAATCCAATCAGATTCAAAGGAAATAAAATGCCGATGCGGTTGGGAATAGAAAACGCGATATTCGACCATAGACCCTACTTTTTAAGTACTCCAAGATCCTTTCCCGAAGTGCCGTTAGGTTCCATTATTCCCAAGTAAGAACAAATCGTAGGAGCTATGTCCGAAACATTGGCTGCTTGTACATAATGACCTTTTTCAACGCCATTTCCGAAGAAAATAATTGGCACATGTGTATCATAGGGGAAAGGAGAGCCGTGAGTTGTCCCTGTTCTACCATATTCGATCCAACCGGGCATCGTTACGACAACCACATCTCCACTTCTTTTAGGATGAAAGCCATTCATTATTCGATTTCGAACTCCTTCGGTATATTCTTTACTCATGAGGTCGTGTGCGGCTAGAGCGGTATATACACCCGGATACTCGAGTGTTTTAGTGACAATTGCATCCTGAACATCTTCCAAGTTCAACTTGCGACTTTCGATTAATTTTCTATCGAGAAAAAATTGATCATTGGAATAATTTAAAACGTACTCCCCCACTCCAAATTTTGTATTTAACAGGGCCTTTACATCGTCAATCATATTCCCCGGTATCCAATAATCCCCGGCAAGCTGAACAGTTTGAACATGCGAGGGCACTTCAGCTCCACCATGATCAGCACTTAGAAATATTAGGTATTTACCCTTCATATTGACATCCAACCAATTCAATAGATTTTCAATTTCCAAATCAAATCGCAGATAACAATCTTGTGTTTCTTTTGATTGAACACCAAAACGGTGTCCGACATAATCGGTACCGGAATAACTCAAACACAAAAAGTCAGTGTGTTCATCTTTTCCGAGTTGCTCTCCTTCAATGGCGGCAATGGCAAACTCCGTTGTAAGGGTCATGCCCATTGGAATACCCTTCAACAATTCGTAATTTTTATTCTTTGTGCGAATACTATCATTGGTAAATACATATGGAAACACGGGACGAATCATTCCTGAAAAAGGAGTTTCGTATGCGTTGTTGTCAGGCAAACTTTCATCGTACGCAGAAACATCTTTCAATAAATTCCAACCTTCTCGCAAAAGTTGCTCCGATCGACCGCGTTTATTAAAATCATTGACCCATTGAGGAAGTTGATCAAAATACCAATTGCTACTTACCCAATTGCCTTCATTTCCTCCGATATACCAATAAGAGGCATCGGCAGATCTACCGGCGGGCAAGATACCTCCCCGATCTTTCATTGCAACTCCAATCGTTTTTGATCGCTGATTGGTGTGTAGTTTCATTTGATCGCACATCGTTGTCGTCAATAATTTCGAAGGAGATCGCATACCCTCTTCGGAACTAGTTCCAACTCCTTTCACCGTGCTATCCTGCGCACAATAAATCATACGCTTCTTTTCGCGATCATACCAATCATTGGCAATTATTCCATTGAGTGCCGGTCCTGTTCCTGTGTAGATACATGCATGACCCGGGCCCGTGTATGTTGGCATATAATCGTAATGCGCATTCGTCATCACAGCCCCCTCAGCCATAAGTCGTTTCAAACCTCCATTGGAATAATCTTCCGCAAAACGAGTTAAATAATCAAATCGCATTTGATCCACGGTAATGCCTATAACCAATGTGGGTAATTCCCGATCATTTGAATTCGGAGAAGGAAGCGGAGCAACTACAATAGGTTGGACATTCGTTTCAGAAATTTCGTTGGTCGATTTGCACGCTGCCAAAAGACCGAAGAAAATGACAGGGAATAGTATTCTTTTCATGGCTCACAAACATACAACAGTCAAGAAGTTTCAGTATTAAAAAATTGGCACCTCTCAGCCCGCACGTGTTATTTTATAAACCACCAAAAGGCAAATGCCCGTGCTAATGAAAACGTTCAAAATGGCCCAAAACCATTGTCCTTGACGCATCAACTGAATAGTTTCAAGACTGAAAGTAGAAAATGTACTGAGACCTCCACAAAATCCGATGGCCAGCAAAGGATAGATCCATAATTTCGAATTAGCTTGTTCGCTATAGTTCCAAACTAAAGCCAAAAGAGCTGAGGCAATCAGATTTGAAATAAAAGTAGCCCACGGCAATGAAGCTTCCCACGTTTTTACACAAAAACCTAGTCCGAAACGCATCACAGAACCCAATCCTCCGCCCAAAAAAACCAAGAGAATTTTCATTTTTGCAATGGTTTAAGTCTTGTTTTTCGCAGAATAAAATAAACGATGAAAGCCGCGATAACACCCACAATCCAACCGCCCACAATATCTCCGGGGTAATGCACTCCCAAATAAATTCGGCTATAACTTATAAGCAGTACCCAAGCTAACAACGCGAATAGAACCCATTTCTTTAGAGGTTTCATCACCAAACAATAAAGCAAATAAATGCCCATGTAATTCGCCGCATGACTAGAAACAAAACCGAATTTTCCACCTATATATGGATTGCCATTTTCATCTTTTACCAAATGAATCAGGCCATCTAGGTCAACTTCTCTGCTTGGACGTAAGCGTTGAACAAATTCTTTGAGAAAACCGCTGGCTGTTTGATCGGCAATGGTAACTACCAATGCAAAACCCAGAACGATAAAAACTGCACTTCTCCAGTCGTATTTTCGAAATAGACTATATAAAAGAATAACATCCACGGGAAACCAAAACCATGTTTTACTGAAGTACCACATGGGACCATCAAGCCATGGAAATTGATCACTGTTTAGCCACAGAAAAAGTGATTTGTCTATTTCCGATAAAAATTCAATCAAGCGGAATAAATTTCAGTCACCAATTCTCCATATTTCACGAGAATATTTTTCCTTTTGAGTTTTAATGTGGGTGTTAGTTCCCCACCTTCAACCGTAAAAGGTTGCGGCAATAATCGAAAAGATTTCACCTGCTCCCACTTTCCAATTCTGCCATTTATTTTTTCAATGTCCGCGGCTATGAGATCTTTCACCTCTGGTAGCGCGCTTAACTCAACTAACGTTGACCCTTTTAAACCTCGTTTTTCAGCCCAAGGTTTTAATACCAAAATGTCGGGTACTATGAGCGCTCCGGGGAAATTTTGGTTTTCTCCAACGATCATTACTTGTTCGATGTAGATAGATTCCTTGAGTAAATTTTCCAACATCTGTGGAGCTATGTATTTTCCACCACTTGTTTTGAAAATTTCCTTTTTTCGATCCGTGATTACAAGGAAACCATCTCTTATTTCACCTATATCTCCTGTATGAAACCAACCGTCTTTTAAGACTTCGGCCGTCTTTTCCGGTTCTTTGTAATAGCCCAACATTACATTTGGACCTTTCGATAAAATCTCTCCATCCTCTGCTATCTTTACTTCTACATTTCGAATAGGCATGCCCACAGATCCGGCTCTCCACATTCCTGGTTTACGAAACGTATTCACCGAAATGACAGGTGAAGTTTCTGTAAGTCCAAAACCTTCTTTCAAGGGTATTCCCGCCCCACAAAAAAAACGAGCTAGACGAGGTTGAAGCGCTGCACTTCCACTTGCAATGGCTCCAATTTCGGTAAGACCCAATGCCGCTTTCACTTTAGAAAAAACAACCTTTCTGGCTAGGTTCAATCTAAATTCATACCACCCGCCGTTGGCACCATCCGGCTCCCAACGTATAGCCAAATCATGTGCCTGCTTGAACAGCCATCTTTTTATTCCGGTATTAGCCATGCCCTTCGCATAAATACCATCGTAAAACTTCTCAAATAATCGAGGAACCCCCGTGAATATATGAGGTTTAGCGACCAAGAGATCATCTTTAATCACATCCATGCCGGTTAAATACATAGTTACTGCATTGTGCATGTAGAGATAATGCAGCATCCTTTCGAATATATGGCAACAAGGCAGAAAACTTAATGTGCGTGCCTTTTGCTTTTCAAGGAGAGGTAAACGATCCTCACAATCCAATGCATTACTCGCAATATTTTTATGAGATAGCATAACTCCTTTGGGCTGACCCGTCGTACCCGAGGTATAGATGATTGTTGCTAATTCGTTCTCTTTTACCTTTTCCGAAATTTCCAAAACCCTGCTTTGGGGAACCGCCTCACATCGCGTTTGAAACTCTTTCCAATGTGGTATTCCATCTGCTTTTTCAAAACAAAAAACCTCCAGAAGACCCGGGCAATCCTTTTTGATGGACATTACCTTCTTATACAATTCAACATTCGAAACAAAACAAAGCTTACTCTCCGAATGATTTAAAATATATGTATAATCCGTTTCGCTCATCGTATGATAAATAGGTACATCGATGGCACCCATCTGCATGATACCGCAATCCATAATATTCCATTCGCAACAATTGGAATGTGTTATCAGAGCTACTTTGTCGCCGGGATTAATACCACTGGCAATCATCGCCCGACTTATGCGATTCATCTCATCTACAAATTGCGCTGTCGAATACGATGTCCACTCCCCCACTACACGAGATGTCATCATTACCTCAAGAGGATAATTTTTGAGCTGATACAGGGGGAAATCAAATAAACGTGAGGGTTCCTTCATAAGATTTGTTTACTCAGCGTAAACATACTACAAGAAAATTCAGCACGAAAACCTTTTATAACTTTCCAGCCTACACCGGACCTTCTTCATTCATTATCAATAAAAAATGAATCACTTCACCAACAATTCTACCACAGATTCCCGATCATCTAGTTGAATTTGAAGGGTGTATATTCCTGAAGCCAATAACCCAATCTCTAGTCTAGTAAGATGAGAAATTATAATTCCGTGCCGCACCGATCGACCTGTCGCATCGAAAATCGAAAAAGATCCTTGCGAAAACGGGAGGTCATGCAACTCTATGAAAATTGATTCTTCAGCTGGATTAGGATAGACGGAAATTACGTCGTTCTCGTATTCCGAAATTCCAATTGTACAATCGACAACAACGACTTCATCAAAGGCTTCGCATGGTATTGAAGCAGTAACGGAATACGTGCCGGGTTCGAAAACTGTATAAGTAGAACCTGTAATTCCATCTTGCCAAGTGTAATTCAGAAAATCGTTTCCGGCGTTTAAGACCATTACCGTATCACAAAAATCAAAATCGGGTCCAAGGTCAATATCTCCTGTAATAATCTGACCAACCTCTACTTGATCAGAATAATTGCACCCTTCGGCATTTATTACCTCTACACTATACGTTCCCGGTAAGCTGACCGAAATCGATTCCTCTTCAGAACCGTTATTCCACAAATACGAAGTATAACCTGCGCCCGGAGTAAAGTTCAAGTTTTCGCCGACACAAATATTCATATCCGGTCCCAAATTAGGCTCGATGGCGTCAGTAACACTTACGTTCATTTCTCCTCGCAATAAACCACATTCAGTTTGCAGCGAAACCTCCAGCATATACAAGCCCGGCTCAGGAAACTCGATGTGCATTTGTCCATCGATTTGTGTGAAATTTACTTCCGGTAATATCGACCACTCTATTGTACCTTCAGGACAACCCGCAATTTGATAAATAGTTTCTGATCCCTTGCAAGTACTTACCGGTCCCTCTATAAATATTTGCTCTTGTGAATATGCGTGGTAATAATTTCCGAATCCATTCAAAAAACCGGTATCAAAAAGCACCGTGTACTCGAGTTGCATATCGGAACCATTCAAATTTGGAAATGAAATTCTATCCAAAGTCCCGGAAAAAACTCCGGCTAGCAATATCTCCCCTGCAGGCGTAGTTTGAATATCGGAGTATGCCGCAAAAATGGGCTGATTTACAAAAAACACTTGAGGGATAATTTGATCAATTGGCAATGAGAGATCAAATTGATTTAATCGAACCTGATTCAAACCTGTTGCAGTTTGAGCATAAAAAAATCTACCGTTTGGGGCAAAGTCATAAAAAGAAACTGTCTCGGGACTGTAATTCAAAAATTCCGTAACCACACCGGTACCATTATCAAATGAGAAAAGTATATTTCCTTTTGCAAACAAGTTTCCTTTGGGTGAAACTTTTATATCCTGATAATAAATATTACTCTGGGTAAAATTCGATGAACTATAGGAAGACAAAACGGGTTCATTTGAGATTCCTGAAGGATTTACTTCCCACGAAATAAATTGTTGTGTACTCTCATCATAATAAACCAACCAAAAATCAGCATAATTACAATGACGAATTGCTGTCATGGTTTCCGTGTTCACTTGGTCTATTAGTAGGTTCTTTGATCCCACCACAATATCACCATTGCCATTGTCCAATGTCCTGTCAATTATGCTGTAACGCAAGCCATTGGCATATTCATTTTCGTTGGCATCTAATGTGAAAAGGTATATCAAATCATCAGCTCCGGGTGCATTCACAAGTAGAGCCCCCTTGCGAGAAGATATATGACCCGCCAGTTCATTTCCATTTGGTGTAGTTTGCAAATTCTGATTGAACAGACTTTCACCATTTGTGATAAAAAGGAGGTTTCCATTGTTGTCGCTAATCGAAGATTTGTTCTCAGAATAATCGAGATAAAAGTTTTGAAACGATGTAACGCTTTCATCAAAATTAATATTGTTCACAAGGGCTTCTCCTGTAAACAAATACCAATTGCTGTTTTCTTGACCTGAAGCGCACGTGCCTACATCAAAGTTAGAACAATAAAAGGAAGAACAATTTCCCGAAATAGCTTCCAAACAAACTTGAAATGCACCTAAGGTTTCAAATATCAATGTAATGTTTTCATCTATTGAATACAGACTGCCATCTATGAACCATTGATACGAATCTGCTCCGGAAGAAACATTCACCAAAACCACTTCTTCTTCGGGTTGCGGATTATTGGAACTAGCGCCAAAAATTGGCTGTACGGGGCATTCAACGTTAATGTCATATTCCAGTTCGATGTTGCAACCCGGTTCGTTGTTACTAAGTAATACCTCTACAAAATAAAATCCGGTTTGATCCGGAAGAAATTCATAATCGGTACTTGTGGAAACCTGCTCTTCATTGACAAACCATGTTGTGGTGGTATTTCCAATTGAATTATTCGTAAAAACAACGGATTCACCCAGAAATATCTCATTAGCCGATGCCTCTACGGAAATTTCGATGGCCGACGAACACGGCGGATTGCAGCGATCACCCTCAAGCAAAGAAGCTCTTGCTGTTAGCAAAGAAGCCAACATTCTATCGCATTGACCTAAAGTAAAAAACTCGTAACATGTGAGCGGCGAATAGTCCATGTAATTCTGTTGTTGATCAGGTTGATCACCCATACCTCCATTTTCCATTGGTCTAAACGGATTGTTCTCCGATAAATCATCGTCGTCGGTATCACATGAGTTGGCTCCATTTTCACAATCAAATGGAGCCGCGATTCCGTCCGGAGGTGTATCACAAACTTTATCCCCATCCTCAAGACAATTATCGTTGTTGCATGTCGATTCAAACGTATGAAATAACCCAAGGTAATGACCGGCTTCGTGGATAAATACCTTTGTCTGAACAGCTGTCCCACCAAAAAACGAAGCTTCAATTATAATTCCATCCGTTTCGGATCCATGGGTTGAAGGCATACTCGAATTTCCTACGATTCCAAATGAATTGTCTGCACGAATCAATTCATTCACCACCCATACATTCATATACTTCTCGGTATCCCATCTGCTCAATTCTTTCAATTCTAAATCCTGATCAGGTACAACTACAGTTGTTAAAGGAGATTCTATGCGGTTGATACCACTCGAAAAATTGCCATCCGGATCCACATGTGCAAGGCAAAATTGAATCGGTATTACTGTTCCTTCAGGTGAATAATAAATATCCTGGTTGCTAAAAGATGAATTCAGATATTCAATAGCATCTTCTATCATTTCATCCGGGATATTTTCTCCACCATTTTGATGAATGACATGCACAACCACTGGTATAATACAGGTCAATTCATCGCGATTGGAATTTTCATTTTGCTTAATCCATTCCAACACTCCGGTCAAATATTGATCATGTTTCTCTGCCCTTTTCGTATGACTTAGAAACAACTGTTTTGATTCATCAAAACCACAATAATTCTGAGCTTGAATATCTCCTATAGAAATAAGGGCAATTATTATGCTGAAGAATTTTACTCTCATTATGAAAATTATTTGAAGAAATTTTCTTACTACCTAAAAAGTGTAACTATACCTGTTCTGTCAATAAACTGAGTCTGTGCGTTTCTAGCCTTTAGATGATACACATATGCGCCGTCTTCGCAATAAAATGTACCATTCATAAAACTTCCGGTCCATCTCCCTTTGGGGTCTGTAGTCAGATAAACCACTTCACCCCACCGATTATATATTGTAAATTCAACGTTTGTCAGTCCAATTGATTCAATACCAAAAACATCGTTAACACCATCTTCATTGGGTGTAAAGGAATTTGGAATGAAATAACTCGATGGAGGACTCACATAAAGATACGTTGTATCTGCACACCAACTAATTTCTGTGATCAACATCACTACAAAATCGGAACTTGCCGGATATGAATATTCGATGTTTGATCCCTCTGCCGAAAAATCATTCAGCCACCAACTATACGTACAATCCAAACAAGAGGTATCAGAAACAGAAAAGAGTCCCGATGCTCCTAAATCCAACCAAAGTATTTCATTTTCTATTGAATAGACGTATATAGTTGATGTATCAATAATCGACTGTCCACATTGATCTTGAACCATCCACTCAACTGTCATATCATCAGCAGTATTCAGCACTAGGGCGCTCTCCTCTGTGTTTTCATTATTCCAGAAATACTCCAAATTACCATTCCCCCCGTCTGTTTCGCCCGACAATTCAATCGTTCCCGCCTCACAGAGATAATAGTCTCCGATACTCCCTGACAAGGAATCTAGTTTTACTACTACAAAACAAGAATCAACGAATAAATCATCACAAGGATCCATCAACACCAATTTCACCCACCCTCCTTGCGTCCAAGAATCGACTGAAAGCGAAGGATCATCCGAAATTTGAACGTCATTGTAAAACCAGCTACATATTGTTTCATTTGTCCATGTAGTCTGATCCGGAACAAGATCTATCACTGAAGCGCAATCCAATTCCAAGGTGTCCGGCAGACCCGCCGATAAGGATAGTGTCAATACCTCTATATCAACTGATGCAGAATCTACCGATCCACACACATCATTCACAACTACTATTAATGTTCCGTTCTCTCCCGGATTCCAACCTTGCAGAGCCGGCGTTTCTGCCTGCAAAACGCCATTAAAATACCACTCATACTCAAGATCCATTGCGCCTTCAACAATTTGTGGCTGCACATCGACAAGCTCTCCACAGGTTATATCCAATTCGCTTGTAAGTTCAATCTGCAAAGGAAGAACTTGAGCTTGTACATTTACTGTGTCGGAATCTACTTGATTACATAGGTCCGTCGCGAACCATATTACTTCATTCGATACCTCAGTAAAAAGATAGTTCAAATAATCATCTGTTCCGGAGACCATTCCATTTACAATCCATTCAAAACTAAGGTCACCCGCACCACCTGTCCATTCCCCATTCAATGTGGTGCTTACTCCACAGTAGACGAGTCCCTGATTCACATTTATTTCTAAAGGTATATTATTTACAATCACTTCCGTTGAATCACTTACCTCCTGGCCACACGCATCCGAAATATGCAGTTCAATTGTTTCTTGAGTAGCGAAGGTCAAATCTGATAATTCCGACCCGATTGAAATTTCTACCCCATCTTGAATCCATGAATAGTTATACGGTTCTTGGCCACCTGCAACTTCGTAGTCAAATAAAACCTCCTCCAAACAATTTACGGAGATGCTGTCGGCCATAGAAAGTTCGAGTGTCGAAAATTCCAAAATCAATATCGTTGTATCTGCACTAAACTCTCCACATTCATCTGTTACCTGAAATATCAATTCCCCCGGATCTGTACCATAGTATTCATAGGAAATATCGTCATCGGATGTTACTTCTCCACTCTCCCACCATTGATATATCAAGTTTCCAAAACCCCCTTCCACCATAGGTTGCACCATTGTTATGCCCGAACAAGATAAATTCGAGTTATTGGGTAAATCAATTAGTATCGGCTCAGTAACCGGTAAAACTAAAACGGGAGTTACCAAAATTTGCCCACACATATCGTAAGACATTACAACTATTAAAAGTGTGTCTGTTGGAATTAAAGAAATGGAGTTTCCCACTTGTAAATTCTGACCAATAAAAAAGAAATTGGTATAAGGACCAAATCCACCGGAAATAGCCGGAGTTACACTTACTTGACCATTGCAGTTAGTATAAAGTGTATCCTCACCGTTGTATATCATTACAGGATCGGCGAGGGTGTATATCATTACTGAATCCGTTGTGCCGATGTTGCACTCATCTGTTACCGTCAAATAAACCATTTGAGGCCCTAATGATGTATTGTATTCGTACACATTTGTATCATCCATTGAGACAAACGGATTCCAGGAATATTGGTATTCGCCATAACCACCGCTGACATTTGAATTAATAGTTAGAACAGTATTGCACGTGTACAAAATAGAATCGAGTTGAATATCTACCATCAAGGGATCAAAAAATATCAAATCAAAATCAATTGTATCGGGCTGAAAAGAACAAACATCGTCCACTACAACAAAAGCACTTGTAGTCTCATTTGCATTCGTCAACATATAGGTAGGTCCTGTACTTCCATCGGGCCACAAATAAGAGTATTGACCATATCCACCTGAAAGTTCGGGAGCCAAAAGAACCTCTGTGGAACACATGAGAACATCTGTATTTTCGGCTACAATGGGTTCAGCAGAATCCCATACTTGCACAGATACTGATATTTCGCAACTCTGATTTTCGTTATGAATTTCTGAACATGAAATAATCATGTTTTCTAATCCTTCCGCAATTCCATCGTCCGATATTCCAAGTGAAAATGAATAAGTACTATCACCGGCAGGAATTATAATGTACTCAGGTAAAAAATCGAAATCAATTCCTTCGATCGTCGTTCCCGAACTCGATAAATAAACCGTATCCGGTTCGTTTATCGGTATTTGTTCGCTCCTTTGAATATTGATCCAAACGGGATTGCAGTCTTCATAGACATCGTAAATGGGCTCTCCTCCGGATTCAAAACTCACAGATAGAGATGGATTAATTCCCAAATTCGATGTGCCTCCTATGGGTTTCAAAAGAGCCGCATAATTGTATATGTGATCAAATACATCGGCAATCGCAATGCGAACATGATATACTTGACCGCATGTTACGGGGATAGTCGGATTCAACAAAGTCGAAAATCCATGTTCATTTATCATGGCAAAATCGTAGCAGTCGAACACATTTTCACAAGCAAGGTCTTCGGCGAGCATCGACCAATAAGGTATCCAATTCACTGAGTTGATGGAATCGTTTAACGACTCGGTTGTCATGGGCAAAAGAGGATCGGAGTCCGGTACGTTGGCCAAATTCACGGATCCATTTGGATACTGGGCCGGTGCCGAATAAGGACCTGAAATACCCGGGCCTGCAACGAAGATTGAAAATACGTCGTGATAATAACAATCTCCTGCGTAACTCAAAGAACCTTCTCCATGAATGCACGCTACAGCTCTATAAATTTCTCCTCCCGTCAATACATACTCGAATGAAAGCGTATCATTAGTTGCTAAAACATCGAATTCGATGATGCCCGGATCAAACAAAACGGTATCCTGATAATCCCAACCAAGAATGTCCATTGCGTCTTGGCTTAATTCCAACAAATCGCTATACACCTCACCATCCTGTGCATAAAAGGGTCCTGAAAATGCCGGAGGACCATACGCATCGTAAAACTCCGGTACATCGGGGTCTGTATTTCCCGGAACCAAATAAGTAATCCATGAGTTACTGATTCCGCAAGCCGTTTCTAATGGCATTCCGTATCCTATGGTATCGAGATTAAGAAAAAGACCTAACTGATCCTCATCTCCAAAATATTCAATATTCGAAACTTGTGCACCCGGCTCGACCAAATACTGTAATACGAATTGCTCGGGTGTTAATGGAACATACTGAACTTGTGCACGTGTGCGCAAACTCAAAAACATCAAAAGCAGAAGGATACTATGTAGAACGAAAAAACGCATCGATTCAGTTCAGAACCCAAAGTTACCTTTTATTGTGTTTGCGTCAAGACCTAAATGTTATTATTTTCAAGAACTTAGATAATTTGAATTCTTTGCCCCTCCCTTTCTACTTTCGCAGCGGATAAAAAACAGTGTATGAAAAAAATCTCAGTTGTCGGTGCCGGTACCATGGGAAATGGCATAGCTCACGTATTTGCGCAATATGGATATGAAGTTACCCTAATCGATGTTCAACAAACTTCCTTGGACAAAGCCCTTGTTACTATTGGTAAAAACTTAGATCGCCAAGTGACAAAAGGACAACTGGATGAGGCCGCAAAAGCAAAAACTCTTGCCAATATCACCACGACCACCGATCTTTCTACAGGTGTGAAAAATGCAGAATTAGTTGTTGAAGCGGCAACCGAAAACATTGATCTCAAACTCAGGATTTTCGGTGAAATGGATGCACATGCCCCTGCGAATTGCATCCTTGCTTCCAACACTTCATCGATCTCCATTACAAAAATTGCCAGTGTTACAAAACGCGCGGATAAAGTAATAGGAATGCATTTCATGAATCCTGTTCCCGTGATGAAACTTGTAGAAATCATTCGAGGCTACAACACTTCCGACGAGGTCAATAATGCGATCGTTGAAATATCGAAAACTCTGGAAAAAATTCCGGTTGAAGTAAATGACTATCCCGGATTTGTGGCCAATCGTATTTTGATGCCTATGATCAATGAAGCCATTTACACCTTATTCGAAGGGGTAGCCGGTGTTCAAGAAATTGATGAGGTAATGAAACTCGGAATGGCTCACCCAATGGGTCCTTTGCGCCTTGCCGACTTCATTGGCCTCGACGTATGTTTATCTATCCTTCGCGTACTTCACGATGGTTTCGGGAATCCGAAATACGCACCATGCCCCTTGTTGGTAAACATGGTAACAGCCGGTAAACTTGGTAATAAATCGGGAGAAGGTTTTTACGAATACAGCGATCCGAAAAATCCTCAAGTGTCAAAAACGTTTGTGAAGTAGGTTCAAGTTTATTCGCCTTCTTTCTCTTCTACTTCTTCGGTTTCTTCTGTCTCTTCAACAAATTCCAACATGTTGTTCTGTTGAAGAAGATTGTACCATGTAAACAATTTCTTCAGATCCGAATCGTATACGCGTTCACGCGCATAACCGGGAAGAATTTTATCCATCGCATCCCGAAGAATTTTGCTCTCAGATTTTCCCTCCGGAGCCGGTCCACCCTCGTAAATTCCCTTCATGCTTTCGAGCACCTTTCTCAAAGGAACATCCTCTTCGTCGGTAAACATGCTTATATCACCCAAAGAACTTACCTTTTGAGAATTATGAATCGGGTGCTTTTTGCCATCCAATAGTGATTCTCCTACTACAGCCGTTTTTCCACCGCCTGTGAGTTTGAATAAACCCGGTTTGCCACTTACTGAAATTATCTTCTGTAAATTTATCTTCTCCATGTTGCTGTTTTGAGGCCGCAAAAGTAGAAGACTGAAGACAATATCACACTTGTTATTGATACGATTTTCGCCCTCACTGTAATCACCTGATATTAGTGCCCTTAGCAAAAGAACCCACCCAGTCTATGTAGTATCTCCGCTCTTTAATTCAGAAAAAGGGGGGATTTCCTTCAAAAAAACAAAGGTTGATTTCATATGGTCGATCTTGCAGAAATAATGGAACAGACCGTTGGAAATTAGTAAGTAAGGAGCCTTTATACTTGCATTGTAACGGGCCGCTTGGTCAAAGACACCTTGATTTATCGCTATTTCAGGTGCTTTACATTCACAAACTACCAAAGGGTGACCTGTTCGGTCGTAGACCACCAGATCGGTCCGTTGCGCCAATCCATTCACATGTACCAATCGCTCAAGTGCCATTAGAGACGAGGGGTACTTTAAATCCTCAATTAAAAATTTTATTAAATGCTGTCGAACCCATTCTTCGGGCGTTAGAACCAACCATTTCTTGCGTATTTCGTCAAATATTTCCACACCAATTCCCTCATTTCGTAAACGAAATGAGTAGGTCGGGAATGATAGTGTGGATAAAGTATTCAAACCGGTGGCTAAAATGAGGCATCTTTGGACACGCTAAGATGGAAACAAAAGAAGAAATTGTCAGAAACTGGCTTCCCAGATATACGGGAACCGAATTGGAGGCTTTTTCGAAGTACCTCCTGCTAACCAATTTTGACGGTTACGTCAAGAAATTTGCCGAATGGCACAATGTACCGGTATTAGGTCAGGGAAAAGCTATGACCACGGCGACGGCGAATGGCATTACCATGATCAACTTTGGTATGGGAAGTGCCAATGCCGCCACTATCATGGACTTGCTTACTGCCATTACTCCTAAAGCCGTCCT
The DNA here is from genome assembly GCA_044375415.1 of Flavobacteriales bacterium. Lineage (GTDB taxonomy): Bacteria > Bacteroidota > Bacteroidia > Flavobacteriales_D > Sanyastnellaceae > JAWXBG01. The sequence continues at coordinate 43,906 of JBILMS010000007.1, forward strand.
TTTCCTTGGTAAATGCGGCGGTTTAAAAAAGAAAAATAAGATCGGAGATCTGGTATTGCCTATTGCCGCCATCCGGGGTGAAGGTACCAGCGACGATTATTTTCCACCGGAAGTACCCGCATTACCTGCTTTTACATTGCAACGAGCGGTTTCATCGACCATTCGAGACCATAGCCTCGACTATTGGACCGGTACTGTTTATACGACCAACCGCAGAGTTTGGGAACACGACGAAAAATTTAAAGAATACCTCAGGGAAATTAGAGCAATGGCCATTGATATGGAAACGGCCACTTTATTTTCGGTCGGGTTTGCCAATAAAATTCCAATCGGGGCACTCCTGCTTGTTAGCGATCAACCTATGATTCCGCAAGGTGTCAAAACTTCGGAAAGTGATCTCGTTGTTACTAGTTCTTTTGTGGACGAACACATCAAAATAGGCATCGACGCATTAAACGAAATCCGGGAAGAAGGTAGATCGGTTAAACACCTTCGTTGGGAATAAGAATTCTATTATGGAGCATTTGCGAATCATCAGAGACCTCGAACTGAAAAATTTTCGCCCTGTTTATTTTCTTATGGGTGAAGAACCCTACTTCATTGATCTGATCACAGATTACATAGATAAACATGTATTGAACGAAGCTGAAAAATCGTTTTGTCAGAGCATTGTATATGGACGTGATGTAGATATGCAGGCGGTCGTTAATATATCCAAGGCCTATCCCATGATGGGTGATCGCCAAGTAGTGATCGTGCGAGAAGCTCAGGATATGAAAGACTGGAAAAATGAGGATGAAATGACCTCACTTGAAAATTACCTTAAAAACCCCACTCCTTCTACTTTGCTTGTTTTTGCTTACAAAGGAAAAACGATTGACAAAAGGAAAAAACTCTACAAGTCTTTAGATAAATACGGAATCGCTTTTGAATCGGCAAAAATTAAAGATTACAAGCTGGCAGAATGGATTGAAAAATATGTTGCTGAACATGGCTACAAAATCAAACCGGATGCATCAAATATGCTCGCCGAATATCTTGGTACAAACCTAAGCAAAGTGGTAAATGAGTTGAATAAACTCGCGATTATACTACCCGCCGGAAGCCTCATTACACCTGAAATAATTGAGCAAAATATTGGTATCTCTAAAGACTATAATACCTGGGAACTCAATGGGGCCCTTTCCAAAAAAGATATCAAAAAGGCCAATATGATCATCAATTATTTTGAAGCAAATCCAAAGGAAAATCCGGTTCAAAAAGTACTGCCTGGATTGTATTCGCATTTTTCAAAGATCTTGATGTATCAATCATTAAAAAACAAAAGTGATGCTTCAAAAGAGCTTGGGATAAATCCGTACGCTCTTAATGATATGAAACAAGCTGCTTCAAATTATGCTCCGGCTAAACTGGAAAGAATACTTTCTTATTTGCGAGAAACCGACAAAAAAACAAAAGGTGTCGACAACTACTCCATAGAAAATGGTGATCTAATGAAAGAACTTGTTTTTAAAATTCTTCATTAACAAAAAGCGAAACTGATACTTTGAAAAATCATTCGGCAAAAATTAGGGCAGCTGCAATCATCTTTTTCACTTTTTCAGCATTAATTGGTAAAGCAGAAGTACCCTCTGCATCTTGTTTTTATTATTTTTCTCTAGCGTACTCTTCATTAACAATAGGAAACTCATCTGAAATAAGTATTTTCGGAAAGGAGGAAGTACAACAGTCATCCAATAATGTCATACTTTTTAGAAATGTAAAGCTACGTTATCGGAACCCGGAGATTAAAGTTATCCAACCTTCCGAAAAACAGTCCGCACTTTATACCATCGAAAAAAACAATGTTGAATTCCCTAAGCTTACCGATATTGAAATTTGTTCGAGAGCACGATCGGACGCCGAAAATTTTCACGGAAAAAAAACCGCTTACTTCATTGGAGGAATTATTTTCGGGCCACTTGCCATCTTGAATGCAGCCGCAATAAAACATCGCCCATCTCAAGGTAATCTCACTCCTGTAATGTCCGAAAGCAAAGAATTTTTCGAAGATCCAACTTACAAAGCTTGTTACAATAGAAGAGCCAAATGGATTCTTGTCAAAGAAGCATCAATAGGGACTATCTTATGGTCTATTTTGGGAAGTGCTTTGATTGTGGCCTTTAAGTAAGTTTGTTCTTTTTAAACCGTATCACCTACTGAGACTACCGTTCCATTATTCTCAGAAAAAAAATAAGAACCGAAAAAGACCTGATTCCCTTCTTTTCGGAATTCATTTAGTGTACGAAGAGGTTCCTTGGAATATTCTCCCGTTAAAGGATCTAGATTAGGAACTTGACATCTCCCACATCTCTTTAAAAATGAAAATTGATACTTCTCGTTGCCAAAGTGAGTCAATTCATCTTCGCCATAAGCATCAATTGAATCGATGATGATGTTTGGCCTGAAGCGAATCCATTCCAAATCTTGTCCAACTCTCTCTATCAGGTTCCGGTGAGAAGATTCACTAATAACCAAATACGGCGAAGAATCGGCAAAGGAAACATTGATCTTATTTGGATAATTGCCCACTAGTCTCGGACGTGCAGAAGGATCTTTCATCCATACTAGAGAGCACTTTACACCAATTATTTCTGAGAAAAGATTATTGTACTCATTTCCCATATTTACGGCCTCCACATGATCATCCCAAATAACTACCTCGATTTTTTCTCCAATGATATCCGTGGAGAGCTCGACGAAAAATTTCTCGTGATCGGCATGAGTAATTTGAATCTTACCTGCTGCATCTTTCAACCGAAATCTTGTCAACTCCGGAAACTCTCGTTGTGAAATAAATCGTCCCGAGGAATCTACCAACATGAAACAGCGATCACCCTCAAAACCCGTGGCTCCGATCCTTGCTTGATTTACCTCAATCCCGGGAAATCCCTTGACCGGATACAAAATGATATGTCGTATCTGCATAAAATGAATTTAACATGACGAATCTAAGCCCGTAGATGGGCTCTCAATAGCACCTATCGAAGTAATTTCGCCACATGAATGAATTTAAAAATGATCTAATCCTTCGCGCCGCCCGAGGAGAAGCCGTTTCGAGACCTCCTGTTTGGGTGATGAGACAGGCGGGAAGAGTTCTTCCTGAATATCGTAAAACCCGCGAACAAGCAGGAAGCTTTAAAAAATTGGTCACCACTCCGGAATTAGCCTGCGAAGTGACCATTCAGCCAGTTGATATACTAGGGGTGGATGCAGCCATCATCTTTTCCGACATTTTAGTTATTCCCGAAGCGCTCGGATTGCCCTACGAAATGGAGGAAGGAAGAGGTCCTTGGTTTAAAAATACTATTCAGACGGAAGCAGACTTTAAAAAACTCTCCGCCAATGACATCGCCGATAGACTCTCGTATGTTTCAGAAGCCTTGCGCCTCACCAAATCCGCATTGAACGGCAGAGTGCCCCTTATTGGATTTGCAGGAGCTCCGTGGACTGTATTCTGTTATATGACCGAGGGGAAGGGAAGCAAAGAGTTCGGCCTTGCGCGCCGTATGCTACTTGAGAATCCGAGATTGGCACATGACTTGCTAAGCCTCATCACCGAAGCGACCATTCGCTACCTAAAAATTCAAATACAGGCCGGTGCCAACATTGTGCAGGTTTTTGATTCGTGGGCGGGCGTACTCAGTAAAAATTTGTATAAAGAATTTGCCATTCCATACTTGAAAAAAATAGCCTCAGAAATCAACGAAGTGCCTTTGACGATATTCGCAAAGGGTGGCTGGTATGTGATGGATGAACTAGCTGCTTTGCCCTGTCGTACCTTGGGTCTAGATTGGCAGGTAGACCCCATTTGGGCTCGACAAAAGGTGGGCAATTCCAAGACTTTACAAGGGAATTTGGACCCCGCAGTACTCTACGGAGACTTCGGTAAAATCCGAAAAGAAACCCAAGAAATGCTTAAGAATTTCGGTAGTCAAAACTATATTGCTAACTTGGGCCACGGAGTTTACCCCGATATCAAACCTGATAACCTCAAGTGTTTTATTGAAACCATTCAATCATCATAATTTAAGATTCATGAAAATTAGACTTTCATTCCTTGTTTTGTTCGCCCTGTTCGCTGTTTCGGCCGATGCCCAGAAAAAGAAACCTGTTGCAGAACCTGAAGTAGAGGAAACAGACAACCTCGTTAGCAACAACAGCTTTGAGGATGTAAACATCAAACCTCTCAAGAATTATGGCCAATTGGTAGAATTGTGCACCGGATGGCTCTCTCCTCAGACCGCAAGTGCCGACATCTTTGCTGAAGGTGTCAAAAGTGCAAAGGTGAGCTCTCCTCAAAATGAGTATGGATACCAGTCTGCATACGATGGTGTAGCATACGCCGGAGTGGTGGCATACACTAAGGACCCGAAAAAAAATAGAACGTATTTAGAAAAAATGCTTTCCGGTAAAATGGTGAAAGACCAATTGTACTGCGTTAAAATGCAGGTGAGTTTGGCCGACATGTCTAAAATTGCCGTAAACAACATGGGTGTGTTTTTCAGTGATCGAAAAATTGCCAATGCCAATAATAACGCGCTTACGTATAAACCTCAGGTAACCGAAAAAACGAATCGTCCTATCAAAACGATGGACGGATGGGAAACGATTTGCGGGACGTATCTCGCTACGGGTCAAGAGGAGTACATCATCATCGGATGTTTTGGTTTGGATAATGAAATAAAAATCGAGAAGACCAAAAAGCCAACCGGTGCTCAAGGCACTCCCATAGGTGATGCATATTACTACATCGATGCAATCGAAATTACTCCTATTGAAGCAAGCTCTCAGTGTTTTTGTGGTTCCGAAACGGAGCAACAATCCGGTGTGATCTACAGCCGTTCATCTGCCAGAACTCCGAATATGAAACCTGAAGATTTTATAAATAGCACTTCAGTATATTTTGATGTTCTTTCTCCTACCGTTCATTCGATGTTCGGCACTGATCTCGATGAAATCGCAGCCATGTTGAAGAGCAACCCAAATTTGAGATTGGAACTTATTGGTCATTGCGATACTGACGAAACAAATGAATCCAAAATCAATGTGCGATATGAAGGTTTGGCTCTTCGTAGAGCGAATGCCGTGAAAGATTACCTAGTAACAAAAGGAATTAGCGAATCACGTCTAACGTGTACTTCAAAAGAAAACACTACACCCGCTTCTGACAAGCCAACCCCGATGGGCAAAGCTCAAAACAGACGCGTAGTATTCGTAACAAAATAGGATAATAAATCCGCCATGAACAGGGGTCGTTTCAAAAGCGGCCCCTTTTTTGTTAAAATAAATCAGATCTTTTTCTGTTATTGCCCTCGTGAAAGGAAACCTGTTGTTTTTCATATTATCCTTCTGTGCCGCACATTTCACGGTAGCTCAAAACCTGGTGGAGAACTCGAGTTTTGAAAAAAAAACATATTGCCCTTCCAATTACAATCTCCAACGACTTACGGTTGTAGAAAATTGGTTTCAAGCCAGCGACGGTACACCCGACTATTTTAATGCGTGCAGCGATAAAGTAGGAGTTCCAAAAAACATGTTTGGCACTCAAGAAGCAAGTACCGGTGAGGCTTATGTGGGTTTCGCTACTTATAGTCCCGGCAAAAGAAACTATCGCGAATACATGCAAACCAAATTAAGCAGGCCTCTGAAAGCCGGCGAACTTGTGTGTATTGAAGCTCGCATTTCTGCGGCTGATCATTGTCTTTTTGTGACTGATGGATTTGGCATATATCTCAGCAAAGAAAAAATAAGTCACGAAAGAAATCAGGTAATTAGTGTTGAACCAAACATGAGTAATCCTCGGCTTAATATGCTCGACGAATCACACGATTGGATTTTGGTCAGCGATATCTATGAAGCAAAGGGCGGAGAAGAATTTTTGACCATGGGTAACTTCAAGATGGATCGCGATCTGAAAATCATTAAACGAACCAAAGCAGACGGAGCCAAAGAACAGAATGATTGGAGTTATCTTTTTGTCGATGATATCACAGTAAAACCAGTTGCTACCAAATCTGAGTGCAGTTGCGAAAATGAAATTCTCGCTTCCATGGTTCATGATCCTCCTCTGGAATTAGAAGAATACGAAACCATTCAACTCGACGCCATTTTATTTGATTTCGACAAATTCGACATCAACTCTGTTGCCGGAAAACAACTTGAAGAAATTGCACGATTAATGAAAAAAAATAAGTCGATGTACATGGAAATTAGTGGACATACCGACATCATTGGAAATCACAACTACAATGACACATTATCCCTTCGCCGCGCCAATCAAGTAATTGCACATCTTACTTCTAAAGGAATTCCTAAGGAAAGAATGCAAGTCAAATATTTTGGAAGCAACAAACCCGTTGCAAGCAACGAAACCGACGAAGGCCGAGCTCAAAATCGCCGCGTAGAATTCCGGATTATTGAAAAGAAATTTGAATTAATCCAATAAGTGGAAAATGGAAAATTAAAAATGGAAAATGGAAAATGTGCAACGTTGAGCGAAGTATACTCGTCAATCTACACGCTCATTCACCCCCTTTCGGCAAGCTCAAGGACACGATAAACTCAGGGGGACGATTCATAATTCATAATTCATAACCCATCATCCATAACCCATAACTCACAATTCCCTAAGAGTTGATCTGCTTCCAAATCATGTCCTTCAGTTTGTCAATGTTGAGTCCACTGACGCCGGATATGAAGATGTGAGGTATTCCTCGTGGAAGCAAGGGTTTCATCTGCTTCATCATATCCTCGTCCATCATATCACACTTGGTGATAGCCAAGATTCGCTGTTTATCTAACAACTCCGGATTGTATTTTTTCAACTCATTGAGCAGAACTTTATACTCTTTTTTAATGTCGGGAGAGTCGCACGATATGGTAAACAACAAAGAGCTGTTTCGTTCGATATGTCTTAAAAATCGGTGACCAAGTCCCTTGCCTTCGGAGGCTCCTTCGATAATTCCGGGAATGTCGGCCATGATAAATGAACGCATATCGCGGTATCGAACCAATCCGAGATTAGGAACAATGGTAGTGAAAGGATAATCTGCAATCTCAGGTTTGGCGGCAGATACTGCTGCCAATAAGGTGGACTTGCCGGCATTCGGAAATCCGACCAGACCTACGTCAGCAAGAACTTTTAATTCGAGAATTTTCCACTCGTCACGTCCCGGTTCGCCCGGTTGAGCATGCGTTGGAGCTTGGTTGGTCGATGTTTTGAAGTGATCATTTCCTAATCCACCTCTACCTCCGGGAACCAAAATTCTTTCTTCGCCGTCTTCAGTAATTTCGAAATGGACTTCGCCGGTTTCAGCATCACGAGCAACCGTACCCAATGGAACATCCAAAATTTCGTCCTCTCCTTGAGCGCCGGATTTTAAGGCACTCATACCTCCCACTCCTTCCTCAGCAATAACGTGCTTGCGGTATTTTAAGTGGAGTAATGTCCACAACTGCGCGTTTCCGCGAAGGATTATATGTCCACCACGACCGCCGTCACCTCCATCAGGACCGCCACGGGGTACGAATTTTTCTCTGCGGAAATGCGCAGAACCCGCTCCTCCTTTGCCGGAGCGACAACAAATTTTTACGTAATCAACGAAGTTTGAAGAAGCCATTTTTTTATCAGCCCTGGACCGTGCCGGCCTGTACCTGATCTATTGCATTATACAAGCGATGAGCTATTTCATCAATATCTCCGATGCCATCTATACCGAAGTACCTTCCCTGCGACCGATAGTGTTCGGCTACAGGTGCTGTTTGATTCTGATAAACAGAAATTCTATTCCTAATAATACTCTCGTCGGCATCGTCAGCTCTGCCACTCATGCTGCCGCGAGAAAGAAGTCGTTCTACCAATACAGGCTCTTCTACTTCCAATGCAAGCATGCAAGAGATAGAGGCATTCATGGTAGAAAGAAAGGATTCCAAAGCCTCTGCCTGAGCAACCGTTCTCGGAAAACCGTCGAGAATAAAACCACGTGGATCTGTGTATTTGTTCACTTCGGCTTCAAGCATCTGAATGGTAACACTGTCGGGAACCAATTCTCCTTTGTCCATATAGCTTTTAGCCAATTGTCCAAGGTCGGTTTCTTGTTGGATGTTTCTTCTAAAAATATCTCCGGTGCTAAGGTGTACTAAGCCATAACGAGCCACCAAATTTTCGCTTTGCGTGCCTTTACCTGCACCCGGAGGTCCGAAGAGAACGATGTTCAACATAGCATCGAGATTTAAATCAAAGCCGCGAAAATACACAAGAATCGGGCTTAGAGAGAAAATCCGGTTGATCAAACGCGGAGATTTTTGATTTAATTCACTCTAAAACAATACTCTACCTGAATTTTATTCGACCAACCTAGTTTTTCGTCTTCGGGTCTTGTCGAATGGCTTTAGGGCAATAACTTCGCCGTCCAATCAGATACTATTAAGAATGAACTTTGATCTAATCGTAATAGGCAGCGGACCCGGAGGTTACGTAGCCGCAATTCGTGCGTCACAACTAGGCTTAAAAACAGCCATTGTCGAAAAGGAATCACTCGGTGGAGTTTGTCTCAACTGGGGTTGTATTCCTACGAAAGCTCTTTTGAAAAGTGCATCCGTATTCGAATATATCAATCACGCCAAAGATTATGGCATTGAAGTAGCAGCCCCAAAAGCAGACTTTGGTGCAGTTGTGAAAAGAAGTCGTGGTGTAGCCGACGGAATGAGCAAAGGCGTTCAGTTTCTGATGAAGAAAAATAAAATCGAAGTCATCAACGGAACTGCCAAAATTAAATCGGGCAAAAAGGTTGAAGTAACTGCTGCCGATGGATCTAAATCTGAAATTTCAGGTAGTAACATCATCATTGCAACAGGGAGTCGATCCAGAGAATTACCTGCACTAAAGCAAGATGGAAAAAAAATAATCGGTTATCGCGAAGCAATGACATTACCAACAATGCCGAAGAGTATGGTAATTGTCGGTAGTGGTGCCATCGGTGTGGAGTTCGCTTATTTCTATAATGCAATGGGAGCAAAAGTGACCATTGTAGAATTCATGCCGAACATAGTTCCTGTGGAAGATGAAGAGGTTTCTAAAGCTCTTGCGAAATCATTCAAATCTGCCGGTATTGAAATATTGACCGGAACAGAAGTAACGAAAGTAGATACTGCCGGTAGTGGATGCAAAGTGTTCACAAAAGCGGGAGCCGAAGAAAAAACAATCGAATGTGATATTGTTCTGTCGGCTGTCGGTGTGGTAGCGAACATCGAGGGTATCGGGCTCGAAGATGTCGGTATCGTTACAGATAAAGGTAAAATTGTAGTCGACAAATATTATCAAACAAATATCCCCGGATATTATGCAATTGGAGATTGTGTTCCCGGGCAATCTCTGGCTCACGTAGCTAGTGCAGAAGGAATTCTTTGCGTAGAAAAAATAGCCGGTCATCATCCACAACCTCTTGATTATGGCAACATTCCCGGTTGTACCTATTGTTCTCCGGAAATTGCATCCGTTGGGTTGACCGAAAAGGCAGCTAAAGAAAAAGGTCTCGATATCAAAATCGGCAAATTTCCTTTCAGTGCTTCCGGTAAAGCAAGTGCCGCCGGTCACAAAGAAGGATTTGTGAAATTGATTTTTGACGCCAAGTACGGTGAATTGTTAGGCGCCCACATGATCGGTAGCAACGTTACTGAAATGATTGCAGAATGTGTAGCTCTCCGCAAATTGGAAACCACCGGTGAGGAGTTAATCAAGACTGTGCATCCGCATCCAACCATGAGTGAAGCCATTATGGAAGCCGCTGCCGCAGCTTACGGCGAAGTGATTCACTTGTAATTAGAAGAGGTACCTCAGACTTACATTTCCTCCCAGCGACTTATCCAAATATAAGGTTGGTCCTCCTCCGATTGTCCAATCGGATATATATGCTTTGCTTCTAAATGAGTTGAGAAAATATGGATCTAACGACTCGTTAAACTCACCTCCCGGTCGACGATTTTGTTCCGACCGTTTTTTTCCGGGCATCCATCTCTTGATAGCAAGTCCGGTATGAAAAGCAATCGGGGCCGGCTCATAACATTCTATCCGAAGAATAGCGCCCATAAATAATCCTGCGCCCTCACCTGAGACCCTATTTATACGCTTTGAAAAATGTTCAATAGAAAATTCACCGTCTAGTCGAAAAGCATCCATACTTGATGGAGGTCGGTGATACATCAATAAATGGCTTCTGAATCTTCCTTCGTCATCTACTCCACTTAAGTGAAGTCCCTTTACCCATTCGCCATCTACATTTCCGAAAACAACCTTTGCTTGAGGTAAGCCCACCTCTCCCAATAAAGTGTAACCGATACTACTCTGACCCGCAGGGAAATCAGCTTGATCGATCATGATACCCGGATAATTCACCATCCTCATCCACACGCCAACAAAAGGAGATTGCATTTCACCAATTATTGAACGGCATTGCTCCACACCGCAAAATCTTCCTTCAAAGTGGAATTGACTTTGGCTGTGCCCTATCAAACATATAAAACAGAATGGAATTAAAACGAGACGCACGGCTGATAATATGGTTAAACAAATGTGCGCTAAATTTTTAGACTTCCCTAGTTGTTTATCAACAATTTAAGCAATACGAAAACGTGTCGGGAAAATTTTTCAGACAAACCTTCGGATGAGATGATCACCCGAAGTTCTTGGACGTAATTCTATCAGGAAACTTTTTTCCTGCGTGCCTTCGGCTCATCGGAGATCTCAGCGATCCACTTGTCGTTTCGATGTTCTCCCATGATGGTAACTTCTTTAATCTGACCGTACCTGCGCGCAATCTCTAACATACCTTCTCGATTGGCACTGTACATCATTACCTTCATTCCGCTGCCCGGGGTCTTTACTTCCACATAAAAGCCATTTTTAAGTCGTTTTGGCTTCAGACTTGGTCTTCCCTGCATTTGTACAATATTTGGACTAAGATAAGAACCATCTAAGGACCAATTGGTTCACGTTTTTTCTCCAAAGCTGTTGAAACACTCGAAACCTACTGTTTACAGTACTCCCCGAGCCTTCTTAAATATTCACAATCTTTCACCTCTTGTCTTTTCATAATTTAATCATTTTGAGTCAAATAAAATTTAAGTTCATTAATTGCCTAATTGTCAGTTGATTATACTTAGAAGCAGCCATTCCAAGAAATTGCGTCATTACAATAACCAAAATCGTATTTTGGTACGTAGAAATCATTTATGTCTCAGACACAGATCAAGTTGACCAGAATTCTTGCCATCCTCCTCATTTTCAGTTTCATTTCTTTCATGGGATATGGACAAATTTTAGCACCGCCACTTCACTATTGGGATTTTGCCGAAGGGATTACTTCCGAATGGGTTTCTGAGAGCAATACACCTATTGCGCACTGGGAATACCGCGGACCCGATACGGAACCTGACAATACAGTCTGTTCCCAGGGTTCGTGTGGCGCTTCCTCCGTGCCTATCACTTCGATTACTGCTTCCAATGGCTTTGTGATTTTTGATAGTAACTATTGGGACGATGATGATGGTGTTTGCGGTGGTTTGGGTACCGGTCAAGATCCTGCCCCTCATCTAGCATCTCTGATTACTCCTTCCGTGAATCTCACGGGTATTAGCACCGTAGTACTCACCTTTCAACAACAATACAAGCACTATCAGTCCAACACTAAAGTTTTTGTGAGTAATAATGGTGGTTCCTCATGGACAGAAGTTTTGTCGAACACCGGATCCTTTTCTACGAATAGTGAATGGAAAACCGTGAATATTTCAGCACAAGCCGGAGGCTTTTCTGATGTGAAAATTAAATTTCAATTCTCCGGAATATATTATTGGTGGCTTTTGGATGATATCGCTTTGTATTCTCCTAATCCAAACGACTTACAATTAACTAATCCGGCGTATTCTCAATATGGGATATTGGTGAGCCCAATATTGTTCAACGACATGATGTACAGCATGTACCCGTTGACAATGATACCTTCTTTAAAGTTTTCAGGAACGGCCACAAACATTGGAGGAAATACACAAACGCAAACTAAATTATTTGTCGATGTAAAACGAGACAACATCACAACTACATATTCTAACAGCAGTGTGGCAAGCACGCTAAACGCAGGCCAAACAAGTCTCATACAACTTAACACCTTGTATAATACCGGTCCTCAATTGGGTGAGTATGTAGTGTATTACAATCTTGATCAGCTTCAAAATGACGACAATATTCTCAACAATAAAGACACCTTAAGCTATTTTATTACTCCACATACCTATGCCCGAGATGAAGGTGTTTTGGAAGATATTTTTAATCCACAAGCCATGTACAATACTCAAGCAATGGAAGTCGGAAATGTCTTTCAAGCAAGAGCTTCCGGTCTCCAGTTTGCAAGCATTGAAACAATTTTAGGCGAAGGAACCGTTGCCGGCACAGAAATTTATGGCATCGTGTGGAATTTGGATAGAACCGAAATTCTCGGTCAGTCGGATCCATATACCATCAACATTACAGACATTAATTCGAGTGGTGGTGACAACAGTATTGTTCTTCCATTGCAAAATCCAATTACACTTTTGAATGATAGCCTGTATTTGGTGATGGTAGGTACTTCGGCTAATGCAGGAAATCTGCGAGTGGGAAGAAGTGGTGCTGCCGCAGCAGAAGCATCACTTGTTCGATATCCGGATTCAAATGGTTTGTTTTACATGCTCCGAACACCCATGGTTCGGATGAATATTTTTGCTGCCAATGCAGTCCCCGGATGTATGTTATCGACTGCTTCGAATTACAGTGCCCTTGCAACTATTGATGATGGATCCTGTTTATTCCCAGGCTGCACAATTGAAGGTTCTTCCAACTATGATCCGTTAGCGAATTGGGACAATGGAACTTGTCTATACTGTGGATGTACCAATGAACTAGCTACAAACTACGATCCCAATGCTTCATGCGAAGACGGTTCCTGTATTATTCTCGGCTGCACTGATCCACTTGCCGACAACTACAATGTCGAGGCGAATTCAGAAGATAATTCCTGTTTTTACTTAGGGTGCACAATATCCGGTGCAGACAATTACGATTCGAGTGCAACTATCGATGATGATTCATGTATATTTTCCGGTTGCACCGATCCGGAGGCCTCAAACTTTGATCCTCAAGCCAATCTCAACAATGGTACATGCCTGTTTCCCGGTTGCACTCATCCACTGGCCGATAACTTCGATACATCAGCAAACATAGATGACGGCTCTTGTATTCTCAGCGGGTGTACTGATCCGGATGCCGCTAATTTTTGGGATGAAGCAAATACAGATGATGGATCATGCTTATCCCCGGGCTGTACCGATCCTTTGGCAGATAATTTTGATCCCGGGGCAAATGCAGAGGACGGTACTTGTATATACTTCGGATGCACAGATCCTCTTGCCAACAATTTTGATCCGGGAGCAAATTCCGAAGATTTGAGTTGTGAATATAACACCGCCATGCTAGCAACCGAAAACCTCAGTGGTTGTGCTCCTTTCACGTTTACTATAATCAATCAAACTGTAATAACAGAAGGTGCCATTTGCGAAATTGTTATAGAAAATATTCAAACTTGGAACACCTGCGAAAGTGAATATACTGTGACTCTCGAAACACCGGGCACGTACGAAGTAACCTATACATATTCACAAGGAAATAATATTTCAATATTTACGTTAGGTCCTATAGATGTGTTTGCAACGCCTGAAATTCCTCAGCTGAATTGGGATGGAAATCTCGAACTTGTCTGTGAAAACTGTTCCATTGGAGATTATATATGGTGGAATGATGGTAGTATTGTTTCGGAAGTTGACTCGCCAATTTTAGACGTGCCATTGACGACGGAAGGAGTCACAGATAACGGATTTTATCATTTAGAATTCCTGAATACACAAGGCTGTACCGCCATTTCCGATAGTGTTCTTATACTTGATATATCAATAACCTCTGTCGAAGATACCCTATGCGAAGGATCGGAGTTCCTCTGGTTCAACTCTACTGACTACGTTCAAGGGGCACAACTTATTTTTGATTTTGGTGACGAGACATATACCGCCACCGTCGGATTCACTTACAATCACGAATACCCGCAAGCAGGATTATACGAATGGTCGATTATGTATTCTTATGAAGACTTTTCTACAACCACTTCGGGAAACATTTTGGTCGTTGAAAACCCGGAAATACCCGAAATTACTGTTGACACTGAAAACAGCTTGCTCATTTGTTCTAATAGCTTAAACGTAGATTCCATTCATTGGAACGTAAATGGTGTCGATCATTTTAATGTTACCGAAGTAGATTTTCTAGAAGGTGCGTATTATGTTGAATTTATTAATGAAAATCTTTGCTTTTCATCTATATCCGGCGAATACGTTTCAGTAGAAAACACTTCGATCGATGGGTTACAGTATTTCCCGAACCCCACGGACAACGAACTGACTATTGTCTCCCCAAATGAAATAGAATCGTTTTCAATTTTTAATTCAATTGGAGACAAAGTATATTCTACCGGAAATCTTCTTGGAACAAATACTATAAACACCGGTGATTTGTCACCCGGGATTTACGAAGTACTTGTCGTGACATTTGGAAGGCCAACCACATTCAAAATGGTAGTTGTGCATTAGTCTTTTATTTCCACATAATCCACGTAATCTCCGCCCTTATCTTGTGCAGGTTTCTTTTTTGGAGGCTCCACCGTTATTTCACCTTCTTTTCGGCGGTCTTGAGTTCCCTCATGATTTTGCATTCGCGATCGCAATGTTTCTTCTGCTTTTCTCACCACATAGGGTGTTGCCAAATGTGCAATCAATCGAATGGCTGCAGACACCACCAATATCCAGAAAATAACCCGCAAAAGTCCGCTAAATGAAGCCTCCACGGCAACGTATTCTATCGTATTCATTCTATTACTATAACGTTCTTACTTCTATTTTGTGCTATTAACGTGATATCAAATCTGCCTTTAGGGAGATAATATTTTCCATCTTTCGATTTCTCGATTTTTATTTCCTTATCGTCTGATTTTTTGTCTGCGTTCATGAGTCGTTCCAATTCCTTGGCCGAAACCTCAGATATAGTTAGATCGTAACTCACATTATTAAAACCATGGTGAAAACCATCAAGCGGAATGTCATGCAATAAAAGACTATCGGCATATCGCACTTCAATCTTCTCATTCGTTTTACTATCCGGCAAAAAACAAGGAAAATAAAAATCCGGTTTTGATGGTTCCGCCCAAACACTCCAAGAATTACCCCAGTTGCGTTTTCGAATTGATCCGGGATCAAATAAAACAGCTTCGGATAACAGAAGAGTATCTACAGAACCTGTGTTTTCAATATCGGCTATCCATATACTTCGACCATGTGTACCTATCACCAGATCACGCTCCCTCTCTTGAATTACGAGATCATGAACAGCCACACGCGGCAGTTCATTCGCAAGTGTACCCCACGTTTTGCCCATATCTCGGGAAGCGTAGAGTCCGTGGTCGGTTCCGCAATACAATAAATTTGGAGAGGCAAAATCCTCAATCACCACATTCACCGGCTCATCAGGAATACCACCGCTAATAAATGTCCATGTTTTACCTAAGTCATCCGACCGATAAATAAGTGCATCAAAATGATCAAACCGATACCCATTTAATGAAACATAGATTCGTTCTTTTTTATGAGCTGAAAAAACAACCTTACTCACCCAAAAATTTTCCGGTAACCCGCTTGAAATATTTTGCCATGTATAACCATTATCAATCGATACATGCACAAGTCCATCATCGCTACCAACCACAAGCCATCCAAAGCGCAAAGGCGACTCTGAAATAGATGTGAGGGTGCCATAGGGTACGTCGCCTTGTACTGCCCCTTTGGTCAGATCGCCACTTAAGGTCTCCAATTGTTCGCCTTTATTAAGGGACCTATGTACTTTATTGGAGCAGATGTAAAAAATATCCTGCTGATGTTTTGACAACAAAATAGGAGTTTCCCAATTCCATCGAAGCGGTGTTTCTCCCAACTCATGATCGGGGTGAATATCTGCTTCCTGACCATCGGTGCGCGAGAGCCGGCTGTAATACCCAAATTGGAACCCGGTATAAATCGTGCTGTTGTTTCGAGTGTCAACTTCTACTTGCATACCGTCGCCACCCATTAAAAATTCAAAGGGATATTTTCCCGATTGATACCAGTCGCGACCCGGTGTATTGTTCGACGGTCCGACCCAAACTCCATTGTCCTGCAATCCACCATATACATTGTATGGATCGGCATTGTCTACTTGAACGGAATAAAATTGCCCTACAGAAGGAGTGTTACAATTGATAAATGTTTTGCCATCGTCATAACTGATCTGAACGCCGCCATCACTTCCGTTTATGAGGTGACCATTCAGCGAAGGATTGATCCATAAGGCATGGTGATCCACATGCACATTATCCGGATTGATTTGACGCCACGTCGCACCCCCATCATCACTGGTTAATAGTGGCACTCCTGCGATGTACATTTTTTTTGAATTTGTGGGATGAACACGGATCATTGAAAAATAATAACCATAACTGTAAATTATATCATCCAAAAATTCTGAATGGGTCCTCGTCCACTTTTTAGCGGTGAAATCATACTTATAAACTTCGGCACCGATCACAGGACGTGAAAAAAGATCATCATTTGCATCGTACAGATAATCACTAAGCGATGATGGTTTCAACTCTCCTTTTTTCACTTGAAGTTTTACCGATTTAGCTGTATGCTTTTCAGGGAAATTATTGTCACGTAGAAAATTTTCCAACAATGAGTCCGGCAACAATTCAAAGTCTGAAGCACTCATCCTCTGAAAATCTTTTTTCTTCAATCCGGAAGCCCTTTTTTCTTCTTCTGTTTCAGGTCTCTCAAATTGATTGTCTAACATTGCATAAAGAGTTTTTTCACCATTATATGCATAGATGGCTAGTCCAATTCTGCCCACACCCTCACCATTTGGGAATCCGGAATCTTGAGCGGTTATCGTTGTCCAGTTTTTTCCGGCATCTATTGATTCATAGACTCCACTTCCCGCACCGGATTCTTTAAAATTCCAAGCGGCTCTGCTCTTTTCCCACGTTGAAACGATTAAATGTGATTCATCGGAGGGGTCCAAAACCATATCTATAGCACCCACTCCTGCCCGGGTGGCAAAACTTTGATTCCAGGTTTTTCCGCCATCTGTAGTTTTATATACCCCTCGTTCGTTTCCATCAGAATACAGATGACCTAAGACCGCAACGTATGCAACTGAAGGATTCGCTGGTTGCAATATGATCCGTCCAATATGATGTGAATCCGAAAGCCCGCAATGCTCCCATGTTTTACCTAAGTCGGTTGATTTAAAAATACCGTAACCACTATAACTCGACCGAGAACTGTTGTTTTCTCCACTGCCCAACCAAATAATCTCGCCATGTTCCCAATCGACTGCAATGTCGCCAATGGTCATGACAATCTCATTTTGAAAAAGTGGATCAAACGAGGTTCCATTGTTATGTGTAACCCATAAACCACCACTTGCATAGGCAACATAAAAATGAGCCGGATTCAACGGATTTACATCTACATCAACTACTCTTCCGCTCATGACAGTTGGACCAATCGACCTTACAGGAATATTGTAAAAAATTGAACTTATGTCCAACTCCTCCCGCATCTTATAGCCAAGTTCGCGTTGTTGCGAAGATGTAGGCTGTGGTTTAGTTCCTTCTTTTACTTTTTTCTGTGACCATCCGCTCGAACTTCCAAGAATCAAAGCGGTTAGAAAAAAAAGTACTTGTATGGTACGCCTCATGAAATTTTGGGGTTGTTAAGATGACGTTCACCATCTCTTGTGGTTTTTTTCTCCATATTCTTTTCGAAAGCCTCCTGCAGATTTACGCCTGTTTGATTGGCTAAACACATCAAAACCCATAAGACATCGGCCATTTCATCGCCAAGATCTTTGTTTTTGTCGCTCTCCTTTTCGCTTTGTTCTCCGTACCGTCTGGCAATAATTCGGGCTAGTTCACCCACTTCTTCAGTAAGAATTGCCATGTTGGTTAACTCGTTAAAATAACGAATGCCATATGTTTTGATCCATTGATCAACTTTAGATTGTGCCTCGGGTATTGTCACCTTATTCGCATTTCGGGCAAAAATACCACCTCGGGGCACTTTCGAACTCCGCCTGTCCCTTTTATACGCCTTTGACAATTGTTATAGGTTTTTACAAGCTCATGCGCCTTACGTTTGCAGTAATAAATTAGAAAAAATCGTGTACAAAGGAATTCTTACCCTCCTGATTGCGCTGGCGGTCTCAATATCAGCGGGAGCACAGACCCGATGGTCTCTTGAAGCCAGCATTGCTCGTGCTTTTGAAAAAAATATTACCATAAAGCAAAGTCAACTGAATGTAGAGTTGGCAGAAATTGATCAGAAAAATGCTTTTGGAAATCTTCTTCCCAATCTGAATGCTCAAGCTTCCCACGGTTATAACTGGGGACAGAGAATTGACCCATTCACTAACCAGTTTGCAACAGAGCGAATACGGAGTAACAGCTTTGGTATTTCGACCTCGGTTAATTTGTTCAGCGGTTTTCAAGTTCGCAATGCCCTGGAACAAGCTCAGATTAATGTGATGGCGAGCAGGCTGACTGATGAAAAGGCCAAGAATGATATCGCTTTAAACATAGCTACTTTATACCTTTCTATTCTCATGAATCAGGAATTGGTAACGATTGCACAAACGAATTCCGACAATACGGAAAATCAAGCAAAGAGAATTCGAATACTCGTGAATGCAGGGCAATTGGCTCAAAATAACCTCGACGATATCGATGCACAATTGGCCACTGATCAGGCAAATCTTGTTCAGGCTAAAAACAATTATAACTTATCGGTTTTAAGTCTAGCACAAGCTCTTCAACTAAGTCCGGAAGAAACGGCTAGTTTTCAAATAGAATCGCCGGATGTATCGGCAGTGGATAATGCACAACTCGGTCCAAGTGCAGAAGCCGCTGTTCAATATGCTTTAACACATTTCCCTGAAATGAAAAGTGCCGAGTACAATATGCAAAGCGCATCTGTTGGAGTAGAAATTGCGAAGGGCGCTCAACTTCCAAATCTAAGTGCTAGTTTTAGTTACGGTACCGGTTATTCCGGAGCGGCAAGTACTATTGTTGGTGATCCCGATTATGAGGTTTTTCCTATTGGTGCTGTGGAAACCACAGGAGATTTGGTCTATAGCCTCCAACCTGTTTATAATGAAGATGATTTTGAAACGATCAGTTTATGGGATCAATTGACTGACAACGTAAACAAATCTTTATTCTTTAGCTTAAATATCCCCATCTTCAACGGTTTTAGTACCGAGAGTTCTATCAAACGTTCTGAAATAAATCGAATGAATGCAGAATACTCGGTTGAAACAACACGCCAAAATTTGAGGCAGAGCGTTGAAAGAGCTTATGCAGATGCGCTAGCAGCCAAAGCAAATTTCGACGCGGGAACGAAAGCTGTTCAGGCGGCGGAGAAAGCCTTTCTAAATACAAAATCGCGTTACGAACAAGGTGCTTCGACTCAGGTTGAATACTCTGATTCACGAACGCGATTAGACAACGCAAAAGTGAATTTGCTCAATAGCAAATACGAATACCTGTTTAGAATAAAAGTACTTGATTTTTACCAAGGTAAAGCCATATCGCTCTGATCATGAAAAAGAAATGGAAAGTAGTTTTGATCGTTGCCATAGTAGTCGCAGTGACATTAGTTCTGTTGCGTTCTTTAGGTGGCGATAGAAATGTGCGCTCGGTTAGTGTTGAAACAGCGCAAAAAAGAAAAATCGTAGAAACGGTCTCGGCAAGTGGTAAAGTACAACCCGAACTCGAAGTGAAAATTCAGTCCGAGGTTTCCGGACAAATTATAGAGTTGCCTGTAAAAGAAGGTGACCAGGTTATTAAAGGTCAGTTGCTCGTCCGTATTAATCCCGACATATACCGCTCAGCTCAAAGCCGCGCGGAAGCTGCAGTGAACTCCGCTAAAAGTGCTCTCAGCAGTGCTAAAGCCAGAAGAACTCAAGCGGATGCTCAATGGAAAGCGGCCGATCTTTCTTATCAACGAAGCAACAAATTATTCCAAGAAGGAGCTATTTCCAAAGCAGAATTTGAAAATGCAACATCTACTTGGGAAGTATCCAAAGCCGAACTAAGCGCTGCGGAAGAGAGTATTAGCTCAGCAGAATTTTCGATCGCCAGTGCGATGGCTTCGCTAAATGAAGCTTCAGACAATTTAGGTCGAACAACTATTCTCGCTCCTATGAATGGCACCGTTACAGCCCTTACAAAAGAGTTGGGCGAAACCGTTTTGGGCAACAATATGATGGCCGGCGATGTAATAATGAAAGTGTCAGCTCTTAGCACAATGGAAGTAAATGTGGAAGTAAATGAAAGTGATATTGTGAGAGTTGCACTCGGAGACACTGCTGAAATTGAAGTGGACTCTTATTCCGATCAAACTTTTCTAGGTTTGGTTACCGAAATTGGAAATACCGCTTTAAATGCATTAACCGGTGCAGCATCATTGGATCAAGTAACCAACTTTTCGGTTAAAATTCAGATTATTCCTTCTTCTTATCAGGAACTCTCCAAAGATAAACCGGAAGGGTTTTCGCCCTTTAGACCCGGAATGAGTGCTACGGTAAAAATTAAAACACAAACGGAATTGGATGTTGTATCGATTCCCATCCGTTGTGTAACTTCCCGCGAAGACACATCTTCAAAATCCTTCTCGGATATGATGATTGATAATGCAAAAAAGGAAGAAGAAAGAAAAAAGAACAACGACGAACTTGCAGATCCATTTACCGTGGTATTTGTGGCTAATGAATCAAACGGCACTGCGGAAATTAGAGTGGTAGAAACAGGAATACAGGACAATAAATACATACATGTTAAAAGTGGCGTGAGTGATGGAGAAAAAGTAATTACCGATCCTTATGACCTCATTTCACTCAGTTTAAAAAATGCTGATAAGATCAAAATTGTAAGCACTGAGTCGCTCAATACCAAAAAAGAAGACTAGATTTCTTATGCCATTTATTCTATGCATAGAAACAAGTGCTCGGAATTGTTCTGTTGCGCTATTTAAAAATGCTGAATGTATATCCTTCAAAGAAGAAACCGGGGATGGTTACATTCATGCCGAATCACTTCACTTGTTTATTGCGGACACACTTCGACAGGCCAATTGCACATTCGATAACATCGATGCCATTGCTGTTAGCTCGGGTCCTGGCTCATACACGGGGCTCAGAATTGGAGTAGCTGCAGCCAAAGGCTTGTGTTTTGCCCGAACTATTCCCTTAATTTCAATTGACACCTTGACTATGTTGGCTCATCGGGCAATGGAAGAGTCACCGGGATTTGACGAATATGTGCCTATGATCGATGCACGTCGTTTGGAGGTTTATACCTGTCGATTCGACTCACGCGGACAAGCCTTGGAAGAAGTTTATGCCGTCCAACCGGAAGGTGATTATTTTTCAAGCAATTCCGGTCGAACTTTGTTTTGCGGCGATGGTTGTGGTAAGTTTTCGCACTACAACTCTGCAGAAAATACATTTAATTCTCTTCTCGTTCCTTCAGCGAAATGGATGGGTAGGATGGCATTAACTGCATGGGAATCAAAATCTTTTGCCGATTTAGCCTATTTCGAACCATTCTATTTGAAGGACTTTATTCCCGGATTGGGCTCTTCACAATAAAAAAGTGAATTATACTCCTTAACACACTGACTATGAGATGTATGTGTCACCTTTTTCATAGTTAATTCAACGTCTTCACTCCCGATATCACCTCAATTTGTTTACAACTTCGAAACATTAGACGAAAGACTGAACGAAGTACCTGTATTACACTTGTAGTCATATAGTTAAGAGCTGATGGTTCAGAACCCATTCTAGTTAAACTAAGCAAAGTCATGGTTTCACTTTGTGCTATTAAACGGTATATTTGTGCCTCGTTTTCAACTTTAACCAAAACAGTTCCCAATGAAAAAACTTCTATTCGTATTGTTTTGTGCATTCTGTTGTTGGCAAACAACATACGCACAAGAAACACCATTCGTGGATGGTGATCTACTCATCGAGCTCGAGGAAGGATACACTTCTTCCGACATTCTATCGAAAACCGTTCAGATTGATGGGCAATTTTCAGGTATGACTGAGGTTGCTTGTTTATCAAAGATCGGAAGAATCTACCATCTTCATTTCAATTTTGAAGGTATGGATCAAGCGCGTGTGTTGGAATTCGTAAAACGTCTTGATGGCGTTCGCGAAGCCCAATTCAATCACTTAATACAGAGTCGCGCTGTTCCCACAGATCCACAGTTTGGAACTCAGTGGCATCATGTAGATGCTACGGATAACGACATCGACACGGACCTTGCATGGAACACCACTACAGGCGGGACTACAGACAATGGTTTCAGTATCGTTGCTTGTGTTGTTGAGCCAAATGGATTGAGTTGGGGTCATCCTGACCTTATAGGAAATCACTGGACCAATAGCGGCGAAATTGCCAATGATGGCATCGATAACGATGGTAATGGTCGTATTGATGACTTCGATGGTTGGAATACTCCTGCCAACAACGACAATATCGCTAATGCTAATCACGGAGCCGGTGTATTAGGTATGGTGGGTGCTGTTGCCAACAACGGTAACGGCGGTGCAGGTGTCAACTGGAACATCGACTTAATGCCTGTCGTTGTAGGCGGTTTAAATGAAGCCAATGTAATAGCCGCTTATGATTACGCGCTTGATATGCGCACGACTTTTAACGCTACCGGTGGCGCCGCCGGTGCGTTTGTAGTTGTTACTAACTCATCTTGGGGTATCGACAATGCTAACCCTGCGAGTTATCCTATATGGTGCAACTTTTACAACACCTTAGGTGCTGCAGGTATCTTGAGCTGTGCTTCTACTACAAACAATAACGTAAATGTTGACGTAGTGGGTGATATGCCAACCGGTTGTACAAGTCCTTATCTGATTTCGGTTACGGCTACAAATAGCAGTGACGTTAGAACTTTCTCCGGTTATGGTGCCGTAAGGGTAGACTTAGGTGCTCCCGGAGAGTCTGTATGGTTACCTAATACTGCCGGCTATCAATTTTGGAGCGGCACTTCATTTGCCGGTCCATGTGTAGCAGGAGCTGTTGGTCTATTGTACTCAGCTCCTTGCGCAGGTTTAGGTGCCGGAGCTATTTCAAATCCTTCCGGTACCGCCCTTCTTGTGCGTGATGCCATTTTCGATGGGGTTGATCCAACTGCTCAGCTAGCCACAGAATGTACTACAGGTGGACGACTTAATGTAAATAATGCACTCAATAATCTTATTGCAGCTTGCGGACCGCCTCCCGGTTGTGTTCAACTTGAATTGAACGACTCATTTGGTGATGGTTGGAATGGTGCAGTATATAATGTTTACAACTCCAATGGGGTCATCGTTGCTTCCGGTACTTTGCCATTTAGTTCTTCTACCGCTACAGTTGATATTTGCCCGGGAAACGGCTGCTATACTTTAGAAGTAACAAGTGGTAATTTTCCCGGAGAGATTAGCTGGATACTAACAGGTGCCAACGAAGGAACTTTCTCCGGTGGTGCCAATTCCTCTAATTCATTCACAATCGGAGTTGTTATAAATGGATGTACTAATGCTTCTGCTTGTAACTATAATGCTTCTGCAAACTGTGACAATGGCACATGTTGCTTTGAAAATTGCGTTACGGTAAATATGACTGACTCCTTTGGTGATGGTTGGAATGGTGGTGCATATTCTATCACAAATACCAATGGAGTAGTTGTGGCTACAGGTTCACTCTCCGGGGGAAGTTCAGGATCAAATTTCCTTTGCCTTCCAGATGGTTGTTATACCATGAACGTGACAGGAGGAACATTCCCAACTGAAATCGGTTGGTCTATTTCAGGAGCTAATAGTGCAGTTTCGGGTGGGGCTCCAGCCTCGGTGAACTTCACGATTGGAACTCTTATTGATGGTTGCACAAATCCATTGGCATGTAACTATAATCCATTGGCCAACTGCTCTGATGCATCTTGCGTTACTTGTCCAGATTTGTGCATGAGTATCACCATGACAGATTCTTTTGGTGATGGTTGGAATGGCGCTACCTACACGGTAACCAATGCTTTTGGTGTAAACGTTGCGACGGGTACTCTTAGTTCTTTCTATGACGATATTCAGGTAGACGCTCTTTGCCTAAATGCAGGTTGTTATACTTTAACTATCACCGGTGGAACATTCCCAGCTGAAATTGGATGGACATTGAACGGAGCCAATGAAGGACCTATTTCAGGTGGAGCTTCTACAACTATTAGTTTCACCGTTGGTGGTTTGATTGATGGTTGCGGTGATCCTTTTGCTTGTAACTATAACCCTCTTGTTAATTGTCCGGATGCATCTTGCGTGTATTGCTTGAGCTACTGCGTAAGTCTCACAATGACCGATGAGTTTGGTGATGGCTGGAATGGTGCCACTTATTCGGTTGCCAATATTTTTGGTACAGTGGTAGCCACGGGCACTCTAAACGGTTTCTACGACGATATTCAAGTGGATGCGCTTTGTTTAGATGCAGGTTGTTACACCTTATCAATCACGAGTGGAATTTTCCCAAGTGAAATTGGATGGACTCTAAACGGAGCGAACGAAGGTCCAATCTCCGGTGGTGCTGCTACTACAATCAGTTTCTCTGTTGGACCTACCAATCCAGGTTGTACAAATCCATCAGCTTGCAACTACAATCCTGCTGCGAACTGCGACGATGGAACTTGTGTTTCTTGTTTCAACAATTGTCTTGCAATCACTTTGTACGATTTGTTTGGTGATGGTTGGAATGGAGCTACCTACACAGTGACGAACGCCAGCGGGGTTAACGTAGCTGTTGGCACAATGGATTCCGGTAATGGCGAAATCGATATCAACGCACTTTGCCTTGATGATGGTTGCTACACAATTTCAGTTACAGGAGGTACTTTCCCTTCAGAAGTTTCCTGGACATTAAATGGTGCTAACGAAGGACCTATATCCGGGTTTGCCTTCTCTTCAAATAGCTTCTCAGTTGGCTTTACGAATGGTGGCTGTACTGATCCTTTTGCATGTAACTACGACGTCACTGCCAATTGTAATGATGGAGGATGCGTTTATTGCATTGAGAACTGCGTATCATTAACCATGACAGATAATTTCGGAGATAACTGGGACATTGCGGTTTACAATATTTATGATTCTGCAAACAACTTGATTGCAACCGGAACCATGAACGATGACTTCGGGTCTTTCGATGTAGATGGTTTCTGTCTTGCAGATGGTTGTTACACACTTCAAATTACTGCAGGTTCTTTCCCTGCTGAAATTGGGTGGACTCTAAGTGGTGTGAATGGTGGTGCAATCAGCGGTGGCGCTCCTACTTCAGTTTCATTCAGCGTGGGTACTGTTGTTTTAGGTTGCACAGATTGTTCTGCTCCAAACTTTAATCCGGCTGCGACATGCGATAATGGCTCTTGCTTAATTACCTGCCCTGGCGACTTTAGTGGTGACAATTTCATTGGTGCGACCGACCTACTTATCTTCCTAGGAAGTTACGGTGGAGTTGGTGGACCATGTGTGGCTCCTGACTTGAACGGCGATGGTTTAGTGGGTCTCGCCGACCTTCTGATATTCCTCGGTGTTTATGGCACAGTTTGTCCATAAAATAAAATATAGATCATTAAAAAGGGCCTCAATTGAGGCCCTTTTTATTTCATCTAGTTCAGAAAGGGAGTCCTGATTATATTTAAAAAAGACCGCACAAACATTGCCCTGTCTCGAAGATTGGATGTTTCATTTAAAGTGATCTTCGCGACAAATTGAAAGGCATTAATGAAGATTCGCTTTGTAAAAAAGGTGCATTAAAATGAAATGTGGCAAACTAATGCACGCAATGAAAAGGAAAAATTTCGCCAACAAACCGTTAATACTTAATATTTCATCTGCGCAAAATGCAATGAGGATAAAGATCACCAGGGCACCAAGCGTGTATAGAGAAGATTTTTTATATAGCTGAAACGAATTCATATTAAGTCCACGTTTCAGATGTTGCCATGCGTTGGAACTATGCTGAAATATGAAATAGAGGCTGAAGGCCAAAATCAACGGGACTCTAATTCCTAAAAGTAAGAGAAACAATAGTCCGAGATAGCACCACCTCTTTGACATGATGCTCTGTGTTAGAATATAAACGAAAGTAAGTATAGTTCCTATTACGGCTATGAAAGAAAAACTGCCACCAAGCCTGACCAATTCACGGATTTCGATGAAATTGGATACTATGCCCAGAGATTCTTCTGCATGGCTTAAAATAATAAAAAAGAGAATACTAAAACCCATCAAAAACGCTTTGAGTTTTGTATTCAAAGAATTTATGCTTTTCTCAGTTTCTACCAATTCGGATTCTCCAAAGTGAAAAGAAGTGTAAGACACAAAAACAAGAAGCGCAAGGAATGGGAAATACTGCCAAAAAGCATAATACAGGGCGCTAATAAACAAGTACTTAAAAATAAAAACAAACAAAGGAGTACTTCTATTTTTTGAAAGCAAATGATCTAAGGCACCGTGGGGAATACCAATATATAGTAGTCCGATAATTACTACACTGTAGCTGAAATACGCCGCGAGTTGTTCATTCCAATTGGATAAAACCAAATAGGTTACAACAATTAGAAAAGCGCTAACATAACGTATTTGATTTTTGATTTTGAGATGAACATACAAGGCATTGAAAAAATGAAAAACAGACAGTGATGTTGACAATCTATACTCCTCCTTCAATAATGATTTCTCATCCAAAAATGAAAAAGTAGCAAGTCTCGATAATTTTTTAAAGAACCCTAAAAATATCAGCTTTCCTTTAGACAGCGACTGTACCATAATCGCTAAATTCCAATTGTTATAAAATTTGAAACACCTTTTAGAATGAATTCCAATCTCGTTGAAATTCTCCAACTTATTAGACTCATTCTGCCGTGTACCAAGTTTCGCCAGCGTGCCCATATTTTATAAAGTAGAACCCATGATTAATTTGACTTAGTGCACACACGCTTCAGCATACAAAAAATTGCCACTAATAATCGAGTCTGTATCAATAAAAACAAACATGTACATGATGCTATGAATATTTTTCATAGCGCATTAAGATTCGTTATTCTGAGATCCGAGTAATTTTTAAAAGAAATAGAGGTCGCACTTTTTTAAGTGCGCCTCCATTTCCAAACCTAATCAGTATTAAATTAATCTTCGCTGTTTCTACTTAAAGCATAGATTACCAAACCGAAGCCAATCTTATTAATAGCATCTGCAATGTTGTAGACAATATCCATTGCTTTTGAAGCCGCGGCAGGGTCTGCTACAAGTTGCATTCCAAATAAACCACCGGGAGTTCCTAAAATATAACCTAGAGGATAAATCGCCCAACCTACTAAAACAAACCATGCTAAAATACGTGTTGCCTTCGCAACTTGTGGGCCCGCCGTTTGTGCCAATTTTGCAATCTCTCCAAACCACACTATATAAACAATGTAGAAGTAAGCTATTCCCGAAAGAACACCCCACAATACACTACCATCTCTGTCTAAAACTTCACCGGCATAACCCGTCAACAACATAACAAGTGATGCGGCAATTAATTTCCACAACAAACCGATTTTGGCTCCCGCCTTCTTCGTAATTAAATAGAATTCCACGCACATCAATGGCACGGTTAGAATCCAATCTACGTATCTGAAGAAAGTTGGTGAATCTCCTGTCTCCAGATTGTATCCTCTCATGTAGTAGTAGTGCACAGCTGCAATGAAAGTAATTATACCTGAGACTAACAACGATGTTCTCCATTTCTTAGAAGTATTGTTTAACTCAAAGAAGAAGAAAACAGAAGCGGCCATCATGGCCATTGTGCCGATAAAAAACGTGAAGGCGACGTAATTGTCACTCGCAATTTTTAAATGTTCCATAGATAATGATTTTGATTAATAAAGCAAATATAACAAGAGTTCATTCATTTTGTTTAAACAATTTAATTATTTGTTAAACAAAATGGCTGTTACTCATCTTTTATTCTTATTATCAATGAGTTATAAAACCCCTGTGAACTCCTCTCAGATAGGGGACGTTCTCATTTTGAAGAATCTTTATGCTCGATGACCAAAAGGTCAAAAGATACGTTTTTCATTAGAATCCGGAACGCAGCAAAAAGGGCCTTAATTCAGGCCCTCTTTATTTGTGTTATACTCAACAGGAGAATGTCTGTCTTTCCGGATTTGCTTTTAGCTATTACTATTTAAAAGCGTCAAAACCCGTGACGTCCATACCTGTTATGAGCAAGTGGATGTCATGTGTACCTTCATACGTAATTACACTTTCGAGGTTCATCATGTGGCGCATTACCGGATATTCATTTGTAATACCCATTCCACCTAAGATCTGACGTGCATCGCTAATAATCTGTTTGGCCATAGCGATGTTGTTTCGCTTTGCCATTGAAATCTGACCGGTAGTTGCACGTCCTTCGTTGCGCAACTGTCCAAGACGAAGATTTAGCAACTGAGCTTTTGTAATTTCTGTAATCATCTCAGCTAGTTTTTTCTGCTGAAGTTGGAAAGCACCAATCGGTTTGCCGAATTGGATGCGCTCCTTGCTATAACGAAGAGCTACATCATAACAATCTAATGCAACACCGATTGCTCCCCAAGAAATTCCATAACGAGCAGAGTCCAAACATCCGAGCGGTGCCCCGAGTCCGCTTTTGTTAGGGAGAAGATTTTCTTTGGGAACTTTCACATCCTGAAATATCAATTCACCTGTATCAGAAGCCCTCAAACTCCACTTGCCGTGCATAGTTGGAGTGCTAAAACCTTCCATACCCCGTTCCACAATCAAACCGTGGATTCTTCCTTCTTCATTTTTTGCCCAAACCACAGCAACCTGAGCAAATGGTGCATTGCTGATCCACATTTTGGCTCCATTCAAAAGATAATGGTCGCCCATATCTTTAAAGTTGGTAGTCATCCCACCGGGATTGCTACCGAAATCCGGTTCTGTCAACCCGAAACAACCCATCCACTCTCCGGTAGCTAGTTTTGGAAGATATTTCATGCGCTGTTCTTCGTTTCCGTATTTGTAAATCGGATACATAACCAAGGAACTTTGAACACTTGCAGTGCTTCTTAAACCCGAGTCACAACGTTCTAATTCCTGCATGATTAAGCCATAAGCGATGTGATCAAGTCCGGCACCGCCATATTCAGTTGGGATATATGGACCAAATGCTCCAATCTCTCCGAGACCTGAAATAAGATGCTCCGGAAACTTACATTTTTCAGCAGCTTCTTCAATTATAGGTGAAACTTCTTTCTTAACCCAAGCTCTTACGGTTTCACGAATGAGTTTGTGTTCCTCTGTCAACAACTCGTCCATCAGGTAATAATCATGTCCCTGGTATAAGTCTGTACGCATTGATTTTTATTGGTATTGATTTTTGGATTGCAAATGTACTCTTCCCGCTGAGAAGTAACCCTTGGTTTAGATCAAATCTAAACGCTTCAATATAAACTAGTTGAAATACTCTCCTCATATCCCGTATCGATGAGTAAACCACGACTCGTAGCTGCTCCAACAGCTAACTCATCACAACGTTCATTCATAGGGTGTCCATTGTGTCCGCGAACCCATACAAATCTTATCGAATGGTGCTCAGAAACCTTGAGGTATTCTTTCCACAAATCCGGATTCTTCACGTCCTTCCACGCTTTTTTGACCCATCCTTTGATCCAACTTTTCTCGATCGCGTCAACTACATATTTTGAATCCGAATAAATCACCACCTCGTGACCCGGACTTTTAATTTGTTTTAAAGCCACAATTACAGCCATAAGTTCCATTCGGTTGTTCGTGGTTTTCCGAAACCCTTGTGAAAATTCTTTTAAATGAGGTCCGGACGCCATAATAATACCATAACCCCCGGGCCCGGGATTACCCCTCGAAGAGCCATCAGTATATATATCTATTCTCGACTTCACAGCTTATTGGAAAAGATGCTGAACGTTGCTACTAAACAATTTCACAGAAATGGCAAGCAATATGATCCCAAATACTTTTTCAAGAATAGCAATTCCGGCAAGCCCCAATACCTTTTCTATGCGACCTGTCATTCGAAGCACAATATAAACGAGAGGTATGTTCATCGATAGTGCTATGAATATGGTATACAAATCATATTCGGCACGCAAGGCAATCAGAGTAGAAAAAGTACCGGCACCTGCTATAACAGGAAAAGCCAGTGGAACAATGTGGGATACATTTCCTAAGCCTTCTTTTTGCTTAAAGATTTTAACTCCCAACAGCATTTCCAAGGCAATAAAAAATAGAACGAATGAGCCTGCTACTGCGAAGGACGGGACGTCAACTCCAAACCAGCCGAGAAATCTTTCTCCGCCAATCAAAAACAATAACATCATCACAAATGCAATAATGGTAGTGGTTATGGGCTGAATATTGCCCGTCTTTGCTTTGATATCAAGGATTACAGGTATTGAACCCGCAATATCTATGACCGCAAAAAGAATCATAAAACAAGAAAATATCTCGCTCCAATTTAACATGATGCGAAAATAGCGCTACTTACTAGGTAAAGAAGTAATAAAGCATTTTCATTAATTCGTTATTGACCGTGATTAAACCTTCTTCATGTTTCCACCATGTATTCGGATCAAAATCTTTTGACGGCGCTCCATGAAACACAAAGTTGAAGCTGCGACCATCGCGAGCCTTTTCGAATACTTGCTTCACTCTTCGCAAGTGAAACGAACTCGATATAATCGTAATGCTCGTCCATCCATTCTCCTCAATTAATTTGCAAATGGCATCTGCCTCTTCACGTGTACTGGTGCCTGCAATCAATGGATATGAAAGCGAATCCGGAACCCCGTGCTTCCTTACTAACATGGTAGTAAGTTCGGCTTCGGTGAGAGATGTATCAAATGCCAACAACTGCATGGGTATATTCGAACCGGTAGAATATACAGGTGTCCCTATGAATTGAGAATACACCTTCGCCGCTTCCAAACCTCTTTCGTAACTGTTTCCTCCTAAAACAAAAATGGCATTCGTTTTTTGCAGTGAATCTTGTGCATAGAGGTAATTGCCAATACCCCGTAAGATAGGAACCCGCAAGAAAAACAGAGTAATGATCAACATCAGAAAAATACTCAAGACTTTGAACCATCGCTTGGCCCAGTAATTCCTTAGTGCATTCATTACATCAAAAAATTAGTATGTGCCGGCCCTTTTTCGCAGCAACCACTCCAGACCAAAAAGGAAAAGCAGAAGTCCAAGCAGCCATTTGAAATCAATCAAATCGTCGAGTTTCTTATTCTCAAACTCAATGGCGACAATGTCCTGTCGGGCATTAATTTTCTCAACTAGAGAATTCATCGAAGATCGCTGTACCATTTCTCCTCCATTGTCGTGTGCCATTTGGTACATCAGTCGATGATCCGCCACCGTATTAACGGTCTCTAAAAGAAGTTGACTAATACTAAACTCACCCTTTTCAATTAAATCCTCTGTCCCATTATTTGCTGAGGCCACATAGGTATAGTTCCCCACCGGTAACTGACCCATATCCAATCTATATCTATCGCCATAAGGTGAAAAAGTATAGTTATACTCTTTCCCTTCATCATCGGTCACACGCATTCGAACTTCCTTTTCCTTTATCGCTTCATAACTTCCATTATACAACTCTGCATCAAAAATGACAGGTTGATCTTCAGGGAAGTCGTTTTTTCCGTTCACTCTAAAAAAGCTCTTATCATCTTTTGACGCCAAATACTGCATAATCTTCGTTGCAAACTCTGTAAATGGTTCATGTGAGTTGAATTGCAAATAAGACGTCATTTTCCAACGCCAAATACCCTCCCCGGCTATCAATCCAATTTTATTGTCCTGCAATTTGTTGAATGACAAAAGGGGTGTTTTGGTTTTGATAGTACCGACCTGTCGATTTAGCAAAGTAGTAGAACCGGGTGAAAATGAGAATTCTCCAAAAGGTACCGAAAGAGGTGAGAGCAAAGAAAACATTTCCAATGTTCTCTCTCCCGGTTCGAATAGTGCAAATCCTTCGCTCCAAGATGCTTTAATATCGGAGCTACTGCCATTGTATGATTTTAGTGCATACCCCAATTGTAAGTCATTAAATGCCTTAAAGTCTGTAGCGGAACCCCAGATGAAAAGTGCGGGCACATTTTGAGCAAGTGCCGTTTTAACCTGAGAAAGCCCCTTACCACCTACTCCCGGTAATTGATGAAAGATGACAAGACTGTATTCACTCACATTGCCTTCGAAATTATCGACCAAGGCTGTTTCTATTTTATAGGATTCATTGTTGGAAAGAGCATCGGACAAGGCTGCTATATCCGGATGAGGAACGGCACCTAAAACCAAGACCTTTTGTCTGCTATCCAGCACATCAATAAAAATATCCTTTCGGTTGTTTACCAACGTGACTTCACCACTTACCGATGAAATATTTATGGTATATCGCTGCAATCCCACTTGATTTGCATCCAATACCAACTTTGATATTTTACTGTAGTTCTCTCCGGTAAAAACCATTTCTTCCGAATACAAAACTTTGCCCTGTTTCGATAATGTCAAGGTGGCTCTTTCACCGTCTGCTTTTTTGGCTTGAACCGTAATTTCTACCGGGAATTTATTACCCAAATATGCCAATCGATTGTTGGCTACCTCGGCAATAAGAACATCCTTTCGAATTGTCGTATCTCCAAGTGCAATGGTATACACAGGTACATTCAATTTCTTAAACGCATAAGTCGGATTTGATCCTTTATTGTAAAGTCCATCCGACGCTACGATTACTGCTCCGAGGTTTCTTCCGCTTAAACGGTTATACAAATCTTCGGATAAAGATGATATATCAGTGAGTTTGTCTTCGTATTTCAAACTGTCTATACCTTCTTCTACAGTAGAGCCAAATTGATACGTTCGAACTTCATACTTATCTCCGAATTGAGCGATCAATTGATCTAGCTCTGCTTTAAATCGGCCGTCTATATATGAAGCCGAATCTGCCGTCATCGCAAGAGATTGCGAATTGTCTACAGCTACAACCAATATGGGTTTCTGTGTATCCAGATTCAAAGAGCGAATCAATGGTTTTAGTAAAAAAAACGCGAGCACCGCAATGCCTGCAAATCGAAGAAAGGCGAGTAGTGCAGCTAACGGGGTTCCGTAAGTTCTATTAAACCTATCGCGCAAGTATAATGCGCCCGCGTAGACTGCACCCGCCAGTAAACATAGCAGTATAAACCAAGAAGGATACTCCGTTATAATTGACACGTTGACCTTTTTATATAAAGCGTTTAGTTAATTCCCGTTTACATCAACATTCCACCACACACGTGCAAGGTCTGTCCGGTGATGTAAGTACTCATATCTGAAGCTAAAAACAATGTAGCATTGGCGACATCTAAAGAAGACCCTCCCCTCTTTAGAGGAATCGTGTCTCTCCATTGCTGTACTACCTTCTCATCGAGTGCACCGGTCATTTCTGTTTCAATGAAACCGGGTGCAATTGCGTTGCAACGAATATTTCTTGAGCCTAACTCGGCTGCTATACTTTTCGTAAAACCTATAATACCGGCCTTTGATGCCGCATAATTGGATTGTCCTGCATTACCCTTCACCCCAACAACACTACTCATATTAATAATACTTCCACTCCGGGCTTTCAACATGGGTTTAATAACAGCTTTTGTCAAGTTGAAAACTGACTTCAGGTTTACCGTCATGATTTCGTCCCACTGCTCTTCCGACATCCGCATGAGCAAATTGTCGCGGGTAATTCCGGCATTATTCACTAGAATGTCCACCGTCCCAAATTCTTTCACTACCTCTTCTACCAGGGCTGCCGCAGCATTAAAATCAGATGCATCGCTTTTATATCCTTTGCTTCTTCCACCATTTTGATTCAGTCCTGCTTCCAATGCTCTCGCCTTTTCTTCTGATGATGCATAAGTAAATGCAACGTGGGCACCTTGCGCAGAAAACAATTCTGCAATTCCTTTACCGATGCCGCGCGAAGCACCGGTAATGATAACAACTTTTCCGTCGAGTAATTTCATATAGTTGGTGTATGGATAAGTGTCCAAAGATAGAACCTCCTGCCTCAAACATTGATGCTTTCACAATGTTGTTTCCTCTTACTACTTACTTTTGCCAAAAATTGCGAAGTGGAGAAACATTTCGATATCATTATTATTGGAGGCGGAATCGTGGGTTCTGCCACACTTTATAAAATTCAAAAGAAATATCCCCGTATAAGGATTTTACTTTTGGAAAAAGAGAATGTGCTTGCCAATCACCAAACAGGCAACAACAGCGGGGTTATTCATAGCGGTATTTATTACAAACCCGGATCCCTTAAGGCCACCAATTGTGTAAAAGGCAGGAAAGAGCTGGTTCAGTTTGCCCGAGAACATCATATTAAACATGATATCTGCGGTAAATTGATCGTCGCTACCGATTCCACTGAATTGCCACAATTGGAGAAAATTCATGAGCATGGAATAAAAAATCAAATTGAGGATATGCGAAGGGTTAATATCAATGAAATCAAAGATATAGAACCCTTTTGCACCGGGATTGCAGGTATCCACCTAGGATGTACCGGCATTATCGATTTTAGGGCAGCTACCGAAAAGATGACCGAAATTGCCCTTTCTATTCAACCCGAATCGGAAGTTCACACCGGCGAACTCGCAGAGAGCTTTGAAAAGTTCGGCGATTATACTCGTGTAAAGACTAATAAGGAAACCTACTCGGCGCGAAAACTCATTTTTTGTGCAGGATTACAAGCCGACCGATTGGCCAAAAAAGATGGGGTTTTACTAAAGGAAAAAGTAGTTGGCTTTCGGGGCGACTATTATGAACTCACCGAACAGGCGAAACACAAGGTAAAACACCTGATTTACCCTGTTCCCAACCCGGATTTTCCGTTTTTAGGTGTTCATTTTACCAGAATGACCGACGGCTCCATTGAATGTGGACCAAATGCGGTATTCACATTTAAAAGAGAGGGATACGGTAAAACAGATTTCGATTTTGCCGATTCGTGGGATGCCCTTACTTATGGTGGAACTTGGAAACTATTCTTCCGAAATATGAAATTTGGAATCGATGAATACAGAAGAGCTTTTTCCAAAAGACTTTTTCTGAAAACTCTTCAAAAGCTGATTCCTTCGTTAACCATGGATGATATTGAACCGGGAAGAGCCGGAGTGCGGGCAATGCTGCTTAGCCAAGACGGAGATACACGCGACGATTTCCGAATCGAATACACCGACCATAGTATTCATGTCCTAAACGCCCCTTCACCTGCGGCCACTGCTGCTTTGGCAATTGGAGATAATATATTGGAAATGGCCGACACTCATTTCGGCTTAAGTAATTGGTAGCCGATAGGAACTAAAAGGCAAAAAAAAATCCTGACACATGGTCAGGATTTTTTTTTATCTTTTTAAGAGGGCTTATTTGCCACCTTCTGTTTTAGCAACTGTTTTTACAGGAGTTGCAGAATTCTTAGCTACACGAGTTGTTGCAGTTTTACCGTCTTTAGACGCTGCTTTTGTTTCGGTAGTAGAAGTCTTTGTACCTGCTGCTTTGTCTTTGCTGCAGCATGAACCTGAAGCTTTTGCATCTTTGCTACAGCATGAACCACTTGCAGATTTGTTAGAAGTAGCAGTTGTAGTTGAAGCACCGGCTTTGTCTGTGCAAGACTTAGAGCAAGCTGACTTTTCTTTGTCTGTGCAAGCAGCTTTGTCTTTATCTGAACAAGACTTTGAACATTCTGATTTGCTCTTTTCCTTTGTGTCGGTAGAGGTTGTCTGAGCTGAAGCAAAGAGACCAACAAAGGCCACTAATGCAAATACGGCAAAAAATTTCTTCATGATTTAATGATTATGTTTGTTAATTCTAATTTCGTAGCGCTAAGATAGTGCCAATATTTAAACCGCACAGCAAAAAGGCCCGATAATTATATCTTTTGTGTAAACAATTGTTAAACGACCATTTTGTCAATTCGTTTCATCATCCTAATACATATTTACTTTTGTGAGTTCAAATAAAATTATGAAATATTTCATTTTCAGCATCCTAGCAATTTCCATCAGTTGCTCCCAGGTGTGTATCACAGGGGACGGCAACTTATTGGATAGTAAAAGGGAATTAGAGCCGTTTAACGGCATAGAATTCGATTTCCCGGCCGATCTCATCATCGAGAACACCGGTGGAAATCACACTCGATCCATAGAAATACTAGCCCAAGCCGCTATTTCGGATGCCATAACCACCAAAATCAAAAATGGAATTCTGCACATCAGTTTAAAGGGATGTATCAGTTCCTATACTCCTGTGACCATGAAATTATATCTGGATGGACCATTATCGCAGATTGATCTGACAGGAGTAGGCTCGGTAGTGTCCGAAGAAATTCTTGTTCTCGAAAATGCTTCTGTGAGTTTAACGGGATCCGGAAAAATCTATATAAAATGTACATCAAATAGCCGTATAGAGACAAATATCTCTGGTTCAGGAGATATTGTGCTCGCTGGCAGCGCTCCTGAATTAGATATCAACCTAACAGGCAGCGGAAATATTGAAGCTTTGGGATTGCAAACTTCTAGAGCTCATGTAAACCAAACAGGCTCTGGAAATATAAATTTATTCGTAACCGATGAACTAGGATACTCGCTAACCGGTACAGGAGACTTATTATATCGAGGAAATCCCACTATTACAGAAGATAAAATAACAGGAACAGGTGTTGTCAACAGACTCAGCCCAAATTAAAGTTCAGAAAATAGACGCACTTATTGCCCGTGATAAGGACAAAAAAGATGCTATCTATATCGGAGTGATCCTGTCGCTTCTGGTTCATATTTTTGTTTTAGGTACTTCGTATATGGTTATTTCTTCACCTGAAAAAGAACGAATAGAAAAACCGGACGTTCTTGAAGAAGTGGAGATCAGTCTGCTTGAAATGGACATTCCGGAGCCTGAAATGAATGAAGAAAGCATGATGAGCGAAGAGGTCCGGAATCTGGTTGCCAGCGCAAATAGCGAACGGGTAAAAGAAAGAGTGGACTATCGTGGTAAAACACAGGAACAAATTGCTCAAGAGGTAGCAGACGAGCTTGCTGCATTTGAAGCTGCCGAAAAAGCCGCCCTTGCTCAAAATCACAAATCCATTCCGCGAAATGAAATTCCGGATAAAAATAAAAGCACTTCTACTCAGAAAGAGAAAAACGAACCTATTGTAGGCGGCTCAGATAAAAGTTCAACGGGAAATGTTGCCGTAGAGTACGACCTCAAAGGAAGGAAGCCAACCAATGGACGACCTAAACCGACCTACCGATGCCAACTGGGTGGAAAAGTTGTTGTGAAAATTGATGTAGACCAGACCGGTGCTGTTACGAATACCTCCATCGATGATTCGAAGTCGAGTTCATCCGCTTGTTTGCGAGAGGATGCGCTCACTTATGCCAAAAAGTGGAGGTTCGATTATGGGCCTGATCGCAGACAATCGGGGACTATTACCTTCACGTTTGCGGCTCAATAGCAAACAGGTTTATTATTCAGATCCCTTCGCGTAATCTGCCAAATATTCGAAATGCGGTGTAAGCTCTCCTTCCAATGTGGTCTCCGTTGCCTTCCAAATGATTCCGTTTGGATCAGATTCCAATAAAAGAGGTAAGACTTTTTCTATTAATTCGGCACCAAATGCCTCCGATGAATCTTTGGGCAATTCACAGGGAAGATTATCTATGGCCATGACCGCAATCGCCTGCTCAGATAAAAAATCTATCTCCTCTTTTGAAACAGGATTATAGCCGAAAAATGGATCCGAAATTTTCGATGCTCTTATTGTTGATGCTATAGGACCATTGGTGTCACAACTAATATCTGCGACCACTTTGCACTTCCAATCCGGATGGAGATAACTCTCTGAAGGCAACAACACCGGGTTTCCTCCGGCCCACAAGTGACAAGCTATGTACATATCGGCACGACGGACATAATCTGGCAATGTGCTGTGGTATTTTTCGGGATTTAGGTAAAAATCTTTTTTGTCAAATCCTCCGAACTCCTTTCTTTCGTAGTAATCCTGACTGTCGAGATGCACATAAACCGGTTCTTCCGTTTTACCAAAAAAGGTTTGAGCGTCTACTCTTTTTATGGGCAATAACTTCAAAATTTCTTCGGCACCATGACCTACTCTTCCAAAACCACTTACAACAAGTTTGAAATGGTGAGGTACTGCTATTTTCTTCATTTCCATCTCCATCTCCACCCGATCTTCACAATCGTTAGGTGATTTCAGATCATAGAGCCCATGTTTTTTGCCGTAAAGTCTGAAACCTTCGTATGCCCCAACAATTCCCGCATAACGTCCAAATCCTATCAATCTCTTTCCATCGGGACCTTTAAGTGTTTCATAATCTACCATTCGAACTTTTTTGTCCAAGAGAGCACGCAGTAGTTTAGCATTGTGCGGTTGTTTTTTTATCGTGTGAGAAAAAAACAAGTAGGTTTTAGATGGTATCAATTGATCAACAGGTACTTCCTTTATACCCATTAAAATATCACAGTCGCTTATATCCTCTTGCATTCGAATACCCAAGGAAAGATATTCGTCATCTTTAAATTTCCTAATTGGACTCGGTTGAACTATCACTTCCACTTCCGGAAATTGCTTCATTACCTGAACACATTGCACCGGGGTGAGTGGCACCCTAAAATCAGGTGGAACTTTACCTTCACGAATCACTCCTATCTTCACTTTCGACATAACTTGCATTGAGGTCGCGAATGTACTACCGGAAAGGCAGATAAAAGTCTAGCCGGTATGCTTCAGGCAGAAGAATCTTTATTACGAGATCTTGCCTGAAGATATTCTCCCACTCCACGTTTAAAATGAACTGCGATTCTACAATAGAAAAGCCATCGCTGCTTTACATGTAAAATTTAACAAAATATTTTAGTACTATTCATCTTGTACACTACCTTTGTACCAGTAATGGATAAATACACCGAAAAATTGCTCACCGGATGGGAGGAGACTTATAAGAAAGGTCAACTCACCTTTTGGTTGTTACTTGCTATACGTGACGAGAAAAAGTACCTCGATGAAATTGTCGAGTTTGTAATTACTCAATCACATGGTAGTATTTCATGCGAAGAACAAAGTGTTTATCGCGCCTTTCGAAAGTTCTACGATGCCGAAATCGTGGACTTCGAATATCGAGAGGGGAATAAGGGGCCTGATAGGAAGTACTATTTTCTCACTCCTATTGGGAAAGAACTTTTGGAACAATTCATTCAACGTAATATTCAAATTTTCTATCAAAAAGAATTGTCGGATTTGATAAAAAAGCCACGAAACTAAATCGAAAATATACCTTCCATTTAACCACATAAATTGCCATGAGATACGTAACACCACAACTTCTGGGATTTGGAGCTACAACGCTTGTCTTATCCATTGGATTTTTCTTTTACCTATACTCAAGTTTAGAGACCAGAGAATATAGTTACATATGGGTGGCAGCGATTTCATACGGATTACTCATGTTTCTTAATGGATTCGTTTGGGGATGGTTTGATTCCGTTCGCAAATCACAGCATGACTTGGGATTCATGTATCATCTATACACCTTCGCAATTGTCAACCTTGTCAATTTAGTCTTGATGTCAATTTTTGGTTACACCGAACAATACTTGCGCTACTTTTTGCTCTTCCACATACTATGTTGGGGCTTTGGATTGTCGATGCATTATTTTGGAAGTAGAAAAAGAATTAAAGGTATGAATAAGGAGGATCTTTTTGTGTGAGGTTTTGGGTGATAGGTGTTGGGTGATAGGTGTTGGGTGATAGGTTCTTATTGACACGTTTCCACATTGCAACAATCCAAAACCCATCATCCACCCCCCTTCGACAAGTTCTAGGACACGACAAGCTCAGGGGGACGACCGAGTACCCATCATCCATCATCCATCATCCATAACCATTCGTAGTATGATCGTCAATCCCAACGAAAACCCCATTCATAATCCATCATTCATAATTCATAATTCCCAGATTGGTCTTATATTTGCAGGCTGCTTTCGCGGCAAAAAGACGTTCATTGACAGGTTGGAAAGAAAGATTGACAATGTTTATTACGTGGAATAATACATGGGCCCGACCCCTGGATTTGACAGCGGGATGAACGATTGAGCAAGCATGCAGAGCATTTTGTGGTGTGGCTCTCAAATATCAAATCACAAGTCAGAAATGACAACAATTCTTACGCGCTCGCAGCCTAATTACAGTATGTAATTACGCCTAATCCCTTCCGATAGGTCGGGACGTGCAAGTCTCGCCGAGTGACCCTGCTCCTGGTTACCGGCAATGAGGCTTCATCCAAAGGGAGATCGCTGAGGGCGATGACTGTGTCCCAAGGCTAAAAAACTCAGTATAGGTTCGACGTGGGTTGCCAATGGCCAGCGGCGGAATGAAAATCAATTGTTGGATAAGCATGTAGAAACCTTAGTGGTTCCCTGTTTGGACGCGGGTTCGACTCCCGCCGGGTCCACAGAATCAGTGTGAGAGTGGAGAGTGAGTGTGGAGGACGTTCATGGAAAACGGTCTTACTCAAGACTCACACTCTAACTCAAACTGTTAGAAAAATTGAAACTTGTTGTCTGATTTCCGCCTGTTTTTGAGTGTTGATCGGCGGTCGCCGAGAATTTGAATCAACAAATTTTGAAGTATTAGAAGTTTAATTATAGGTACTGGAATGGGTTCTTTAATATGTTCTGTAAAATTGCTCTGCTAGCTTTTTTTTGCAGAATTTGCGTGGTAAGTAAAAATGCTCTCTTGATGCCAACCCGCCTCCCGGGTGGCATAATATTGAACTTAGGTGAAAGTAGCAGCAAAACCCGCTGTGGCGGGTGACATAAAATGGGGGATGGTCTTCGATAGAAATAATAAACAAATGGTATCGCAAATTGCCCGGTGGGAAATGGAATAAAACATGAATAGAGAGAAGAAAAATTGCTCGGCGGAGAAGGAGAAGACCAAGTAATAGGTCCTGCAAAATTGCTGTGCGAGCCATTTTGCAGGATGACGACGGGTTTGTGCGGGGGGAGAGAGAAAAGGGGCCGCTGCGCGGCCCACGTCGCGCAGCGTTAAAGAAAGGTATTGTGGGAATAGTCGAACGAGCCTTTTTGTGCCAACCCGCCTCGCGGGTGGCAGATAATTGAACTAAAGTGAAAGCAATTGCAAAACCCGCTGTGGCGGGTGAAATAAAATGGGGGATGGTCTTCGA
>JBILMS010000110.1:0-6311 GCA_044375415.1 Flavobacteriales bacterium
CAAACAACAGACATAATCGAAAAAAACGGGGTAGCTGAAAACCGATAAGAGTAAGCATAACATAATAATAAAAACTATGATTTCTACAAAATTTCAAAATTTAATGAAAAGCTTTTTGTCCTCTAAAGCCTTGTCAATAGACGCAGGTCTGCTCATTTTAAGGTTGTGTTGCGCTTTAATGCTACTGCATGGCTGGCCAAAATTTATAGATTTTAAAGAGAATAGCGGAGATTGGCCCGATCCATTTCATTTAGGATCAACTGCTTCTTACGCACTTACAGTTTTTGCAGAACTATTCTGTACAGTCCTAATAGCGATTGGTTTATTCACACGAGTGGCAATTATTCCTTTGATCATTTTGATGTTGGTCATTATTTTAATCATTCACAGCGAAGATACATTTGCAGACAGAGAACATGCTATAATGTATTTGTTGACCTATATTACCTTGTTATTTACAGGACCAGGAAAGTTCTCGATTGATAGACTCATACATAGGAGTTAACTGATGCTTTGATAAACTAATTCTTCTACTTAGTATTATTTTGAAAACAAACATAGAAACGCCCTATAACAGCGGTTTTGCAAAAAAGCGGGTTCAGTGCTTAATTGAGCATTCTACCTCGCATCAAAATTTGTGGTATGTTGACAGTTTAGTGCTCCGAAATCCGCTTCTTCGCAAAGCCGCAAAACGTGTGTGTCTTGAATCACGCGTATCTACCGTACGCTGAACGCTGTGTAAGAGATGGAAGACAGTATACAATTCAGAACAATAAGCGCGAAGTCCGAGCGAACAGGATGGTCGGCTTACTGAAACGATAATACTGGATGGCCTTCCGCAGACGACTGATAGGAGTAGTTTGCAAATCACCTTATGCTGCTGCAAAACGAAAGGGTTGCGGTGGTGAACGATAAGGAAAAAAAGCGAGAACATAGATTCTTGCAGATGGATGGTACGGAGCCGAAGAACTTAAACCTACGCTACAAGCCTCGTAATGGCATAAACAGTGCTGAAAATATCCGGTTACGTTTGCGGGTATGACAAGAAAAGAAAGTGCAATGG
The DNA here is from genome assembly GCA_044375415.1 of Flavobacteriales bacterium. GTDB lineage: Bacteria > Bacteroidota > Bacteroidia > Flavobacteriales_D > Sanyastnellaceae > JAWXBG01. The sequence continues at coordinate 1,064 of JBILMS010000110.1, forward strand.
GTGTCCTATTTTCTGATTGCATAGCACTCGGGGTAAAGTAGGCGGGAACGTATCATGGGCTCTTACACGGAACAAGAGAAGTCGTTGTCGCTTTGTAAAATCGATGAGAGGAAACAAACGCATAAAAGATGATGCGAGACAACGGCGGCAGACCAAATCGTAGTAGCATGGAAGCTATGGAAACATAGTGGAGCGAAGGGTTTGGCTTGTTTGGTTTCATAGTTATTTACAACCAATAAAATGGGATGATTGATTATTATGAAATAAAATCACAACCAATAACCAGACTGATGGTGTGGGCGGCTTATAAACAAGTCCGCTCTACTAAGACGAGTTCCGGCTTAGATCATATGACTTGGCAATGGCTGGAAAAGAACAGCAAAGCAGAGTTGTATAAGCTATGGAATCGACTCACCTCAGGCAGCTATTTTCCTCAAACGGTAAAGGAAGTTTCTATCCCCAAGAAGGATGGCGGCACACGCAAACTAGGTATACCCACCGTGCTGGATCGCATAGCGCAACAAGTAGTTCGGGCACATCTTGAAAAGACAGTAGAACCGCATTTTCACGACAGCTCATTTGGGTATCGCCCCAAACGCAGTTGTCATGATGCCGTTAAGCAGTCGTGCAGCAATTGTTTTAATCATGATTTTGTGATTGATCTGGACATCAAAAGTTTTTTTGATACGATAGATCATGAATTGCTGATCAAGGCAGTACAACATTTTTGCAAAGACCGATGGGTTTTACTTTACATCAAGCGATGGCTCAAGGCGGGCATTGTGCAGGAGAATGGTGAAAGCATTGATCGATTAACAGGCACACCACAAGGTGGCGTAATCAGTCCGCTGTTGGCCAATATCTTCATGCACGTATGTTTTGATAAATGGATGGATAAACACCACCCTGAAAAGCCATTTGAGCGCTATGCAGATGATGTGGTAGTGCATTGCAAAACGGAGAAGCAAGCCAAGTTTGTTTTGCGACAAATCAGCGACCGACTCAGCCATTGCAAACTCACACTTCATCCGGTGAAGACCAAAATAGTAAACTTGCGGGGCACGGCTGAAAAGAAGTACCCCAAGAGTTATGACTTTTTGGGATTCACCATCAGGCCACAATGGTGCAAAGTGAAGAACAGGAGCATGCTGCTTCCAAGCATTTTTATTAGTCGAAAGTCGGAGAGTAGTATTCTGGAGAAATTCAGAAAACTGCAAATACACAAGCGCAGAGGAAATATTGAAGAACTAGCGGCAGAGATGAGGCCAATGTTACGGGGCATCATCAATTACTACTGTAAGTTCTCCTCAGGCCATTTGCGCAAAGTGTGCAACCAGCTTACCAAACGACTCATAAAGTGGGTACAATGGGAAAAGGGACTTTACGTAAATGCGAGTGTAAGATGGCCGAAGCAAAAGTACAGGAGCAATCCAAATCTTTTTCCTCATTGGCAATTGGTTCATCCGTAATGTAGCATTACATTCGTGACTGAACAAGAAGAGCCGTGTGACGGGAGACTGTCAAGCACGGTTCCGTGAGAACGTAGGGGTGAGATTCCCCTGCGTGACTCGATTAGGCACAAGCATAGAACCGACAACTAAAAAAATATGACCGAACTAGAGAAATACCTAAATAGAATTGTAAGTTTTGACAAAGAGGAGCTTGACGAAATTAGCAACCTAACTAAAGAACTTACACTAAAAAATGATGACTTTTTTCTTAAAGAGGGACAAGTCTGTAATAAGATTTGCTTTTTGCTTGAGGGAGTTATTGAGATGACCTATGTGGATAAAAATTCAGAGGAGCATATTGTTGAATTTTTTTTTCCTAACTCTTTTGTTACAGATTATGTAAGCTTTTTATCAAACACAATATCTGATTGTAATATCAGAGCCATAAGCAATTCTAAACTAGTTTATTTTGACAAAAATACTTTAAACAAGCTTTATGAAAAAAGTTTTAATTATCAGAAATTCGGGAGACTAATTTCAGAACAATACTTTGTGGGCTTTGCGAATAGAATAAAAAAAACAAAACTAACACCCAAGCAGCGGTATGAATTGTTATTAATCGAGAATCCAGAGATATTGCAAACTGTTCCTCAGTATAAAATTGCTTCCTATCTTGGTATTTCTGCTGAGTGGTTATCAAAATTAAGGGGGAAAAAATGATTTCTTGAATTAGTTCAACGAAACTTTAATACACCCTAAGCTAATTTTGCATCATTAATTTTAAACAATAAAAAAAATGAGACAATTATTAGCTATAGCATTTTGCCTTTTGGTATCTACTACAATTTCTGCACAAACAGATTCAACTTCCACATTCTGGAAGCCTTCTCCTCGTAATTATCAAGTAAAACACGCTATAGAAATTGAGGCTCTGCCTTTTGTATATCTCAGTTCTGGTTATCACATATCTGTTGGATACAGATATAAAAAATTTCGTTTTAGAGCTAGTACAATAGACGTAGGGACTTTTAACCAAGAAACTCAAAATGATGCATTTGAAAGATTTGAAAGCAAGGGTTCATTTGGACTATTTGCAGGTTATAATGTATGGAAAAACTTAGAAACTTATGTTTTTCTAGATAACCAAAAATTTGATATAACACAAAAAAGCACTTCTGAAACGAGAATCAAAAATTATTTAACTCCCGGGCTTGGAATTAGTTATCAATTGTTCATAGGTCGTTACTTTTATCTTCAACCAGGAGTTCACCTTTATGTAAGAAGTAATAATACTACTCAATTTTCTGATGGTTCCGTTTATTCTCTACCAACAGAAATTGTTCCAGTTATCAGAATAGGTGTAAGACCTTGGAAAAAATTCTAAATGGAATTTCTTCCCAAAGTAACAATAAAAATAAAAAAGCAATGAAAACGCAATTTACAATCGTAATAATAGCAATCTTGTTTTTGGGATTTAGTAACAAAAGTTACTCTCAAGATAATAATTGGAAAGAAGATATTCAATTGGGAGCATTAGTTGGCTTAACTCAGCCTATTATTCTATCTGGTTTTAATATTGAGGCTGCATTAGTTTATAAGAGATTTATTTTTGACTATTCACATGGTTCCTCTTTAAATTTTAAAGGGGACAAGCTAACTCAAGAACTCCAAGACCAAAACGTAGAAATTCACATACCATTTACAACAGGCTTTGCTGTTGGATACAGATTTACCAAATGGTTAAATTTACGTGTTCAGCCTACTTTGCATCGATTTGATACTTACTATAAAGGTGAAACGTTTTCTCAAAATAATAGAATATTACGAAACAATACAATAAGTTTAGGCTTTGGGTTATATGGATTTTATCAACCTTTTGAAAATAAAGATAATGCACTAAGAGGAATAACTATAGCACCAAGTATTCGTTTTTGGCCTACTATTTGGTCAGACCTTGACAAAAATGGCTATCGCTACCAAAATAAAACAACAGGAAAAGAAGAGGCTTTAAAAACCCTAGATCCCGGTTTGGCATTTACTCCTTTCATATTCAATATAAGTATAGGATATATGTTTGATTTGTCCAAAAATTAAATTACTCTCTTAAAATAACCTTCAGTCTTTCATACTAAAAAATTCAACATCAATTTAAATTTACAACTCTTGAAATCACTCATTTTATCACTTACTCTTAGTTCTTTCTCATTAATTAATGCTTTTGCACAAAATGAAATTGCTAATAAACCAAGAGTATATTTTTCTTCTGGTTTTGTAACACCCATTTTTTATGGTGGAAAAGAGCTAATGAATGCCTACAGAAATAGGCAAAATGGAGAAAGCCATTTCCAAGATGTAACGGGAAGTAGAAATGCTGTAGGAACATACGGAAGAAACACTGGTTTTTCTTTAGGAATTGGCTATTATATCCCCATACCCAAGATAAAAAATTTAGCTGTTGGTTTATTAGTAAATAGTGGGCAAACTGGTTCAACTCCATCTTCAAGTGGTTATTCAGAGGGTTATTTTTTTAATTTTCTTAATTTCGGAATAGGAACTCAATACTATTTATTTGATAAAAAAAACCTTTATGTTAAAGCTGAAGCAGGAATGGGATCTGTGTTTACCAAAAACCGTTTCATTAATTCTGAAAATAAACAAGATTTTCTTCATCATTTTGGAATTGGGTTTGAAGGAGGCGGAGGATTAGGATACACCTTAACGCCTTTTAAAAATAGTAAGGTGGGTATCAATTTAGAAGCAAACTATCAGTTTTATTCTACAAGAGTAGAAGTAAGTGGCTTAGGAGATGATCAATGGCGTTTTGGTGCATTAAATCTAAGTGCAGGGATTCAATTTTAAAATCAATCATAATTAAAATTAAATTTAATGAAAAATACACTTTTAATTTTGAGCTTTATTAGCATATTGTCCAATACAATATCAGCTCAAACAAACGAAAAATCGAATAAATATGGCATTGAAACAGATATTCTTTGGCCATTTTTAGTTCAAACCACACGTACCCACTTTATAGTAAAACTTTGGCAGAAAGGACATTTACGAGGAGATGCTTATATTGGATTGAACATTGATTTCCCCAGAAATCGTGAAACGGAGGGTCGTTTTGCCGACTATAGCATTGCAAGTGGCTATCGCCAATATTTTTGGAAGGGCTTACATTTAGAGTTTTCACAAACAACAGGAATGGGTGTTTTACAAAATCACGTGACAACGGGTAAGACCTATAATAGTTTTGATTGGTTAATCACAGGATATATCGGTTACAAATTTGAATTTGCAAGTGAAAAACTTTACATACTACCTCAATTTGGAGTTGCAGGTGTAATCTATAAATCAAATCCTTGGCCAATATACGAAGACAATACACTGACCAAAGAAGTTGGAGAGTCTCCGTTCATGCTTGGTTCATTAAGATTTGGATATAATTTTTAAATTTGACAAGGTGAAAATGCCAGTGCCTAACAGCACCTCCTATGTAAAGCAGTTCCTCGAGAGGCAAATATAATATTTATTTTTATTCTTGTTGTTGTTGATGGTGTGTTGTAATGTGAAAAACTTTGTGATGGCTTTTGCGCCGGGAAGTTTTGCACATTTCAATGCACTCCGCAGAGTATTTAAATCATTAAGCTCAGTCTCCTATGTGTAGTCTGTGTTTGATCACAGCTACAAGCACCTGTTTGGTTGTAATGGTTGTAAATAGAAAAGAGCTACCTGCTTCCAGATGTGATATTCATGAAACACAAATTCACCGGTGCTGTTTTGTAGTCTGTTTTCAT
>JBILMS010000055.1:0-19863 GCA_044375415.1 Flavobacteriales bacterium
AAGGTTGCACACCACTTACTCTTACTATTGACAATAACAGTTCGAACGCTCAAAGTTACTCTTGGGATTTTGGGGATGGCGACACTTCAAACGAATTTGAACCTACGCATACATTCTTCAATTGGGGAACGAACGACACTACTTATACCATCACACTTTTTATCCAAAACGGTGTCGGATGTGTCGATAGTGCCGATGCGGTAATTACTGTTTTCTCTTCGCCCAACGTTTCATTCACCGCTAATCCGGACCTTCAAATCTGGCCAAACGCAACGATTAGTTTAGACAACACTACTATCGGTGGAACTTTGAACTATCAATGGAACATGGATGACGGAACGGCGCTTTATACGGAAGATCCGGGGTCTTATACTTATGCAACTTGGGGGGAATATACCATTCAACTCATTGGAACGAACGGATACTGCAGCGATACCGCATATCAAACCATTGAAATTCTGGCTCCACCACCATTAGCCAACTTCATCGGACCAGCCTCCGGATGTGCTCCTTTATCTGTTCAATTTACGAACCAATCGGAAAATGCATATTCATCATTCTGGCAATTTGGTGATGGTGGAGAAGCAAATGCTACGAATCCTATTTATACCTATTGGCAGCCCGGCACATACACGGTAACACTAACGGTTTCGGGTTATGATGGCAGCACCGATATTATGGTACAGGAATATATCATTGAAGTATATCCGAGCGCGATAGCTGCCTTTACAGTAACACCCAATGAGGTTAATGTTCCGGCTCAACCTGTATATTGTCTAAACCTGTCACAAAATGCAAATCAATTCGAATGGGACTTTGGTGATGATGTTACATCTAATGAAGTGAATCCTATTCACTATTACCAAAATGAAGGAGTATATAGCATAACACTCATAGCAAATAACCAGTGGAACTGTCCGGATACAATGACTCTGGTAGATGCTGTTTATGCCACTGCCGTCGGAATGATAGACTATCCGAACGCATTTACACCAAGCACAAATGGCCCGGGAAATGGCAGTTATGATCCTATGGGTTATGACAACGACGTCTTCTTCCCTCTGCATCGCGGCGTAACTGAATACAAACTTCAAATTTTCAATAAGTGGGGAGAATTACTTTTTGAAAGCAATAATGTGAACGTGGGTTGGAATGGATATTATATAGACCAACTGTGCCGACAAGACGTTTACGTTTGGAAAGCATATGCACGTTTTGTGGATGGACAAGAAGTCATCAAATCCGGTGACGTAACGCTACTGGTGAAATAAAACATGAAGCTGATGAAACGAATATACCTCCTCCTTTCGCTCTTGTTCACAGTCTTAAGATGCTGGTCGCAGGATCAACAATTCACGCAGTTTTATGCCGTCCCTACACACATGAATCCCGCTTTCGCAGGCGCATCCGTTCAAAGTAGACTCGCGTTGCAATTCAGAAATCAATGGGCAGCTATACCCGGCGGATTCAAAGCAGTAAATCTGGCTTATGACCAATACATGCCGAACTTAAAAAGTGGCGTCGGTCTTTTAGTTGAACATGACAGAGCCGGTTCCGGAGCACTAAGAAATACTTCCATTAGTTTCCAATATGCCTACGAGGCTAAAATTACTCGCAAGTGGTTTTTCCGTCCCGCCTTACAATTCGGGTATGTCTCCAAAAATATTGATTTCACGCGACTCACTTTTTATGATCAAATGATACGCGATGGAGATGTGCCAACCTTAGAAGAAGGAATATTTAAACCTGTCAACTACTTCGATTTTAGCGGAGGCCTCTTGACTTACGGTCCAAATTTTTGGCTAGGAATGTCCGCCTCGCACCTGAACGGCGCGAACGAATCTCTTTATGCCGAAGATGAAAGTATTATACCTAGACACATTTCAGTTCACGGAGGATTACGCATTCGTATAAAAGGAAATTCCCTAACCAAACTCGATCATCATATCGTAGTTGCCTCGCACTTTCAAATGATGCAAGAATTCGATCAATTGGATTTCGGCTGCTACTACGAATTTAGTCCGGTAGTGCTGGGATTATGGTACCGCGGATTACCTGCGAAAGCCAACAGATACGGATTTCCAAATCACGACGCTATTGCTATCTTACTAGGAATTCAAGCGGCAAATTATAAGATTGGTTATAGCTACGACGTTACGATTTCAACGCTCGGAATTGGCAGCTCTGCCGGTTCACACGAAATTTCGTTGGTATATCAATGGGCCAACAAACACAATCAACGAAGCGAAAGGAGACGGATTATGCCCTGTGCCAAATTCTGATCAAACAATATTCACTTCTCTCTCCAAGTTGACACCAAAATTCTCGAACACACTTCTTTGAACTTGTGAAGCGAGCTCTATAATTTCTGCTCCGGTTGCGCCACCATAATTTACAAGTACCAAGGCTTGATCTTTGTGCATACCGCATTTTCCAACTACCTTTCCTTTCCACCCGCACTGTTCGATGAGCCAACCGGCAGCGAGCTTGGCTGAATTCGTGTCGATAGGAAAAAAAGGTGCCTCCGGATATTTTTCTTTTATCGTGTTAGCCAACTCAAGCTCAACAACCGGGTTCTTAAAAAAACTTCCCGCATTGCCCAATTTAGCCGGGTCCGGCAATTTTGACGATCTAATATTTATAACTGCTTTACTGATATCACGGATATTTAAACGATCGGGGCGCAACTTTTCTAACTCTTGCTGAATTGCACCATAATTGGTTCTAAAAATCGGTCGTTTAAGTAATTTGAAGGTGACTGAAGTGATTATCCATCGGCCTTTTTCACTCGATTTAAAAACACTTTCTCGGTATCCGAAACGACATTCCTCCAAGGTAAATGTTTTCGTACTCCCCTCTCTTAGGTGATATGCTTCTAGAGAATGAAACACATCTTTTATCTCAACTCCATATGCGCCAATATTCTGCATCGGTGCCGCCCCCACACTGCCCGGTATAAGTGAGAGATTCTCCACTCCCGCCCAATCATTTTTTACGCAGGTACGAACGAAGGTGTCCCAAAACTCTCCCGCCGCCGCTTCAATGTAAAAATGATTCTCATCTTCCTTCACACACTCGATCCCTTTCATCTGATTATGCAAGACAACGCCATCAAAATCTTTCGTGAATAGAATATTACTTCCACCTCCTAAAATCAGTACATTCCTATCTAACATCCTAGTGGTAGAACGCCATTCTTCTAGATGACTGACATTCTCGAAAGCGCCGTAATAACGAGCGGAAACATCCAAACCAAATGTATTGAACTTTTGAAGGGAAACGTTTTCTGTAAGAGTAAACGGCATAATAATCGGAGGGAATTTGGATTCAAAAATATCACTCACTTATTGTGTGTGTCGACAGTATCCGGTATTCATTCACCAGAGTTATCAACCGGCCCATAAAGGACTTCTGAAATCCATTACTTCTGATTCCACTCTTCAAGCGTGCTTTTGCAACGCCCGATGAACTCGCTGTATTCCTCTTCCATAATTCGAATAAAACTGTTATTGGTGCAATCGATCAAATCACCAATAAAAACTTTTTCAGGATAAATGTTAGCCAAAAGATGATGCCATGTATAACGAGATCCAATTATTTGTAACTCTAAAACCTCTGTTAGACTTAGTATTTTGTAATAAGACCGACCTCCTGCCGCCTTTCTATATAAAGGGAAATCGTGGTTTTCCATAACGCGAATATGACAAATCCCTTCGAAATGACAAAATGAAGTTGAATCGCTTATCCGCTATTGAGTATTTTCATGCCCCGAATAATTCACAACCATGACCACTTTTCTCGAAGAAGTTGCCTCCAAAATTCACACTAAAACAGGCGGTAGTATTGGTGAACTTGTTGTTATAGTCCCCTCTCGTCAAATTGGTAGAAAACTACAAAACGCGCTTTCTACACTTCAAAGCTCTTCTGTTTGGTCGCCCTCTATTTATACTCTGTCTGACTTTATTGAACTTCATTCCGGGTTAAAAGTGAGCCCTCGGATTCACCTCCTGCCTTTGCTCTACACGGCATATCAAAAAACCGGATTTCGTCCGCAGACCTTCGATGACTTTGTTGCACTCGGGGAAACATTGATGAGTGATTTCGATGATGTGTTGCTCTCGATGGCCAATGAAAAATTGCTATTCGATGACCTACGAAACATAAAAGACATAGAAGACTGGAGTTTTCAACTAGGGGAACTAACCGAATCACAAGACCGGTTTCTTCATCTTTGGAAATGTATGGGCGAAACGTTCGATGCTTTCCTAAACCTTCAAAGATCACAATCAATTTACAGCTATAGTCTCCTACTCAGGGAATTCATCTCCACTGACAACCTTGCTTCGCTAAAAGGAGAATATGTCTTTATTGCCGGAAATACGCTGCATAAAGCCGAAAAAGAACTTCTGTCTCAGTTGGGGGCATCCGTAAATCTATCTATATACTGTGATCACGATGAATATTACATGGAAGCTAGATCACATGAAGCAGGTAACTTTTTAAAGAAAATATTACATGGATTAGACGTCGAACAAACAGACACTCATTCCTGGAAAAACTCTTCAAAAACAATTTACATAAGAAGCAGTCAGACCTTGGTCGGATGTTGCATGAAATCGTCCTCGTTGCTTTCTACCGCGACTGAAAATACAGGTTTTATTGTTGCCCATAAAGACATGATGTTGCCCGTAATAGAACATCTCCCCGCCGACCTTGTGCAAAACATTAACATAGCCGGAGGATATCCTCTTCAAATTACACCAGTATTTCGTCTATTACAATCCATCTTGGATATCCATGCAAACGCAGAGCAACGAAAGGAAAACGTAGCCCGTTGGTATTACAAAGATCTTTTACATTTAGTTCGCAATGGATCCATAGACGGAAATGATGTAACGGGAATTGAAAAATACTTGATCGATCGGCATTTGGTCTATTTAGATAAATCCGATGTGTCCGAACTCCAAACACACTTTCCAAGATTTGGTGTGATTTCTCCTTTTTTCACGGAAGAAATTCACAGTGGAAAAAAAATGATTGAATTGCTGTATCAACTTCTTCGAAATCTTGAAGAAACTACTTCAGATTCCATGAGCAAAAATTTACTGGTGGAAGCTTTTGTAGTGATGGAAAAATGTGAAGACTTTTTAAGTCGGTATGACTTTGCTTCCACCATTCATAGTCTAAATTTTATTTGGAAGAGATTTGTACAGGAACACAGTCTTCCTTTTATACCATCTACGAAAAACAAGATTGAAATTCTACTTCTTAAAGACAGTCTTTTCGCCGACTTTGATAGACTTGTCGTAGTAGGTGCAAACGAAGGTGAGCTGCCACATACTCCGCACACACATTCGCTTATCCCCCGAGATGTTCGGAGAGTATTTGGTGTACCCGTGCCTGAAGATGAAGAAGAACGACAGGCATACCTTTTCTATCGTCTCCTTCAACGACCTTCTGAGGTTCATCTATTCTATAGTTCGTTGCCCAAAAGTTTTGGCAATTCGGAGAAAAGCAGGTACATCACACAACTTACTTTCGAATCCCCTGAAAATATTGAGATTGTCTACGATGCTTTTAAATCCGAAATACACACTGTTTCAAAATCATTTACTCAAGACGAAAATTCTCGAGAACGGATTAAAGATAGAATTAAGCAAGGCTTGTCGGCAAGTGCAATTGCAACCTATTACAATTGCCCTCTCGACTATTTTTACAAGTATGTTCTGGGTCTAGGAGAAGCTCCTATAATGGAAGAATCAATCCATGCCAGTACATTCGGCACTATTGCTCACGCAGTGCTGGAATCCTTTTATCGACCTCACATCGGCTCTTTTCCGGTCGAAAAAGACTATGATTCCTTCCTTGCCAACCTCGAAGCCATTGTCAGAGAAAAATTCAACGAACACTATTCGATCAAGCAATCCCATTCCGGTAAAAACTTTATTTCGATTCATGTTTTAACTGAAACCCTGAGCCGCTTTTTAAAGAGCGAAAAAAATGAACTTTCTACTTATAAAGACAGGACAATTTATGCTATTGAGCACCAAGTAAAAGTTCCAATTACGGTTGATGTTTTGGGAGAATCAATCGAAATCCATTTGAAAGGCACAATAGATAGAATAGATAGAACCGAAGATGGTTTTGAAATAATTGATTTCAAAACCGGAAAAGTCAATGAGAGCGACTTAGATGTGAAAAGTGTCGGTGCTGCTTTTGCTCCGAAAAAAGGAAAAATGATACAAGTAATCTTGTATTTATACATGGCGCACAAAGAATTGAAGGTAGACCCAAAGCTCATTCGTGCTTGTCTCATTAGTTTACAAAAGTTCAAGCAGGGTCGTGTTTTCGGTTTTATCGGCGACAATAGTTTTCTAGATCAGAAGGACTTGGCAGAATTGGAAACTACGCTAGGCATTCTAATAAATGATTTACTCGATATACGGGATTTTGAACATCGATCTTCTAATACATTCTGCGAATACTGCAACTAAATGAAGGGTCTGTCTTAGGTTTGCACAAAGTCTATTAGTGAAAAGAGTTCTTATAATAACCTATTACTGGCCACCCGGAGGCGGAAGTGGTGTTCAGCGTTGGCTTAAATTCTCGCGTTACTTGCCTGAATTTGGTTGGGAGCCGGTAATTTTCACTGTAGATAATCCACAATACCAACTTAGCGATAAAAGCTTGGAAAGCGAGACTTTACCCGGCATTGAAGTTCACAGACTCAAAGCTTTTGATCCAAATGATCTATACAATCAATGGTTCAGTAAAAGCATTGGTAAACCTAACGTCGGATTTACTTCAAGCAAAAAGGAGTCTGCAGCTTTTCGATTGGTAAAATGGATTCGGGGCAATTGGTTCATACCTGACTCACGAGTATTCTGGGTGGGGCCGGCCTCCAAGCGTATTACACAAATTCTGTCGGAAAAAAGATATGACGCGATCATTTCAACCGGCCCCCCGCATAGCCTCCATTTAATAGGCAAAAAAGTGGCTGATGCCACAGGGATCAGATGGATAGCGGATTTCAGAGATCCTTGGACTGAAATTTACTATTTCAATGAAATGAGGCCATCCCATCGCGCTCGAAAAAAACACCTGCGATTAGAAAAGATGGTACTTACATCTGCAGACGAAATTGTAGTGGTGGGCGAAACTATGAAGAAGATGTTTGCCCAACATACCCAAAAACCTATTCATGTAATTACGAATGGATATGATCATGAAGACTATGAAGGCCACGAACAGATACATATATATAACCATAGCACTTTCTTAATAAGCCACATCGGTGTAATGAGTCCAACTCAAAATCCATATTCCTTGTGGACAGCTTTACGCCAATTAGCGGAAGAATTACCCCACTTCCGAGAAAAATTAGTTTTAAAATTAACCGGTGAAGTTGATCACGGAATTATTCAGCATGTAAGGGATTCCGGATTGGAAAATCACCTTGTTCACACAACCTACCAACCGCATAAAAAGGCCATCGAATCACAGATCGAAGCCGATCTTCTTTTGCTGTCTATTAATAAAGTAGCCAACTCGGAGTACCTCCTAACCGGTAAACTATTTGAATACCTCGGTGCCAAAAGGCCCATTTTGTGTATAGGTCCCACCAAGGGGGATGCGGCCGGAGTTCTTTCCGAAACCAACGCCGGACAGACGTTTCACTTTGATGATGTAGCCGGAATCAAAACATTTATCAAACGCTTGTTTTTAGAACACCAAACGCAAGAAATACAGGTCGGAAAGGGCCAAATCGAACGGTTTTCCCGTAAAAACCTAACCAATAGTCTAGTTAAGATTCTCAATGGGTAAAAACACCCTCCGAACGGGCAGTCATTTTCGATAAGTGGTCTTACTTTTGTCCTAGATTTACCCAACATGAAAAAGTCATTTAAAATTGTTTTAGTTGTAATCCTAGTGATTGCTCTCGGAGGTTTCTCCATTTGGAAATTCGTATGGAATAAAGACCATCGAACTGCAGAAGATGAAAAACCGATTGCCACTTTATCGGCAGCCGCTCTTTTAACAGAATATGAAACCGATGAGGCAGCCAGTAACGCCAAATACCTCAACAAAACCGTACAAGTAGGCGGCACAGTAAATAGTGTGACCAAAGAGGAAACTGGCTCCATAGTTGTTTTGCTGACAACAGAAAGTATGATGGGATTCGTTTCCTGCACCTTTTCCTCGGTTAATGGAAAACCATCTGAAGTGGATGTAAAAGAAGGTGATCAGATAAACGTGAAAGGAATATGTTCGGGATACACCATGGATGTGGTACTTGAACAATGCTCCATAGTAAAATAAGAACTTAAAAGAAGAAACCAACAACAGATAAAATAAACAACATGAAAAAAATAATTGTTATCGCTCTTATAGCCATCATTGCCGCTCCGGCTGTCAACGCTCAGAAATATTTCACGCGTGCCGGTGTAGTTTCCTTCTTTTCGAAAACTAAAATGGAGAACATTGATGCCGAAAATAACAAAGTTGCAGCTGTGCTCGATGCCTCCACCGGTAATCTCGAATTCACGGTACTGATAAAATCGTTTATGTTTGAGAAAGCATTGATGCAAGAGCACTTTAATGAAAACTACATGGAAAGTGATACCTATCCAAAGGCTACTTTCAAAGGAAAAGTTGAAAATGTCTCGGCTATCAAATTTGGTACTAATGGAAACTACAACGTGAAAGCCGCAGGTGATCTAACCATGCACGGCGTTACCAAAAAAATCACTGTAGATGGGGTTGTAACAATCAAAGATGGTAAGCTAATTACCACTTCCAAATTCGCTGTAAATCCGAAGGATTATAACATCGAAATCCCAAGTGTTGTGCAAGAGAATATTGCAGAAAACATCGATGTAAATGTATCTTTGACCTTAGAAGAATTGAAGTAATGATCATACAGAATCTCAAAAAGATAATCTTAAAAGGAACCGCCATAACTTTCATGGCGGTTCCTTTTTTTTCCTTCGCACAAGATGAGCCAAGTTTAATGGATCTCTTGGGTGAAGACACTGAAATTAATTATGCTGCCTTCACCTTTAAGTCGACACGCGTAATCAACGGTCACAGCATCGAAAATGCAGCCAAAGGTGTCATGGATTTTAGAATTTCTCACCGCTTCGGTCGCGTAAATTCAGGAGCGGCCGAGTTATATGGACTCGACGTTTCTACGATTCGTCTGGGGTTTGAATACGGTGTTACCGATCGACTCATGGTTGGGCTAGGACGCAGTTCTTTCAACAAAGTCTTTGACGGATTTGCCAAATTCAAAATTCTTCGACAGAGTACCGGTGCGAAGAAAATGCCAATATCCCTTTCCGTATTCTCGTCAGTAGCCCTGGAAACAGTTGCATGGGCCAATCCTGATCGCGAAAACTTCTTTAGCTCGCGTTTGTATTATGCTCATCAGATATTAATAGCTCGCAAGTTCTCTAAAGCACTTTCACTTCAACTTTCTCCAACCCTTGTGCATCGTAATTTGGTGCAAACGAATGCTGAAAAAAATGATGTGCTAGCGCTTGGGTTCGGAGGGCGTCAAAAAATCACCAACCGAACTTCCTTCAATTTTGAGTATTTCTATGTGCTTCCGAATCAAATTGCCGAAGGACTTTACGACTCCTTTTCTGTCGGATTCGATGTGGAAACCGGTGGACACGTATTCCAGCTCCATTTTACAAATTCAACTCCTATGATTGAAAAAGGCTTTATAACCGAGACTTCAGGGAATTGGTCGAAAGGTGATGTGCATTTTGGATTTAATATCTCTCGTGTGTTTACCGTCGTAAAGGCGAAGAAGAAAATAGAGGAATAGTAGTGGGGAGTGGGCAGTGGGCAGTAGGCGGTCGCGTGAATATTTGTGGAAACGTGAGTGAAACCGAAACGAGGCAGCTTATCGAATCGTTTTTGCTGACGATCGGAAGATTTTTATCGACTTTGTTTGCCCGAGTATAACCATGATTGAAGCCATGTAGAGAGGTATAAGTGGGATCTTGAATCGCACCAAAGCTCCAAAATTACTTGTGGTAAGTCCAATCATAAAAGCGAAAAGAATCGAGAAAATAAAACTGTACAGAATGATCGGATTGTCCGCGATCATACTTACGATTACCCGGCGTTTTATTGTAACTAAGACAAGTACCGTTAGCAGAAGTATGAAAAAATTCTCGATACCTGAAAGTAACATTGCCACATTATTACTTTCCCAGATATAGGGACGATACAGTCCGGCAGCTGTGGCCGCCGGGAACTTCGATGAAACTCCTACCGCCGTCGGTTCAAAGTCACCAATGTCAAAGCTATTTCCCTCGTAATAATCGCGCTTCAAATCCTGTTGCGTTACAACCGCGGTCTCCAACATATTCTGAAGACTAAATCGGCCTAGCTGATCGCTGAGTTGGGATAAAGCCGTAACAGACATTACAATCACACCAAAATAAATCAATGGAATTGCCATCGTGCGAATAAGCGCATTTTTAATTTTTCGAATAGAGGAATAAAAATACCACACCAAAGTCCCGGGCAACAAAATGATCAAAATGTATGCTTTAATAGAAGCAATCATCCAGCCGCTGAGTAGCAAAATAACAATATTCCAGAACAGCGAACCTCGCTTCGTTATCAATTGATTTGTTGCCGCAATGAAATAACAAGTAGCGGCCAACGTAAACGAATCCTTGAGTATTCCGGATCCCCAGCATAAAACTGAAGGCATGAATAATATTCCGATTGCCAAATTTCTCCGCTGATCAGGAAAATGGCTCACGAAAACACGGTATAAATTCCACAGTCCTCCGTACGTAAAAATAGAAACCAAAATTGTAGAAAGAAAATAACTTCCTCCACCTGCCACTACAAAAGGAACCAAAAGCTTCGTGACGAACCTCGTTTTGTCTTCTTTGAAAATATACCATACAGGTTCACCGGTTTCCTCGGTAAAAATACTCTTGATCTCTTCCGTACCTCCCGACATGTATGCGTACCAAAAGTCGGAAACATCTTTAAAGAGTAAATTCTTAAATGAAAGAGCGCATTCATAATAACTAAATGTATCTCCCTCTCTATAAAAAAAAACGTAGACAACTGCAAAGAATAGTCCTCCGAAAACCTTAGCCCACAAACCCAACATGAAATACTCATATTCCGGATGTTTCCTTAGGTTTCGGTGTTTGATAATGCCTCCAAAAAGAAGGACCAAAAACATCATAAACAGCAGCATCGGCACCTCCCACATTTCAAGTGGGATTTTTCCGAAGGTAAATGTGTTTATGTACATCTGAAGATTCTAAACGTGGTGATAAGGTTCACCTTTTATAATAGTATGTGCGCGATACAATTGTTCCAATGCAAACATCCGAATCATCTCATGATTAAATGTCATCTTCGAAAAACTGATTTTCATCGTCGCCCTTTCAATAACTTCTTGTGAAAATCCAAAAGGACCTCCTATGACTAAAGCCATACACTTTGTTCCGGCATTCATCTTTTTCTGCAAAAATTTACTGAAGTCAACAGAACTCATTTCCAATCCCCGTTCGTCAAGCAATGCCACCTGATCCTCAGAACTCAATTTGGACAATATCTTTTTTCCTTCGACCTCTGCATTGGATATTCCGGAATCCGGTAATTCAACATATTCGAGTTTTACATAGTGCGCTAGTTTGCGTACATATTCTTCTATACCCTCCCGGATATAGGCATGTCGGGTTTTTCCTACTGCTATTATTTTGATTTTCAAAGGAGTATCTTTTCTTACAAATGCTCGTACACTATGTTAAAGCATTGCGCTTTTTTCCTAATTTGGCACAAGTTAGCAAGATTTATGGCCTAATGCTTGCACACTCCTTACCCGACCTACCGATCATGAATGAATTAATAAAATGAAACTACTTATTTCTTCTCTTTTCCTATTTATCGCCTCAGTTACATTGGCTCAAGCCGACATTACACCGAAGGTGGTTGATGCAATCAAAAAAGGAGATGCCAACGCCATGGGTGCTCATTTTATGAGTCCTGTCGATATCACTTTAAATGGCAAAGATGAATCCCTAAACCGCGAGCAAGCGGTTTCCGCTCTTGCTAAATTTTTCGCAACTCATAGTGTTAAATCATTTGAACTGAAGCACCAAGGCACAAGCAAACTGGAAGATCAATTCCGGATTGGTGAACTTGTAACTTCAACAGGTGAATTCCGTGTGACCTTTTTCATGAAAAAAACCGGAGCAGCTATGCAGATTAAGCAGCTCACTATAGAGGAAGACTAAATATAGTCTCTATACGGCAGTAGGGTAAACGTTTTTGGAAACGTTCTTAAAACCGAGCGAAGCCGAGGTTTCAATCCTGAGGTAGAATATGATCGGTCCCCGAGCGAAGCCGAGGGGCAGTAGGGTGAACGTTTTTAAAAACATAATCGTTCCCTAACCGGAACTCTTTATCGAATTACATTTTAACCACCCTTATTACCTCCACAGAATCCCCATTTGACAACCTCACGAAATAGATTCCCGATTCCAAATTAGGAAGATGATTCAGTCCCGGTGACATCGATGCTTTGATCAATTTTCCTTCAGAAGAGAATAATTCGATTTGATTGAATTTACCCTTGACTTTCAATTGAATATTTATGTAATCTTTAAATGGATCCGGATAGACCAATGTCGTTTGAAGAATGTCGTCTTCATTTACTCCTGCATATTCTAAAGCCATTTGAACCGCAGCATAGGCATCCACCTTTCCATAGCCCCAACGAGTATCACCGGGTGGGTTGATCACACCGGTATCGTCGTCTTCGCGTGCTGTTGCCTGTAGAATTTGTTTTATTTCTACAGGCGATAAGTTTGGGTTGGCATCTAACAACAAGGCTACAATACCGGCTACACAGGGCGACGACATGGATGTTCCCGAAAATTTAGCAAAATCATACTCAAGCCCATTAAAAGTAATCGTTTCGGTGGTGGTGTATGATGCATCCGTAAAAGATGATATAGAGGAAGTAACATTTACTCCCGGCGCCGCAATGTCCGGTTTCATGGCTCCGGTAATCAGCGGACCTCTGCTCGAAAAAGATGCCAATTGCCCTCCTACCCAATTTCCTCCGGTGTTCAGGTAAGACGCTGTGTACGCCGCAACGGCTATTACACTCGCGGTACATGCCGGCTCACCAATGCTGTTGTTAGGATCTCCACTCATTCCATTATCACCAAAAGAAATAAAAGAAAGTCCCCAATTTCCAACCCCATTGGTGAGCTCTACCAAATTCCAAAAATGAACAGTGCCCGATTCCGCCGTTGCTTCCAACACTATTTTATAATTCGGATTTGTATTCTTCACACGCAAACGCATGAATGGTCTTGCATTCAACGGATGTGCTGCTTCTGCTGTTAAATTAAACCAAACCGTATCTTCGTTAAATACCAAGATCGAATCAAGGTAAGCATCTGCTGTTTCCGTATCATATACCGGAGTTTCAGAAAGCAAAACATTCGTTCCGTTATATGCTTGCATCTTTATTTTAAAAGAATGCGATTCTTCTCCCCACATAGAAATGCTCTCTCCCCACATGGTTGGATTCGCGTATGAATCGAATGCAATGCGCGTGGTCAACGTATCATTTGAAAAGGTCTTTTCAATGTGAAAATTATTGTCTCCATTGTTTCCTCCCGAACTAACGAAAACTACACCTTGTTCTGAAAGTGCATCTATAGCCTGGGAAAGAAGCGAATTACCATCGAGCGTACCGATGTAATAAAGTCCCCAACTCATGTTAATCACCAAACGTTTGTCCTGCTCATCGGCAATTTGCTTCATCCATGAAAAGGCATCTAGCACCGAAGCTGCATCTACTAAAAAAGTGGTAAAAAGCAGCCCGGCTTCCGGTGCCATCCCTCTGTAATCCGAGCCTGCATCGCCACCTGCAGCTATGCCCGCAACGTGATTGCCGTGAGTATGATAACTATATATATTAGCTGTATCACCTTGCGCTTCCAACAATTCATCGATGGTGTTGTACTCTACTCCGTATGAATAATTCTCCGGTTGCTCTCCCACAAGTTTGTACTGATCCCAAGCCGCCACAATTCTTGTTTCTTGTAACAAGGTATCATAAAACATGGGATGCGTATAATCAAATCCCCAATCGGTAACACCTATAAGTACATCCCTTCCGGTATACGCCTCCGGTAAATTGATCCCCTGTTGAACACTATCGGCATGAACATCGATAATTACTCTGTGCAGATCCGGGCTCACTCGTCCGGGAATTTCTATGTAAGAAAAAAGTTGGCCGAAGTCGATTTGGTCAAAATACTTAAACGGAACCTTTATTGTTGATATATCAAGTATCTGAGACCCTCGAATCGCATCATAACCTTGAAGTGATTCCCATGCCGGATTATCAATGGTTTTACCAAACAAAGAGACATACCAATCTCCATTCATTCTATATACCGGAAGATTGGTAATATCTGATTCCTTTACAAGATCAGATTTTGACAAGTCCAACAACCTATTCCAATCGGCAACAGAGGATGACGGCATCCTTGTTTGAGACATACACCAAATAGGTGTAAACAGCACTAAATATAAAATCGCCCTCATATTCGCTTGTAATTAAGCGTGAATATAAGGGCGATTTTCACAGCAGAAAAATTAGTTGATCTTCATGATCATTACTCCTAGAGCTATAGTTGCTTATTTGCATATTAGAACAGATTCACCCTACTTTTGCGCGATGCCATATTACCCTCCTTTCAATGTAGAAGAATTTTTAAAAGCCGCCTTGGCCGAAGATGTCGGAAACGGTGATCACACGTCGTTGGCGTGCATACCTCACGATGCACAAGGTCAAGCGCGACTGCTCGTAAAAGACGATGGAGTATTGGCAGGTATGGAATATGCTCCTATAATTTTTTCCCTTGTTGATCCGGGGTTGCATTTTGAAGGAAAGATTCAAGATGGTGCAGAAGTGAAAAAAGGAGATGTTGCGTTTTTAGTTTCCGGTTCATCCATTAGCATTACTACTGCCGAACGACTTACGCTCAATTTAATGCAACGAATGAGTGGTATTGCAACAAAAACACATCAGGTGTCGCAACTCATTTCACACACTAAAACACGTCTATTGGATACACGCAAAACCTCTCCGGGTCTGCGTTATTTCGAGAAAAAAGCAGTTTTGATCGGTGGTGGCCTCAATCATCGCTATGGGCTCTATGATATGATCCTAATAAAAGACAATCATGTTGACTATGCAGGTGGTGTATCGAATGCTTTAAGCAATGTAAAAAGCTATCTCCAAAAATCAGGGCTCGAGTTAAAAGTAGAAGTTGAAGCGCGCAATCTAGATGAGGTTCGGGAAATTTTGAAAGACGGACTTGCCTTTCGGATTTTACTTGACAACTTCACACCGGCGCTTATTGCAGAAGCCGTTAACATAATAAATGGTCAAATGGAGACTGAAGCTTCCGGAGGTATTACAGAAGAAAATATAGTTCCGTATGCCGAAGCCGGAGTGGATTACATTTCCATGGGCGCTCTCACCCATAGTGTTAAAAGTCTGGATTTGAGTTTAAAGGCTATACGTCAGTAAACTCCCTTCTTTCTCATTCCAATCCTCATCAACTAAGATAAATGTTGTATTAAACACTTGTCTCACTGACCCCCTTTGTGCGTAATTTGCATCTTATATGCTAATGCGAATCTGGAATAAATTTCTCGATCTGAAACCCGTAAAAGCCTTTATAGCATGGCTTAAACGAATCAAACCGCCGGGATTACAAGGACTCTCCCTTTGGTTCATATTGAAGTTTTTTATGGAAGGTGTGAGTAAAGGTGCAATTCCTATGCGGGCTGCAGCCATTTCCTTTCGATTATTTCTAGCCTTTTTTCCCGGAATCATCATATTGCTTTCCATCATTCCACTGATCCCTATCGACGATTTTCAAGTTCAACTTTTCGATTCGATAAAGTCCTATTTTCCGGGTGATACCTTTTCTTTGATTGAAGATACTTTACACGATTTAATCAATAAAAAACACAACACCCTATTGAGTATAGGTTTTATTCTGATGATTTATTACGCGTCAGATAGCATCAATGCAATTCTAATGGGTTTTAATGAAAGCTATCATGTCGATGAAAAATCCAATGCCATTCTCATGCGCATAATGAGTCTCATTTTATTTTTTGTGCTTGGCATCATTATGATCCTTGCTGTCCTATTGATGATCTTTAGTGGTGCTTTGTTTACGTATCTCTTCGAATTAGGTATCATTGGAGATAAAGGTTTTTTACCCCTTTTAAATTCTGCAAAGTGGTTGGTAACTGTTGGACTCGTCTATTCAGTTTTTACGGCCCTTTACAATGTTGGAACCGGAAAACGTAGAAGGCTAAAAAAATTGAGGTTCTTTAATCCGGGAGCAACTTTTGCCACTACGTTTTTTGTGTTAACTTCCCTCGCGTTCGCGTGGTTCATTAGCAATTTCGCTCAGTACAACTCGCTCTATGGCTCGCTCGGGACTCTTATGGTATTGTTGATTTGGATGAATATCAACAGTATAATCCTCTTGCTTGGTTTTGACTTAAATGTCAGCATTCGAAAGGCCAAGAAAAGCCTACCGGTGGAACCTCCTCCACCTCCTCCACCGCCCATGAATCGTTTACGCGACGTGACTTAAAGCCGTAAACTATTTAAAAACCGGGATTGTATTGGTTCTTAAAGTAGGGTTCGAATAAATTCATTATTACCTTAATGGTTCCGCTGTCGTCTATAATTCCCATCTCCAAATTGGGGCGCTTTTGTACGTCAGACATGCTTAAAGAATTGAACTCAAACAAGGTTTTCATGGATGGAAGAAAATCCATATCGTAGGTACTCGATTTCTTAAATTGTCCTGCCGGCAAAGCATCTGCCACTTGTGCTTCCTTGGCCGCCAACGTAGTATTGGCCTCTTCCTCCGACGCACAGACTGTAGAATATTGAATATACAAAACTCCAAGGTCCTCATCCTTTTTAACGACAGCATTGGTATAACCCGCAAGTTTTTCGGATGTAGCCCAACCACCTCCTACCGCTATACCTTTGGCGGGTTCGAGGCCCTTTATGCTTGTCGTAAATATCTTCCTAAACTCAGATTTAAAATCCTGCGACCAAAAGGAAGGACTTATCGACGCACAAATCAAAAGCAGAAAAAAGGGTTTCATGTGATCAATATATTATACTAAAATACAAAAATAATAGACTTCATTGAAAGATATCTCTACCCGCTGATTTAGTAGTCGCATTCTGCGAACTTCACTATTTCTTCTCCTGCAACCACTTCGGAAGTTTTTTCCCCGATTTTGTGGTGGTGGAATTGTCAACGGTCTTTTTGGGCTCCTGAGATTTAGGTGGATTACTCGGAGGAGGAGTGTCGGATTCCGTTGAAGACGGATCATTTTCCCCCCAGTTAACAGTCATAGTAGAACCCGGTTTGGTTTCATCCTTTTTATAGGTGCCCACACTTTCATTGTCCTTAAACAATCCGAATTCTTGCTTAAGAAGTGCTTTGACGTTTTGCTTTTCTTGGGCCATTTCTTCTTGGCGATTTTCTTTGGAAGCTTCTTTGTCCATGCCAAATTCTGGATTGTCGGTGGAACCTCGCATGTATAAAAACATCTGCTTGCCAAGTCCATCATCTACTTCTTCCCATTCCTTTTCTTTGCGAACAAGGATGTCGCGCAGATTAAATCCAATAGTATAGTCGATTTTTTTATCGAAGGCATGCTCTCCGCGAACAGATATGTCCATCGCGCTTGTTTTGATCTCCATAAAAGGGATAAGGATCTTTTGATCTCGAATCTCTATGACGTTTTCGAGCTTTGAGAATTTTACATTTTTCAGCTTCTCGGAAAACGCATCTTCATTCACGAAAGGTGCAACCCATTTGTTGTTTCGAATGTATTCCGCAATAGACTGGAGCGATTCTAATCCAACCAACTGACCATTATTAATTGATATATCAATGACACTTCGGATGCTTTCACTTGCAAAGTCAAGAGAGCTGGACATATTGGCTTCGAATTGCACTTTAGCTGTGGTCTGACCTTTCAAATGTTGGTTGGTAACGAATGTTTGTCCGAAGTTTTCGAACTCCCTAAACAATTCGGTGATATCAATTTTATCGAGGTTTGCACTGCACCGAAGGGCATAATTTTTTGCATCTACTTTTTTGATCCCTACTTGGGTCATCCAACTTCCATTGGCGGTTTGAAAGGAAATCGGGTCGGCAGAGACACTGATGTCGTCGACAGAAATTACACCTTTTACATCGGTTGCTTTAAATTCACGGAATTCAAAAACGCCAATTCCCGCATTAAAGCGAGCGCGCATCCGTTGGGGTAAGTTGAGTGCGTAAGCTTCCGAGGAAGTGGAGTTTACGTTTTTCTCAAGCAACTCGTTTACGTTGACACGGGAAGAATACAAACTGGCATCGATTTCAAGGAATTCGGTTGTAGTAGTCAGGTATGGAATTAAGTTGTTCATCGTTCCATTCAGTTTGAAATCAGAACCGCTTACAAAACCTGAAAATTCTTGAACGGAAGCATTGCCTCCGGAGAACAAAAATGTACCACTCATTTGTGTAAATTCACGAGAGGAGCCAAACAACTTCATGTGAGCATCCGATATATTGGCATTTCCCGTGCATGTAATAGCCGACCAGTCCGGACTTCCATCATCGTTGATACGAACTCGTCCGGCAATATTGGCGTTGGCTTTAAGATAACCGGTGCAGATTTCCAGTGTATCTAGTTTGAGGAAATTTTTGAGTTGATCTAAACTTGCTTCAGCACCCACATAGAGATCAATGACGGGTTTTTGCAGATCTTCTAAATTTCCGGAGAGGTTTACTTTTCCTCCCCCGAGATTGGCGGAAAGAGATGCGAGTTCTAGTCGATCCTGTTTGCCATCCAAAGCTATATACAAGGCAGAAGCTTGCACCTCGCTGAGTGCGGCCCCGCTTCCTTTATCGGTCATTTCACCTTTTGAAAGGGAAATTTCAACGCGAACATCCGGACTTTTTTTCGCCGTAATAGGTCCTTTGATCGTTGCGTTCAAATCCATTTTTCCACCGAGCTCATATTCATCGATGGTAGAAACCATTCCTTCGGGTAAAAAACTTCGAATGCGATTTAGATCTATTTTTTCTCCTTGCAAATGCGCATCTAGGTATTGATTTTCGCCGTAGATGTAACTAACGTTTAAAAGTGTTTTGAGATTATCTACCTCAACAGATCCATTGCTAAATGAAATTTTCTCTTCGGCCGTGGTGAGTTGAATGTTTCCACTCCACAATGTGTTTCGATCGCTGATCAGGCTTTCTTTTCCGGAAACGATATTTCGCACCAAAGCTTTTGCATCAATTTCGAAATTCAATTGTTCCGGCGTAAATTCACCTTCGGCATCGAGATCATCGGCATGAAGGTCAGTGAAAAATTTCGATTGCGCATTTTCATATAAAAAGCTGAAATCCGACAGCTCCACGTCTTCAATGGCGAAAGAAACACGAGATGTGTCATCGGGAGATTCCTTCCAAAAGTGCCAATTGTCGTTTCCCTTTTCATCGACGCGGAGATTTATATCTGCCTCTTTGACTACAATATCCTTCACCCTATAATTTCCGGCGAAGAGGTCGGAAAGAGAAAACCCTAAGCTCAGCTCTCCCAAAAACGCAAGGGTATCCTTTTCTTCGAATGTCTCTTGAATGTACACGTCTTTAAAACGTATGGAAGCATGAGGAAAGGTCGACCAGAAGGTGAGATCAGCATCGGCAATGTTCATTTCGGTGACCAGTCCTTTTTTCACTTTTT
>JBILMS010000015.1:0-54834 GCA_044375415.1 Flavobacteriales bacterium
AGGGGAGACCATCGGTATATTCCAATATGAAAGTGCCGGAATGCAGAAGTACATGCGGGAGTTGAAACCAACCACTTTCGACGACTTGATTGCCATGAATGCATTGTATCGTCCGGGACCTCTGGAATACATCCCTTTGTTTATTAAACGTAAACATGGATTAGAAAAAATCACATACGACCTACCGGAAATGGAAGAGTACCTGAAAGACACCTATGGTATTTCCGTCTATCAGGAGCAAGTGATGTTGCTCTCTCAAAAGTTGGGAGGCTTCTCAAAAGGTGAAGCCGACGTACTGAGAAAAGCGATGGGTAAGAAGCAGCGCGACACACTCGACAAAATGAAAGGTAAATTTGTCGAAGGAGCTATGCAGAAAGGTCATCCTCAGGACAAGTTGGAGAAAATTTGGACCGACTGGGAAGCATTTGCATCCTACGCATTCAATAAATCTCACTCTACTTGTTATGCATGGATAGGCTATCAAACGGCTTATTTGAAAGCTCATTATCCTGCCGAATATATGGCTGCTGTCCTTAGCAACAACATGAGCGATATTAAGCAAGTGAGTTTCTTTATGCAGGAATGTCGCAAGCAAAGCATTTTGGTTTTAGGTCCTGATGTAAACGAATCGATCGATTTGTTCTCGGTTAATCAGCAGGGTGAAATTCGTTTTGGATTGGCTGCGGTGAAGGGTGTTGGAGAAAATGCAGTGGAGAGTATTATCGAAGAAAGAAAGTCGGGTCCGTTTAAAGATGTCTATGATTTTATTGAACGTGTCGATTCAAAAACGGCTAATAAAAAGGTTTTAGAAAGTCTCGTTTTGAGTGGTGCCATGGACTCGCTGAAAATATCGAGATCGGCGTATTTCGCAGAAGATTTAAAGGGAGTCTCTTTTATCGAAATGGTTATCCGTTATGGTCAATCTAAAAGAGAATCTAAGAATTCATCGCAAGCAAGTTTATTTGGCGATTCGAGTGATGGAAACATTGTTCAGCCTGCGATTCCTAAAGTTCCGGAATGGGATATGATTGCTCAGTTGAGTAAAGAAAAGGAAGTGGTAGGAATGTTCATCAGTGGTCATCCCTTGGATGATTATGAACTGGAGATTCGAAGTTTTTGCAATGAAGAAGGACTTTCTCTTTTAGTTGATTTAGATAAAGTAAAAGGACGTGAATTGCGTTTTGCCGGAATGGTAAAAGAAGCTTCACATCGTATTTCTAAAAACGGAAAACCCTTTGGAAGTTTTATACTCGAAGATTTTAGCGAGAGTTTTGAGTTCATGCTTTTTGGTGAAGACTACATGAAGTACAAAGCTTTTATGGACAACAAGTTTTATTTGTTTGTGCAAGGTCGTGTGCAAGCCCGGGGTTATGGCGATAGGGCCGACAATTTGGAATTTAAAATTGGTAAAATCGAATTGCTCGCTGATATAAAAGACAAGTTGGCGAAATATCTGACGGTTTCTATTCGAACAGATTTGGTGAATGATGTTTTGGTAAATAAACTCACCACGCTTTTAGAAAGCGGTAAGGGAAAAACTCAGGTAAGGTTCAAATTAATTGATTCCGAAGTAGAACTTAGTGCTGCTTCCATGAGTCACAACAAAGTGGAACTAACGCCGGAATTGTACCGTGCCCTCGAAAGAATGCCGGAATTGGAGATCAGTATTTCGGAGAATTAGAGGTTTTCTTTTTGCAATGTTAGGTCTAACGAGTGGCCACCACTATCGACAAGCTCAGTTACACGGCTGCGCTCGGGGACCGACAAAATATAGAAAATAAAACGGGAGCAGAGAGGGGCCGCGAAGCGGCCCCTCTCTGCTCCCTATTAAACACTTCCGCCGGTCCCCGAGCGCAGCCGAGGGGCTGACAACAGTAACTACATTACTTCACAAGAATTTCATCCACAAATATCCAAGGTTTACCTCCTGCTCCCAGGTGCCATGCCGGAATATTTTCGAAGGCAGGTTTAGCAATAACTTTCACATAGCGCATTTTTTCTGCCGGAATTACGATTCCAATTTCGTCTCGTTTTATTCGAGTATCATCGGCGGCAACTTCGCTTTTCGCAGCACCCAATGGGCGGAAATTGATCCCATCGCGACTTCCGTAAAACAATACTTGAGACGGCATCCAAATCCACGGTTTAATTTCCTGATAACATGACAGACCTACATAGGTAACTTCATTCGACTCACTAAGGTCAATCACAAATTCAACATCTTTTCCTTGGAAACCTTGCCAATGTTGCGTGCGGAAATCGTCGCCACCACGCATACCATCTATCATAGATTCATCGCCTCCTGCAGCATATTGCTGATCGTAGGTAGAAGTGGATATTACTTTTCTCTTATCGTTTCTTTTTACAAAATTCGCAATACTGTTTTTACTTTTTTGATATCCCTCTTTTTCGGACCAGGCTATTACTTGACAAGAATTACTGATGAAAAAGGGTTCAGAATAAATGAAGACTTTGTCATCCGTTCCTATTTCTTTTATGGTCACTTTGGTTCGTGTATCGGGCTCGGCATTATAAATCTTTACTTCCGATATTTTTGTAAATGATGTTTGAGGTCCCATAATGATGGGAACGGGGACAATTAAATTTGTGGAAATGTTGGAGTACTGTCCAACCGCTGCTTCATTCAGCACATTGTATCTCCCGGAGTGTGCTTGCAAGTTGCAATGAATATTCAAGGGATATTTTTTTCGCATTGCCCAAATCAACCAAGCCGACATCTGTCCACAGTCTTCATTGCCACAAAGACCGTCCGGTTGATCCGTATAAAACTGATCAACAATTTCGGTGAGTACATCGGGAATAGAGTAGAGGGTATCTTGAGCGGTAATCAATTCATACAAATAAGCGACATGATGACTTGGTTCGTTGCCTTGAGCATATTGTCCGATAAGACCTGTGATATCTGCTTGTTCGCGTCCGGTAGTTTGAGTGCTGTTAAAGAATAAATTGTTCAGCCATTGTTGCAACGAATCTCGACCACCCAAATACCGGCGAAGGGTTACCATATCCTGCGGAACAAACATAGAATATTGCCAGGCATTGGCTTCGGTATAATTGAAATCTACTTGATAGGGATCGAAGGGTTCGGGGAAACCACCATTCCTTCTCGGGCGCATGAATTTGGTTTGAGGATCAAAAACATTTTTCCAATTCTGTGCTCTTTTTATAAATCGTTTGTAGACATCATCGCGACCCAATTCTTTCGCAAAAATGGCAATGCAATAATCGTCGTAAGCAAACTCTAAAGTCTTTGAAACGCTTTCGCTGAAACGATCGGCAGGAACGTAGCCCAAAGAATCGTAGGCCATTTTTTCGGCTTGCGGACCGGTTGCGGCATCTATCATTGCCTTTAAAGCCAAATCGGTATCGAAGTCGCGAATGCCATCCATGTATGCATCTACAATCACCGGAACACTGTGATAGCCGATCATACAGTACGTTTCATTACCGGCTAATTCCCACACCGGCAATTCACCTCGTTCCTTATACATTTCCAAAAAGGTAATAATCCAATCTCGCGTTCTCGCAGGTTCGAGTTCGTTCATAAGAGGATGAAAAGAACGGAAAGTATCCCACAGAGAAAAGACAGTATATCGTTTGTACCCCTCTGCCGTGTGAATTTTTTTATCCATTCCACGGTACCTTCCATCAGCATCCGAAAAGATATTGGGAGTGGTGGAGCAATGATAAAAGGCCGTGTAATAAACAGACTCTTTTTCTTTTTTTAGTTCTCGTGTATTGGCTTTTGCCAATTGTTTTTCCCAGACATCGTTGGCTTCTTTTACATATCTTTTAAAGTCCCAATGAAGAGCTTCAGCATATACATTTTTTTTGGCTCCTTCAACATCAACAGCACTAATTCCTACTTTTACCATTACTTCACCCGGAGAGGCGAATCCGGCGCGAAAACACTGTATGCTTTCAATCACGGTAGTTTTTTGTCCGGTAGCCGGATCTACTTCAATACTCTGTTCGCTCAACTGATCGAAACCGAAAAAAGGTTTATCAAAAACCGCATAAAAATATACGTGTTGCTCTTCTGCCCATCCTCTCGAAACACGGTATCCATAAATGACGGTGTCGCCAATAGTTTGAATATCATAATACAGCAGATCGTCTCTGTGCATCATATCTATGTACAAAATACACGAATCTTTTCCATTCACTTGATACTTATGAATGCCGGTACGTTCGGTAGCTGTGCATTCAACATCGATGTTATAATCTTCTAGTTTTACCTGATAATAACCGGGACTGGCTTTTTCATTTTTATGCGAAAATTTTGACTTGTAGGCATCTCTCCATTTTGCTTTTTTTTTTGTTTTTCCATTGGTAGGTTGAAAAAGGATGTCGCAATAATCGGGGACGCCGGTGCCTTGCAGGTGCGTATGCGAGAAACCGTAGATCATCGAATCGGAGTAGTGGTAGCCGCCACATCCGTCCCAACCCTCAAGTCGTGTATCAGGACTTAGTTGCACCATTCCAAAAGGAAGGGTGGCACCCGGATAAGTATGACCATGAGCATCTGTTCCTACAAAGGGATTCACAAGGGAAGTGAGATTGCCTGAAGCAGATGGCTTAGAGTTTATGTTTTTTTGTTTGCTGCATGAAATGAAAAGTAGGATTGCAACTAATCCATAAAAAGGATAGGATACTGAACGCATAAGGGTAATAAAGCTTTTAAGGTCACTGAACACAGACTTTGCAGTTGGCTCTGTCGTGAATACCGAAGTGCAGAACCTGTGGTTTGGCAGGTTTTATCTTTTCGTCGTAAATTTTGAGTTGGTCGGGAGTGAGTTGAAGTTTAACATCTAATTCGCGCATTTCGCGAATGTCTTTTTTCTTCTGGTTGAGACTGCTCACTTTCATTTGTAATTCTTGCTCATTGTCGAGTGTCTGCTCATACTCTTTGATAGATTTATCGCAAGCTTCCAATTCTTTCTGTTTATCGGTATAAATTTTTTCGATGGCAGTATATTTATCCGCTGACAGATTGAGCTCCGATTTGAGACGCGCAAGAAACTTCTGTTCCTGCTCCGGAAGTTGAGCAGCGACGAAGCAAGAAATGCACAGCAGCACTATTAAAATCGGCAATTTCATTTTCATGTCAAATGTACTCAACAAAAGTCTATTTTTGCCTCGCTTTAGGTGAACCCGAGTATTTGTTCTCGGGATTGAAAAGGGAATCCGGTGTAATTCCGGAACTGTACCCGCAGCTGTAAGCCCTGATGAAATAGAAATCATCGTGCCACTTTTGCTTCGCAAGCAATGGGAAGGCATCTGTTTCAGGGGCGAGTCAGAAGACCTGCCTTAAGTAGTTACCTGATCGAAAACCCGGGAAGAGGTTTTCCAAGGACTATGAGATATTTCTGCCTATACCTGTTTTGCTGGTTCTGCGCTCTTTCTGCGCGGTCTCAGGATTCCCTTCCCTCATTTGAATACACAATAGCGGTAACTGTTTTTGATTCTTTAAACACCAAGGAAAAGTTCGTTTTGTCTGATGTGCATGAGCATTTATTTGCTTGCGATTTGGGCACCGCTTTGAGCAAACAAAGCACCATGAATATTGTAAATTATGGTGCCCCCGGTTCTGCCTCCCTCATTCGCTCGCAGGGTTTAGCTCCCGATCATACAGCATTGGTATGGGGGAATTTGCCATTAAATTCAATAAGCTTGGGACAATCCGATTGTTCTTTGATTCCGGTATTTTTCTTTGATAACATTGCGACTCGCCCCTTCTTTTCAAATCAATTCAAAACCTCGGCTTTGGCCGGCGATATCACATTGGCGAATGTCGAAAACCAGGCGCCATCGTACACCTGGCTTCAAGAATGGACTTCTCTGAACAATCAATTTCTAGGACTTAAAATAAATGAATCTTTTCTTGGACATTCCATAGATGTTCGACTCTTTCATCAGGAACTGAACAATCAGTTTTCGTACAGAGATATCTACCAATATGAGCAGCCGACGGTAGCACAAGATCATAACAACGCGCAGGGTAACGGAGCGATGGTAAGAACAAGCCTATTACTTCCGAAACAACGACATCTGAAGATAGAATATTGGGCAGTTCAGCGCGATGCAAACCTTCCCTTTCGCATGGGAATATTTTCAAACCGAAGGGAAAACCAGCAAGATTTTCAACAACGGGGAAAAATTCAGTTGAATAGAAATGAAGGCAACTGGACACATCAATTTGCTTGGTTAAATGATCAACAGAAGTACCACTCCGTTGTTCCGAATGTGGATGAAACTTCGATAATTTCCGATTTATTGGCGAATCGTTTTCAGGCGAGTTCTGAGTATGACCGAATCATTGGAAAAAAACTGAACTACCATCTTCATGGCGGTTTAGCGGTCGTTTATCAATATGTGAACTATGAAACCGGCAACAGTCCTGAAGAAACTTTTTTGAGTGGTCAGTTTTCGGTGACTCGTATTGCAGGAGCACAACACATTAAACTTTCGAGTTCATACGAAAGTCGCGAAAACAAACCATTTCCCGATTTTCTTTTGTCATTTCGTCGCAAAACAGGTAGGGGAGATTTGGAAGTTTGGAATTGGTCTATGGAAGCAGGCATTCAATCGAGGGTTCCCGATTTTAATGAGCGATTTTGGAAGCCCGGAGGAAATCCGGATTTATTGCCCGAGATCAATAGAACGGTGCGAGGTGGACTCGAGTACATTCGGAGATCGCGAAACAGAAAGTGTTGGTTAGAAGCAGAGGCGAAACCTTATTACAATTGGGTAATAAATTGGATACAATGGTTACCCGGTATGGATGGTTTTTGGCGTCCCCAAAACTTTAAAGAAGTAATGGTTTATGGAACTAAACTTAAGGCGGACTATTCAATTAATCTGGGTGGAACTGATCTGATCTTGGGACAAGCGCTTGATCTATGTCGGTCAATCGCCTCCAACTCATCCGATGATTCGGAGAAATTCGAAATGGTCTATACTCCTCGTCTGATCAATCGATCGAGCTTTACATTCAATTATTTCAATAAAGAAATTGGACTAACCTATCAATACACCTCTTCGCGTTTTACGGATGAGGAAAATAGTAGTTTTAGTGATCTGCCGGGTTATGAGATTGTAAGTGTGTGGCTTGGATGGCGAATAAATCGAAGCTCATTTGAAAGTTCATTGAGATTAAAATGTGAAAACGTTTTCAATGAACAATATCAATCTGTAAGGCTTTACGCCATGCCCGGAAGAGTTTTTTCTGTTTCACTGGTTTTTAATTTGAAAAATCAAAAAAAATGAACCTTAAATTAATGGTCTTGTGTTCACTTTTTTTTACTCTACTTATTTCGTGTAAAAAGGAAGAAGAAACTTCGAACGAAACTTCAGGAGTGAATTTCTCTAAGGGCATTTGGATTGCCAATGAAGGCTCTTTCGGAAATTTGAATGCATCCATCACCCATATCTCTGAATCGGGAGTGATTACATCCGATCCATTTATGAGTGCCAATGGCGTGGGGATCGGTGATGTTCTTCAAGACGTGGAAGAACATAATGGATTAGTATATGCCGTTGTAAACAATTCGCAGAAAATTGAAATATTTAATGCTTCAGATTTTAAGATTGTGGATAAAATTGAGGGCATAGATTATCCGCGGGACATTGTTTTTAGTTCAAATCGAGCTTACGTTTCATGCGGAGCATTTGCCGGAGAAGTGAAGGTAATTGATCTTAGCAGCAACACGATAATAAATTCGATAACGGTGGGTAATGGACCGGAGCAAATGGTAGTTCAAGGCAACTTCCTATATGTATGTAATAGCGGAGGATGGTCGGTTGACAATAGTGTTTCAGTCATCGATCTTACCACCGAATCGGTAGTTGAAACTATTGTGGTGGGCGATCGTCCTGTAGATATAGATCTAGATGCTAATGGAAATATTTGGGTTCTTTCGTCCGGCGAAACTTTGTACGATAGCGATTGGAATGTAATGGGTCATACCAATGCATATCTCAACCAAATAAGCCCGGTCAATATTCTCCTCAATCAATACGCGATTGGAGAAAATGGAGATCACCCAAGATCTTTTGATATTTCTTTTGACGGTTCCGAAGTACTGGTAGCAAACGGAGAAGTTTGGTCTGCAGAAATTATGGATGTATCAACTACATGGTCTGTTTTAGTAGATGGTAATTTTAACACAGTCGACTGTGATTCAGAGTCAAGTGATTTCTGGTTGACATCGATGCCCGATTTTGTGACGAATTCGACCGTATATCATGTAAGTGGCGGCGGCACTATTTTGTTGGAAGTAGAGGCGGGTATTGGAGCGCATTCAGTTCGTATTCGCTACTAATCTATTATCTTCGCGGATATGAAAAAAATAGTTCTTTTATCCCTTTCATTGCTGTTTTCGCTTTACAGTTTTTCACAAAACTCCTTGTTGTGGAAAGTGGAAAATCCGGACAAACCGGGTAGAATTTCGTATGTATTTGGCACGATGCATTTACAAGACAGTTCCATTAATTGTTTTGGAGATGAAGTGTGGAGTGCTATTACATCATGCGAAGTTGTAGCGGGGGAACTTGATTTGAAAGACCCTAAAGTAATGATGTCTTTGATGGGCAAGATGAATATGAAAGACACTACATTGTCGGATCTTTTGACACCGGATGAGATGAAATCCTTAACCAAGGTAATGGCCGATCTTGTAGAACCATTTCTTTGGACGATGTCTCAAAAAATGAAACCTTTTTTTCTGATGGCACCTATTTATGCAGCCATAGATACATTACCGAAATACGATTTGCCAATGGATATGCGAATCATGAATGCAGGTAAAACCAGCGTTGGTTTAGAAACGGCAGATGAACAAATGGCCGCAGTTGAAAGTATTTCGCTGAAAGATCAAGCGGAGATGTTATTCGAACTTACTCAAAATATGGATTCCGTTCGTTCCTCGTTTGCCGAAATGAAGAAGCTTTATTTAGCTCAGGATATCGATGGCTTGTTGGAGTTTACAGAACTTGCAGAAGTAGACCCTTCGTTCAGCACTAATTTTATTGTTACTCGCAATCAACGCATGGCCGAACGTTTGGTTTCCATGCTGGATACACAAACGGTTTTTTGTGCCGTTGGCGCAGCTCACTTGGCCGGCGAAGAAGGTATGTTGAACTATCTCCGTGAAAAGAGTTTCGTATTGACACCGGTGAAGTTCAGTTTTATGTCGGAAGGGTGCAAATGAGTTTTTTGTAACTCATTTTTCCCGAATAAGTCCTAGCATGAACTCCAAAAAAGGATCAGAATCGCTTTCATTTCTTTTGGGTTGATCAATGATAACGTAATCCGGCTCCATGGGCAAAGGAGTCATATTAAAAGTATCGTCGCTGTTGTATCGAATCGTGGCAATGTGAAGTGGTATAGCCGAGTTTTTGAGTCGGTAGTCCGTTGGATTTCCCCAAGTGCCATGACCGCTCCCCATACATGGCTGACCAATCAGTAGACCTCTGTTTCGTTGTCTTATAGCACTTGCAAAATCCACTCCCGCAGAAGCTGTTAGACCATTCATGAACACATAACAATTTCCGGTAAAAACATACTTTTCGTTTTGCACAACAGGTTCCTTAAAAAACAGGGTGTCCGTTGCACCATCAGGCAAGG
Organism: Flavobacteriales bacterium; assembly: GCA_044375415.1. Lineage (GTDB taxonomy): Bacteria > Bacteroidota > Bacteroidia > Flavobacteriales_D > Sanyastnellaceae > JAWXBG01. The sequence goes on from JBILMS010000015.1 coordinate 9,650, forward strand.
TAGCAGCTTCGATAAAAGCGATCGCATTTTCATCCTTACTCAATTTGAAGATGAGCTTTTTGAATCCACCTAATGTACGACGGCTTCTTTTTTTAGCTAGTTCACTTTGCTTAATTATAATATTTGAAGGAGCATTATGACCATCTTCAAACAGATAAGAGCATAAGTGCTCTACCCGTGCTGAAGAGCCGCCGGTATTATCTCGGACGTCTATTACCAATTGACTATATCCTTCTTTTCGCAGATTTTTAAAAACCCTTCTCAAAAACTTTTCCGAACGTTGGAAGTAGTACGGAACAAAAGTGGAAATAGTAAGCACCGCCAATGAATCATTCGGATAATATTTGACGTGAAACAGTTCCTCAAATTTTTCGGCATTCGACTTTTTGTTCTTTTTACCAATTTCCTGTATTTCTTTTTTGTCGAGTAGTTTGTATGATACCGTGCTGCTCTCAGAGCTTCCCGGGGCTATACCTATTATTTCATTATTGGTGGTGAGTTTATCTTCTAGCAAGAGTACAGTTGAGAGCATGGCTGTTTCAACTTGAGTGCGACTTTCTAGTGCATTGCCTTCAGTAAATGAATAACAGTAGGCTAAATCGTAGAGTTCTGAGGGCCTCATTCCATTGATAGATTGTATGAGAAATCCTTTTGGTAAAATACCGGCAAGATCTTTTTTAACCCACAGGTCAGTTCCGTTGTACGAAAATTGTACGGGCATTACCGGTTCCTTCGAACGAAGAATTTGTTCGCGCACAGCGGCTATATCAACGGTCGTATGCGAGTCGTTTTGGACCTGTAAAATTTCTTGAACAATCGCAATAAACTCCACATAACTTTTTCCTCCCACAACCTCTTCGATTGCATTATCGAAGGCCTTATTTAGAATTATGCTATCGTTGTATCCTCCGGGATGGGGATGGCTTTCGAACATTACTTTTCTGAGTTCAACTAAGTCTTCAATTAAAAGTGTGTCTACAAATACACTATCGAGAAAAGAAGTTTTCTGCGCATAGACTTGCTGTATTCCGCAAAGAACGAGGAGTAAAATGAACAGACGTGTTTTGAACATTGTAGACTTACTCCTGATTCAATTTTTTAACCATCGTCAGGATCGTGGCAATGGCAACAGTTTCACCGGTTTCATCATACACATCAACCAGAAATTTCACGATGCCTTTGGCCACATCTTCGGGATTGCGTTTTTCCTGATCTACTTTTTCTTTCACAGTAAACTTTACTCCGATAGTCATTCCGGGATAAACAGGTTTTGTAAAACGCGCTTCTTCTAAACCGTAGTTTAGAAGTACCGGTCCTTTTTTAGGATCTACAAATAATCCGGCTGCTTTGGAGAGTACAAAATATCCATGTGCAACTCGTTGTTCGAAGATGGTTCCCTCAAGTGAAGTTGCATCCATATGAGCATAAAAGTTATCTCCGCTAACATTGGCAAAATTTACAATGTCAGCTTCAGATACCGTGTGTTTGTGCGTAAAGACAGTATCGCCCACTACCAATTCTTCGAAGTGTTGACGGAATAAATGCGGTTGAGCTTCTCGTTGTTTTCCACCTTGCTGATATACATCGCCAATAAAACCAATAGTGGTAGGAGTACCTTGGAGAGCAGTGCGCTGCATGTAGTGCATGATTCCACGTTTACCTCCCATCTCTTCGCCACCACCGGCTCTACCGGGACCGCCATGCACCAGCAAGGGCAGGGGAGAACCATGGCCGGTATTTTCAGCTCCATTTTCACGATTGAGAACAAGGATTCGACCGTGGTGAGATGCTGCACCAATCACAAAATCAAGGGCGATCTCATCATTGTATGTTGCAATACTGCATACCAAAGATCCTTTACCGAGTTTTGCCAACTCGATTGCTTCATCGATGTTTTGATAAGGTATAAGAGTGGACACCGGACCAAAACATTCTACTTCGTGAGAGGAAATATTTTTAAAAGGATTTTCATTTAATAAAATAATTGGAGGCATAAAAGCACCGGTTTCTGCCTTGGCATCAACTAAAGAGAAATTATTTGGGTCGCCGACAACTATTTTAGATTCTTTCATCAAGATGGCCAACTTCTCCAACACTTCTTTGCGCTGATCCATTCCTGCCAATGCACCCATTCGAACGGTTTCATTTTTGGGATCACCGATTACCGTTTTCGAAAGTACTTTACCCAAAGCGATTTGAACATCTTCTACCAAGTTGGCAGGTATTATCATTCTCCGGATTGCGGTACACTTCTGTCCGGTTTTTGTGGTGATTTCTTTTCGAGCTTCTTTAATAAAAAGATCAAATTCTTCTGTGCCGGGAACTGCATCCGGTCCGAGCACGGCAGCATTCAAAGAGTCGGCTTCCATATTAAACGGAACGGATTCGCTGATTATTCTTGGGTGTGTTTTCAGTTTGCGACCCGTTTCAGCCGAGCCGGTAAAGGTTACCACATCTTGACTTCCCACATGATCCAGAAGATCTCCCGCGGAACCACAAATAAGTTGCAGGGATCCTTGGGGCAATATTCCCGAAGCAATAATATCTCTAACCACTACTTCGGCTAGATAACTTGTAATGGTTGCCGGTTTAACGATCGCAGGCATACCCGCCATAAGGTTCACCGATATTTTCTCGAGCATTCCCCAAACCGGAAAGTTGAAGGCATTGATGTGAATAGCGATACCCTCTTTGGGAACGACAATATGGTGTCCCATAAAAGTTCCATTTTTGGAGAGTTTCGCCAAATCACCTTCGAGGAAGTAGGGCTTATCCGGAAATTGTTTTCGAAGGCTGGCATAAGCGAAGAGAGTTCCTATACCTCCATCGATATCAATCAAATTGTCGATGCGAGTTGCTCCCGTTAAATAACTTACATCATAATAAGCTTGTTTTCTCTCATTAAGGAACATGGCTAGCGCTTTGAGCATACGCCCTCTTTCTTGGAAGGTAAGTTTACGGAGAGCAGGGCCACCGATTTTTCTTCCGTATTCCAATGCGGCGCCGAAATCAATCCCTTTTGAGGATGCAAAACCAATGATTTCGCCGTTAATAGCACTTTTTAGGGGACTGCCTTCACCTTCTCCGGAAACCCAAGTGCCTGATATATAGTTCTGTATATTCATTTTGATCTTCTCTTAATGGTTTCAAAATTAGGATACAACCTTTCAAATACTCACAGAAATTACCGTTGAAAAGACAAAGTCTGCCGTTTACTCATTTTGTGGCCCGATATCTGTAACGACCCAAGACCTTTACACCATCATTTTCAAGCAACTGATTTGTTAATTGAATATGAAACTTTAAGGTTTTTATGGCGTATAAGTAAATTTTTAAGATATTTGTAGTAATCTAACCAAAACCAATTTAAAATGAAAAAGTCAGCTTTAATCTTTTTGGGCCTCCTAGGTGTAACCATGGCACAGGCTTCAGATGTGGAGCTTATTGTCCAAAAGGTAGATAACCAAGGTCTTGTACCGGGTAATACCTACCGCGTTTACGCAAGTCTTTCAGAAGGTTACACTTCCGTACACGCAGTATTTGGAAGCACCGAAACTCCGATGATGATTGAGAGCACAGCTCCTTTCTACAACCATCCATTTGGAGGTGCCACTAACGTTAATATTTCTGACGCAACTATTCAAGCAGATGCGGCCCTTGCCTATGATACTTGGATTACTCTCGGCTATGAAAACGGTGAAGGCAACGACCTTTGGGATCTAGGTGTAGATCTTACCGATTTCGCAGCGGGTGGATCTGTGCTCGTGAACAACGGTGCCTGGTTCCTTCTTCCTACAGATGAGAAGTGTGTTCCAAACAACCTAGGATTGGTTCTCTTGGGTCAGTTCACTACTACAGGAGTTGCTACCGGTACTATGAACCTTCAAGGTTGGGTTAACCCACAGGAAAGCTGGCAGAAGACAGGTCTTACATTTACTACGGTAAATGCTGAGATTTTTGGATGTACCAATCCACAGGCAGTAAACTACAACGCTGCTGCTACTTTCGAAGATGAAACATGCGAAATGCCAAACAATACCGGAACAGGAAACAACACCGGTCACGATGGTACTGCTCACCAGTCAGGTGGTCACGATAGCATTGGCAAGCAAGATGGTTTGAATTCATGGGATGTATTTCCAAACCCTGTAAAAGAAAACATCTTCCACGTTCAGTTCAAAAACACCATTGACTTCACAAAAGGAAATGTAAATCTTGAGCTTTATGATGGAGCCGGTCGTCGTGTTACTTCAGTTCAAGTGAACGAAGGCATGGTTTTAGGCGGAAACAGAATCATGGTTCAACAGTCCCTTAATAGTGGTACTTACAAAGTTGTAATGACAGCTGAAGGAAAACAAGAAAGCAAAACAATGGTTGTACAGAAGTAATTCTCGATCACTAAATATTGAAAAAGCCGGAGCGATCCGGCTTTTTTGTTTTTGCTAGTTTCCCTACCTTCGTCCAAACTGTACACCATGAAAAAACAGCTACTCTTCGTCGCCCTGATTATGGGTTTGACAAATCTTTCTTTTTCGCAAACCGATCTGCCTAATCCCGATTTTGAGGTTTGGTCTGATGAGGTGTATTGGGAAGACCCTATGCCTTTTACCACCACCAATTTGCAGGCTTATCTTTCGAGCAATAGTGGTAATGCAAATAAAATCAGCGATAGTCATGGTGGATTGTACGGCTGCCAATTGATAACTACAGACAACGAGTTGGGCACCTTTCCGGGAGCCTTGTTTATTGGTACTCCTTCCACAGATTTAATCGAAGGTGGATTGCCTTTTGATGGTAGTCCGGACTCCATAAAATTCTTTGCTAAACATCACATAGCAGAGGGTGATTCTGCCGTGATGTACTGCATTTTACAAGGTTCGGGACTGCCCATAGCGCTTGGGTTTCAATCGGTCACCGGCGAAGAAACAGATTGGGTGGAGTACACTGCACCGATGGATTATCTATTTGCCATGGCACCCGATATCGTGAGTTTGATTTTTGCTTCCACCGATTTTGAAAATCCTAATCCGGAGAGCTGGATAATCGTAGATGATATTCAGTTTGTCTATAATGGAGTGGCAGCAGATCCATTTCCCGGTGGCGACTTTGAAGAGTGGGTAGAAGTAGCTTCAGAAGAGCCGGATATGTGGAATACCAGCAATCCATTCACAAGTCCTTTGGGTCAAAGTGTTCAAGAGTCTAATCAGGCCTACAGTGGTTCCCGCGCGGCTCGAATAGAATCTCTTCCAACGGCATTTGGCGAAGGAGATAATATTGGTTTTGTTATCAATGGACAATTAGGGGATGACGAAATTATCGGCGGTTTGCCATTAAACGGAAATGAGATTCCCACATCATTAACGGGTTATTATAAGTACGACCCTGCAGAGCTTACTGACTCCGCAGGCGTCCTGATTTTGCTCCGCAAGTACAATGATTTGACAATGGAATACGATACGCTGATAGAAGGTGAATTGGACCTTCCGGCTGCTGCGACTTATACCCTCTTCGAAATCGAATTGCCGGAGAGTATTTTAAACGAATGGATTTCGGAAGGCACTTATCCTGATTTGCTAACGATCGGATTTTCTTCTTCTAAAATTGATCCGGACGATGAGTACATCTCTCCCGAAGGAAGTGTTTTATGGATTGATGCACTGGAACTAACTTATTACGTTGGAGTAAATGAATTGAATGATGAAGAGAATCTACTCGTATATCCCAATCCAAGTTCCGAGAAAGTTCAATTCCAAAACCTCGATTTTTCGAAGATACAATCCTTAAAATTGATAGATGCGAGTGGAGTTTGTGTGAGAGATATGACACAAATCAAATCAGGAGCTTTCAATCCGAACCTAACTTTGGACGTTAGTTCATTGCCTTGTGGTACTTATACGATGGTTATCACGAGTGAGGATGGAATTATTACAAAACAGATTTCAGTGATTCATTAAAACTATGAAACAATACGACGAGAAAAAACTCAGCAATGTTAGAAGCGAATATGCGCGTTCGATTCTGCTTGAAAGTGAGGCAGCCATCAATCCATTTGATCAATTTGACCGATGGATCAGTGAAGCGGAGAATTCGGATATACCGGACTACAATGCTTTTACATTGTCAACTGTTGGACCCACTGGATTTCCACATTCCCGAATTGTACTACTTCGTCAGTTCGATCGCAGTGGGTTGGTATTTTTCACCAACTACGGCAGCAACAAGGGAAAGGAACTGGAGTTTTCCGACAAGGTCTGTATGAGTTTTTTCTGGAACGTTCTCGAACGTCAAATCCGCATATACGGCATTGCGCGTAAAGTAAGTGCCGAAGAATCCGATGCTTATTTTAACTCACGTCCCTACGAAAGTAAGATTGGAGCTTGGGCGAGTATTCAAAGTACCGAATTGAGACACCGCGACGAACTGGAAGCGAACGTTGCAAAATACAAAGCGATGTATCCCGGTCCGGATGTGCCGAGGCCCGAGTTTTGGGGTGGTTACCGTGTTGTTCCGCATTACTTCGAATTCTGGCAGGGAAGGCCCAGTCGTCTGCACGATCGCTTGATCTACAAGGTTGATGAGGATTTTGAGTGGTTTGTTTATCGGTTGAATCCGTAAAGATCAAACTCTCATTCGGGAGGATAGGACAATAAAGCTTACTTGTAAATTGACATTGGAATGTATTTTGTGCAATTAAGTGTATCGCGTTTTTGTGAGGTGAGAAATTGCTGCACGTTGCATGGACTCGCTGCATTAGAGGCCAAAATTTGAACCGATTTGTTGCCTTGTGCGCTTGGATACAAGCGAATAAATATTCTACCCATGAAAAAAGTTCTTGGTAGTCATGGAATTTAAGTTGTATTGGAATTGCAGGTGATGAAATGCAACATGACCTAACGAACCTTACCAATGCGAAAACTAAGATTTTATCCGTCCTTTCCTCGAGTATATAATGGAATTCCCTTCCTGTACTCCGTTTTTATAGTAACGAACAATCCATGGAATTCCCTTTGGATGATAATAAATGCACAACCCATTCCTTACGCCATTGGCGAAATTTATTGATTCCTTGATCATACCTTTATGGTTGTACCGCGTTAATGAAACCAACTCAGAATTTACATAATACAAACTAGAAATTAAAATTCTGTCCTCGTCAAATATGTTGAGTGAAATTGAACCGAAACAAATCCCACTTGAGTCTATCTTCATTGTATAATAGCAATCATCATTCTTATTTGTATGATGGTGGGTTTCTTTAATTAGTTGGGACAACTCAAGTATTTTTTCATTGCCAACATACTCGTTATAAGAATGACATAAGATGCAAATCTCTGTCACATTTAAATTGCAATTGTATGTCTGGGCACTCAAGTTCCAAACAGAGGTGATTAGTAATAGTGCCAAATTTATTTTCATGGCTCTGGATTTTTATCTTTAGTGGTAGTTTATGACACTCGATATTGGAATACTCAAGGATGTTGTGACAAGTGTATATTTAAAATTGGTTGGTTCTGACGGATTTTCTCCCAGATTAATTTGGACAATAACTGATGAACTATTTTTTATAATATAAATTCACAAGATTTCGGGCAGCTTCCGGGCCGATATTAGATTTATTTTTTTTCGTCACTTTTTGTGGCTTTTTTTTCTTTACGGGTCGTAGTGCAGTGAGACTTTCAATATCCATTTCCGTCAGTTCCCTCCCTACCTTATCTTATAGTTTGGCTGGTGTTAGGCTCAAACAGATGCTGAGCCTTTGTGTTACGATGGTCAACTCGTGAAGTCATGTCACTTCAAAAAACAATAACGACAAATTCGGTATTTTCTTAAATCCGGAATCCGCACTGATGAATGGTATTTCGAGTTGCAATGCAGTAGCTGCTATAATGCTGTCGGGTAACTTAAGCCTATTTCTTTGACGAATATCAATGGATAATTCTTTGATGTCGCTGCTTATATTATGAATAAGACAATCCTTTAGAAAAAGACGAATACGATGTTGCTCTTGCTTTGTAATACCATGATAGCCTAGTAGCTCAAGTTCTGTTATAAAAGAAAGATGAACGATTGAGCCTTCCAAAAGTTGGGCTATGGTGTCATTTCCCGACAATAGATAAAGCGCAATATTGGTGTCTATAAGAAAATTACGACCATTCATCGCGCATCTTCTTTTGAATTTCCATTGGATCTTCCTTGAGTTTAATTACTCCGCTGTGCTTCTTAGAAGAAAATCCATAATTTTTTTTGAGCCTCGACAATATTTTCTTTATGACTGATGCGGATGCACCTTCTTTGACAATAGTTACCATAATTATCCTTTTGATAGACAAATATAGCAATTTCAGCTGCTTAAATAGTCTAAGTTTAGGGTGGTATGCAAGCGCACGAGGCATCAAATCGGTTCAAATCTGCCCTTTCAATGATGAGATGTGGGACACAGAATACGGTCGTTTTTTTGAGATGTAGCAGAATTAGAGGATGCCATTTATCTTCGCACCTTCAATTATAGCGAATAATCATGGCAGACGATAAAAAAATCATATTCTCGATGGTGGGTGTAAATAAGTACACTCCGCAAGGAAAACACATCATCAAAGACGTTTATCTCTCGTTTTACTACGGAGCCAAAATTGGTATTCTCGGTATGAACGGAGCGGGAAAGTCGACGGTAATGAAGATTATCGCCGGTTTAGATACAAATTTTCAAGGTGAAGTGGTTTGGTCACCGGGTTATTCGGTGGGATACCTTCCACAAGAGCCACAACTGGACGACACTAAAACGGTTCGCGAGATTGTTGAAGAAGGGGTGAAACCGATTACAGACGTGCTCAAGGAGTATGAAGAGATCAATAATAAATTCGGAGATGAGGAGATTTTGAACGACCCGGATAAAATGCAGGCTCTGATGGATCGTCAGGCCAAGGTGCAAGACCAAATCGAAGCCTTGGGTGGCTGGGACTTGGATACCAAGTTGTCGATAGCTATGGATGCATTGCGTTGCCCACCCGAAGATCAGAAGATAGGAGTTCTTTCCGGAGGAGAAAGAAGACGTGTGGCTCTGTGCCGACTACTCTTACAACAACCCGATGTATTACTGCTCGATGAGCCAACCAACCACTTGGATGCGGAAAGCGTTATGTGGCTCGAGCAGCACCTTTCGAAATATTCAGGAACCGTTTTGGCTGTAACGCACGACCGTTACTTCCTCGACAATGTGGCCGGTTGGATACTTGAACTCGACCGTGGTGAAGGCATTCCATGGAAGGGGAACTATTCAAGTTGGTTGGAACAGAAGTCGAAACGTTTGGCCGACGAAGAAAAAACGGAGAGCAAACGCCGTAAATTCCTCGAAAGGGAGTTGGAATGGGTTCGCACTAATCCGAAAGGTCGTCATGCTAAAAATAAAGCCCGTCTGCAGAATTACGAAAGTATGATGTCGGCAGATGAACGTGAGAAAGAAGCGAAGTTGGAAATCCCGATTCCAAATGGACCGCGTTTGGGTAATGATGTAATAACCTTTGAAGGTGTAACCAAAGGATTTGAAGAAAAACTATTGATTGAAAACCTCTCTTTCAAATTGCCACCTGCCGGAATCGTTGGAGTTATTGGTCCGAATGGAGCCGGTAAAACAACGCTTTTCCGCATGATCATGGGTGAAGAAAATCCGGATAGCGGAACGGTGAAAATTGGAGATACAGTAAAGATTGGTTATGTAGACCAAACACACGCAGATATTGATCCTGAAAAAACAGTTTACGAAGTAATTTCAGGAGGAAATGAGGTAATTGATTTGGGAAGTCAGACCATGAATTCCAGGGCCTACTGTGGCAAGTTCAATTTTCAGGGAGGCGACCAACAGAAAAAATGTGGAGTGCTTTCGGGTGGAGAACGAAATCGTTTGCACCTCGCGATGACTTTAAAAACCGAGGCCAACGTTTTATTACTCGATGAGCCGACCAACGATATTGACGTGAATACCCTTCGCGCATTGGAAGAAGGCATCATGAGTTTTGCCGGATGTGCCGTAGTTATTTCTCACGACCGTTGGTTCCTCGACAGGATTTGTACGCACATCCTCGCTTTTGAAGGAGATTCTCAGGTTTATTACTTCGAGGGGACTTTCTCCGAATATGAAGAGAATAAGCAGAAGCGCATGGGTGATACCACACCTCATAGAATCAAATACAAAAAGCTGGTTCGGATTTAATCAGACCTAAAAGTACTCGTAAGAATAGGCCTTTGTGTTGATCACATTGCCACTATTGTCGAATGTTCGATAGAGTAGGAGCAATCCTTTCTTGTCGAAGATGTATGTAATCGAGTCATCCGGAACTTTCAGATGCGGGAGATAGGAGTTTTGGGTGGATCCGGCTGCTTTGCCGTTGGATTCATAGACCTGTTCGGTTTTAATAAGTACACCCGATGAATTGTAGGTGTACTTTTCTGCAACCCAAAAATTCTGAAGGATCTGCTCCGGTTTGCGTTCGATTATTTTTCCATTTGGGTCATAGCTATTTATGATGGAGGTAGGTCTAAAGTCAACTGAAAAATGCTCTACTATCGAAGAGGTCATATTTCCTTTTACATCGTATGCATAATGGTAACGCGCTTTGGTTCGGCCTTTGGCATAAAACTCTTCATAATAGATTAATCGGCCATTTGAATCGAACTTTTCTATACCGAAAATCACTGTATCTGCCGGTGTATTATTCCTGTATTGAATGGAATGACAAGTCCTAGTTTTGATTTTATTGGTTTTATAAAGAGGGGCAAAATCGAGTGATTTAAGATCCTGCGAATACGCGGAAACGACAATAAGCAATGATAATATAATACAAGTTAGGACGCGGATCATAGAGCCTTTTTTTGCACTTTTACGCAATGAGAAAAACAAAGTTTGCTTTTAAGGGAACATGGAAGGTCTTCCTTGTTCTTTTGTTCTGTGCGGTAGAAATGGGCTTTGGTTATGCGCAAACCGAACCTTGGATGGATGAGTTGCAGACTAAACGGGAAGAAACGGACAAAGAGTTTTCCAATCCTGAAACAAGTATTTTACCCGAATCCGAGGTGGAATCATTCAAAGGATTACACTATTTCGATATAAAATCAGAGTATAGGGTGAAGGCCAAATTCAAACGAATAAAAAATGGCACGGAGTTTAAGATGAAAACTACAACTACACGGTTGCCGGTTTATAAGCCCTATGGAGTTATCAGTTTCAAACTAAATGGAGCTAAATACCGTTTAACCGTTTATCAGAATATAGAATTATCGAAAAAGGAAGGATATGAGGATTATTTGTTTTTACCCTTCACGGATCTTACCAATGGGGAAACAACCTACGGAGGTGGCCGGTATATCGATTTAAAAATGGGCGACTTAAAAAAACTAATTATAGATTTTAATGCAGCGTACAATCCCTATTGTGCCTACAATTCTAAATTCTCTTGTCCGATTCCTCCATCCGAAAATCATTTGGAAATAGCAATAGAAGCAGGAGTTCAGAAATACCATGATTAAACCCAAACCCATGAATAAACTAATTGTAACACTTTTCGTAGTTTTCCTTTCGTTAGGAACCTTGATAGCGCAAGATAATGCCAGTTCCAAAGGCAATTGGGCTGCATCCATCGGTTGGGAAGGAGGCATTTATTACAACGACATAACAACGAATTTGTATGGTGCAGATTCTGCATACACCGATACTGCCGGAGCCGTTTTTGTGCCCATACACATCGAATACTTCTTGTCCAACCGTTTGTCGGCGGGGATTACTTTCAAAAGTGGACGTTACATCGAAGACAATGCCTATGAATCCAATAAAGCAGGGGTTTTTGACCTAACTATTGCCTATCATATTTTGCAAAAACCTAAGGGAGATTTGTATGTGCAAATGGCATTAGGCGGTTCGTCTTTACACATGGAGAGAAATGCTTTTCCATCATTCACGGGCGATTGGTCGGGTGGACATTTTGGACTGGGTGCCGGATATCGTCAATATTTTGGCAAGCATGTAGGTATGTACACTTCGTTCGGGTATAACACGTACAGTCTGAATCAGCGAGCTTTGAATACCGAAGGTGTCGCGATTGATCCTGAAGATGCCAGTTGGGACATGAAACTCCGAGGATATGAGTTCTCCCTCGGATTGGTTTTTAAGTGGTAGATCAATAAATCAGTTTTCGAGTAATGATTCCATTTTCACCGCTTACTTGAATGAAATAAATCATTCCATGTTGAGGTGAAAATGCAGTCTCTACTTTTCGATTGATCACATTGGACCGATCGGTGAACACAATTCGACCGAGGGCATCAGAGACCCTAATTTCTATGGTGTTTACCAGGGTTTGATCGAACTGAAGAGATAAATAGTTTTGGCTATTTACAAATGCGACCATTCCGTTATTGTCCGAAGATTGTTGTTCTGCTATACCAACGTTTCCGTCAAAATTTATAGTACAAACTTGTGGTAGGTGATCGCTCAAATAGTACATGGAACGAAGGATATCGAAGGGTACCGGATTAGCAGCATCGCAATCTGTAATGCTCATGTTGTAGCAGGCACCGGTATTTCCCAAGGATTTAAACGAATTATCTTCGTACTGAAGAATGCTATTTGCAGAAGTCATATTTTCTGAAAGCAAGATGAAATCGAATCGATCATCCATTCCTCCGCCCGCACCATCGTTGTAGATCTGATTTTGACGAGTCGATTGAGTGAGAATTTCCTTGTGGTCAAAATTGCTGCTGCTCCAATTGCCATAGCTGTCAAACACATCGGCCATCGGAATTAGGTTATCTTCATCCATGAGGGTCTGATAAGCAGGTTCTGTGTTCGAATAGATATTGTAATCTCCCGCCAACAAGGTAAAACTTCCAGCGGGTACTTCTTCTTCCAAATGCGCTATCCAATCTTCGCACATCGCTAGTCGGAGAGCCTGATTTTCTGAACCCTCCGAGCTTTTTAGATGGGTCACATAGACATACAAAAAAGTTGTATCGGCACCTGATTCGAGAAGTGGATCGTTTACATAAAGTACAAATTCATTAATATCTCGAACATCTGTGAGTATATAATCTTCGCTTTTAAGGCGAAGTACATTGGTGTCAAATACGATGTTTTGTTGCAGCGGAAAACCACCTCCTCCTCCTGAAGATACTTGCGGAACAAAGGTTCCATGGTCGAAATTACCATACCCCAAATCATTGAGACGATCGGTAACGTCGCTTAGTCCTTGAGCCGTTTTTAGCTCTTGGATCATAAACAGATGTGGACGATAGTAATCTAGTATGTTGTAAAGAGTATCTACACGTCCTTCCAAATTTCCAGTGGGGAAGTTCAAGAGGTTGTACGACATCAATCGAATTTCTGTCTGGGCAGTCGATCCTAATGCGGAAGCGAGGCTTATAAGAAGGAATAATTTTTTCATTTTGTGCAAGGTACGCTCTTCTTCTCAATCTCCCATTGCGCATCAGCACAAATTTGAATGGTTTTCGCCACGGATTCTCGAATCTACAAGATAGAAGTACATGTAGCTGGAAGAATTAACGCCATGATCTCTGGCGATTGATTCTGGTCTATTTCCGAGCATATCGAGGATGGTAGGATAAAATCTCTTCTCGCAATCGAAGGCGATCGAGGTGAGTGTAAATTTCTGTTGTTGTGATGCTGCTGTGTCCAAGCATTTCTTGCACAGCTCTTAAATCCGCTCCGGCTTCAACCAAATGTGTTGCAAAACTGTGTCGAAAGGTATGAGGAGTAACATTTTTGTGAATACCTGTTTTAACGAGAAGTGCTTTTATAATATTGAGCACGGTCATTCGCGTTGTTTTTTTTCCGCGCAGATTCAGGAACAAATAGTCTTCATTTCCGGGAGCCAAGGGCATGTGCATTTTTTCTTGCATAAGTCTGTAGATCCAATCGAGGGCAGTTTTTCCGATAGGAACCAGTCGCTCTTTATTTCCTTTTCCAATTACACGCAAAAAACCTTCTTCGAGTGAAATAGTAGAAATGCGTACATCCAAAAGTTCGGAAACACGGAGTCCACAGCTATACAAGACTTCGAGCATCGTTCTATCGCGAATACCTGCCGGAGCGCTGAGATCGACGGCCTCAAGTATCCGAGTTACTTCTTCGACACTCATGAAGTCGGGCAGATTGCGGGAGGCCCTTGGCAATTCGATCAGTTCCATGGGGTCCTTGGTCACGATATTTTCTAAAATCAGATAACCAAAGAAGGATTTTAGCCCTGAAATGATCCTGGATTGTGAAAGCGGTGAAAGATGAATTTCGTTGAGCCATTTTAAAAAGAGGCGAATTTCATGTGCGGTTACTTTCGACGGTTTGATTTGCTCATCAAAAGATTGGCAGAAAGTCATGAGTTTGGTAACATCGGCGACATACGCATCGATTGAATTCTGGGAGAGGGATTTCTCCAATCGAAGAAAGGAAACGTATCCTTTGATGTAGGAGTTCCATGGATTCATGTTTCAAAGATCAACTAAATCAAAAAACCTCCGACCGTTGTCGAAGGTTTTTAGACTAAATTACCTAAACAAATTCTATTAATTAACCAAAAATATTACTGAAAGAGAATCTCAGTAATACGCTCTTTATATTATTGGTACCACTGTTGCTTGCTGATGAGCAAAGCTTCTTGTACCGTAATTCTTTCGCCATTATTGTATGCCGTAACAAAAGGACCCGGAAGTGAACTATAGGAAGACTTCAGGCGTTCTCTTTCGTCGCGTGCTTTTTTGTATTCACCGAATTTACCGGTGGTATATTTTACCCAACCCTCGTGATTTTCTATTCCGAAATTCTCACTGTATTGGTGTTTTGTAGAGAAGTATTGTTTGTTTACTACGCGGTGACCGGCGAGAATTTGAACTTTATAAGTAATGCCATTCTCGGGATCAGGCACAGATGTCGAACTTTTAGTATTGTTTTGCGCTACCGGATCTGTCTTAGGCGTAACCTTTGGTTCAGTTTTCGGTTCCGCCTTAGGCTCCACTTTAGGTTCGTTGCTAGTCGTATTTTGAACAGTATTGGTAGAAGTATTATTTCCGGGACTAACACTTACAACAGGAGACAGACTCGTAGAACCTGCATTTATGACTTCTCTTTCTACAGGTTCATTGTTGCAGATATAGCTCACTTTACCGATGATATTAGGAGCTTGACCTAAAGCTGTAGTGCAATTAATTTTGTATGATAATTCGATCTTAGGACTTTGCGGTACTTCGAACCAGAAAAATTTGATGGTGTTTTTATCGGGCGTAACAACGGCGCCAGCGTCTTCGACTCTCACAGCAGTACATCCTTTGGGAGCCACTTCAAAAACTTTTACAAATCCTTGAATGTTGTCTACGGCAACTACTAAGTTCACTTGAGCTTCGGTAGGAGATATCATTTCTACGGTGCGTGTGCAAACCACTTCATTTTGCATATTATCGAAAAGTGAAGATGGAGTAACCGCTGGAGAAGTCGTTATTGTAGGTTCTGAAGTAGGGGATACAGTTGGAACAATTTCAGCAACGGGGGCAGGTATTGTTGAAGCAGGGGCATCACCGCTCACAACTTCAATAGATTTTACTGCCAAAGAAAGATCTATACGTTGAGCGTTTTTCACCCAAGAGAATGTACCGGCTAGATCAAATTTACCGAACGTACCGGTAAGTGGTTCGAGGAAATACGTAACGGTAAAAGCGTCTTCTGCAGGAAGTTCGAACCAAATAAATTTAGCTTGTTGTGTGCTGAAAGTAAAAGATGCACCTTTGGTTTCACCGGCAGATGCGATGAATCCGGCAGGTATTTTAACATCGAGTTTTGCGAAACCGGTAACCTGCATTTTATTTATCTCAACTGAAACCGCAATTTTTTCACCCACGTGAATCTGTGCGGGAACCTTATGATCTACTGTAATTCCATCATCACCATAGAACCCGAAAATGAGTAGTCCGATAAAGTTGAAGAGTACAATTCCTGCTTTGATCATTACTTTGGCTAACTAGGGTTTTAGAACATGCCAAAACTAGAATGATGAAATTGTTAAATCACCGCGATGATTTTCAGTTTCAAACAGAGGGATGTGAATAGGAGTTTGTTGCCGAATTCTTATTTTTTTTCTGAAAGCAATTTGAAATAAAGTGCCCTCATGTCTTGTATAAGACGAGGATAGTTATACTTTGCCATTGCCCATTCTTTGCCGGCAGTGCCCATTCGCTGGCATAAGGTAGCATCTTCAACCAACACTTTTAATTGCTCGGCATATGCAAGGGCATCGTTATTTTTTTGAACGATGATTCCGGTCTTTCCTTCTATCATAACATCTTCGACGCCTCCAACATGTGTGGTAATAACAACTTTCGAAGCAGCTTGTGCCTCAATAAGGCTTACGGGTGTACCTTCGTTGATACTTGTGAGAGCTACGATATCTAAACCAGCAGTTGCACTATCAATATCTTTTATCCAAGAGGTGAAAACGACATCGTTGTTTTTATTGCTATCCGAATTATATATCAAAGAAAGTCTGTCGCAAGAATCTTTTAGCTCTTGCATTAGTTCACCATCACCAATTATGTAGGCTTGAATTTTTTTTGTTGTAATTTGTTTGAGTTCGACAATAGACTTCAGAAATAATTCATGATTTTTAATGGCGGTTAACCTTCCGATTATTCCGATACAAATAGTATCCTCATCTATCTTATATTTCGAACGGAACATCTTTCTTTTTAAGTCAGTGCCCGAATAAAACCTCTCGAGGTCCATACCTAATGGAATAACATGGACTTTATCTTCCGGTGCAATTCGATATTTTACGGTCAAGTCGTATTTCTGCTTTTCACTAATGGCAACAATTGCACTGCTATAGGAAGAAAGAAATTGCTCTGTTCGCTGCACGAGAGATGATTTCCATGGGCTGAAGTAGCCATCGAAAACGTGGCCGTGAAAGGTGTGCACCACCACGGGCACTTTTTCCATGTGAGCGGCCATGCGACCAATCGCTCCGGCTTTGGCGGCATGGGTATGAACGATATTCGGTTTAAATTCGCGAATAATTTTTCTAATTTCGCGAAAGGTTTTTAGATCGTCCAGAAAACTGATTGAGCGGCCAAAGGTTCCGATTTCCTGATAAGGCACCCCTAGGTTTTCAAGAATAAAGCCGCTGTGAGCTTCATGGATTTGAGGTTTACCGCCAATCAATTTGATCTCAAACTCGGGGGAGAGGTACCTGCTTAGATAGGCCGCATTGTATGTTGGGCCGCCAAGGTTAAAACGATTTATGATCCGAAGAACTTTAGGCATAGGGGGAGGCAAAAGTGGTGATTGAATCCCAATGGGTCACCTTTTTTCTGTTTTTTCCTCGTTATTTAAAAAGGATTCGTATATTTGCCGCCCGTTTGTAAAACACAGAAGAAATGAAAAAAGGAATTCATCCGGAAAGCTACAGGACAGTGATTTTTAAAGACATGTCCAATGAATATATGTTCCTCAGCCGCAGTACAGCTCCATCAAAAGAGACTGCGAAATGGGAAGACGGTACCGAGTACCCGCTTATTAAAGTGGAAATAAGCCACATGTCGCATCCTTTCTTTACAGGAAAGATGCAGTTTGTGGATACTGCCGGACGTATCGACAAGTTCAAAAACAAATACGCCAAGTTCCAAAAGAAATAAGGGAATACTTGAAGCTAATGCATAGGCCGCTTTCTTGGAAAGCGGCTTTTTTATTTGGGGCTACCGCAGGGTAGCGCTGTTTTAATATCGTTGATGCTTCTGACAAGTTGTGGATTCGCTTTGAAAATGGACTATCTGGATTTTCCATTTTTGGAGAACATCCATCTCCGAGGGCCTCACCCCTAGCCCGCTCCAGAGGAGAGGGGAACCGATTCTGCAAACTGAAATGTGAACGTTTTACAAAATCGGTTTTTTTGAAACCTTATAATTTCACTTGACAAGAACGTCCCCTCATTTAAAGCGTGAGAGCGGAGTTTGAGAAACGGGAATACTATTCGAAAACGTAACCTCTGTTTCTGTTTATCCGAACTCAGATGGGGTTTGGCTTTCCGACGGTTTTGTCAGCGCTCACGATTGGATTTTATACGTGTGACTCATGCTGACGTGCTCGTTTTTTGTGTAGGGTGGGAATGGGGCCGCTGCGCGGCCCCATTCCCACCCCCTATTTTTAACTGCCCGACCGTCATCCTTCGCTCGCACAGCATGAGCGATGCGAAGGACCTATTCGGAGAAGGGTCTTGGTGTTGTGTACAAAACGTTTTGTGTGTATTCTGTTCCTGTTTCTCCTAACTCCGAACCGCTAGGGGTTTTCCGGCCCTTGTTAGCACTTAGGTTTGGATTTTACATTTGAGACAAAGGCAGCGAAAACGTAAATGTTGCCGTAGCTTTTTCCACAGTTCGCAGGCTCACTTCGATGATATCGTAGAAACGATATCCAGTCCATATCCCTCGATAGCCGTACGTTTTGTGGCGTGATTGGTGATAAGATTCATTTTTGAAACACCCAACGAACGCAAAATTTGGGCTCCGATTCCAAAATCCAAGTGGTCCATTGACTTTGCCGAAGCAGAAGAGCTTTCGGTAAGACCTCGACTGCTGAACTCTTGCATTTCGTGCAAAATTCCACCGCCCGGTTCTAAATGATTCATGTATACCAGTACCCCCTTTCCTTCGCGGGCAATGATTTCCATCGACTTTTGGATAGAAATGCTATGCTGGTCGGCATTTGCAGAGAAAATATCGCTAATGATATTGCACGAATGAACCCTTACAGGAACTTCTTCGTCTGTTTTCCAAGTACCTTTTACCAGGGCTAAATGCTGTCTTTTTTCAATTTTTTCTCGAAATCCAATAAGCTCAAAGTCGCCAAAATCGGATTGGAGGGCGGTACGGCTAACTTCTTCTACAAGTGTCTCGTTTTGAAGACGATAAGCCACCAAATCTTTAATCGAAATTACCTTCAGATCAAATCTTTCAGCAATTTCGAATAACTCGGGTAAACGGGCCATGGAACCATCTTCGTTCATTATTTCCACGAGTACACCGGCAGGTTCGAAACCGGCTAAGACAGCCAGATCTACAGTGGCCTCAGTATGTCCGGTACGTCTCAAGACCCCGCCATTTCGAGCTTTGAGTGGGAAAATGTGACCGGGACGCCCCAATTCCGATGCTTTGATCGTGGGATCGATGAGCGCTTTAACAGTCTTCGAACGGTCGTGAGCACTTATTCCCGTAGTGCATCCATATCCCAATAGATCTATAGACACAGTGAAAGGGGTTTGATGTAAAGCCGTATTACTTGAAACCATCATTTCGAGTTCCAACTCATCACACTTAGCTTCTGTAATGGGCGTGCAGATCAAGCCACGTCCATACTTGCTCATAAAATTTATGACTTCGGGAGTCGCATTTCTAGCAGCGGTTATAAAGTCGCCTTCATTCTCACGATCTTCGTCATCTACAACGATTACGACCTTTCCCAAACGGATGTCCTCAATGGCATCTGCAATACTGTCCAATTTTTCCTTCACTTTTGCGGAACTTATCATGGGGCAAATTTACAGAGACTTGTATTCTCAGCCTGTCATGGATTT
This sequence comes from Flavobacteriales bacterium, assembly GCA_044375415.1. GTDB lineage: Bacteria > Bacteroidota > Bacteroidia > Flavobacteriales_D > Sanyastnellaceae > JAWXBG01. The sequence goes on from JBILMS010000015.1 coordinate 29,263, forward strand.
AACTTTGCACCATGATTTTACCAATTGTTGCGTACGGTGATCCCGTATTGAAGAAAAAGGCTGAGGATATTGACGAGAATTATCCGAACCTTCAAAAGCTGATTGCCGACATGTTTGATACCATGTACAAGGCCCATGGGGTGGGGCTTGCGGCTCCTCAAATAGGTAAGAGCATCCGTGTGTTTATCGTAGATGCTTCTCCTTTTGCGGAGGGTGAAGACGGCGACCCCGAGTGTGTCGATTTTAAGAGGGTTTTTATCAATCCGGTCATTTTTGAAGAAAGTGGCGAAGAGTGGGCTTTTGAAGAAGGGTGTCTCAGTATACCCGGCATTCGGGAGGAAGTGAAGAGGAAACCCCTTCTGAAAATCGAATACTACGATGAAAATTGGGACCTCTACGAAGAAGAATTGGATGGTTTTCCCGCTCGCGTGGTGCAACACGAATATGATCACATAGAAGGGATTTTGTTTTTAGACCACATTTCAACCTTAAAGAGAACGTTGTTGAAGGGAAAGTTGGCAGACATAACCGTCGGCGATGTAGATGTGAAGTACCGTATGAAATTTCCAGTAAAAAAATGAAAATGAATAGTCTTTTTCAGGCGCTCTTATTTGTTGCCATTGCAAGTATGGTTTCCTGTTCTAATGGTGAGAAAACACCTGCTGTTTCGCCCGAAGATGCGAGGAAAATTGCGGTCCGTGATTCATTGTCAAAAGTGATAATCAATCTGGAGAGCAAGGTGGATTTGCTCGATACTACATACAATAGGGAGGATGCTCGCAGACTTTTGAGTACGTACCAGAGTTTTTATAACTCCAATTCAAAAGACAGCATTGGGGGTATTTATTTATACAAGGCAGGCCGTCTGGCGCATGGCATTCAGAACTACCGTCAGGCCATCAATTTGTTTACGAATTACCACGACGGATTCCCCAATCACCCCAATCGTGCGGATGCAGCCTTGATCATTGGAATTATCTATGAAGAAAATTTGCACGATCCTAAAAGTGCAAAAGAAGCCTATCAGCGGGTAATTGATATACACCCCGGAACCCAACAAGCAAAAGATGCTCAAGGGCTAATCATGTTGGTGGACATGACTGATGAGGAAACAATTAATTGGCTTCGACAGCAAAATAATCCGAAATAAATATGTCTTTTCGTTTTCTGAAATACGGACTTGCATTTGTGCTTCCTATTACGGCATGGATCAGTTTTTCTTCCAATGGATGGATCACGTTTTTACCAATCATCTATGCTTTTGTACTCCTGCCGATTCTAGAACTCATTATCGGAGAAAAATCTACTGTATACTCTCAACTTCAAAAGGAGGTTTTGAGAAAGGAAAAAGTCTATGATGTTTTACTATACTTGATGGTACCTATTCAATGGTTCAGTTTGGTGTGGTTTATCGTGGGCATATCCACAGAAAATCTGGAAACCTCCGAGATCATTGGAAGAACCTCTTCCATGGGACTTCTGTGCGGAGTTATAGGTGTAAATGTGGCTCACGAATTAGGTCACCGACAAACGGCATTCGACCGGTTCATGGCCCGTTGTTTATTGGTGAGCACAAGTTTTCTTCATTTTTATATTGAACACAATCGCGGTCATCACCGCAATGTGGGCACCGATGATGATCCCGCTTCGGCAAAAAGAGGCGAGGGGCTTTATGCATTCTGGTTGAGAACGGTTCGCGATAGTTTTTTATCGGCTTGGCGAATAGTGGCCAGCGAACAACAACGAAAGAAGAAAGCAGTTTGGTCGTTGAGTAATGAGATGATTCAATATCTCCTGATCGAAATGGGAATTATTCTGACGATCATTTTTTTTGCCGGATGGTTTGCCGGAGTGTTGTTTGTAATCTGTTCTCTCATTGGAATTTTGTTGCTCGAAGGGATCAATTATGTTGAGCACTATGGACTCCGAAGGTCGAAGGTCTCCGAATTTCGATACGAAGATGTACAACCCGATCATTCATGGAATTCGAATCATGTGATTTCGCGATTAGTTCTTTTTGAATTGACCCGTCATAGCGACCATCACATGTTTCCCCAGAAAAAATACCAAGTGCTGGATAATCCGAGAGAATATCGTCAGCTACCCACAGGATACGCCGGAATGCTGATTTTATCGCTTATTCCACCCCTTTGGAGAAAGGTTATGGATCCAAGGATTTGAGCGTGATTCGCGATTTTCAAAGCGATGTCATATTTTAGCCTACTTAATATTAAAGACGTATGAGCACATTCAAACCCGGAGTTTTAACAGGCGAAGAGGTAACAGAAGTTTTCGACGACGCCATTCAGCGAGGTTATGCATTGCCTGCGGTGAACGTGATAGGTACAAATTCAGTAAATGCCGTTTTAGAGACAGCGAGGGATGTAAATTCTCCGGTTATCATCCAATTTTCGAATGGAGGAGGAGCCTTTTATGCCGGAAAAGGTTTGAAAAATGATGTTCAACAAGCGAGTATTTTGGGTTCTGTGAGTGGAGCTCAGCACATTCACATGGTTGCTGAATCGTATGGAATACCGGTGATCATTCACACCGACCATTGCGCAAAAAATCTACTGCCTTGGATGGATGGAATGCTCTCTCATGGTGAGAAGTTTTTTGAACGTCATGGGAAATCATTGTTCTCATCGCACATGTTGGATCTAAGTGAAGAATCACTTCACGAGAACATTGAAATTTCATGTGAGTATTTCAAACGTATGGAGAAAATGGGAATCACCCTTGAGATAGAATTGGGAGTTACAGGAGGCGAAGAAGATGGTGTAGATAATTCCGATGTCGATAGTTCCAAGCTCTACACACAACCCGAAGATGTTGCGTATTCGTATGAGCACATGCTCAAAATATCGAAGAGATTTACGGTTGCTGCAGCTTTTGGAAATGTGCATGGAGTATACAAACCCGGAAATGTAAAATTGCAACCGATCATTTTGAAAAACTCTCAAGATTTTGTGAAGTCAAAATTTGGAACATCGACTGATCGACCTGTTCATTTTGTTTTTCACGGTGGAAGTGGTTCATCACAAGAAGAGATTCGCGAAGCCATTAGTTACGGTGCTATCAAGATGAATATTGATACCGATATGCAATACGCATTCCTCGAAGGTATTCGCGATTATATGTCCTCAAAAAGTGGCTACCTCGCTTCTCAGATAGGCAATCCGGATGGAGCAGATAAACCAAACAAAAAGTATTATGATCCTCGTGTTTGGTTGAGAGAAGGAGAGAAGACTTTTGTAACGAGATTAAAGCAAGCCTTTGAAGACTTGAATTGTATTGGAAGGAATGGATAAAGCAATTTCGAAGCTTTGTTTATTTCATTCGAAATTGTGCCCCTCAACTGCGCTCGGGGACCGATAATAAGTGTCAAGAGAAAAAAAAATGAGGGGGCCGCGCAGCGGCCCCCTCATTTTTTTTCTTTATAAAATCCCCGAGCGAAGCCGAGGGGCGATTGTCTATAATCTTAATCCTTCTTCACAAAGGAAAGAACGGTTGTTCCTTTTTGAGATGAGATACGAACATATTCCATTTCTCTTAGCGGGACTTATTGTGCCATGTTATTTGACACTACTTTCAGTGTAACTATTGATCTCCCCGAATTAGATTGTATGGGAAACGTAGAAACTCCTCCACTGGAAATCAATCCAAGCGCAACAGCGATTAACGATTCTACTTATCTGTTCGTATCTGTTCCGGAAAACCTCATCAATATAGTATGGAATTTTGGAGACAGTAACTTTTATGAAGGTACCTCAACATCCCATAGTTACTTGAGTTCCGGCATATTTACGGTGGAGGTTTGTGGCGAATATTGCGACTCTTTGTTTTGTGAGATTTTCACAGTTACATCAACAGTGGGTCTTGACGAAATTCTCCATCCTTCCATCAACACGCTCCTCATCTCTCCAAACCCCATCCAAAACAATAACTTCAATATCCAATGTACCGGTCTTATTCAATCCATTCGAATTCTGGATATGACCGGAAAGCTCATACATACACAAAAAGCAAATTCAACGAACGTCGAAGTGTCTGTACCGGGTTTAGCAGCGGGTTCGTATTTGGTGGAGTGTAGGTTGGAAGGAGGAGACCAGACTAGTCAGTTGTTGATGGTGGTGGAACGGAAATGAAAACCGTTAAGTTTATGGAACCGGAGTGGTTTCAAAATCGAAGTTCGTTAAAGCTCGGTGTTCAGTGTTCATAGTTCACCGGACTAGGGCGCTCACGTTTTCGGATACGCGCCAAAACCGAGCGGAGCCGAGGTTTTATGATTCACTTTATGAAGTTCGGTCCCCGAGCGCAGCCGAGGGGTGTCGTAATCACTCAGAACCCGCAATCTAACTCATACTCGTAAAGCTCGTGGTTCAGCGTTAATAGTCTGTTTACAGAATAAAATTTTCGAATTTTGGTGGGATTTTAGAGTTTCGCTTAATTTCCCGCCACCTATGAAAAAATTTCTCTACCTATTTGCAGGACTCTTGAGTTGTCAGAGTCTTTTTGGAATGTACACAGGAATAAGCTCAGAAGTGGTGGCTTATGATGCCGTAAACGGTTTTGTTACGGTCCGAGTTTACGCCAACTTTTCCAGTCCGACAGATCAATTGATTTCTCTTACCGGAAATGCTGCAGATCCATTTTCTATTGAAAAACTTGGACCGGGAACTTTCTATCAGAACCCATTTGGCGGAGGAACTACTTTAAATATTAATCCCATTTTTTATGGAGCCGTACCTCAATTGGTGTACGACTCATGGATCACAATCGGCGATGATGATCAAGTCGCAAATTTGTTGTCATCTTTTACGGCCAATTACACAGCTTTTGAAGCGGGAGGTGATTTGATCATCAATCCCGCCGGAGGAGGAGGGCTTTTTGCCGGTCCCGGAGTAGCTCAATGTTTCCCGGTAGCCGGAAAAGTTTTGATCGGACAGATTACGGTGAATTGTGACGTCACCTGGACCTGTAATATTTCATGGCAAGATGCATCTGCTGTTGTTTCAAACGAACTTTCCGAAACCATTTTTATTGAAGGAGGAGATCCGGGTTGTACGAATTCTTTTGCCTTGAATTATGATAGCCAGGCAACACTGGATAATGGTTCATGTACATTCAACCCTCCGGGATATCAAGGCTTGAGTTTTGAACTAGTTTCAGAAAACGCCATAGCAGGATATAATACTTATCGGGTTTATGCCGACTTCGCCTTCAATGGTGATCAGGTTGCCGCCGTTTTCGGACAGGATGTAACGCCGCTTACTATTTCTACAACGGGTACTTTTTATCAGAATGTTCTGGGAGGAGCATTTAGCTCTTCTATAAACCAAGGCTTATTCGGATTGCAGCCCGATTTGGAATTTGATTCATGGCTAACCATAGGTACTGAATCTGGACCAAATTCACTTTTTGTTTTGAACGTGAATACCACATCTTTCGAGGCCGGAGGTTCAATAAGTATCAATGATCCCGATGGTGGAGCCTGGTACGTTTTACCCGATGAAGAGGCCCTTGCATTTCCGGATGCAAATGGAAAAGTACTCTTGGCGCAGCTTACATCAAACGGAGATATATCCATTCAGTTGAACCTGCAATACCGAGCGGCAAATGGTTCAAGTCCTCAAATGATAAATCAGTTGTTGAACATTCCATTTGTACAATCTTCATGTCTTGGAGATTTTACCGGTGATGGTCAAGTTGGCTCAGCGGATTTGTTAATTTTTCTGGCAGGTTTCGGATGTTCTTCTTCCTGTTCGACGGATTTGACAGGTGATGATCAGGTAGGGACGGCAGACTTGCTCATTTTTCTTAGTGTTTTTGGGACCGTTTGTCCATAGACTAGGGGTGCTTTTCTTCAGGCAACTTAATTAGGTTAAATTGCATCTACTTAGTACTTGCGGAAACGCAGGAAAGTTCTATTTCCTTACCCTTATCTGACCACATGAAAAATCTACTACTTACTATTTGTGCTTTTGGACTTTTTACAGCAAGTTCATTTTCACAATCCAACGTTCGACTTACAAAAGTTGATCCCGACAAACATGAAGTAACTCTCACTAATTTGGGGAACGTTACTCAGAACATTGGAACCCATTGGCTCTGTTATTTTCCCGATTACAATCAGATCAATGGATTAAATATTGTGAGTGGATCTACCAATTTAACTGCGGGTTCATCGGTAACAGTAATTTTTCAGCACTGTTTGGGAAACACCGGTGAAGTAGGATATTATTTGAGCAATGTTTTTGCTTCTTCTGCGGCTATGAAGGATTATATAGAATGGGGTGCAGCAGGTCAGCCTAGAGAGGGTGTTGCGGTGGGAGCAGGATTGTGGACAGCAGGACAATTTGTACCCAATGATCCGGAGTTTGTTTATATAGGTTCACCTACCGATCATGGTGCTGCATTTTGGACGCAAGAAACCTACGGTTGCAAAGAAACTATAGCGTGCAATTATAATTCTTCGGCAACCATTGACGATGGATCATGTGAATACACATCATGCGCCGGTTGCACGTATGTGGGAGCGGAGAATTTTAACCCCTTAGCGACGAGAGACGATGGGACATGCGTATTTGCGGCCTCCTGTGTAGGGGATTTTAACGATGATGGCACAGTAGGCACAGCCGACCTATTGGTTTTTGTAGCCGCCTATGGTGGTTCCTGTAATTGATTTTTCACAAATAATGAAGGGCACTTGGTGTATTAAATACACTTAGTTTATATTGCAATTGTTTCTGACCAAAAACCTTCAAAATTAAGTGCATGAAAGAACGCAAACGTCTTGGATTCTGGGATATCTGGAACATGAGTTTCGGATTTTTGGGAATACAGTTTGGATTCGCCCTTCAATTGGGAAATACCAGTCGAATTTTTCAAACCCTCGATGCACGAGTTGAGGACTTGGCCATTTACACCATAGCGGCACCGGCCACAGGATTAATTGTACAACCGATTATCGGTTATCTCAGCGATCGCACTTGGCATCCTCGATGGGGGAGAAGAAGACCTTATTTTTTAATTGGGGCCATTCTCGCAACGCTCTCACTTGTGTTGATGCCGAACTCTCCGAGTCTCTACATTGCTATAGGCATGTTGTGGATGATGGACACTGCATTTAATGTCTCAATGGAACCCTTTCGTGCATTTGTAGGAGATAAACTTCCGGGCGATCAACGTACTGCAGGTTATGCCATGCAAAGTTTTTTTATTGGCACGGGAGCCGTTGTTGCATCTGCTTTACCCTACATGATGACCAATTGGTTTGGAGTTACCAATGAAGCAGCAGCCGGAGTCGTTCCCGATTCGGTGAAATACTCATTTTATATCGGGGCTCTTGCATTTTTATTGGCAGTGAGTTGGACCGTATTTAAAACAAAAGAATACCCACCCGATGATATGGAAGCGCACAAAAAAATGCGCAAAGAAACGAGTGGTGTTTTAAATGCCGTGAAAGAAATTGTTTTTGGTATGTCTAAAATGCCCATGACAATGTTGCAATTGGCCATCGTGCAATTTTTCTCTTGGTTTGCCTTATTTGCCATGTGGATTTACACTACACCGACCGTTGCAAAAAATGTTTTTCACGCCGAAGATCCGGCTACAAAGGCATTTCAAGATGGTGGCGATTGGGTCGGACTTAGTTTTTCTGTGTATAACGGAGTGGCAGCGTTAGTCGCATTTGCTTTACCGTTGCTCGCAAAATGGACGAATAGAAAAACAACACATTTAATTTGTTTAGCTCTTGGTGGAATAGGTTTAATTTCGGTTCATTTCGTGACCGATAAATATTCTTTGTGGCTTGCGATGATTGGAGTCGGTTGCGCTTGGGCCAGTATACTTTCTATGCCTTATGCAATTTTGATAGGCTCACTTCCCGAAAAAAAATTGGGATTTTATGTAGGAGTATTCAACTTTTTTATAGTCATTCCACAATTGGTTGCTGCCGGAATTTTAGGTGCTTTATTACACAACTTCTTTAATGATGAAGCTTCCTATGCTCTTCTAATCGGCGGCGTATCTTTTTTTATTGCGGCTATACTTTGTTTGATAATAAAGGACCGCGATAAATATCCGGCCGACATGACTGTGTTTCCCTCTGAGAACCACTAAACCCCAATAATTCATATATCATGAAAAAAATTGGATTCACGTTTTTGTCATTGATACTGATGTTTGCATCAATACGCGCCAACGTAGATGTTACCTTTCGTGTAAACATGCAAGATCAAAGCATTAGTCCGAATGGAATTCATTTAGCGGGGAATTTTCATTTCAATCCTTTTCCTGTATATCCGGAATGGAATCCCTCGGGAATAGAAATGACAGATATAAATGCAGATGGTATATATGAAGTGACTCTCTCCCTCAATGAAGGATATTATTTCGAATACAAGTTCATCAATGGCAATAATTGGCCTTCTGCGGAATTGTTACCCGGTGGATGTCAAAATAACGGCAATCGTTTTGTTAATGTAGGAATAGCAAATGCAATCTTGCCAATAGTCTGTTTTGCATCGTGCTCAGATTGTATTCAACCGGGATGTACGAATCCGAATGCCGTAAATTTTGAGGCCGGAGCGAATGTTGATGATGGAACGTGTTTGTTTGAAGTGGGATTAGCAGTGGATATGAATTACTATCCGACATTAGTAAATGGTATTTCTGTGGTCGGCAGTTTTAATGGATGGGACAATACTATAAATCCCTTGACCGACGGAGATTTCGATGGAATATGGTCTACCACTTTAGTTCTTCCCAATGGTTCTTATGAATATTTGTTTACTATTCCGGAATTAAGTGAAACTGAAAACATGAATGCCCTTGCCCCATGTGTAATTGAAAACGGAGGGTTTTATAATCGGGAATTTTCGGTGAATGGAGGACCTTTTGATCTTCCTCTTTATTGTTGGAATTCATGTTTTTCATGTGCCAGTGTAGAAGTTGTTTTTAGTGTAAATATGATTGGTGAAACAGGAGCTCCCGAAGGTGTATTTTTGGCAGGTTCCTTTAATGGATGGTTACCGACTTTAATGACCGACAATGGAAATGGAGTTTGGTCATTGTCGTGGAATTTGCAAAATGGGAATTATTACACCTACAAATTTGTGAACGGAGATAATTTAGATACAGAATCGGAAAATATTCTTGGAGATTGCACTGTCGGCGTTTTTGGAGATCGCTTTTTAATAGCACCTTTTGACTCTGCGGTTCTTCCAACGGTATGTTACAACGAATGCAGCGAATGTCCAATAACGGTAAATGTTCGCTTTAGGATTGATATGGCCAATGAATCAGTAGCGCAAGAAGGAGTCCATATTGCAGGATCTTTTCAGGGCTGGGATCCCGCCACTACACCTGTGAATTATATCGGTTACACAATTTATGAAAATACATTGGCGCTGAGTCCATACACATTATATGAATACAAATTCATTAATGGAAATGCATGGGGTCAGGACGAAAATCTTCCAAGTGATTGTACTATCAATTTTAATCGGTTTTTTACAAGCGGTTTTCAGGATATAGAATTGCCTATAGTTTGTTTTAATCAATGTGGAATGTGTGCCGGTTGTACGGATCCTTTTGCTGCCGAATACAGTCCCTTTGCATTAGTCGACGACGGATCTTGTAATTCTCCGATGATCTGGGGCTGTACCTATCCGAATGCAAACAATTACGATTTAGATGCAGATATCGACGATGGCAGTTGTCTTTTCCCACCTTCAGAAGATGTTTGTCCGGCCGATTTTAACGACGACGGAGTGGTAGGGGTAAATGACTTACTTGCATTTATATCGGTTTATGGCACTACTTGTCAGTAATTCAGAAAATCGAATTCGTACTTTTGCGGAGTGAATTCAATTGAAGTAAAAAGACTTTCTGAGTCGAGATTACCCACCGTGTATGGTGAGTTTACCATGATAGCTTATGATAGCGGCAAACCAGAAATGCCTCATTTGGTGCTGAAGAAAGAAGGGAGTGTCCCTGATTCTATCTTAGATATTCGAATACACTCCGAATGTATGACCGGTGACGTTTTTTCCTCGCTGCGCTGCGATTGTGGTGAGCAGCTTCATTTATCTCTAACACATATCGCAAAAAACGGAGGAGCACTTATTTACCTTCGTCAGGAGGGTCGTGGGATCGGTTTAGTAAACAAACTAAAAGCCTACAATTTGCAAGATGCGGGTATGGATACCATTGTAGCTAACGAAGCACTGGGTTTTCACGCGGATGAGCGAGATTATGGCGATGCTGTTGCTATTCTAAAAGATCTCAAAATTCAACGTGTACGTGTGTTGACCAATAATCCGGACAAGTTGCAGGCATTGACAAATGCGGGTATCATTGTAACGGAACGGATAGCTTTGGAAATATCCCCCAACGAAGAAAGCAAGGCTTACCTTAAAACCAAACGCGATTCATTTGGGCATTTATTCGGACTAGAAATCGGAATGCCTTAAGCAGGCACAAAAAAAAACTGGCGGAAGCCAGTTTTTTTTGGTTAAAGGTCAATGTTTGGTTAAGCAACACTGAGTTTCTTCTCGAGATCGTCGAGATATTTTCTGAAGTGTTTGTCTGTTTCTTGAAGGTTATTTACCGTACGACAGGCGTGAAGCACTGTGGCATGGTCTTTACCTCCGCAGTGAGCACCAATACTGGCGAGACTACTTTTGGTCATTTTTTTAGCGAAGTACATCGCGATTTGACGAGCCTGTACAATTTCTCTCTTGCGAGTTTTCGATTTGAGAAGTTCGATAGGCAAATCGAAGTAATCGCAAACTACTTTTTGGATGTAGTCGATACTAACTTCACGAGCCGTGTTTTTCACGAACTTATCGATCATCTGTTTCGCAAGATCGAGTGTGATTGCTTTGCGGTTCAGAGAAGCCTGAGCCATCAAAGAAATCAAAGCGCCTTCGAGTTCACGAACATTAGACGTAATACTATAAGCGAGGTATTCCACTACATCTTCGGAAAGTTCGATACCATCCGAGTACATTTTCTTTTGAAGAATCGCAATTCGCGTTTCGAGTGAAGGCGTCTGAAGATCTGCGCTAAGTCCCCACTTGAAACGAGAAAGCAGTCGCTGTTCCATTCCTTGCATTTCTACAGGAGGTTTATCGCTAGTGATAACGATTTGCTTTCCTGTTTGGTGCAAGTGGTTGAAGATGTGAAAGAAAATATCCTGTGTTTTTTCTTTTCCGCTGAAGAATTGTACATCATCAATAATGAGCACATCCATCAACTGATAGAAATGAGAAAAATCGTTTACAGTATTGTTTCGAACAGCATCGATAAATTGATGCGTGAATTTTTCGGAACTAACATAAAGAACTGTCTTTTCCGGAAACTTATTTTTTATTTCAATGCCGATAGCATGAGACAAATGGGTTTTACCCAAACCAACACCTCCATAAATGAGAAGTGGGTTGAAGGCAGTTCCACCCGGTTTATTAGCTACTGCAAATCCGGCGCTTCTTGCCAGACGATTACAATCGCCTTCTACCAGAGTATCGAACGAATAATTCGGATTGAGGTTTGAATCGATGTTTAGCTTGCGAAGACCTGGAATGATAAAAGGATTTTTGATCTGTGTTTCACCCATATCCAATGGCATAGGTACCGGCGGATTTTTGATCGCCTTGCGATTGCTCGTTGGAACTTTAATGGTGAAAGGACCGGGACTATTGTAATTGTTTTCCATGATGATGGAATATTCCAATCGTCCTTCTGCTCCTAATTCTTTTCGAATGATCTTTTTAAGCAACGTAACATAATGTTCTTCCAACCACTCGTAAAAAAATTGCGAGGGTACTTGTATGGTCAAAACACTATTGTCAAGCTTAACAGGTTTAATCGGTTCAAACCAGGTTTTGAATCCTTGTGGGCTTACATTGTCTTTTATGATTTCGACGCAATTTTGCCAAACCTGATTGTGATCCTTATTCATATGGGGTGATGGGGTTGTTATAGGTTATTAAGAAGGTACTGTTTATAAAATGGGTATTGCCTCAATGTTAAGACTTTTAGCGGAGGACAAATGAAGAGAGAAAATTCTGAAAAAAAAAAGTTCTTACCTATTGACTTTATGAAATATTTGATTTTGTAATTCATATTCTGCATCCCTTGGCTGGTGCGGCTTTCTGAAGATGAGGTAATTGCAGTTTTCATACTTTCGTAAACAGGTCAATTTCATGTTTTTGCGCCTCTCTCACTTTAGTAAAACATCAAGAGCGAAAAATAAAGTTGAAATTTTTCTTTGATATAAAAAATCTTTGGCTTATTTGTCCACCTCAACCACTAAAGCGGTGGTAGATTGTTGAGCAAAATTCATTTTCACGGAAATAGTGCTTCCTCCTTCGTTTTGTGAACTATTGGGGAATACACTTGCCACCTTTTCTGCATACGTCGAGCCGGGTGCAGTACTGAGTTTACGTTGGTATTCATTGTAATCTAGTGGTTCTTTGGAAAGAATAATGGCGAAATAATCGCGTGTTCCAATATCATCGGGCAAAAGAGAAGCATCTCTGGGGAAAAGTCGAGTTCCTGTGATTCCACAAAAGGGTGAATGTTTGGGATCGGAAGGGAAGAGGGTGTAGGTACTTCCATCGGTTTCTTGTCCGAACACATAAATATAACATTCAATATTGTTTGTTACTTGAAGTTTGAATTTTTCGCGAGCAGACATTTTTCGTGAAGTTCGAAAAACATTTTCCGATTGTTTCGTGAGCGATAAGTTGCTGTCATCCGCATTTAGTACAATACCCACTTTAGCATCGAGAAGAGTGGTAGTAGGAGCGTTTGCGTTGCCACCCGGATAAATACCATAGGCCTCTTTCACAAAATGATCAAAATCGCCATAACGAACCCAAGCAACTCCATTTCCTCCCCACTCATTTCCCCATGAGTTCATAATCTGAAATCCTCCTTCTTGCCCGAATGCATAATCAGAATAGCCGATCACACACATGGCATGCCCACCGAAACCACGCATAGCATAATCGCTGTCTTCAGGAATCCATTGTTCTTGCCCTACCATATTTTGCATGAACGATCCACCTACCATCATACCAATCACAACAGGAGCACCTTGAGCTAGATTTTGTTTGATAGCCAGCATGTCGACAGCTCCCGGTTTATTGCCGTTATCACGTTGTGTTAAACGCTGATATCCATCGATCTTGAAATCCTGTGCTTTTTGATGTAAAAATGAAGGAGGTTCTGAACTGCAATCCTGGTCGTCGTATGGAAAGTCTTTAAAAGGTGCAAGTCCATTTCCTTTCATCACCTTCATTGCTTCAGGCAAATAGGCACCTTGGCAATTTTCGAGGTGGATTTGATTGTACAAATAAGAGGGGGAAAAAGTGAGCTGATTTGGATCTTTACCGGTTTCACGTGACTCCATAATGGTACGAGCTGCATAAGCAGAAGCCCAGGCTACACAAGAGCCTTGTTGACCTTGATTTAATCTTTTGGGAGCATAACGAAGCAATGAAATAGAATCGGGGAGAGGATTGCGAACATTGTCTGCCAATGGTTCGAAGATCTCGGTATTGGCATATTTTTTTTCATCGAAGGATGCTCCCAGGTTAAAACCACTTAAGCCTCCGGAATCGCCACCGGATGTGCCACAGCCCTTTCCACCAAAAAAGTAAAAAAGCGCTCCGATAACAATGATCACGATGAGCATTTTTGGATTTCGACCAAAAAGACTCATAATAATAGGTATGAAATTCATGATAGAACTTCCTCCTCCTCCGCCACCACCACCGGGAATAGTTCTTCTGGAGTTTCCGCCACCGGACTGAGGGTCGCGTTCAATTCTAATCGGCATAAATAAAATAGATAGTTGTAAATAAAATAGTGCCGTGAATGTATACCTTTTGGCGGTAGTATTCGCAGAAAATTTTAAATAAAACGTGGTTTTATCTCATTATAAATAAGTTGGTGTTGATTGTACACTTTCCCTAGTTTTGCAATTACTATAGAATAATTACCCCATGAAATATTTCTACATCGTTTTGATTCTTGCTTCGATTACTGCCTGTGGCGACACATCTTCGAAAGGGCATACATCCGAAGCAAAGTTGGTTGGTTACTCAGAAACCGCAGTGCTTACACATCCTACTTGGTCCAAAAATGCAACTGTGTATGAAGTAAATATTCGCCAGCATACCCCCGAAGGAACCTTTGAAGCTTTTGAGAAAGATATTCCTCGTTTAAAAAGTATGGGCATTACCTTACTTTGGTTGATGCCCATTCATCCCATTGGAGAATTAAACCGAAAAGGAAGTCTCGGTAGTTATTATAGTGTGAAAGATTACAAAGGAGTAAATCCGGAATATGGAACACCTGAGGACTTTCGTCGCTTAGTGAAAACAGCCCACGATAATGGAATGAAAGTAATTATTGATTGGGTGGCAAATCATACTGCCTTTGATAACGTATGGACAATAGATAAAAAGCAGAATTATGCTTTAGACACAGCGGGCAACCTGCAACCACCTTTTGGTACGGATTGGTGGGATGTAGCACAGCTCGATTGGACCAACAAGCAGGTGTGGGCCGACATGAAAGATGCCATGAAGTTTTGGGTGAAGGAATACGACATCGATGGGTATCGCTGCGACGTTGCTGAAAAAGTTCCGACTCCTTTTTGGGAAGAAACAAGAATGGCACTTGATTCAATCAAACCTGTTTTTATGCTTGCCGAAGCCGAAGTACCCGAAATGCATAATCATGCTTTCGACATGACGTATGGTTGGGAGATGATGCACATTATGAATCAAATGGGCAAAGGAGAAAAAAGTCTGACCGATGTAGATGTATATATGGACTCGGAGCGAAAGAAATTTATAACAAGTGCATACCGAATGTATTTCACTACGAATCACGATGAAAATTCGTGGCAGGGAACAGGTGGGGAGCGATACGGCAGAGCAAGAAAGGTGTATGATGTGATGGCCTTTACCATGTGGGGCATGCCACTGATGTATTCCGGTCAGGAGGGAGGAGAAACAAAACAGTTGAAATTTTTCGATAAAGACACGATTGATTGGAATGGATATCTTGAACAGAATTTTTATTCGCGATTAATTCAACTCCGCACTCGAAACCAAGCACTCTGGAGTGGCTCTGATGGAGGCGATTTCCGGAGGGTCAAAACGAGCAGCGACGATTTTATCTATGCTTACATTCGCACCAAAGATCAATCGCAGGTGCTTGTAATGCTGAATTTTTCAGATAAACCTCAGAAGATAGATTTTATCGATGAGATCAAAGGAAATTTCGCAAGCATCTTCAACGAACAAACCTTATCAGTGTACACACAAGGAGATGTGAAACTTGATCCACACGGATTTCAAGTGTTTGAGTTAAAGTAATTTTGCGTTGAACGAACAAGGATTAGCAGCCAACGATGTTTCGGGAGTAAGAAAGTATCTCGAGAAAAAACTTGCTTCCTCTCATGGAGAACGAGAGGCAAAATCTATAGTTGCAATATTGTTCCATCATTTTTTTGGTTGGAACAAAACTGATTTGAGTTCTAAGTCTCAAGATCGCCTTTCCGAATCAGAGATTCTGAAATTGCACATGGCAACCAAAGAGGTTTTATCCGGCAAACCTGTTCAGCACATTACAGGTTCGGTTTTTTTCTATGGTAATGAGTTCAAAGTAAATCACCATGTACTTATTCCCCGACCGGAAACAGAAGAGTTGGTCGATGTAATTGTGAAGTCTTTTAATCATCCAAACCCCATAATTTTAGACGTAGGTACAGGTTCGGGTTGTATTGCCATTTCATTGAAAAAGGCAATAAAACAATCCGAAGTATATGCAATCGACATTTCCTCTGAAGCTTTGGAGGTAGCGAAACTGAATGCCGAACTAAACAATTGCGAAATCCACTTTTTGTGCGATGATGTTCTTCACTCTAGTTGGAATAAACCCTTGGATGTTTTGGTTTCAAATCCTCCATACATTCCCATTCGTGAAGCTGAATTGCTTGATAAAAACGTTCTCGATTACGAACCACATTCGGCTTTATTTGTACCGAACAATGATCCATTAATCTTTTATAAAGCGCTAATTCTCTTGGCAGAAAAATACTTGCGTGTGGATGGAATAATTGCCCTGGAATGCCACGAACTTTATGCTGATCAAGTGGCGGAATTGTGCAAGTTACCCCTATTTAAGAAGGTGGAATTAAGGCAAGACATGCAAGGTAAAAACCGCATGGTCTTGGGTTTTCGATAGACTTTTTTCACATTATTAACTTACTTATAAAGCATCCTACCGTCCAAAGCCGACGCTTCCCGATATTCACGCCGAGATAATCTATCAGTATGAACCGTAGAGATTTTATTACCAAAGCAGGAATGGCCGGAGCTGCTTTTTCTGTTATACCGAGTCAATTGTACTCCGAGAAAAAAGTGCGACTGGGTTTCATTGGCCTTGGAGCTCGAGGACAAAGTCAATTGGATGAGTGCTGCAAACGAAACGACATTGACGTAATAGCCATTGCGGATCCGGATAAAACCTGGGCACTTTCGGAGGCTCAAAATATTCTTAAACAGTACAAACGACCTGCAGCTTCTGAATATGCAGATGGTGAATACGATTATTTGAACTTATTAAAACGAACAGACATCGACGCTGTTTTTGTTTGTACACCTTGGGAATGGCATGTTCCTCAGGGCATAGCGGCCATGAAAGCAGGCAAAAAAGTGGCAATGGAAGTAAGTGGTGCCATGGATATCGAAGAGTGTTGGAATATCGTGGATGCTTTCGAAGAAACCGGCGTACCCCTTATGATGATGGAAAACGTGAATTATCGTCGCGATGTCATGGCCGTCATGAATATGGTGAAACAAGGTGTTTTTGGTGAGCTTTTGCACCTACAAGGTGGTTACCAGCATGATCTGCGAGGGGTGAAGCTAAATGATGGAAAAAGTCCATATGGTAAAGGAGTTGAATTTGGAGAAAAAGGATTTTCAGAATCAAAGTGGAGAACGCTGCATTCTCAGTATCGAAATGGAGAATTGTATCCAACTCATGGTTTAGGGCCTGTAGCCACCATGCTCGACATTAATCGGGGGAATCGTTTACTTTCCTTGAATTCTGTGGCGACAAAAAGTCGGGGTCTTCACAACTACATTGTGGCCAATGCAGGTCCGGAACATCCAAATGCCTCTATCGACTTTCAACTGGGAGACATTGTCACGACTCTACTAACCACTGCCAATGGAGAAACGATTATGCTTTCCCACGACACCAATTCCCCACGTCCTTATTCTTTGAACTTCAGGGTTCAAGGTACAAAAGGGATTTGGATGGATGATATTCAAAAGTTACTCGTCGAGGGAAGTACTCCGGACCATCGGTGGACAGACGATTCTGAATGGATGAATAAATACGATCACCCGCTTTGGAAGAAATACTCGGCAGAGGCGGAGAATGCGGGACACGGGGGAATGGATTTTTTTGTAATAAACGCATTTATAGAATGTGTGAAGAGAAACGAGCCATTTCCGCTTGATGTTTACGATATGGCTACTTGGTACGCCATCACCCCTTTGTCTGAAATAAGTGTGGCCAGGGGAGGTGAGCGTCAGGAAATCCCCGATTTTACTCGTGGAAAGTGGATTCAACGGCAACCGGAGTTCATTGGAAGGCTTGAGTATTAAACCCTTCAAGACGAATAGAGTCACACGGGATATTCGCCTTGCATGACCTACTTTTGCACCCATTAATGACTCGAACTCTCATCATTATTTTTATCCTTCTCTCCATGGGCCTGAATGCCCAAATAGGTTGGGATGCTTCACTTTTCAATAAAAAGAATCCGGCCTATAGAGACACGGTTTGGATTTTGTCGGGTCCAAAAATTCTAGACAATAATTTTAAGAAGAGGAAACTTGATTTGATCCTCGATGCGCGCACCACAGTGGTTGGCACTTCGAGTGGGAGACTTGCCGGATTGAGAATTGGAATGGAATATCGCCGAGTGCATAGATTTGGTATCGGACTTTACAATCTGAATAGAGGTGTTGAGGTTAGTTCACTGGAAGAATTTGATACGCGTGTTCAATCCGGAACAATGTATCTTTCGTACACCTCACTTTTTTATGAAAGGGTACTTTATTTCAATCCGAAATGGGAGTTTTCTACAGCGCTTCATATGGGAAGCGGAAAGGTTTACGCCGATTTAATTGTGGATGGAATGCCCGAAACGGTGCCTTGGGAGAAAATTGTTAAACCAATTGAATTTTCAAGTTCTGCCTACTATAATATTACATACTGGCTCTCCGTGGGAGGGGGGCTCGGATATCGTTTTATGCGTCGAACGCCTGCAGAAGTGAGCGAGATTTACGACGGCCCTGTAGTTATTGCAAAAGTGAAAGTAAAATTCATGAAGCTTATTCGAAGCGCATGGAATCGGGATGTACGTTATGAATACTAACGAAGCAAAAAAACGAATAGAACAACTCAGTAAGGAGTTGAATGATCATAATCACAAGTATTATGTTTTAAATGCTCCTATTATTTCAGACTTTGAATATGATAAGTTGCTCAAAGAATTAGAAGAGCTCGAAAAGCAATTCCCCGAATGGGCAGATATCAATTCGCCTTCCAAAAGAGTAGGTGGAGATATTACGGATAAGTTTGAAAAGGTAACACATCAAAGACCGATGTTGTCGCTTTCAAATACATACAGCGAAGAGGAAATCAGAGATTGGGAGGATCGTATTCACAAACAAATTGGCGAGGACATTGAATACGTGCTCGAATTGAAATACGATGGTGTTGCTATTTCCATTCATTATATTGATGGTAAATTTGTTCGTGCTATTACTCGCGGTGATGGCGAAGTAGGGGAAGATATAAGTGCCAATGTCAAAACGATTCGATCTATTCCATTGAGTCTTCATGGAGATTTCCCGAATGAGTTCGAAATCCGTGGAGAAATTTTCCTTCCTCGCGATGTATTTATTGCATTAAATGAGGAACGCATTGCAAATGGAGAAGAGGCTTATGCTAATCCGCGAAACACGGCAGCCGGAAGTTTAAAACAACAGGATTCTGCAGAAGTGGCAAAGCGAAAACTCGATTGCTATTTGTATTTTCTTTTAAGCGAAAATCACCAAGTAGATACGCATTTTAACAGCATCGAACATGCGGCTGCATGGGGTTTCAAGGTGCCTGATGTAAAAAGCAGGATGATAGAGACTACGAGCAGTATCGAGGGTATTATGAACTACATCAATTACTGGGATAAAAAGAGATTTGAACTTCCCTTCGATATAGATGGTGTTGTGATAAAGCTGAATAGAATGGCTTGGTGGGATGAATTGGGCATGACAGCGAAAAGTCCTCGCTGGGCGATTGCATACAAATTCAAAGCAGCTACGGTTTCAACCAAACTAGAAAAGATAACCTACCAAGTTGGAAGAACAGGAGCTATAACACCCGTGGCAAATCTTACTCCGGTATTGCTGGCGGGGACTACTGTAAAAAGGGCATCTCTTCACAATGCCGATCAGATTGCAAAGTTGGATATTAGGGAAGGGGATACTGTTTTTGTGGAAAAGGGAGGAGAGATTATTCCAAAAGTAGTTGGAGTCGATCTTACAAAACGTCCCGAATTATCTATAAATCCACATGAGTACATATCTGTATGTCCGGAGTGTAATTCCAAATTAGTTAGAACGGAAGGTGAGGCCATACATTATTGCCCAAACGATGTTTCTTGTCCGCCACAAGTAATCGGAAGAATCGATCATTTTATTTCTAGGAAGGCAATGAATATCGAGGGCATAGGAACGGAAACGGTAACGGGACTTGTAAAAAAGCAACTCATCAACAATTACACAGACTTATATGATTTGCGTTTCGATGAACTTCTCGGACTTGAGTTTACGGTAAGTGACGAGTTTGGCGAAAATGAAAAATCGCGAAGTCTGCAAGAAAAATCTGTGAACAACATGCTTCATGGAATTGAAGCTAGCAAGGCTATTCCTTTCGAGCGTGTTTTGTTTGCATTGGGAATTCGATTTGTTGGCGAAACCGTTGCGCGCAAAGTTGTTCGACATTTTAAAACGATAGAAGCCTTGATGTCCGCTTCCAGAGAGGATTTACTGAAGGCCGATGAAGTTGGTGAAAAAATAGCCGATAGTATTTTGTCGTGGTTTTCAAAAAATGAAAATCGATTGATGATAATGAAATTGAAAGAGAAAGGTCTTCGATTTGAAGTGGAAATTGCCGAGTCGGATAAACCGGTTTCGGAAAAATTGGCCGGAAAAACCTTTGTGGTAAGTGGTGTTTTTTCCGAATTCTCCAGGGATGGAATTAAAAAAAGTATAGAGCTCAATGGAGGAAAAGTTTCGGGTTCTATTTCAAAAAAGACTTCTTTTGTTCTGGCCGGTGAAAACATGGGACCCGAAAAGAAGAAAAAAGCAGATGAACTCGGAGTAACTGTGATCAGCGAAAATGACTACATCCAAATGATATCATGACAACAGATTATAAGCGAGGCGCTGAAGCCTTTACCCGATTGCTCAAAATAATGGATGAGTTGAGAGCAGCTTGTCCTTGGGATAAAAAGCAGACCTTGGATAGTCTTCGCCATTTAACGATTGAAGAAGTCTATGAACTTGGAGACGCTATTCTTCAAAAGGATATGCCCGCTATCAAAGGCGAAATAGGTGATCTTTTATTACACATGGTTTTTTATGCTAAAATCGCAAGTGAAACAAATGACTTTGATATTGCCGATACCCTTCATGGTATATGTGAAAAATTGATTAATCGTCATCCGCATATTTATGGAGATGTAAAAGTTCAGGATGAAGAAGAAGTAAAATCGAATTGGGAAAAAATCAAATTAAAAGAAGGAAAGAAGAGCGTTTTGGAGGGTGTACCCATGTCGTTACCAGCAATGGTAAAAGCTCAGCGTATTCAGGACAAAGCGCGTGGTGTCGGATTTGATTGGGAACACGAAGATCAAGTCTGGGAAAAGGTCCAGGAAGAGCTGGTGGAGTTCAAAACAGAAAGTGATATTTCATCGAATAAAATGGAAGATGAATTTGGTGATGTATTATTTTCATTGATCAACTATGCACGATTCAAAGGCATAAATCCGGAGGATGCATTAGAAAAGACAAACAGAAAATTCATCAAACGATTTCAATACCTCGAAACAGAAAGCGTTAAAGATGGCAAAAAGTTGGGCGAAATGAGTTTAGAGGAAATGGATGTATATTGGAATAGAGCCAAGGACATATAATGAGATTTGAAACCACGATAATAGGATGCGGTGCCGCTACACCGACATTGCGACATAAACCGAGTTCACAGTTGGTGAACGTGCATGATCGTATGTACATGGTTGATTGTGGTGAAGGAACACAAATGGAACTCCGACGTTATCGAATCAGGTTTCAACGTATCGATCATGTTTTCATCTCTCACTTACACGGTGATCATTATCTGGGACTAATCGGCTACATGAGTAGCTTGCATCTCCTAGGACGACAATCGGATTTGCACATTTTTGGTCCACCTGATTTGAAAGGTCTTATTGAACAACATTTACGTGTTTCGCAGACATACCTTTCTTACCACTACGAATTTCACGATTTGCAATTTGATGCACCGCAAACATTGCTCGAAGAACAACATTTACAAGTGATTTCTTTTCCACTCCGACATCGCATAGACTGTTGTGGGTTTTTGTTCAGAGAAAAGCCAAGGGCATTAAAAGTAAATAAAGACGTCATTGCCAAATACAGACTGAAATCAGAAGAAGTTGTTAAGTTGAAAAGAGGAGAAGATATAATTCTCGAAAATGGCGACAACCTTACTTCGGCACAGTGTACTGAAGCACCGCCGGCTCCAAGAAGTTTTGCGTATTGCTCGGATACCATTTTTGATCAGGGCTTAGTCCCCATACTGGAAGGTGTAAATCTTTTATACCACGAATCTACGTTTTTGGAAACTGAGGTAAAAAGGGCCAAGGAAACATTTCATTCAACGGCATCACAAGCAGCAACTATAGCAAAGATGTGTGGGGCCGGACAGTTACTTTTAGGGCATTATAGCTCGAGATATGAAAACGAGGAATCATTTCTTTCGGAAGCTAAAGCAGTATTCGAAAATTCGTTGGCAGGGCAGGAGGGGGAGACATACCTTGTGGTTTAACCCATTGAAGAGACCTTTTTTGGTCATAAATCTGTCATTGTTCAAAAAAGGGGACTATTTATTGAACTAAATATTATTTAGAACGATTTTTAATAGCAAATTTGCATCATGATTGAAATCGTCATAGCGGACAGTAACCATTTGGTAAGATGTGGTCTCAATGCCATTCTTACTCAATACGACGATTTTCGAGTTTTGGGAGAAGCATCTAATTCAGAGCAGTTAGAGGAAATGGTAGCTTCTTTCAAACCCTCGGTAGTTCTAATCGATTTTGCATCTAAGGGTTTTGAAGTTAACACTATACCCCGGTGCATACGCAAATACAGTTTGGTTCGCTTCGTAGCCATTACGGGAGATCAATCTGGCAACACCATAGTGCAAGCTCTTCGCGCCGGTATTACGAGTTACATAAAAAAAGATTGCGACGTCAACGAAATTGTGGATAGCATTCGCGAAACCTTTGGTGGTGGCCGTTTTTTCTGTGGTCAGATATTAGATTCAATTCGCAAAGAGAGCATAGATATTGAAGACCTCAATATTGCTGAAATGAGTTGCGAACCGGTAAACATCAGCGAACGCGAAATGGAGGTTATAAAGTTGATTGCCCAAGGAAACACCAATCAAGAAATCGCCGACAAGTTATTTTTGAGTCACCACACGGTAAACACCCACCGTAAGAATATCATGGCAAAGCTGGGAGTAAAAAATACGGCGGCCATAGTGATGTATGCGGTAAAAACGGAGTTGGTTAGTCCTAATCACTTCCTCTTTTCTGCGGTCAATAGTTAGAGTCAACTCAACGTTTACCTTAATGTTATGCGAACTTTTGGTCTTGTATTTCGTTTAATTTGAACGAAAAATCACCTTTTTGATCAATCTTCATACAAAATCGGTTAAATCCTTCTTTGCTCATTTTGGAAGTAGCGAAGAAATCCTAACTTGCCCCAAAAAACAAAAGACAAGTTGTTAGTTCAACACATCAAAATATAGAAACTGTGATAATATCATCTCCCATTTTTGCTCTTGATAAAGTAGCTGAAAGCCGCATCAGTCAGGTTGATTGGAATAATCTTGGATTTGGAAAAGTATTCTCGGATCACATGTTTGTGGTAGAATACCGCAATGGAAAATGGCAACCGGGAAATATTATGCCTTATGGTCCACTGCCCTTTAGCCCTGCTATTTCAGCCCTACACTATGGTCAAGCCATATTTGAGGGAATGAAAGCTTACCGCAATGAAAGAGGAGAGATCTACATTTTCCGTCCTGAAAAAAACGCCGAACGCATGAATAAAAGTGCTCAGCGTATGTGTATGCCCGACATGCCTAAGGAAGTATTTATGGAAGCGGTAACACAATTGGTATCTTTTGATCGCGATTGGGTTCCGGACAGAGAGGGAGCAGCACTTTATCTGCGCCCTGTAATGTTTTCAGTGGATGAGTATGTAGGAGTTCGTCCTTCAGAAAACTATGTGTTTATAGTCTTCACTTGTCCGGTTGATAAATATTACTCCGGCGATTTGAAGGTGCGGATTGAAAATAAATACACACGTGCATCCAAAGGCGGCACGGGTTACGCCAAAGCAGCAGGAAATTATGCTGCGTCCCTTTTGCCAACCAAATTGGCGCAAGAAGCCGGCTACAATCAGATTTTATGGACCGATGGTATTACCCACGAATACTTCGAAGAAAGTGGAACCATGAACGTCATATTCCGATCGGGGAATACCGTATTTACCCCGATGGTAAGCGACTCAATATTGGATGGTGTAACACGTGATAGTGTTTTGCAATTAGCCCGCGATTGGGGTTATACTGTGGAAGAAAGAAGAGTCAGTGTGTCGGAAGTAGTAGACTTAATGAAAGCCGGAAAATTGGACGCAGCTTTTGGAACAGGCACGGCAGCCACTATCGCTCACATAGGCACCATTCATCACAATGGAACGGATTATGTTTTGCCTCCTTACGAAACTCGTCAATTTGCAAATCGAGCATCACAAGAACTCGAATTAATTAAACGAGGAATGGCACCGGATCCGCATAATTGGACCTACCGCGTTGTCTAAAAAAAGGTTTAGTAGGTTTATGGAATTCATACTTGTACTGCATCTAGTATAAAACGTCATGCTGTATGAGGTGGACGCTACTTTCGTTTCTGCTTGTTATAGTTCAGGGAATTCACGCCCAGAATACTACCCTGATTAAAGGAGTAGTCTTGGATTCTATCTCCGGAGAAAAAGTTTCCGGATGTTTGATTCAAGTGAAGTCGAGAACTAATTCGGTGACCACAGATATCAACGGAAGATTTCAACTATCTATCACGTCTCCACCGAACCAAATACACTTGGTGATTACGTGTTTAGGCTTTGAGGATAAAATACTTCAGAACATTAACAAGAGTAAATTCGATTCGGAGATTGATCTAAAAATAAGCCTTCAACCAAGAGTCTATGAAATCCCGGGAGTAGTTATTCCGGGAGAACGTTTGCCCGAAACTGTCTGGGGAAATGAAAAATACAATGTTGCCGACTTTGCTTGTTTAGGAAAAAATATTCTTCTGCTTACTTATGAGCAAGAAGAACGTTGGAAACGTCAGGAAGAGAGCAAAATCACTTTATTGGGCGGATGTGCTTTAGTTTTAATAGACAGCAATTATCAAGAAATAACGAGGCTCGAAACGTCACTCATTTGTCGACATTTTTACACCAACTATTTCGACGATGTTTTTTTGGTGAGTAGATACGAAAGGCATCATATAACGATAGCTGAAAACGAATTATACTTATCACCTATTTCTGATGAAGATTTTCATTCCGGAGTTGAACCCGTGATTGATTCGGTTGGTTCCATGTTGTTTTATTCTACCTACGACGCATCGTTTCCGGCCTTTGAATATATGTCGTTTAACAAGGCCGACAGTACGTATCACCAGGTCAGGTATTTGATAGATGAAGAGATCATGGCCATGTTTCGAAGCGAATACAAATACTTGCACCCTAGGCAAAAACTAGAAGCCTTTCGGTACGAAGTAAAACATGGCATCGACAAAGAAATAGTGGCTGCTTATATGTCGGGATTTCAGAACTCACCGTATTACGAACCTCTGAATGCCCCGATGATCGTAGCAAACGACACGCTTCTAATTTTCGATCATCACCACGATAAGTTACTTCGCTTCGACGGTTTCGGTCACGCCTTGGACTCATCTAAAATCGATTATCACGAGCGCAGGGGAGAGAAGTGGAGTGGCAATGTGATCCTAGATAAAATTAATGCCGAAGTATACACTACTCACTTAAAAGGTGGTTACGTTCACCTGTCGCATATTCGCAAAGAGAGCGGTTCGGTGGATGAGAC
>JBILMS010000016.1:0-54677 GCA_044375415.1 Flavobacteriales bacterium
TTCTCTCCCCCTTCTCGCACCAAAATTGCCGGTCCCCGAGCGCAGCCGAGGGGTGTGATCGATATGTTTTACGGACAACAGTGATTAGCACATCAGCACATTACAAGTATACTCGTTTCGCCGAAGATCGACTATTGGCACATCAGCACATCAGCACATTAGCACATTAGCACATTATCACTCCTCCAGTTCCTTCAATATCTTCTGCACATCTTCCTCCGTACTCGTGAGTTTGGTTTTGCAAATGCGTATGAGTTCGGTGGCGCGTTTTACTTTTTTAGATAGTTCGTCAACGGAGATTTCGCCTTCTTCGATTTCATTTACAATCTGCTGTAACTCCTCAAAAGCCTCAGTGTAATTTATTTTTTCTTTATCACTCATTTTCGTTGGATGGTTTTACTTTTTTTACTTCACTTTCTATTTCGCCTTTGTACAGATAGGTTTCAAGGGTATCTCCCGGTTTGATATCCGATGCAAATCTTGCTGCTTTTCCATTTATCAATGTGATGCTAAATCCACGACGCAATACATTTTCGGGACTAAGATTTTTTACGTCTTTTTCGAATTGCTGAACCTTATTTATTTCATCTTGCAAAAACCGATTTACAGAAGGCTGCACACTTTGCTGAATTCGTATAATATCCTCTTTATTTTGTGTGACTATCCTTTGTGTGCCTCGCTGAATGATGTTTTTGGATTCATTTAATTCATCTCGATTTATTTTAACGAACATTTTCACATTGCTCTGCACTCCCAACACTTGTTCGCGTATCGCGCTTCGATGTCCTTGCAAAAGTCGAGAAGTAGCGGATCGAAAAACCTTCGCTTCATGAGCAATGGCAATCTTTTCGGTTTCTATTAATTCACGACTATAACTCACAATTTTCTCGCGGGCTCTTTCTACGGGCTGACTAAAATTATGAAACTGTTGGATAAGGTATTCGGCGATTTTAGTGGGTGTAATGGCATTTTGAAATGAAATCATTTCGGATACCGTTTCATTTGTCGCATGACCAATCCCCGTGATCACCGGAATGGGAAATTCTGCTATGGCCCTTGCGAGATCATAATGATTGTAACACGAAAGTCCTACATCACCGCCACCACCGCGAACAATGGCCACCACATCGAAGTGATGAATAACTTTTCGTATTACGTTTAATTGTTCAATCATCGTTACAACGGCCTTATCGCCTTGCAAGAGTGATGGAAACAACATATGAAAAAAGCGATATCCCCATGCATTGTGATTGAGTACTTCCATGAAATCGGCATACCCCTTGGAACTTTCTACCGAGATCATCGCTATGCGTTTGGGCAAAAGAGGTAATGTTGTTTTTTTATTTTTATCAAACAATCCTTCAGCTTTCAAACGCATGATGGTTTCCATCTTTTCTTTCTCGATGTCTCCCAGTGTGTACGACACATCGATGTCGAGTATTCGAATGGATAAACCGTAAACCGGATCGAAACCTATTTTACCCAGAAAAAGTATTTTAATTCCATCTTTGAGAGGTTCTTTTAACGTGCTTAAAAAACGCTCATTAATACGTTGATAATCGTCTTTCCACAAATTGCACTTCATCTGTGCGACAACTTTTCCATCGATTTTGTCCAGAAGTTCAGGATAACAATGACCGGAGTGGCTGTAGTAATTGAGCTTGTTCATCTCGGCTTTAATCCAATACGCACTGGTATATCGTTCAGCCAATGATTTTTGGATACTCTGACTTACTTCGAGTAGCGAAAAGATGGTTCTATCGGATGTTTTTTCGGGCATGGCTTTGCAACGTGAAGCGAAGTTACAAAGCGCGATCGTTTAATTTTATCGATTGTCGATAACTCATGCATCCCTGAATTTACGGTCAATTTCGTTAATAGCCAGGTCATTTATACTCGCAAATCGTTTCGCCATCAATCCATTTTCATCGAATTCCCAATTCTCGTTGCCATAAGCACGAAACCATTGTCCGTTGCTATCATGGTATTCGTATTCAAATCGAACGGCTATTCGGTTGACGGTATTTGCCCAATACTCTTTTTTGAGACGATAGTCTAATTCCTTACTCCATTTATCAATTAAAAATGCCTTGATCTCCTCGCGTCCATGAATGAACATGTTTCTATTGCGCCACTCGCTGTCTTCAGTATAAGCTTTAGATACACGCTCCGGGTCTTTGCTATTCCAAGCATCTTCGGCCATTTGAATTTTTTGCTTGGCCGTTTCTTCAGTGAAGGGCGGTAGCGGAGGACGTTTTTCCATGGGATGGCTCTTACATTTTTTTATTGATGAAAACAGATCGATAAATGGTTTATTGAATTAACGGTATCTTAAAAACACGTATTTCATCGTGAAAGCTCAATTTGACCAATACTATTCCATGTGATATTTTATTCAGAACGATGGGTTGATCTCCCTTTTGATGCCCGATTAGTTTACCGGAAATGTCATATAAGTCAACGGAAAGAATTTCTTCCCGAAAGCCGTTGAATGAAATAAGGCCTTCCTTTGAGTTTAATGTCACGTTACCTGACATATCATTGGTATTGGAAAATGAATCTTCTAGTGAGGCTGTTGTGCATGGATTCACAATATTGGAACAGATCATAGAATCGGCCCAAACGAGTTCTGCCGAGACAGATGAGTTTACAAAACTACCTCCGCTACTAATTTCGTAGGACGGCTCGCTAACTTGGAAATCGGGATATTCCATAACGGTTTGGGATATGCGATCCGTCTGATTGCAGCCACTCTCAAGGGCATCATCGGTTCGTATTAAAATAGGTTTGAAACTTACCGGTGAGTAGTTGGTAGTGAATCCTGATAAAAGAACTCCGATGTTGTCTTTTGGTTTTGTGATATAGGGATAGTGCGATCCTCCGTTGTTGTATGAAAATACTTTGTTCATGTTCCCGTCGAAGTCTGTTTTCAGAATTACATGTTTGTTTGGTACAAAACCAGTGGTGGGGTAGGACATAGTGGCAACGCCGATTGCGAATCCATCGAACAATTCTACAATGGAGGAACCGTTTTCACTTCCATCACTGTTGGTTCCATGATAAGATCTAGTCCATAACGTGTCTCCAAAAGCATCGGTGCGAATGATAAATTCGTCGGGATAATCGAGATATGAATTTTTCATGACGGTTGTGGCACCTGTGATTGCATAACCTCCTCCGCTGCATTCGATAATTCCATATGCTGAGCTGTATTGATTGGTGTCGCCATAAGCCTTTAAGTAGTTTAAATCACCTAAATCATTTAATTGCATGATGAAGGAGTAAAAAGTTCCTTGCTCTATGTAACGGCCGGTGGCGACTATTAGACTATCATTTGTTTCGAATACATCAAAGGCTTGGTCAATGGCATTCTCAGTACCGATCGACTTTCCCCACAGATAATTTCCATCTGAATCCAAGCGAGCTATGTAAACGTCGGTATAAGGCGAACCGGCATCCTGACCAAAAGAGTTGGTATGTCCGGCAATAATGAGGTCTCCGTTTTTTGCTTCGATGATACTGTTTACTACATCGTCGCCATTGCCCTGATATACTTTTTGCCAAATAGTATTTCCGTCGTTGTCCACTTTAACTACTAAAATATTGTAGGAGTTATAGGAGCAATGCTGGCAGCCAGACAAAATCCGCCGCTTATAAGTGGTATGGCCCTTTGCGATATGTTGCCAATGGTACTGCTGTTATTGTATGTCTTACTCCATAGTATAATCCCTTCACAGTTGGTGCGCGAAAGGTATATTTTATCTGTTCCGTCACTAACAATTCCCGTGAAAATATAGCCATCATCATCGAGCTGATACGAACCGAAACAGTGAGCTCCTGTGCCCGGAGGCGTATAGTACTTTTGGAATGTGTTTTGTCCGATACAAAGTGCTTGGATAAATAACGTGACTAAAAATGCAATGACTTTCATGTAGCTCGAATTATACTGCTATTCTATGAAAATTAATTGTATAAAACAAAAATCATTCCTTCCAAAAGACTTTTCCCTCGATGGCTTTTTCCTTTTTGGGAACGAAATAAAGAAGGAAGAGACCGATAATGAAGAATATTATCAATGCTAAAATACTGGTGCGCATGCTGCCCATATGTTCTAAATAGCCGAAAGCAATCAAGCCTATGATCAAACCAACTTTTTCCGTGACATCATAGAAAGAAAAATAAGATGCGTGATCTTTAGTTTCCGGTAAAAACTTGGAATAGGTGCTTCGAGCCAATGATTGTGTTCCGCCCATTACAAAACCTATTAAACCTGCTGCTATGTAAAATGTGAAAGGAGTTTTTACGATAGCATAAGCGAAAATGCAGACACAAGCCCAAACGAATAGAGCTACCTTAAGAGTGTTTAGATTCCCGAATTTACGAGAGCAAAATGAAAATAAAATTGCACCGGGTATGGCGATTAATTGCACTAATAAAACGGCTGTGATCAATTCACCATCTGAGAGTCCTTGAACAAATTTCCCTTCATCGTTATATCGCCACACTTCCTTCATACCGAACAAAGACGCCATTTGCATAATGGTTTGTACTCCCATGCTAAAAAACCAAAAGGCAAGGAGGTAGAATCGCAAGCGAACGGTTTGCTTCATCTCACCCCAAACTTTTTTTAACTCCTGAAAACCATGAGAAATAACTTGACTTTTAAATGCATTGTTATTTCGTTTTTCTTTTAAGTGATAAAAAGTGTATTGAGCAAATCCGGCCCACCAGATACCAACGGCAACAAAACACCATCGAGCACTTATGTCAAATACTTGAATCATAATTAGGCAAATCACAAGTAGAATAACACTACCTGTATAGCCTAGTGAAAATCCCTTTGCACTTAGTTTATCTTGCTCATCCGGGGCAGCTATTTCAGGTAAAAACGAGTTGGCAAAAGCATAACTGCACCAAAAACCGATACAAGCCAAGACAACACTTACCATACTTAATTCCAAATGGTTTATATCAAAAAAGTATAAGCTTGCACATGAAGCCGCTCCGAGGTAACAGAAGAATTTCAAAAAAGTCATTTTTCGTCCCATATAATCGGCAACACCGGAAAGGGCTGGGGACAAAAAGCACACAATGGTCATTCCCAAGGCAAGCGAATAACTCAACAATTCGGTATTTACGAGTTGAAAACCGAATACATCTACCATATCACTGTTCACACCATTCGCATCGGTCTTGCGTGTTACTGCAGTATAAAACAAAGGGAAAATCGCTGTGCCAATGACAAGATTATAAGTCGAATTTGACCAATCGTAAAAGGCCCATGCGTTTTGAATCTTTTTGGATGCTTTCATGGGGGGAAAATAGGGAGAAAGTTCCATGTTCAATTAGAGGCCGCGCAGCGGCCTCCTTTTTACCCACTAAAATCTGAAGCGTCATCCTGCATGAATTCTCGCAGAGAATTCATGCAGGACCTATTGGAATTAACGCAGGATCTATGAGCATTTTTTTCGCCTTCTTCAGCGACCTTCTTTCCTATTCTTTAATAATTTGAAATTGAACTTCGATTTAATTCTATGTCACCCGCGAGGCGGGTTGTAGGATCAACCACTCACCAAGTTCAATGTTATTCCACCCGCGGGGCGGGTTGGAATAGACTAATTAGTACGCACCGAAAGCCAATCTTTCGAAGTGAGAGTCCGGAGTAATTTCAGGCTCTAAAAAACGATAGTTTCGGAAAGGGAAAGGGCAACGGAAAGGGAGTGATTGCGTTTTTAGAAACGAATAGTCCTTATTGCGACTGCCTACTGCCGACTGTTTCCTGCCTACTTTTTTAAAACTGGCGACTAAAAAAAGTCTTCTCTCTCCTGAAAACTCATTACCTTTGCCCCGTCTCACAGGGGTGTCCCGGCTATTCCGGGACTGAGATGATACCCTTTGAACCTGGGCGGGTAATGCCGATCAGGAAGTGAAGTGTGAATGGTTTGTTCACGGAAGAGTCTGCCTCTGGATTTTTCTATGTTATCAATGTTTTAATTATTTGATGCATGAAACTAGTTGCGGCTGTTTTATTTCTCTTTTCTTCATTTTCCTCTTGGAGTCAATACACCATTCAGGGTTATATCCACGCGGAAGAAGGAAGAGAATTATCCGGTGTTGAAATCGTTTGTGCCGGCGATACAGTGGGCTCCGATCCGGTTGGAAAATTCATTTTTAAAGATGTGCCTGAAGGAAAGTATTTACTCTCCGCCGAATTCACCGGATACTCCAAAACATATATCGATATAGTTGTAAATGATGATCCGCTTGTTTTAGCCCGAAACAGCGATATTAGAATAGTGATGCGCAGCATTGAATATACTGATGATGGCCAAAGCCTTATTCTCAAAGACGTTCCGAGTTATATTTCACAGGAGTCAGTATTGATTGAGGTGATCATGTTTAAAAATGGAATGCAGCCTTCACCAATAAATATTATCACACGCGACGAACTTAAACCGTTGAATAACGGTCAAGATATGCCCTATGTGCTAAGGGCTCAGCCTTCATTAGTCACAACAAGTGATGCCGGAAACGGAATAGGTTATACTGGTATGTGGATACGCGGAAGCGATGGATCGAGAATCAATGTGACGATCAATGGGGTTGCACTAAATGATCCTGAATCACAACAAGTGTATTGGGTTGATTTACCGGATGTGAGTACAAGTATGGATCATGTTACCATTCAGCGAGGAGTCGGCGCATCCACCAATGGTACAGGGGCATTTGGAGCCTCAGTACAGATCGAAACGGAAGCTTTGAACCCGAATCCTTATGCCAGAATTACGAGTGGTGCAGGTTCATTTAATACCTTTAAAAATAATATACAATTTGGCAGCGGACTGATCAAAGATCATTGGACACTCGAAGGTCGACTGTCCCGCATATCATCCGATGGATACATGGATCGCGCGAAATCCAATTTGGAGTCTTTTCATGTGTCGGGAACTTATAAAACGGACAAAACTACTATACGACTTTTAACAATGGGCGGACATGAACGCACCTATCAATCTTGGTACGGTGTTCCGCAATCGAGATTAACAGGAGATCGCGAAGCCATGCTCACTCATGCGGCCAACGAGGGATATACCGATGAACAATTAGACAATTTGCTAAACTCCGGTCGGACGTATAATTATTATATGTACGAAAACGAAGTGGATGACTACACACAGAACCATTACCAATTTCACGTATTTAGAGAAATCGATAATGGAATAACCGCAAAACTTACAGGATTTTATACCCGAGGTTTCGGCTACTTCGAGCAGTATAGACAAAATGAGGATATGAGTATTTATGGCTTAAATCCGATCTCAATTGCACGAGATTCTATTTTTAGTGATGGCATAAATGATGACGGATATTTGGTATCGAATCAGTTCTCGGAAAATTTTATACAACCTGATTTAAGCTTTTACTACAATCCGATACTTACATCAAATGGTGATAGTATTGGCGATGGCAATGGAAATTTTTTACTCGACGCAGTTGCGCAGATTGATAGAACTGATTTGGTTCGTCAGCGCTGGTTGAGTAATCACTATTATGGTACAAATTTCATGTTAAACTATAACGACTGGAAGCGCAATCGTCGATATGAACTAACACTCGGTTTAAGCGCCGGTTTTTACGACGGAGATCATTTTGGAAAAATTACATGGGCACAATATGCCAATGACATTCAACCCGGGCACGAATTCTACTCGGGGAGAAGTCATAAGTCAGACCTCTCCGGTTTTCTGAAAGGAGTTTTTCGCGTAACAAATCGATCCGCATTTTTCGTGGATGTGCAGACAAGGGCTGTTGGTTACCAAACAAAAGGTGTAGATGTTGATTTGCGTTCGTACGATGTAGTAGATGACTTATTTTTTGTAAATCCGAAGGTGGGCTATACTTATCGAAATCAGAGAAATTACTTGCTGTACGCTAGTGCATCGGTTGCCAATCGCGAACCTGCGCGCACGGATTATGTAGATGCTCCTCAAGACATCATGCCGAAACCGGAATCGATGATCGACTTTGAACTTGGATTTCGCAGGACCAAAAAGAACATTTACTACAGTGGAAATATGTATTGGATGCAATACAAAGATCAATTGGTCTTAACGGGAGCAATTAACGATGTAGGTAGTTCGATACGGATTAATGTTCCGCAAAGCTACAGAGCAGGGGTGGAGTTGGAGGCTATGTATGAGAAACCGAGGAAATATTCGATTTCCGGAAACATTACTCTAAGTCAAAACCGCATTGGAAATTTCAATCAGGTGACCTACGACTACACGAATGATTTCTTCGAAGTAAATCAGAATTTTAAAAACACCGACATTGCATTTTCTCCCCGAATCATTGCAGCCTTGCAGGCCCAGTACCACATCAGTTTGTGGGATATTGGCGATGTAGATTTGAGAAAATTGACTTTCGGGGCACTCTTCAAACATGTGGGAAGACAGTTTCTCGACAACACTTCGGACGCGAACAAAGTAATTCCGGATTACACAGTAGTAGATTTATTGGCTACTTATTCGACTCGACTTTTTGAAAAGAATAAAATTGAATTTTCTATTTGGTTGATGAATGCCTTGAATCGGGAGTATGTCTCCAATGGCTATACCTACTCATACATTTACGGAAATCCGATTACCGAAAATTTCTATTATCCACAAGCGGGGAGAAATGTGATGGGAAGTGTGGTGTTGGAGTTTTAAAACGTCTGGTACATTCTAAACGACCTCAATACTCAAACTGCTTTGGGTAATTATGAATTATGAATGATGAATTATGAATGGGGGAGCACGTTTTGATTGACGTATCGTTTCTATAAACGCGAATTTCCCTTTCCCTTGTTCTTTCCGTTTTTAGTATCGCGAAGGTGCGAAATGTTTAAGCAAAGGTGCGCAATGGGAAATGTAAAATTGAAAGTGGAAAATGCAAAATGGAGGGGCTTGCGTTTTCATACTTAGTCATGGCGAAAGGTGGCGAGACTCCTTATTCTCAGTTCTTGTGACTACTTTCATCTTAGATAAACGAAAACAATCTTAATTCTTAATACTTTGTACTTAATACAATCTCTGCCTTCTTTGTGAAATTCTTCCGAAGTTCCCTCCGTGTTAAAAAAGATCAGATCTTCTCGCGACCACAAATCATCTCAGATAAACGGAATCAATCTCAATACGTAATTAGTATTATAAATTCTGTAAAAAAGTTTGATATCACAGCTCCACACTAGCCCAACGCGATTGCCAACCATTTGAATGCATATTTTTAAAATCTCTAAGTCCTACCTTCCAATCATTTGAAACTAACCAGTATTCTGGACTGATCCTATTATTGTTATTTCCTTTTCTTATTTCTTCTAATAAGTATGGACAACTCCTTTTTGCAATATCCAGATAAACATTTTCGAAGAACTCGAAGAATACGATTGTTGTTATCGTAGACTTTGCCGTTAACAGAAATGTTCTGAGACCATGATCCAGGTATTGATAGATACCTTGTCGAACTATCCTTTAACAAAATAAGAACAATTCCACGGACTCCAATGAAATCTTCAATTTTAACCGAGTCAATTGCAATTCGTTCGGAATACCGGTTATACTCCCTGCAGATTCTTTCAATTGATTTTTCTTCATAAATATCAAAATCGCACGCAGCTGGTGCCGATGTCTGAAGTCTATAGATTAAGTCTAAAAGCGTTCTGGTTGGACTTCCAGAGGTAAAGTAGGTTTCGGAGATATATTTTATACGTATAATGTCATTCGCAGAAATAATATCCTGACATACCCCCATATAGGAGATAAAAATAATGGGAAAGCAGAAATACTTTAGATTCATTTTCGCCACAATTTAGGTCATACAAAAGTATAATTTTCCATTTTTTTGGAGCCCAAAGTTTCCGAAGAAAGCCCAAAGGGGAAATGTAAAATTGAAAAATGCAAAATGTGACTTTGCGTTCCATTTGAAATTCTACCGCTCTGAAAGAGCACCATACCCTCCGTGTTCTCTGTGGATTCTTCAGAAGTTCCCTCCGTGTTTAAAAAAAAACGTATCTTCTCGCGACCACAAATCATCTCAGATAAACGGAATCAATCTTAATACATAATACATAATTCTTAATACAATCCACAAACCCCTATTTCCGAAGCATCTTCTTCGCTTCACCGATCCCAATCAAAACTTCCGGACTTTCTTCGAAGACGGTTCCGATGACTACGACGTCTGCTCCCGATTGCCAGGCCAGTTCAGCTGCTTCCGAGGAGCGAATTCCTCCACCTACTATCAAGGGAACTTCAACGGATTTTCTTACCGCAGAAATCATTTCTTGTGAAACAGGTTTTGCTGCACCACTTCCTCCATCGAGATACATGCAACTCAAACCTAACATCTCACCGGCCATAGCTGTTACCGCAGCAATTTCCGGTTTGTTGTATGGTATGGGTAATGTTCCGCTGATGTAAGATGCAGTGGTTGCTTTTCCGCAATCGACCAACATGTAACCCGTAGATATAGATTCTAATTTTTTTCGACGTATGGAAGAAGCGGCCAAAACATGTTGACCAATCAACAGTTCGGCATTTCTACCCGATATAAGAGATAACAATAATATAGCATCTGCCTCGCCGGAAATTTGTTGAACACCTCCGGGAAAAATTACAAGTGGCAGTTTCGTTTTGGATTTCAAATAGGCAATCGACTCGTGAAAATGGTCTTCAACAAGAAGACTTCCTCCCACCAAAATCAGATCAACTTCGGAGTAATGAATAAGCTCGAGATGACGATCCAACTCATCCCGATTTGCGAGATGATCCGGATCGAGCAAGACAGCTAACCATTTCTGTCCGTGCTTTTTTGCTTCAATGAGCTGTTTAAATACCCCTGCCATCGTCGCAAATGTAAGCATAATCCCGCAGTTGACGGGCATTTTGGTTGGTACAGAAAAAGTGGACGTTACTAACATAGTGACGTTTACTTTTTTGAAAAGATGCATTCAGCAATTGCCCCGCTTGGTACTTTCTTAGGCCTTTCAAATTATAGGGTACAAAACCTAGCGTTCAAGCCAGTATTAAGTTTAAGTAAAATCGAAAAGAATGATGTTAGAGAACTCTCTTCGCTTTAATCTTCCTAAGGAGAACTCGTCCATGATCAAAGTGATCGGTGTAGGCGGCGGCGGATCAAATGCCGTTAATTACATGTATGAGCAAGGAATTAAAGGTGTTGACTTTATCGTGTGCAACACAGACGCCCAAGCTCTGGATATGAGCCCGGTGCCATATAGAATTCAATTGGGCTCGACTCTTACAGAGGGTCGTGGTGCAGGATCTATCCCCGAGGTAGGCCGAAATGCAGCCATCGAAAATCTGGAAGATGTAATGACCCTCATAAGCACCAATACCAACATGGTTTTCGTTACTGCCGGTATGGGTGGCGGAACAGGTACGGGCGCTGCTCCGGTGATTGCACGTGCTGCCAAAGAAAGAGGCATGCTCACTGTGGGTATCATCACAGTTCCTTTCCTTTTCGAAGGAAAAAAGAGGAATGTACAAGCCGAACAAGGTATCAAAGAAATGAGAGATGCTGTGGATACTCTCCTCATCATCCGCAACGATAAACTCCGCGAATTGTATG
Organism: Flavobacteriales bacterium; assembly: GCA_044375415.1. Classification (GTDB taxonomy): domain Bacteria; phylum Bacteroidota; class Bacteroidia; order Flavobacteriales_D; family Sanyastnellaceae; genus JAWXBG01. Next base: position 11,629 of record JBILMS010000016.1, read on the forward strand.
GAAACCTCACACTGAAGCAGGCTTTTAGTCATGCAGATGAGGTGCTTTGTACTGCCGCAAAAGGTATTGCCGAAGTAATTACACTTACCGGCACGGTAAACGTCGATATGAACGACGTGAAAACAGTAATGAAAAATAGCGGTGTAGCTATTATGGGTAGCGGTCGCGCAAGTGGCGAAGGCCGCGCTCAACGTGCTGTTCAAATCGCACTCGAATCACCGCTACTAAACGACAACGATATTCACGGTGCAAACTTCATCTTGCTCAACGTTACTTTCGGTAACGACGAACTCTTGATGGACGAAATCGCCGAAATCACAGATCATATCCAAAACCAAGCAGGTCAAAGCGCTGAAGTGATTTGGGGTTATGGTTCAGATGACACGCTCGGGGATGATATCTGCGTAACGGTGATCGCTACCGGATTTATTGCTAAAACCGTAGATCAAGTTTTGCCACAAGCTCCTATGGAGCAAAAAAAAATGTGGTTGGAAACTCAAGCTGCTGAAGTAACACAGAAAGTTGAGAAACCAACGCAGCCTGCAACAACCCCGATAAATGATACTCCTGTTGCGAAAGAAGAGACTCCTGTAGTTGACGAAACAGAGCCATTTATTTTTATTGTAGAGAAACCTCGCGAAATAGAATTTGATATTCCCGTTCAGAACAAAGTGGAAGAGGCTCAACCAAGTCTTTTCGAATCTGAAGCTGATGCTATCCCTGAATTGAGCAATCTGAAGTACAACGCTGAGAACGTTGTGACGGAGGATAAACCAACTTACTTTAGTTTAGAAGAAGAAGAGCAAGTTCAAAATCTTGCACCTACAACTCCGGTTGACAATCTTCCTATTCGTGAAGATGTGCGTGGCATGGATCGTCCGTCCCGCACGGAGTTGATGGCTCGTAACAAAGATCGCGAAATGAGAATTCGCGAGTTCACCCACAAGATGAAGACGCCAAGCGGAATTAATGACCTGGAATCAGAACCCGCTTTTGTTCGTCGCAAAATTTCTCTCGAAGGTGGAGCTAAAAGCAGCGATAGTCAAGTGTCTCGTTTTTCTCTGAATGAAACCACAGACGAAAATGGGCACAAGAAAATCGAACTGCGCGACAATCCTTTTCTACACGATAATGTAGACTAAAGAACCCTATATACCGGTTTCATTCTCCAGAAACCGGACTATAAAAAAAACCACCGCAAGGTGGTTTTTTTTTTACTCGAATCACGCGATAGAGCTGTATGTTGGTACCTCTGCGATAAATCGATTTCTATCGCGTAGATTCGAGAATCCCGCAGCGCTTTCAATTTTAAAATGTTCTAATGCGCAATGCGGGATTTATCTTATTCTTTTTCGAATGGCTTACTTGACCATCAACGTTTGACTTACTCTGCCGTAAGCAGTTTCAATAACGATGTTGTAAAGACCTGCACTCACATTACGTGCATCGAAAAAATGTTTCTTTTCGCCTCTGGCAAATTGACCTTCGTAAATCGTGAATACTTTTTGACCAAGCATATCGTACAGATAAATTCCACCATGGGTATTCTCTTTAAAAACAACCGGAACAACAGTCATGGCACCGGCAGGATTTGGATATACGTTTCCAAAATCAAAACCGATTGGTTCATCTACGGATATTATATCGCCGATCACATCAAATGACCAGTATCCTTCAGGTGCAGGCATTGGACGTACTTGCACTTTGCCCGTGGTGGCTTCACCTCTCACGTAATAATAAACGGTTGTTCCCCATGCTTGTGTTGGTATGTTGGCAGTCCATATATTATTGCCGGCATCTGTCATAGCTACTTCCAGATAGTCCGCATCAATCTCTGTTTTCCAGTAGAGAGTTCCGCTGGCTACTCCGTCGCGGTGATTCATGTATGCGTTTACTATGTATGGATTAACGTTGTCTTCTGTATCAGGAAGTGGTTGGTGACTAATTAGCAAAGGGTCTGCAACCCCTACCGCATGGGTTATGCAATGTATGGCACCACTTGCGGCAATGATCACTTCAGGGTTGTTGTCGCAATCGATACTTATAATTTCATATCCCGGCAAAGCTTCTTCCCAAATGGCTAGGGCTTGCGGATCATAGGTTGTGTTGTACGTGGGCAGAATCACTTTTTTGTTTACGAAAACAGCATTGGTGTATGTTCTGTAGTATGCGAACGGAGCGTATTCTCCCTGTCCATTGGGAACCATCGGAATCCACACTATTTTATAAGGAGTTCCCCACTTGGAATTGTAATTGCTCAGCACATATTCAATGTTCGCATTCAATTGCGGACCGTCGCTTTCGCCTTCCGGAAATTGACCCACTAAAATCGTTTCCTCATCAATCAACTTCATGTGCATATCGATGTGGTGAATATCATCGTAGGGAAGTGTTTCCATTTTGATGTAACGATCCAATCCCAAATAATCCAACATGATTTGATCTATTTCTTCAGAAGTTTTAACGGTAACGTCGTAGGGATTATTAAAATCATTTTCATCGAGGATTAATTCCGAAGCGAAGGCTGTTCCAAAACCATCGCACATAAAATTCCCTCCGGTGTTGACAAGATCTGCAGGAGCTTGAGTAATACAATAAAGTTCGATCCCCAACTCATTCGCGATGTCTTCAGGAGAAGCATCGTCGTTTGGACGATTTGGTCGATTGTAAATCCAATCAACCATAACTAAATCATCTACCTCATTTCCATAAACAGGGTTTCCGGCGTAATCGCGCATCCAAACACTGTCGTAGTTAGAATCGAGAATAGTTACATTATCCATGTTATCCAAGGGCCCACCGGCTTGATTGCCCATTAAATATGTTTCAGTGGCATCGACATCTTCGCTTAATATGATTACACGGGTTTCTTCTTTGGCTTCCCTTACAATTTGTTTCAAGATACCGGGATAAGATGTCCATGCAATAGTGAGTGCCTGAATTTCTTCCCATTCGGCCATTGCTCGAAGGTTTTCGAAAGGGGGAGGAGTTTCGATACCTCGATTTCCGGAAATTACAAAATCTCCTTCAGTAAGTTGTTGCTTTTCTAAAGGTGTAAATCCAACGGGTAAATCTGTTTGTTGTGAAAGTGCAGTAAAGGCACATGTACACATTAGTGCGATTGAAGTAAAAATTCTCATGTTACAGGTCTTATTGCCTCAAAGATCGTTAAAATCAACTCACATAAGCAAAGGCAACAAAAACTTAATGTTTTACTCGCTGTCAGATCGTTGCAATCCGGCTGTCAGGATTCCAACAATAAAAAGGATCATAGAAGGCCCAAGGCTTATAATGCTGAGCTTAAGTATCCCAAAAATGGAAAGACAAACCACGATCATCAGACCTATATTCCCTAGGAAATAGGCCCATTCAAATAATTTGCGGGGTTTGCGAAAAAAGCGAACTGAAAGGCGCACCGATGCAAAAACCATGGCGCCGGACATAATTAGGATTGCTCCGGGCACATGAAGTAAATTCAATCCAAATCCTACGATAAACAGTAGTGCCGGAAACACCTGCCAGAATTTCGATTCTTTGGATTCGCGTTGCTGATCATCGAATTTGTCGAGGATATTTTCATTTTCACTCAAGGGAAACGTATTTAGAATGACAATGAAACGGAGATCTTACCTGCAATATTTTCTATGGTCTTATCAAATGCATAAGGCCCATATCGATAGAAAACACCCAATCCAAAGGCCGTGAAGTTCGAATTCAGCAGTCTGTCCACTTGTAAGCCGCTTTCCTGATATCCCTGTATAGCTTGTTTGAACTTTGCATTTTGCTTTTCGGCATATTTCATTTCTCCCCAAAGCATGTTGTGCACTAATATAAATTCGGGTTTGAAATTCTTAGATTTATAAAGGAGATTTTTAAAATTATGTCGCAAATGCACGCCTACAAATTGTGAGTGCATGAACTCGTTTACCCTCATGGTTTCGAATGCAAAGGGAGATGCAATTCCGACGAATCTATTTTTGTCGTAATTGATATTGTTGGATCCTTGGGCATTATAGAGCAAAGTGAGCGGTGTATTATCCGGGTTATAACCGGTGTTAACACGCATGGTAAAATGACCGAGATTTTTGATCTTAAAAGTTTTTTCTGTTGCGAAATCAATTCGATTGAAATTAATTTCTCCTTCACCCATAGAATCCCAACCTCGCGTAAAACGTGCCCACAAAATGGGCCATCTGCCACCCAAGCGTATTTCACGATTGCCCATGCGAGCAAGTTTTTCGCCCGGAGCGTAGCGAAGTAAAAACCCGGTTGTGAATGTAGAAAATGAGTTTCGACTTACACTCGCTAGATCACTTGTTGCATATTCATGTTCTATATTCTTAAACATTTTGGTGAATGTTTCTTCTGCAAATAAGGTTCCGGTGAGATTGCCAATCAATCGACCGTTGAACTTCACGCCTTTCTTCTCGTAGCGATCCATGCGGTTTACAAGAAGTTGATAGTAATTGTTTACACGCGACAAATCTTCACGGGCAAGTTGATTCCCGCCTGTTTCATGAACGTCATTTTCGTAAAATACTTCTGTCCATAAATTGCGTTTTTTATAGATGTGAACTCTAAAATTGCCACCAAATTTCGTATGGGTATCGCGGAATCCGTAGCCATAATAACCGGATAGAACCATTTTTTTGGAGACCTTATCGCTGGTCCCCAAACCAATTCCCAATCGCAAACCTTCATACTCGTTATATCGAATAAGACGATTCATATCGAGGTTTATAGGCCCTAGGGGTATCATACCGGTCGACATGATTTGGGCCATGGTTACAAAACGATCGAAATTTTCTTTCTTTCCAATACTATCAACTACGTGGTAAGTTTTTAATTCTCTATCATCTAGTGTACTTACCCTGTAGGCGTTCCAAACCGAATCCGGTTGTGAGAGAGCGTCTTTGGACATTTGCAATGTGACCGGCGTAAAATCTCTCACCCGCATCTCTTCTCCAACCTTTATGTTTTTCAAATAGGAACGTCCAATTCCCACCAACGGAAAATTATTGACTTTGGCAAAAGGTAAACTCAGGAATGAATTGAGTTGCACGGGAAACCACTTTATACCGCCAATCTTCTCATACATCTGCTGAATTTTGATAGAAAACCCGGCGGAATCATTGGGCTCGGCAATCACATTTTGAAGTGCGTATCCATCCGTGTTAATGAATAACTGCCCTTTCATGCCATCGAAATTTTTATTTTTTCTAGGTCGAAAGGACAGGGTGAAAACAGTATCTGTGTTCACAAAAGTAGTGTCCTCAATTATAAAGAGGTATTTGTTGTAGCTATTGTTGGCTAAAGGACTTAGGTAACTCACCGAAAGGATATTCACCATTTCTCCGTAAAAAGAAAAAGACTGAAGTTGCGTTCCGAGCAATGCGAAATCGGGATTTTTAAGTCCTGAAACCCTCGAGGCAACTATTGTTTCCTCACTTCTATTGGGTGGCATGAACTTCCGTTGGCTAGCACTCTCCATTAAAAAAATATGTTGCTCTTGGAAGAAGTCTATCATTTCTTTATTCGAGCTATCAAGGGAGTTGTATTTCACCGGATCATGGTACAGGGCTGTATCTATTTCGGCCGTAAAAATGAGTTTGTTGTAGCTGTCATAACTAAAAGTCTCCTCGCCTTCAGGATCGTTAAGTTTTTTATTTTCAATGGCATTTTTTATAATACGTTCGGCAGGATTCACTCCGGGACGAATAACGACTTCACCTAATACAACACTTTTTCGTTGCATGGGTATTGTAAGATCGGTCTGTGAAGTCGAATATGTTCGACGCATGGTTTCGTAACCGATGTAATTAAAAACTACGGTTTCGTTGCTCATTACGGTCAGCTCAAATCGTCCGTCGATATCAGAATAAGTTCCCCTGTCAGATTCAAGGGCAGCAATGGCCACAAAGGCCAGAGATTCTCCGGTCTCTGCATCAACTAATCTGCCTTGTACGGTAATCTGAGCGGCAGAACTTAAAAAAGTTAGAAGCAGAATAGAAAGTATCGAGAACACCTTTTTCATGGATGCGAATATGACGGTTATATGGTAGTTTGAGCTACCAATTTTAATGCAATAAAGTCAAATACAAAAATAGCTTCCGGTCGAAGCAATATCTTTGCGACGTGAACTTTCGGGATAAAAGAACCTACCTATCGCTTCTCACACCGAGAAAAGTGTGGAATGGAACAAAGTTATATCTTGGTTTTTATTTGTCGCAACTTACACGAAGAACTTTTCACAATGCCAAACCGGTCAGTATTTCTATTGAGCCAACTACTGCCTGCAATCTTGGATGTCCGGAATGTCCGAGTGGATTAAAAGCTTTTACACGCGATACCGGAAATATAAAACTGCGCAATGTGGAAGCGTGGTTGCAGGATTTTTTACCTGAACTTACTTATATAAATTTTTATTTTCAAGGTGAGCCATACATACATCCGCAGTTTTTGGAGATGGTTCAATTTGCGGCTAGTAAAAAAGTGTACACAGCAACAAGTACCAATGCACATTTTTTAACTAAAGAACTAGCTGAAAAGACAGTAAAATCGGGACTACATCGGCTTATTATATCAATCGACGGCACTACGCAAGAAGTGTACGAGCAATACCGGGTTTTTGGCAAACTCGACAAGGTCTTGGAAGGCACACGAAATATAATTGAAGCGAAAAAAAGGCTGAATTCTACTACTCCGCATGTGATATTTCAGTTTTTGGTGGTAAAACCAAATGAGCACCAAATCGAGGAGGTAAAAAGGCTAGGTGCCGAAATGGGTGTGGATGAGGTCCGTTTTAAGTCGGCACAGGTGTATGACTATAAACATGGCAACCCTTTAATTCCTGATAATCCGGAGTTTTCGAGGTATAAAAAAACCAAAGATGGAACGTATGAGGTTAAAAACTCTTTGGACAACCATTGTTGGCGTATGTGGAGTGGGTGCGTTGTAACTTGGGATGGTATGGTGGTCCCATGCTGTTTCGATAAAGATGCAACTCATGGGGTAGGAGATTTGAAAAAGCAATCGCTCAAAGAAATATGGAATGGTCCTGAGTACCGTGGTTTTAGAGCTGCTCTGTTCAAATCCAGAAAGGAAATTGATATCTGTGCAAATTGCTCCGAAGGCACTAAAGTCTGGGTCTGAGGGATTCACCAAAGCCTTATTTCTGCTTATTTTTCCGCAATTACGTTATAATACTCTTGTTCAAACTGTGTTTTCAGGTTTAATCGATTTTCCTTCCGCATATTTGCCCCATGAATTCAGATAAAACTCATTTCGGTACTCGCGCTATACACGCGGGTCAAGAGCCGGATCCAACGACCGGTGCTATTATGACACCCATTTTTCAGACCAGCACCTATGTGCAAGAATCTCCGGGTGTTCACAAAGGTTACGCCTACGCTAGAGGCAAAAACCCAACTCGAGTGGCTCTCGAAGGATGTATAGCATCTTTGGAGAATGCCAAATATGGTCTCTGTTTTAGCAGCGGCATGGGTGCTTCCGATGCTGTAATAAAACTTCTCAATCCGGGCGATGAAGTAATTGCTACGGATGATTTATATGGTGGTTCGTACCGCATGTTCATGAAGGTTTTTGCTAAATATGGAATCAAATTCCATTATGTGGACATGCACAAACCGGAAGAAGTGAAAGCGAAAATAAATGCTTCCACCAAACTTCTTTGGTTGGAAACACCCACCAATCCGATGATGAAGATTATTGACATTGCTTATTATGTAGCATTGGCAAAAGAACATTCTATCATCACCTTGGTCGATAATACGTTTGCATCACCCTACTTACAGTCTCCCCTCGACATGGGTGCAGATATTGTTCTTCATAGCGCCACTAAATATTTGGGAGGTCACAGCGACGTTGTAATGGGTGCTTTGTGCACAAACAACAAAGAGCACTACGATGCACTGGCTTTTATTGCCAATTCTTGTGGTGCTGTTCCCGGACCGATGGATAGTTTTCTTGTATTGCGTGGTTTAAAAACACTTCACGTTCGCATGGATCGCCACTGTAAAAATGGTCGAGCCGTGGCTGAGTTTTTGAAAAATCATCCGAAGGTCGAAAAAGTTTTTTGGCCCGGTTTCCCGGATCATCCGAATCATGAAGTAGCCAAAAAGCAAATGAAAGATTTTGGAGGAATGATTTCTTTTTCTTTAAAGAGTGATTCCTTCGAAACGGCGGCGAATTTTGCAAAAAGCCTGAACGTTTTTTCACTAGCTGAATCTCTTGGTGGAGTGGAATCTTTGATCGGTCATCCTGCGAGCATGACACATGCATCTATACCGAAAGAAGAACGCGAGCGAACAGGAGTGGTTGATTCGCTGTTAAGGCTCAGCGTTGGAATTGAAGACGAAAGAGACTTGATTGCTGATTTGGATCAGGCTCTCAAGTTGGTTCCCTAATTTCCTTTGTCGTTGTATTAAATAAAAGAAAATGAAAGATCGTAAAGTAGCCGTTGTAGGTGCAGGGTTAGTAGGAAGTCTATGGGCTGTGTATATGGCAAAAAGGGGTTATCAGGTTGATGTATTCGATCGAAGAACCGACATTCGAAAGATGAAAGTGGTTCAAGGAAAAAGTATCAACCTTGCATTAAGCGATAGAGGATGGCGTGGACTTGAAGGCGCCGGACTCGGAGAAGAAATTAAGCAGGTGGCTCTTCCTATGTTCGGGAGATTAATGCACAATGTCGACGGCTCTGAAACCTATCAGCCTTATGGCGGCGATGGACAAGCGATCTACAGTGTAAGTAGGGGTCTTCTCAATCAAACGTTAGTGCACTGCGCCGATCGCCATGAAGGTGTAAATCTGTTTTTCGATCACCGCTGCCTCGACATTGATTTGGCATCGAACGAAATAGAATTTCAAAATGATGCAACCGGCGAAATTGTAAGAAAAAAATACGATTGTATTTTCGGTACCGATGGAGCGTTTAGCGCAGTGAGAACGCGATTGGTAAAACAAGAGCGCTATGATTATTCTCAAACATATCTTAACCACGGTTATAAAGAATTAGAGATTCCGGCTAATGCAGATGGCACCCATCAACTACGAAAAGACTGTTTGCATATTTGGCCTCGTGGAGAGTTTATGATGATTGCTCTACCAAATGTTGACGGAAGTTTTACCTGCACACTTTTTATTGCTTTTGAGGGAAAAGATTCTTTTGAAAATTTAAAAGATGATGCTTCCGTTAGAGCGTTTTTCGAAAAGAATTTTGCAGACGCAGTGCCCTTAATGCCGGAATTGACAGATGATTTTTTCAGCAATCCAAATGCAAGTTTGGTTATGGTGAAATGTCATCCTTGGAACTATAAAGGTAAGATCGCACTTATGGGAGATGCTTGCCATGCTATTGTACCTTTCTACGGTCAAGGGATGAACTGCGGATTTGAAGACTGTACGGTTCTCAATAAAATGCTTGATGAACATAACGATAATCTCGATACTGTTCTTCCGGAATTTTCGAAATTGAGAAAACCGGATGCGGATGCAATTCTAGAACTTGCCTTGCGCAACTACATTGAAATGCGCGATTTAACAGGTGATCCGGAATTTTTACTTCAGAAAAAAATTGAAGCGCGGTTCTCTAAGAAGTATCCTGAAAAATGGATTCCCCTCTATTCACAAGTAACATTTAGCGATATTCCATACCACCAAGCTCTTGCCAATGGCGACCGGCAACAAGTCATCATGTCCGAAATTATGAAGATGGATAACATCGAAGAAATGTGGGACAGCGAAGTGGTAGAGAAAAGGATTCTCGAAATGATATAATTGCGGCTTTACTGCTGAGCGTAACTTACAAAATTTAACTCCACACTTGACAAAACCGTCGGAAAGCCTCACCCCACCTCAGTTCGGGGTTTGCAGAAAGAGAAACAGGGGTTACGTTTCTATGAGGTATTTTCCACTCTCAAACTCCGCTCTCACTCTGAATTGAGGGGGACGTTTACGTTGAGTGAAATCGTCGGTTTTCCAAAAAATGGTTTTGTAAAATATTCACGTTTCAGTTTGCAGAATCGGTTCCCCTCTCCTTTGGAGAGGGGCTAGGGGTGAGGCCCTCGGAGATGAATGGTCTCTAAAAATGAAAAATCCAGAAGTCTCATTTTCAATCTAACTCCACAACTTATCAGTGGCAGCGTGCCGAAGGAGGATCGCTCTCAAAGTTTTATGCAACCACGGTATCTTCTATTCTCATGATGACTTTGACGATATGTTGATTACCTAATCGGCCTTACTCGCAAATATCACCGTACTCGCCAATGAACACCAACAAATCGGAAAGATCTACTTCATCATCGCCCGTGATGTCGAATTGACAACCACTTGGACAACCGTATGAGCCTGTGAATAAGATGAGGTCTTCAACATTCACTTCACCATCGCCGGAAAGATCACCCAAACAGTTAATGTATGTGCAAGTGCCATTGTCGCAGCCCGCTGTTGAATCGTAATTATTTGCAGTAGGATCCGTGCATCCGGGATAAGTACAAGTACCGTCGTTTATTGTAGCAGTCAGATCATAATTGCAAGCACCGGCATCTATACAGCCATAACAACTAAAATCACACGTGTTATCTTCAATCGTTGCAGTAGCGTCATAATTACAAGCCGTCGGATCTGTGCATCCTAAACAAGAGTAATCGCAGGTTCCATTGTCGATGGTAGCAGCGCTATTGTAATTGCACGCTCCTGCATCGATACAACCATAACAAGAATAATCACACGAGTTGTCTTCGATCGTTGCCGTAGCATCATAATTACACGCTGTTGGATCGGTACATCCTAAACATGTATAGTCGCAGGTTCCATTGTCGATGGTAGCAGCGCTATTGTAATTGCAAGCTCCTGCATCGATACAACCGTAACAAGCAAAATCACACGAGTTGTCTTCGATCGTTGCCGTAGCATCATAATTACATGCCGTCGGATCTGTGCATCCTAAACAAGAGTAATCGCAGGTTCCATTGTCGATAGTAGCAGCGTTATTGTAATTGCACGCTCCTGCATCTATACAACCGTAACAAGTATAATCACAAGTATTGTCTTCGATCGTTGCCGTAGCATCATAATTACACGCTGTTGGATCGGTACATCCTAAACATGTATAGTCGCAGGTTCCATCGTTTATTGTTGCCGTAGGGTCGTAGTTACACGCACCTGCATCCGAACAACCATAACACGAGTAATCACATGTATTATTCGCGATAGTTGCTAGTGCATCATAATTGCAAGCTGTTGGATCTGTGCAACCCAAACATGAATAGTCACAAGATCCATCATCTGTTGCTGCACCGGAATCATAATTACAGGCCATGATGTCGGTACATCCTAAACCACATTCGTAAACACATGCTCCTGTACATACTGCTGAAGGATTGTAATTGCAAGCCAGCGGATCGGAACATGAAGGATCAATACAAGAGCCGTCTTCAAAGTTGGCTGTTGGATTGTAATTACATGCAAGGGGATCTGTGCAACCGGGGTATCTACAGGTGCCATCATTTACGGTAGCTCCGGGCTCATAGTTCATAGCATTCGGGTCTGTACAACCGGGGTTGCTTGCCAATGGGAATACTCCTATGCGAACCATTGGTGTAGAAAGCATATAAAAAAGTCCATTGGATTGTGGGTAACGAACAATTGACGTCTCAGCAACTGAGGAGCCACTACGTCCAACTCTCATTTGCCCACCACCGCTGTAATCATGCCCGATGACAGCAATATAAATACTATCTACAAACATAGTTACCGGGTTAATTAAAGGAAGGACCACTTCTTTTTCTTCTCCGGGTTCATTAATGTCCCATTCGTTTACTACGTATGGCGCGGATTCACCCAATAACATCAAATTTATATCGTAAAACTTTGCGTATAGCACACTGCCGGGTTGAGTTCCTTCTGCCAGCACAGCGGATACGCTATGGCATTTACGACCGGCAAGCGTAACGTCATAGGTATTGCCTATTTCGTGGTCCTCATCTTGATAGATTGGGGCAGGAACAAATATGCTTTCTTGGATGGCTTCGTCTCGACCCAATTGCCACTCGTCTATTCTGTAATCTAGCGTATCTAAATTATTCAAGGGTGTAGCATCTGCCTGAGATTGATCCAAATTATAATAGATATCATAGTTTCCTACAACCGCTGGGGGAGCGAAACTAGGCATGAAAACCAGATTCGTTGCGACTCCCGCTGCTATATTTATCGCACTGGTGGATCCACTATAAATGGGTGTAGCACCTTGTTTAACATCAACGTATAATCGAACACCGGTTTGCGTGTTTGCACCGACATTGGATCCGGTACACGCAAACTTAAAGTTGGGCAACATTGTAGTTGGATAGGTGTGGTACATCATTTTTAGAAATGGACTCACGGACTCATTGTATAAAGTGTATTTTGGATTAGACATTACCAAATCATTCGCACTCGGAGCGTATATAGCAATGTCATCCAATTGCCACCAATAATATGTTCCCGTCAACACAAAACGAATGCGCACGTCAGGTTGATTGGCAGCTTGTGTCGTAATGTTTACAGTCTTCCATTCGGCCGACGGACTTGTTACTCCGGTATTAGTAAGTATCGTGGTCCAGGTATTTCCACCGTTGTTGGAGATTTCCACTTTGGTGGTTACTTGATAATGTTTGAACGATTGTTGGAAGGTGAGAACGGGTGTACTTACGCCCGTCAGGTTTATCGGTGCCGTTGTTAAAATTGCTTCATGTGGAGCCGGATCTTGACCGGTCCCTAAACCACCGCAAACTCCATCATTGTCGTCCCAGTAATTCGAATCGAATATCACGAAACCGTTGCTCTGAGTAAGAGAGGTTATTGGAATGGAACCCACACCACATGATCCTCTCGAAGCTACTGAAATACCAGGATCTGTGGATGGACCGCGGTATTCCCAATAACTAATACCGGAGCCTGTTACATTAGACCAATCGGCAGGAATGCCCTCCGAGAAATCTTCATAATAAACAGGAGTGCCAATAATTTGCGATTGAGCGGAAAGTTGCGCAAAAATCAGGCAAATGCATGAGAGACGAAATGTGGTATTCATCTTAGAGTCTGGTTAGAGGTATATTAGAAAAGCGAGGGAATATACACATTTTTAAAGAATGAAACAGAATTAACAAATCGTCAATTCTCTTTATTTTGCTGATAATAAATAGGTTACAAGGCGCGTGGAAAACGTGTATGTCGAAATAATTCCGTATATTCCGGAAAGTGCGGGTTTGGCAAAAATTAAAAACGTCATTCAGAAAAGACCCCTCGGCTGCGCTCGGGGACCGAGAGCTCGTTTAATACGAAGAAAAAGTAAGGAGGCCGCGAAGCGGCCTCCTTACTTTTTCTTCTATCGTTTTCAATCGGTCCCCGAGCGCAGCCGAGGGGTCCGCTGTACGGAGAATATTTCAATTCAATACTATGGGGACAATATCGATATTCCGTCAACCACATGTTTTACCTAAAACTCTATCTTTCCGCCGCAACATTGATATATGCCGACATCTTCTATTCAAACAAATTCAAAATTGCCATCTACGTCCACCACCATTTTTTCGGTGATGAGTCAATTGGCAATCGAACACAAGGCTATTAATTTGGGACAAGGATTCCCCGGTTTTCCTATTGACAATGATCTCGTCAGTCGAGTGAATGAAGCTATGATCAGTGGAAAAAATCAATATGCTCCAATGCCGGGCATATTACCTTTAAGAGAATTGCTGAGCGAAAAAATGAAAACTTCCTATGGTACTTATTATCACCCTGACAATGAAATAACGATAAGTGCCGGTGGTACACAAGCCATATATACTGCGATATCTGCTTTGGTTCATGCCGGCGATGAAGTAATACTTTTTGCTCCGGCTTATGATTGTTATGCTCCGGCAGTCGAAATCAATGGAGGAAAGGTAGTTTGGATTGAAACTTCTTACCCCGACTATACCGTTGATTGGTATCAAGTTGAAAAGGTCATCAATCGGAATACGAAGATGATCGTTGTAAATACACCACAGAATCCGTCATCGGCTGTGTGGTCGGAAAGTGATATGATGATGTTACTTTCATTGGTGAGGAACACAAACATTATAGTTCTGAGCGATGAAGTCTATGAACATATTGTCTTTGATGGAGCCCGTCATTGTAGTGTCGCGTCAATCCCTGAATTAGCCGCCAGAAGTCTGATAGTTTATTCGTTTGGTAAAACGTTGCATGTTACCGGGTGGAAACTGGGATACGTTGTTGGCCCGAAAGAATTGATGATAGAATTTAGAAAGGTGCATCAATACAATGTTTTTTCTTGTAGCACTCCTATGCAATATGGCATAACGGAATTCATGAAGAATCCCGATGTATACAATAGTCTTTCTTCATTTTATGAGAAAAAACGCGATCGATTTTTGTCAAAAATCACGAATGAACAATTTGACATTAAACCGGCTAAAGGTTCTTATTTTCAACTTATGCAATTCAAGGACATGAAGGGTCGAAGTGATGTAGATCTTGCCAAAGAATGGACTGTTAATGGCGGTATAACAAGCATTCCCCTTTCCGTGTTTTATCCTGAAGGAAAAAATGAAGGGGTATTTCGTTTTTGTTTTGCAAAACCTGATGATGTGCTCGATTCGGCTGCAGAGAAAATAAACTTACTTGGAAAATAATATGAAAAACGATCTTCAAATTTCCTTCATTCAATTGGATATCCAATGGGAAAATCCTCAGGGCAATTATACCCTTATCGACAAGAGCATCAACTCACTTGCAGAAGGTCAGGATCTTATTATTTTGCCTGAAATGTTCACAACAGGTTTTACCATGAATACTGCTGTGGCAGAGGAGTTTGCACTCGAAATGAGAAGTCTTCAAAAGATGCGTGAATGGTCGAAAAAAACGAATGCCGCTATATCGGGAAGCATTAGTGTGAAAGAGGGTGCTGATTTTTTTAATAGGCTCTTTTTTGTTCGTCCTGACGGAACTTTCGAATACTATGATAAAAGACATCTTTTTAGATTGTCCGATGAGAATAGTTATTTTACAAAGGGCAAAGATCCCATAGTAATAGAATGGAGAACATGGAGAATAAAACCTCTCATTTGCTACGATCTCCGATTTCCCGTTTGGAGTAGAAATTACATTCGTGAGGATAACGAAGCGGATTATGATTTTTTATTTTACGTAGCCAGTTGGCCTGCTGTGCGTTCGCATCCATGGAAAGCATTACTTGTGGCACGCGCCATTGAAAATCAGGTGTACTGCGCGGGAGTAAATCGATGCGGAAAAGATGGAGGCGGATTCGATTATTCCGGCGATAGTCTTGTGTTTAATCCGTTGGGTGAAATAATCGGCAATGCCGGGGCGGAGGAGTCTAGCATTTCAATAAAATTGAGTGCAGAAGAATTGACTGCTTTTAGAAAAAAGTTCCCCGTTCTTACAGATGCAGATTCTTTCGAATTGAAAGGATAATTTACTTGCCGAGTATTCGTATTTCTGTCCGACGATTTAAAGAATGATCAACTTCGGAACAGTTCTTTTTTTCATCACAAATGATCAGTGGTTCAGCTTCGCCAATTCCCAGTGTGCTTATTCTATTTCGTGGAACCCCTATGTTCACAAGATAAGTAGCTACCGATTTGGCTCTGTTTTGAGATAATACAATGTTATGTTCCGAAGATCCTCTTGAGTCGGTGTGGCTGATTACCTCAATTGCTGAATGTGGATTGGAGATCAGTATAGAGGCCAATAGTGCAAGTTGACTTTTTGCTTCTTCGGTAAGTTGATTGCTTCGGTAGTCGAAATAAATCCGGTTTATTACAAAGACATCTTCTGGGGCCAAACTTATCTTTTTGTTGTTCTCATCAACAAGTTCTATTGCTTCATCCGAAGCTACTCTCTTATAGGTTGCTTCCGCCTCCAGTAAGGGAAGTACAATGGATTGGGTGCGATCGAATATCACGATCTGATCAGCTTTACTGGCTTCGCTTAATCGCAAGCGATAAGTAGACGAAGGGCTGACTTGAGGGAAAATAAATTCTCCGTTGCTTTTTACTTGAGTTACCGCAACCGGAATCCCGTTATCATCCACAATCATGATAGCTTGTTTACTTTCGCTTTCGATCGAGCTTGTATTGTTGACTTTACCTTCTAATTTTATAGAAAAAAGTCCGGGATCCTCAGCCACTAAAGCACCAAAATCGACATATTTCAAAGGCAATAATTCAAACTCAAACTGTCCTTTTTCGTTGATCCGCAAACGAAGTAAAATTTGTCCCTTTTCATCTCGAACTACCAATTCACTGCCTTCAATAAATGTTGGATCTACACCACTCACTTTGAGTACAAGTCTATTTCCAATGGGCATATTGAGCATGGTAAATATTCCCGATTCCCCTGTATTTGATTCAAGAATTATTTCTCGCAATTCATTTTGAACATGAATCGTTGCGTTTTTTATTACTTCTCCCTTACGGTAAAGCACTCCTGTGTAATTTCCCGTTTCGCCTTTTTTCGGAATTCGTTGACAATGGAAAATATCATAACCGCCCACACTTCCACCTCGATTGGAAGTTACAAATGCCTTGTCTTCGTTGAGGTAAAACAACATTACATCGTCTTGAGTGCTATTGAAGGGTTGGTCCATTTGAATGGCAGCTGACCATTGCTCTTTTTTTCTTGTTTGGAAAATGTCATACCCCCCATAGCCCGCATGCCCATTGCTTGCAAAGTAAATGTCGCCTTTAAAAATAGATGGATAAATTTCGCTTTTGTGAGTGTTCACTTGAGGCCCCGGATTCACAGGCTCAGTCCAGCCTTCTGCCGTTTTGTAAGCATACCAAATGTCGTTTGCTCCCATGCCACCCGGTTTGTCCGAGGAGAAAACGATTACTTTCTGCACGGGATCGTACCACGGATGCGCATACGCCCAAATTGTATTGCAGAATTTCAAGAGTTCAGGATCGGTCCATTTTTTTCCGTCCCATCGAGTACTGAATATCCGCAGGTTGGAACCCTTGTATTTTCCAAAATTTTGCTGACTCGAAAAATACAGGGTGCTATCCTCAGCGTCAAAACAAGCGGTGCCACTCTCGATGGCTCTGGCATAAGGAAATAGTTTCTGTTTACTGGTAAAACCGGTATACGTCTTTTCCTTCTGTGCTGAATAAAGACGAGTCGGCTGACTTTTATTCCATTGATAATCGTTGAGGTAATCTTTACTTTCATCCGCAGAAAACAGAATGTCCTCATTAAAAAGTCCGCACGCTATTTCGTCTTGCTCGCTGTTAATTACATTGACGGGTGTTACCAACCAACGTTCTTGTGCATGGAAATTGAACACGAAACAGACCATTGCCAACACTGCTACAAACGTGCGTTTCGGGAAATCGATATGTAGGAATGTTATTTTCATTTTTGATCAAACTGAAGGGTTCGGCCCGTGCTGCCCTGCATATTGAAACCTATAAATAATTCGTGACTGGGACCAAATGGTCCAAGTGTATTTCCGACCCCAATGTCGTAGCTGTATCCTAGGCGCATTTGACTGCTGAGATTCCACTCAGCAAAAAAGACAGGTCCGAATAGGAATCTGTAACCGGCGCCTATCCAAATTAGATCATTCCACAAAAGGGCCGCATTCATTTCTGCTTGCCATATAGCTCCTTCACTCCATTTGAAAAGGCCGCTAACTTGAAATAAATCATCATTGCCTACACGGTATATTTTTCCGCCGGTGGTGCTTATTTGGTAATATAGGCGAGAGGAAGAACCCTCTGACCAATCATAAGGCGATCGGTTGATACGACTAAATTCCGACCCAAGCCAAAATCGTTTGGTATTGTACAAAATGGAAACATCGACATCAGGTAAAGTTGAATTCCAAGTATTCTGTAGGCGGACCAAATCATCTTCATCCCGAATATTCAATCGAGTGAGGTCGAGTGATTCGTGAATTATTCCAAAACTAGCACCCGCAGAAAGTGTTCCGCTATGAACGTCCATTTTGTAGGCGGCATTCATTTTCACCCCCCAATGATTTCTCGCTCCTATAGTTTCATGAAATACACGAAGACCGATCCCCAAAGGCAATGTACCTAATGGTTTATGGATCGAAAATGATTGGGAGAAAGGACTACCGGGTAATCCGGGCCATTGACGTCTTGCGCGAATAGCAAAGCTGGGGTTACCATGATTGCCGGCGTATGCACTATTTACATCAAACAAGTTGAAAAAGTACTGAGAATACCCCCATTCTTGCTGAGCCGTGGTAGTATATGAAAAACAAAGGCACGCACAAGTAGTCAGGGTTGTGGTGCTCAATTTGGTAAAAGTATAATGGCGAATTAGGCTGTAAAGGCTCATTATCTATGTAGTTCCACGTATCCCCTGAAGGAAAGGGATCGCGTATCTACGGAGTAAAAGTAAGTGCCATCGGGGAGCGCCTGCCCCTTGTCGGAAATACCTGTCCACACTACATTGTCATTATTGTAATTCTCGGCTTTCCAGACCTCATTGCCCCAGCGATTGAGAATTACAACTTTGTTCTCCGAAAAATCGCTCTCATCTATGTTTTCGATAATCCACGCATCATTGTCTCCATCACTATTGGGAGTAATCAGACTATAAAAAATCAAGGGGCAGGGTACGCTTGTGACCTCTTCCGTTAGCACATTTATTTCGGTTTGCCATATACATCCGGATTCTGTCTCAATTTGAAGTTGTACGGAAGTTGAATTTGTTGAGAAAAGGGAATCGCCCAAATTACCGTTCCACAAGAATGTGAAGGGCTGATCTGAGCAAATCATTGCTGTATCAACTAATATGTAATACATCTGATCGCACTCGTGGAATTCTATTTGATACGACACATTTGTTTCAGGTTTTGGCCCGTTTGGTTGCTGAAATCCTTGTGTTAAGGCAAAATCGGATAGCTGAAAAGTTTGATAGAACGGCTGACCTATAGTCATTGAAAGGTAGGCAGTACTGTATTCGAATTCAATGCCTGCCGAAGAAAAAACAAAGGGACGTAAGTCAGTCGACTGACTGAACAACTTGGCAGCGAACGTTAAAAAGAACAAAGTACTTGCGCACCTATATTTCATCGCGAGTATAATTCAGCACATACCATTGGATCCCATTACTAATGACCGTAATAGATTCTTGTTTTACCCAACTCAGCAAATAGGTGCTGTTAAAATCTATGAACTCTCCTGTTGTGAAGAGTGAAACGTTGTTGGAAGTAAACGGATTCATGTTTTCATTGTAAGTTTTTCGAATCGTATAAACCCTGCCACTTACGGTGCTTGCCGCCGGTAGGTTTATTGTAACCGAACCATTCGTCACGTCACAAATAACCATTTGATCTGCAGATGTCAGATTTATAATCGTTGTACCAACTGCTAATTGAACTGCAGCGGAATACGAACCATTAACATGAAGGCTGCTAGTCGGAATACTGGTCCCTACGCCAATTTGCTCAGTAGTATTGTAAACGATCCCATTTTCTTCTTGCCATGTGGCTTCCATAACGGCTTCCATATCGACACTCGAGGTGTTTCCGGCTTCGGTTATACTTAGGGTTTGGCCGTCACCACTAAGTACAAAATCTGTTATCAATTCATTGTTTTCATCGGTATCCGTCAATGGGAGCGTGAGATTCTGTTGGTTCAAGCCTTCATTAATGGTGAGTGTTTGTGTAAATCCATCATAAGTCATCGAAGAAATAAGTTCATTGGTTACATCACCGTCCAGTTCATTGATAGAAGTGCTGCTTTGGCTAACAAAAGCGTAGGGTACGGAAAGTAATTCAGAACTGCCCACGGTTTGAAATTCAGTGACACCGGGATAAATCATTCCCACCTCCACATAATGATTGCCTGAAGCCCAATTTATTTCATCGAAGTCTACAACCAATCCATTTCCCGTAGATACTCCCTGACCAATTATCAGGTTGACTAATCCAAAAGCATTGCTTGTTGTTGTGTGTGTTTCTTCATATTCGTTGGCCTGCGATTGATTTAAAACGCGGATTCGGACCGTTAACGGTGTGTTGGGAAGTTCATCTCCATCGGGCATTTGACGTGCAATAGCTTGATAACTGATTCCTTGTGGAACCTGCGCTGTGAGTACATTTGAAACAAAAAGTACTACAAATGCTAGAATAATTTTAGCGAAAAAATTTAACATGGTGGATCAATGATTTGTAACACAAAAGTACCTTTTAGAAGCAAGAATGAAAAGTATTAATGCCTTTTTGTTTACACGGCTATGTGTATATCAGAAATGTTTACCAATACTAGAGATTCCTTTAAAATGCGACTTCCAAAACTGTAGTTTGGAATGCCGGACACCAAATACTGTCGGTGACAATTGAATCAATTTCGAGTGTGGTTATATCTTTCACATATCGAATCCATGAATCACCATAGACCTTGCAGGTCCATGTGGAATCTACATCCGCACCAAAGGTATTTACCCAAGCATCCGTGCAGCAATTGCAATCAAAATCTGTGTCATCAAAGCGAAAATTAGCAACGTCAACCGCCGTCGTTTCGCCTTCATTTATGAGATGGACTGTAATAAATGCCTCTGTAAAAACATGTGCATTGTAAGTGAAACTTTCGTTGGCATTTAGCGAGGTTGGTGAAATTTCAATTTGTCGAGAAATGTGTTGTTCTTTATCTAACAACAGTTGAAAAGCCGCAACATTCTCTCGTTTCCAAGTCATCGAATAATTACCGTTGGCGTCGGTGATAGATGTGGCCGCATCGGTAAAGAGCGCACTGAATATTCCGTCTTGAATAATTTTTTGTTGTATGGAAACATCGAGACCGCTGATGGGAGCTCCGGTGCGCCCATTTACAATGGTTCCTTTGATCGTATAGTTGAGGGCCTCGTCTTTTTTACAACTCAAAAATGGAATGAGCAATGCAAGTAAAAAGATCTTTAAGAACTTCATGAGATGACCAATGTTTTATAGTAATCGTAAACGGCACTTATCTTCCTAACAAAGTGAAAGGGTTCTTGTGCTCGACAGTATCCATGTTTAACTCCCTCCATGGAGTAAAACTGAACCTGTGTCTTTAAAAGCAAACATTCTGCAACGTGGTCATCCCATAGTGTATCAGACTTCCCTGTTAATCTGGCAATCTGTTGGGCATCAAAAACGTGTCCCGGCCCGATGTTATAACTCGCGAGGACAAATTTCACTCTTTCCGCTTTGTTTGGCACCCGATCTTTCCAAATTCGCTCCAAATATTTAATATATTTCACGCCTGCACGAATGTTTTCTTCTTCTCGCTGGCTCGTGTCGCAACCAAATTTCATAGCGGTTTCAGGCATCAACTGCATTAATCCAAAGGCACCCGACCAAGATTCTGCATTGGGATTAAAACGGCTTTCCTGAAAAACTAAAGCAGCTAGTAATTTCCAATCCCAACCGCATTCGGGAGCATATTTTCTGAAGAGTGAGTCATAAGCTGAAATTTGAGTTCCTGAAATACTGGGCAATGAAAATTCGCCTCTGTAGGCCAGACTTGTCTGCTCTTTTCCAAAGTATTTTTTGTAGGCTTTAGTCACTGTTTTCTGAGTCTTTTCAGCTCGAAGCCAGTTATTCAATTCCGACTCTAATTGACCCGCGTTACTGCGAATCGCCCACCCAATATCCTGTTGTCCGGTGATAGCCAGACTCAAATCCAAATCAGGGAAATCCGCGGCAAGCAAGGAAGATAAATTTTCATCTGTAACCGTAGCATCCAAAGCCCCCTGAGCAGTTAGACGCAAAAGATCATCGGTACTCATTTCACCCGGAGCTTCACGAATATCCAAACTAAGAGACATGTTTTTTTCGAGCTCCTTTAGCCGGCTATAAAATGAAGAATACTTGTGAACCCATATAGGTTTTTGTGTGAGTTGTAACGTGTCTGTTATGAATTTGCCGGGATGAATTGTGTCCGTTAAGGCAGATCGTTGAACCAATATCTGACGTGTTTGATACAAGGGATCTGAAAATGTTACGAATTTCTTGCGCTCAGGTATAGCCGTGAGATTACTTGCGATGATATCTCCCTCTCCTTTGTTGAGCATAATGAACATCTGATCAACATCGTCGAGCAACCTCACTTCTAGTTTTACACCCAAATGTTTGGCAAATGCTCTTACCAATTCATAGTCGTAACCTCGCCAATGTCCGCGATATTGATAATATGTAGTTGCACTGTTTTCTGTGAGCAGTATAAGTTTTCCACGTTTCTTAATGCTATCGAGGTCAAAAGGAATAGGGGCAGGTATAACAGTTTCATCACCGGTAGCCTTTGTCGAACAGCCGACAGAAAAGAAGAGACCTGTAAGTAAAACAGTCATAATCCCATAGCAAATCCTTTTCGTCCCTATCATCATATCCTACTTTAAAAAGTGAATATAAGAAATTCCGGTCACAAATGAGATAAGACATGCATCAAGGCAATCGCAATGCGTCCTTTAATAGATAGCTAAATGTTTGATAAGTAGTGCCGTAAGACATCAAAACGGCCCCGTTAAACCCTCGAATTATTTGATTAACAACTTCTCGGTTTTATTGTCAAAACTGAGGTAGTATTCTCCCTTTGCCATTCCGGTAGTACTTAAAGAATTACCGTACCCCTTCTTCAATATTTGGCCGTATGCATTGAAAAGTTCAAATGAAGTTTCTGCCGTAAAATCTATCGTGCTGTTTTTTCTGTTCACAGAATAACTCGCAGCAACAACCGTAGAGTTCAACTCGGCAGTTGGGGATTTTCTTAGGTTACCTTCATAACTCTTCTGAACTACACGGAATTTATTGAGTCCACTGGTGAGAATAACTTGAAATTGATAGTTGTTTTTTACACTCGTACCGGTGCCCATTACCTCTCCAACATTAACCCACTTGTTCCATTTGAACTGCTGAATTAAATATGGCAATTTTCCAACTTCACTGGTAGTCTCCCAGCTCAATAGGCCTTGTTGTGAACATTCAATTTTACTGCACTCGAAAGTAGGTTGAGATTCCAAAGCTCCTGCATTGAGGATACGTGGTGTACAACCATCTTTATGCTTAATGATTACGGATACGGCATCTCCCAATTTAAAACCGTAGATCGAAAGATCCACTTCAAACGCTTGTGAATTGATTTCGTCTGTGCTTATTTGACCGTTTACACTGACTTCGTAAACACAAAATCCCACACCTTCGCTCGCAACAGTATTAATTACGTAAATGTTTCTCTGTTGATAGTGGCCTTCAAGCGCGATGCTGCCAGCGAAGGCAGAAAAACCTCCGAAAAGAGGAAAAATCAAAGCTGTTAGTAGTTGTCTCATCAAATTCGATTTAGAAGGTGGCGTCCAAAAATAGTGGAAATTGGCATACATACCGCATTCCTAAAATTTAGACGGAGGCAAAGGTAATCAATTTATTCTTGGTTTCACCTATTAATTGCGGAAAGAAGTTGTCGAAACACTCTTCGATATAGGCACCATGTTCCTCCAAAACAGCCGGCCCTAAGGATAAAACGTCTCCTCGAACTACCCGCCTCGATAATCCTTGAAAAGCCCGTCCAATGCCTTCTGTGGTGTGATAAGAGCCGAGCCAATTGTGCTTTTCCATATAAAACAAAACTTGTTTAGCCTCCTCATTAAGCCAAAGATTCTGACCCTGCAAAGTAGTGTAACAATTGTGCGCAAATAACTGTAAATCAGTATTATGGTAGTTTTGCCACTTTAGGGCTAAAAAATGATCGTAATAAAGGTCAATGGCCACCGGTGACCAAAGTCCGAAGTATGGCCGTATCCTTTGCCTCAGTTCCTTATTCGTTTCATAATTATCTGTGCAATTGTCGATAAATCGATGTAATCGGATGCCATTGGCAATGCGCTCCGGAAAATGATCTAATTGTCGCCCACGAACGTGATCACCGGCGAACTGACCGGTAAGTAGTTGATTATCATTAAACGCCAAATAAAAGTGGGCGAGAAAGTTCATGGATGTGCACTATGGCAGGTTTACAATGCCAATTATACACAATAATCCCCTGTCATGTAATCGACGCAAGGCATAAACCTTTCGCGAAAGTACTTTTGTTGGGTATGAACAATAGGCAAGTAATGTATTGGATATCCCAAATCGCGGGATGGGGACTTTTTGTCTTAGGGAATATCCTCACGGCTTCTTTTATGGAAGGCGACCTAACGCAAGCTTATCTTATTTCGGCTTTCATTTTTATAACGGGCATTCTAACAACGCATTTTTTCCGTTACCTCGTTCATCGGTGGAATTGGAATGCGCTGGTATTGTCGAGTCTTATCCCCCGAGTTGTTATTTCGGTTGTTGCCATGAGTATTTTGTTTACCTCGGCAAACACGGTTTTGGTGAACACGTGGGTTGGTGAAATCCCTCTTTCCGAAGAATTTGAATTTCAAGGTTTTTTGCAATCGACCTTCAATTTCACAGCTTTGTTTATGCTCTGGAGTATAATCTATTTTGCTGTAATGACATTTCGGAATTGGAAGAGAGAGGAGATTCAAAACCTCGAACTGAGAGCAGCAAAAACGGAAATAGAATTGAATAGTTTTAAGGCCCAAATGAATCCGCATTTTATGTTCAATTCTTTGAATAGTATTCGCGCATTGGTCGACGAAAATCCGGATAAGGCAAAACATGCGATCACTATGTTGAGTGGTATTTTGAGAAATAATCTCATGTTGGGAAAAAAGCAAACAGTGCCTTTTCGCGAAGAATTAGACCTAGTGAACAAATATTTGACATTGGAAAAAATTCGCTTTGAAGAAAGACTAATGATTGAAATGGAAATAAGCCCCGAAACTTTTTCCATGGAAGTCCCTGCATTTATGTTGCAAACCATTGTGGAAAATGGAATAAAACACGGAATTAGCAAACGTATCGAAGGAGGTCGAATTCATGTGAATGCTACCATGGAAGGCGATTACCTTGTGATAAAAGTAATAAACAGCGGCCAACTTGTGCCGGAAGATAGAGGTGAAGGCATTGGAATCAATAACACAAAAAAGAGATTGGATATAGTATACAACGGCAAGGCTTCGTTTGACATTCGCTCAGATAATCAAGAGGTACAAGCTGTTTTAGTTATTCCTATTAATTTATAGCAATGAGAACAATCATTATAGATGATGAACGATTGGCTCGAAAAGAGTTGACGGGTCTATTGAAAAATTTTCCTGACATCGAAATTCTTGCGGAATGCGCCAACGCAGAAGAAGCCATCGAGGCCATCACCAACCTACAACCCGATCTTATTTTTCTTGATGTGCAAATGCCTGGGAAAAATGGTTTCGAGCTGCTCGAAGAACTTGAGTCTATTCCTAAGGTAATTTTTGTCACGGCCTTCGATGAATTTGCTCTGCGTGCTTTCGAAGTGAATGCACTGGATTATTTATTGAAACCTGTGGAGGAGGATCGATTAGCGGATGCTGTTCAGAAACTATCCTCCCAGCAAAGCTTGAGCTCTAGTCCTGAAAAACATCATGAGTTCAGCAACATTGGGAAGCTAGGACAAGCCGATCAAATATTTTTGAAGGATGGAGAAAAATGTTGGTTTGTGAGCCTGCAAGATATTCGTTTGTTCGAATCTGAAGGCAATTATGTACGGGTCCTCTTTAGTACAAACAAACCACTTATCTTAAAATCCCTCAATAATCTGGAGGATAAATTAGATCATACTTTCTTCAGAGCGAATCGAAAAAATATCGTAAATCTGAGATGGGTACAAAGTGTAGAAAACTGGTTCAATGGCGGTCTCAGACTTACTCTAAAGGATAATACACAAGTTGAAGTATCTCGACGTCAGAGTGCCAAGTTTAAGGATTTGATGAGTCTGTAGAAAGCGAATTGCGTAAACGTTTGTGAAGGCAAGGTCCTAATAATTTATTGCCTTACCCAATCACGATACGTTCCTAAATTTTTAAATGTCTCTTCTTCTTTAATCGTTGGAGCGAATCCAATTACCTTGTCCTTGATCGGTAAACACAATAATGAATTCAACTCTGCGGTTCAACTTCCGACCTTCTTCTTCGGTATTATCTACGAGTGGTCTGTTTTCACCAAAACCTTTTTTCAAGAGCCTTGTACCGTCAATTCCACGTCCTACGAAATAATTCTTCACAGACTCTGCGCGTTGTTCGCTGAGGCTTTGATTGTAATCATCGCCTCCTTGACTGCATGTGTGGGCATTTATTCGAAGTATAAAATCTTCTTCCAAAATGAGCATCGCTGCCACATAGTTGAGCACTTGTTTCGATTCGGCTTTGATTTCGGCACTGTTGTATTCAAATTTGATGTCGCTCAATTTGGCAAACTCGATGTTGAGAATATCGGCATCTTTCGGCGCGATGTAAGATCCTGTTTTTGTGATTTTCGATGTGAAGTCAACTTGATCGAACTCTTCTATGTGGGCCGTGAAGCTATTTTCAGCGATAATCTCTTCGAATTTCGGATGTAGTTTTTCACGGGCTGTGGAAGCACCTGTAACATACGTGTAACCTTTTTCGGTTTTGATCTCGATGATCTCACCTTCAATTTTGCTGAAGTATGAATCGTTAAACGGAATCCGTGTTACGCTCTCACCAATTACGATGTGGTACATCGGCATGCGATTTTCATTCGACCCTTTCGTTGCTCCATTCTCCGGAGCAGGAGTCGTCAAATGAGTTGATGCGGTTTTGGTATTGCTCGTTGTGTTTGAAGCTGTATCATCTACTGCAGGCACCAATTGTATGAAAGGTGTTCCCTGTTCATTTGATTTTAAATATTGAACCCCGTCGAATCCGGCTACTTCAACTTTGTTGAATCCGGCTTTTTTGAGTGAGGCAATTACCTCAGTTAGTTTCTCCGGTGAGTCGGCATTTCCTGTAAGATACAAAAATCCGTTGTTAGCTGCATTGGGTTTAATTTCTACTATCATT
Source organism: Flavobacteriales bacterium (assembly GCA_044375415.1). GTDB lineage: Bacteria > Bacteroidota > Bacteroidia > Flavobacteriales_D > Sanyastnellaceae > JAWXBG01. The sequence goes on from JBILMS010000016.1 coordinate 38,611, forward strand.
TCCGCAGGCAAGTTGGTCGGCATGTTGAGTCCTTTTTCACCCTCCTGAACCAACACATGATACGTCATTTGTGGCTTCGAAAATTTGTCGGATTCCCCGGTTTTACTGGCATTGATTGTTGGGTTAAGTGCAGTTCCCGTTGATGTTTGGTTCGATGCAGGCGCTAAAGAATTATTGCTACCTCCAGTTTTATCATTGATATTTATGTTTGCAGCGACAGGAATAGTAGTGATGTACGCAATTCCCTTTTCGTTCGCTTTTGTATAATTAATTCCGTCGTGTTTTACGATTTGTACGTCAGCATAACCATGAGCGCGTAACTTTTCAATTTGTTCAGAAAGTTGTTCCGGTGTCTGTGCATTTCCGGATACATACATATAATTAGGGTTGTCTCTTCCTTTTACAGATTCGGCGATCATTCCTACGGGTAAATCAGTTGGAGACGAAGTTCCCTCTGCGTCTTCCTGTATTAGGGCATGGTAGCTAATTGAATTGTTTTTGACTATTGATTCATTTTGTAGAGTTTGCGTTTGTTCAGACATTGTTGTCCCAACGTTTCCGCTTGGACTGTTTTCAGGAGATGATATTGTCTCGGGTATTTTTACCTGGTCTTTTAAGAGGGATACATCCCCTTCTGCCGTATTCGTGAGAACAGTTGTGGAGATTGAAGAATCAAGTTTATTTTCTGCAGTACTATCACTAACTGATTCGAAATTTTTATCATCGACATAACGGAAACCGTTGCCGTCAAATTGAACTACACGCATGTCTTTGAGTCCTTGTTTGGCAAGTTCATCCATTAAGGGTTGAATAGCATCTATTGATTTTCCATTGCCGGTAGTATACATGTAGGTATCGCCATCTTTAACTTCCACCAAACTAAACTCGAAATTGCCGGGGACAATCTGTTCGGGGAGCAGTGGAGCTTTTGTTTCGCGAATAAGTACTTGATAGAAACCCTTGATCGGCCCTTGAATGATGGGTCCTCCGGTTTCATCAGTCATCTCTTCACCTTCGTTTAGCACCGGAATGAATTCTTTTCCATCGAAGGTAACTATTTCGGCGTTTTCAAATCCGTCGGAGACGAATTCTTCAAAATCGGAATGTATATTTTCGTATGAAGTCGTACCTTCTTTTACATAAACAAAGCCATTACTTACCGGGTATTCTACTATATCCCCGCCGGCTCTTTTAAAGAATTTGTCTGTGAGGGGTACTTGTACCGGAGAGCGTAAAATAGCGATGTGGAATATAGAATCTCCGCTGGTAATAGACGGTTTATTTCTATTCTCTTCTTGTAGAGTGTAGATGTCGGCCGGAGTTAATTCTTTGAAATTTGATCCATCGAAATAGACAATAACAGCATCCCCGTTTCCGGAGTTTTTTATTTCTTCAAAAAGTGGTTTTATCGATTCATACGATGTTTCTGATCCGGTTGTATAAACCCATCCATCGCCCGATCGGAAACCATTGATGGCAAGATTTTTTTGTGAAAGAATAGGATCGTCGGTGTTCAGAGCTGATGCACTTTTCTTGAACATTACCTGATACGTCGATTTCATTGAAATCGCTTCGGGTGATTTTAATCCCATTACTTTTAATCGAGAAGTGCCGATTGGTTCGATACGCGATACAAGCATGTCATCAATTTGCTGAATACTAACTTGTTCAGGGTGTTCAGCAGACATTGCCTCAAATGCTTCGTACAGATCGTACGGACTTTCTTCCGGTCCTATGGCATAAACATAACCTTCTACTGTTTTGAATTCCGAAACTGTAAAGCCGTCGAGTTGAATTGCGGGATTAGTAGGGTCCAATTTCACCTTCGATTCCTTCAATACGGCATAATATGGAGTTAATGTTCGCTCTGAACTGTTATCTCGAACTTCGTATTTGCCGATCGAACTAATCATGTCTACTTTTTGGAAGACTTTTATCTCTTCGTTCTTTGACAGAATTTTGAATTCTACGGGATCATCTGTTACGTAGATCTGTTTATAGGTACAAACGGAAGAACGTATTCCTCCTTTTGTGATCTTGCTAAATGCACCACAAACAATCGAATGAAACCCCGTAGTTTCAAATGAAATATTTAGTTCGGGACCGGAGTATTTTGTTTCATCATCAATAACCCAATAGAATTCATCGATCTCAAATAGTTTGATATCCGATCCATCTGCTTTAAACACGATGGATTGATTGACCATACTTTCGTCCGGTCCATCGATGTAGGGACTCTCAAGTCTTTGAATTGCAACTTCACCCCTCGAGACCGAATAGTAGCGGCTATTAGTTAAGGTATCAATTAAATCGAGAGTAATGGGATAATATCCTTCTGCTTGATAGCAATAATCGATTGTTACACCCCTTTTGATTGTTCCATCACCTAAATTCCACTCGAAGGCTAAGGGCAAACTGTCATTTGGAAGAAAGTTCTCGTCCTCGAAATGGTAGCAATAATTAGTCTTTTTATTGTCATTGCAGTCAATAAGGGCAGGCATATCCGACTTGAACATATATATGTCGTCGTTTTCATTCTCTCTGTTCGAAGAGAGATATCCACTGTTACCTCCTTTTGCTTCACAAAACGAAAAGTCGTCCAACGAGCTATTAATAGGTTCGGGAAGACGAATGGGCTCATGGTATTTTTTGTCAACTACGTTCGAAAAGTACACGTCAAATCCTTCGCTGTCATCGTATCCATTGCTTGAGAAAAAGAGTTTTCCTCCTTTCGACATGTATGGAAATAATTCGTCTCCCTTTGTATTAACAGTGTTACCTAAATTAATCGGAAGACTCCAACGATCATTTCTCCAAACACATTTGTATAGATCAGCACCTCCGATACCACCGGGCATGTTTGATGCGAAGTATAAAGTAGAATCGTCGGGTGAAAAAGCGGGGTGAGCTATGTTGAATTGTTGGCTGCCACTATTGAACGGGAAGGGTTCGGTTATTTGCCAAGCCCCTTCGATATACTCAGCTTTGAAAAGTCCAAGTTTATATTCCTTCGTTTTTTTCTTCTTGGCGGCGGAACTGGGCTCAATGTTCCCGGTGTAATACATCACCGTTCCATTTTTGTTGAACGTTGCGGGACCTTCATTTAAAAATCCGTTGATTTTATCGGAAAACACCACCGGTTCGGACCATTTTCCATTGGTTTTTTTCTTGCTAAAGAATATATCGGTGTAATACAAATTGACGCTGTCTTCATCGGCTGCAAGGCGCTTTTTGGAGCGATTGCTGATAAAAATGACGCCGTCCCGATACGGCAATGCCGAAAATTCAGCGTCGTCGCTATTAAAATCCAATTTTTCGACTTCGTATTCCTGAGAAAATCCGATAAGAGAAATGAACAGGAAAGTCGCAGCCAGCATGGCTTTTAAGGCATACAGGGATTTCATGGTATGATAGATAGATAACATAGGGTAGAGGCTTATACCAACTTGTGGATGAAATGGTTACAAGTACCTTAGTTTTCAAGGTTTTCTGTTCGTTAAACCCTTCTCGAAAATGTATCTTTGGCATCCTTAATTTTAAAAGAATGACTCTTATAAAATCCATTTCCGGCATCCGTGGAACCATTGGCGGAAAACCGGGAGATTCTCTTACTCCTGTTGATGTTGTGCGATTTGCAGCTGCTTATTGCACCATGCTGCGGAAAGATAAAAGCAAAAAACTTCGCATCGTTATAGGCCGGGATGCCCGACCATCCGGAGAGATGATCAGCAGTTTGGTTTCTTCAACCCTGAGAGCCATGGGTGCAGATGTAATCGATCTTGGGCTCTCTACTACACCCACAGTTGAAGTTGCTGTAGAAAAAGAAAATGCAAGCGGAGGAATTATACTTACGGCAAGTCATAATCCGGTTCAATGGAACGCACTTAAACTACTCAATTCGAAAGGTGAGTTTATTTCTGCGGATGAAGGAAAACAACTGTTAAAACTTACAGAAGAGGACGCCTATCTTTTTGCCGAGGTTGACCAATTAGGAACAATTGTAAACAAAGACTATCTGGACATTCATCTCGATGAAATATTGACTCTGCCGCTCGTCGACAAGGAAAGTATTAGAAAGGCCGGTTTCAAAATTGCAGTTGACGCGGTTAATTCGTCAGGTGGTATTTACGTACCGGCTTTGTTGAAGAAACTGGGTGTCGAAGAAATCGTGGAATTGTATTGTGAACCCCACGGTCGATTTCCCCACAATCCAGAACCCTTGCCCGAACATCTCTCTGAATTGTCCTCTACAGTAGTAAAAAATAACTGTCATATCGGAATTTGCGTCGACCCTGATGTCGATCGTTTGGCATTTGTCTGCGAAGATGGTTCTATGTTTGGTGAAGAATACACACTAGTCGCTGTTGCCGATTATGTTCTGACTCACAACAAAGGAAATACTGTTTCGAATCTTTCTTCAACTCGTGCGTTGCGAGATGTGACTATTTCACATGGGCAAGAGTATTTTGCCTCAGCCGTCGGTGAAGTGAATGTGGTAGTGCAAATGAAGTCCTCTAATGCTGTTATTGGTGGAGAAGGGAACGGTGGTATCATTTATCCTCCTGCGCATTATGGTAGAGATGCATTGGTGGGTATAGCTTTGTTTTTAACTCACCTGGCGAAGAAAAATCTCAAGGCGTCCGAATTAAGAGATTTTTACCCGCGTTATGTGATGTCCAAAAACAAAATCGAGTTGGTTGAAGGAATCGACGTAGATGAAATTCTAAAACGATTGATGGAGGTATATAGCAATGAAAGAATCAATACAATTGATGGAGTGAAAATTGACTTTGAAAACGAATGGGTTCACTTGCGAAAAAGCAATACAGAGCCCATTATTAGAATTTACGCTGAAAGCAGCACTCGGGAATCGGCTGATAGATTGGCGGAGAAAGTCATCCATGAAATCCAACAATTGGTCTAAAAAAATAGCGTTGTGAAGGCCCTAGCCCCCACCTTTGCGAGCATAAAGTAAGTGCGAATGAAAGTTTATCTAGATAATGCTGCCACAACACCTTTGGACCCGAAGGTTTTGGAAGCTATGTTGCCATACATGACCGATCATTTCGGTAACCCGTCTTCCTCGCATGCATTCGGAAGAAAAACAAAAACGGCTATTGAAAACAGTCGTCGATTGGTGGCTAAGTGGTTGAATTGTCAACCTTCGGAAATCTATTTCACATCCGGAGGTACGGAGGCCGATAATCTGGCTATTCGCGTTGCAGTGAAAGATTTGGGTTGTACTCATCTGATTACCTCTCCTATCGAACACAGCGCCGTAATCAAAACGATGCAATACATGGCCGACAAACACCATGTAAAATTGAGTTTGGTTAAATTAACTCCAAATGGACATGTTGATTTAGAGGATCTTGAAAAATTGCTCGCGGAGAACCCAAAAAGTTTTGTTTCTTTTATGCATGGAAACAACGAAATCGGGAACATTCTTCCTCTCAAGGAAGTAGGCGAGTTGTGTAAGAAATATGGCGCCTATTTTCACAGCGACACTGTTCAAACAATGTGTCATTTCCCTTTTAACATGCAAGAGGTGAACCTGCACTTTGCCGCCGCTGCTGCGCATAAATTTCATGGACCCAAAGGAATTGGATTTTTATATGTGAATCGAACCGTTCGTTTTAATGCCGGAATTATTGGCGGAGGTCAGGAGCGGGGAATGAGAGGCGGTACCGAAAATTTATACGGAATCGTAGGACTTGCAAAGGCGGTTGACATAGCAATGTCTGAAGTCGAGGAGCACAAAGAGTATATTTTAGGCCTAAAAAAATATATGATCCGAGAACTAGAATCAAACGTTCCGGGTGTTGCCTTCAATGGTGATTCAAAATCCGATTCTAGTTTATACACGGTTCTGAATGTGACATTTCCACCAAATCCAAATGCCGATATGTTGCTTTTTCTGCTCGATCTAGATGGCATTGCAGCTTCAGGGGGTAGCGCGTGTAGCAGTGGTGCTTCAAAGGGCAGTCACGTTCTTGAGGCAATTCATGCACTAATACCGGGATGTGCCAGTATTCGCTTTTCGTTTAGTAGGATGACGACCAAGGAGCAAATAGATTATACAATCGAAAAAATAAAAGTGCTCTGCAATGTTTCTCAGAGTGTCACCGCCTGAGCTAAGTCTGAAAGTAGTAGCGAATTATTTTTAAATCAATGATCGAGCTTTGAGCTCTAAGTATTTATTTACTGTATTGATCGAAAGGTCTTCCGGACGAGAGAGAATAACCTGAATTCCATTTTTACGAAGACGTGATGCAATCTGCTTTTTTTCATTGATCAATTGTTGAGCGATAGTTTGAGCATAGATGTCGCTCACGAAATCCACTTGCTTTTTACTATAGTCAATGAGTTCGGTATTTTCAAAGAACATTACAACCAGTAAATGGAGGTGATTTATTTTTTTCAAAACAGGTAATGCACGCTCCATAGCGTAAGCACTCTCGAAATTGAGATAGAGAAAAATGAGACTGCGTGAACGTATCACATTTTTTACAGAGCGATACAAGAGGTCGTAATTGGCTTCCTGATTCTGCGGTTTTTCGAAATAAAGTGCGTTCAGAATTTTTTTAAGCTGAAGTTCTGAGCTTTCTGCTTTTAGCGTACTTCCAATGGCGTGAGAGAACGTTATCAATCCGGCCTTGTCATATTTCTTTAATGCGATATTCGAGATGACCAAGCTTGTGTTCACGGAATAATCGAGCAAACTCAGGCCATGAAAGGGCATGTGCATACTTCTGCTTTTATCGATAATAGTATACACTTGCTGAGAACGCTCATCTTCGTATTGATTTACCATGAGTGAACTTCGCCTGCCGGTTGCTTTCCAATTGATACTTCGAATATCATCGCCTTGAACATAGTTTTTGATTTGTTCAAATTCATAACTATGGCCGATCCTTCGTAGTTTTTTTACTCCCTCAAACGTGCTGATTCTGGCAAATGCGAGTAACTCGTATTTTTTCATCTGAATTACACTCGGATAAACAGGTATCATCTCAGCTTCGCCAAGTTGCATTCTTCTGGCAGCAAGACCAATCAGTGTGGATGTAATGGCGTTAATATATCCAAAGCGATATTCACCGCGCTTTAAAGGACGAATATCGTATCGAATTTCTTGCGTTCCGCCCGCCTGAAGTTTTTCTCGAAAATGAAAATTGCGCACTTGCAACTGATAAGGAAGTTCATCAAAAATATCCATATCAACGGCAAGACCACCTCTGTTTTCAAGTAATAGTGCAATCGTATTGTTGTCGCCCAATGATAGCATTTTAGTAGTTCGTCGACTTGCCGTAATTTGAATACTCTTACTGAACAGTAGTAGTATGTCTACGAATAATGCGATGACAAGAACCGTAAGAAAAAAACCGGCAAGAGGCAAGAGCCAAGGCAATGCAAAGGAGATGGAATACAATAGCATGATGCCCGCTAGAGAGATAAAAAATCTCCGCGTCAGCTGCAATGCTGCAATGGCTTTTATTTTGGAATTCTCTTCGACGGTACCTTTTTTTGGTAATTAACGAGGTATCTCAACACTTTTTAATATGCCCGAAATAATTTCATCGAGGCTTACTCCTTCCATTTCCCGTTCGTGGCTCAATACGATTCGGTGATTTAAAACATCGATCGCAACTTCTTTAATATCGTCCGGCGTTACGAAATCGCGACCGCGAATAGCAGCCATCGCTTTGGAAGTTTTCATGATACCCAAAGAAGCGCGGGGCGAAGCACCAAGAAAAATATCTCCGTTATTTCGAGTATTGTGAATCAGTGCTGCTATGTAGTCGAGCAATTCCGGACGGATGTATATTTTTTCAATGAGCTTTTTGTATTCATTGATTTGCTGAGGTGAAGTAACCTTCTCAACATCCTGACTGTGGCGGATATCAAAATCAGATTCAAATCGACGCAGAATTACCTTTTCATTTTCAAGGCTAGGATAGGGGACTTTTATTCTAAACAGAAAACGATCGAGTTGTGCTTCAGGAAGAGAATAGGTGCCTTCTTGTTCAACAGGATTTTGGGTCGCAATTACGAAAAAGGGAAATCCCATGGTATAAGTAACACCATCGTAAGTCACCTGCTTTTCTTCCATAACCTCCATGAGAGAGGCCTGTGTTTTCGCCGGTGAACGATTAATTTCATCAATCAATATGATATTCGAAAATATGGGTCCTTTCCGAAAATTAAAGGTTGAATCTTTAACGTTAAATACCGATGTACCCGTAACATCAGTAGGCATAAGGTCGGGGGTAAATTGAATGCGACTAAAATCTGCGTGAATGGTCTTCGACAGAAGTTTCGCTGAAAGAGTTTTGGCTATACCGGGAAGGCCTTCCACGAGAACGTGTCCTCCGGTGAGCAAAGCAACCATCATTTTATCTATGAGATCTTGTTGTCCGACAATCACCTTGGATACCTCTCTGTGAATAGCATCCATCGTGTCGGTAATAGGTTTCACATTAACCCTGTTTGCCGGATCTAGTCCAACCATCCATTCAGATGAAACCTCGGGAGAGGTCTTGTTTTCGAAAGTTGATTCTTCACTCATTTGATGACGTCAATTTTTATTTTTAATCTAATGATTGTCCTATTTGCAGTAAAAATAGAACTCCTCAAGGTTATTGTGGAATTCCAACATGTGATCTGTTTGAACATCTGTCGGTGCTTCATATTTTTTGCACTGCATAACCAATGTATTGATAAGTTCATTTCGAATCCCTGAACGCTGCGCTAAAGTCGATATAAAAAGCTCATCCCATGTTTCGGAGTGAACGGGTACATAGATTTTTAAACGCTCTCTCAGATAAGATTTGAAAAGTTCAACCTTGAGCTTTACCAGCTTTGAGTGGTCCTTTTGTTTCATGAATAACTGAGAAATGGTCTCAGCATATTCGATCGACGTATTTTCCATGTTTTCGGTAACAGGAATAACGCGTTGCTTTCGTTTTGCTCCAAAGGCGAGGTAGAGAATAACGCCCAAAATGAGTATGTACCATGCGCGGCTGAGAGAAGGCTCGGAAAGAATAAATTCTAAGGGTCCTTCAGAGGGCAGTTGTGGGTTCGGTTCGTCATTTGTGTTCTCGTAGTTTCGACTTTCTTCATCCCAAATTACTTTACCGGGTCCGAGGTGCGTGAATACTTCTTGAATATAAGGAACGACCGTGTCGTTTAGGCAGTAGTAGTTGGTAAAGCGAATGGGGTTGCAATGAAAGTATAATTCTCCTTTTCCAAACGTAAATCGGATGTATTCTGGATACTCCATTTCTTCACCACCGATATCATTTGGTCTCCGATAAACACCAATTGTTTCCATTCGAGTACTATCTATACTTAATAAACTATCAAGGAAATAATTGTAGTTGTAGTATGTTTTTTTGAAATCGCGATATAAACTATAGGGAGCCTGTTTGTCACCGATTGAGGCTATAGTATTAGTGTCCCTCGTTTCGTAGATGTGTGCGGAGATCAGTTCATGTGTGTCGTATTGATCTTCTGTTAAATAAAAATCCTGATTTGAAGATATGATGAGCTCGTGGAGTAAAGGATTGAAATTACCCGGAACAAAAACAAAAACGTTGTTTCCATCCTCCAGAAATTGTTTTAGTGCTACTATTTCTGTAGAATCAAGAAAGTGTTCTTCTCCAATGAATACGTAATTATCGACCACTTCGGAAGAATCTTTTAAACGAATTTCAAGACTGTCATTTATCGTATAAAACGTTTGATCATCGCGCACGGTTCGAAGCAAACGATTCAGAACCTGTGTATCGTAAGGATCAGTACCATTTGGACGCAAATTCACATACCAGTTGATAGGATTTGGAGTCATGTAAAACCAGACTACTAGCACTGTCATGAGAATCACAATAGAGACTATTGTAATCTTGTTGTATGATGTATTTCCTTTATTTTTTGGCACTTATTACGTCATTAAATGATTTAAATGCCTGTGAAAGTTGGTGATAGGTACTTTCAGGTATTTCCGTATCACCGTACCAAACAATATCAAACGCAAGAGTTAATTCGCGCAATTCAGAATACGCTCTATGCTGGCGCATTTCGCTTAAGTAGTCTCTATTCGTTTTCTCCTTTTTCCATATTATCAATTCTGCTTCATGAAGATTTTGTAGAACTCCAAGATAGAGCAGGCGAACAGCCAATTTGTAGTTTTTACTTTCAAGTGCAAGTCTCAGAAATTTGTCGATATCCGTTTCCACGAGGTTATTCTCTAAGTCTTGCAATTCTTGTTCTCCGAGACTTACAACTTTCAAATTTGTTACCCGTTTGTTCCTTTGTATGAATGAGTAGATTGCATATATAAGCAATGAAATGATTATTACGAATACGATCATCTTACCGGCAGCAGATGAAAAGAACCGACTTACAGACTGCCAAAATGGAGAAGGTGGTTCTTCTATTTGTGTGGGTTCACTCTCTTTAGTGTTAGAGGCAGGTGGTTTTTGCTGTTTCTCGATCGTTTCAGGTGTACCCTCGTATTTAATTCCCTCGCGAGCTTCATTAATTTCTTCTTGTGTCCAAACATTTTTTTCTTGACACAGAGCCCCCGTCCGAATACTCAGCATAAAAAGTATAACCAAAGCTGTTTTCACCGAAGGCAAAAAGGAGCGTATATTGAAAATGTTATTTTTCGATTTCAAGGCCATATGCTTTCTTTTTAAAACCAATTTTAGAAAGCGACTCGCGCAAGCTAGTAGCATCAACCGTTTCGGCAAGGGTAAAATATAAAATTGCATTGCTGAAAATGGTCAACGGAAAAAACAAAACCATCAAGAGGTATGCAATAAATACCGACAATATCTCGGATGTATATTTTGAAATTTCTACGGTTGAAGGAATATTCATTTCAATAAATCGTAAGAGAAACTGAACTACTTCTTCATTAGTGAGAAACAATGCTATCCATTGCATCAATGCTATCAAGATAAAAAGCCCCATCATTTTACCATAAGATCCCTTAAGAATTGAAAAGGTCCGTGTCATCGCTTTTAAGAGTCCGGTTTGTTCGAAATATCCTGTGAAATACCAAAGTAGGAGGAAGGGCATTAGTGCTATCGATGAAAATATAGCCCAAATTGAAAAATGAAGAGAGAGACATAAAAGTGTAGAAATAACGAGAGCTGAAAACACAACGCGAATAGTAAAAGATGGAGTTTCTTTATTGACCATCACATATTTCACGAGAATTTTTGTGCAGAGCAAAAGTGTTGCTGTACACAAGCCAATTAAAATTAGCGTTGTGTACATGTGACGAAAATTCATAACAATATTTAGAGAACTCCATGACCATAACTGATTATACATGGACCGAACCTCGTTCCAAATTTCATAGTTATAATTGAATAGGACTCGGAAGTTTCCTCTAATACAAATGCTGAAAGTTATCGTCGCTATTAAGGCAAGCAGTAGTGCATTTGTGATGGTTTTTCTGAAGGTATTACCGAAGACGATAAAGGTTTCTGTAAATATTCTTCCCGCAGTTTTGATTTCAGTGAGAGAGATATTCAGTCCTTGTAAACGTGCTTTTTCCTCGTTGACCGGCGCTTTGGTCAAACCTTTTTTATAACGATACCGAGGATACCAAACGAAATATCCTAAAACTAATAGGAAAGAAATAAAGATTACTGTTCCGCGAATTATATCGATAATTAACTTTCCATTTTGTATGTTCGGTAAATCGGTATAACGAGTAGCAAAGGACTCTATAAATGCGGCATAAAGCAAAAGCACCGAAACACCGATCATAATTCTCACTCCATTTCTTGCAGAAAAAACAAGGGCTTGTCCTCGGGTGTATGTTCCCGGAAAAATGAGACCCTTGCTTAGTGCAAATCCTGCACATCCTGCCATCACTATCATGGAGAGCTCTAATGTGCCGTGTAACATTATGGCCAAAAACGATTCTTTAAATAATCCTCGTTCAATAAAAAAGAAGATGAATGCGCCAACCATGATCGCATTTTGTAAAATGATTAGAACCGTTCCGACTCCAAACAAAATACCCATCACGAAAGTTAAGAAGGAAATATAAATGTTGTTAAGTGCAATTCTAAAGAACATCAGCAAAGGTTCCGAATCCTTGTAAACCTTCATAGGATCGCCTTCATTTATGTTTGCTTCGGTCATCTCAACATAGGAAGACCCCAGCATGATTTTGGCAAAATCGGGATAATACATGCTCGACAAAATGCCAATGCTCAATCCAAAAGCGAAAAGTACAAATGATAATAGCAGCGATTTGCGCGCATACCACATGGCATCAGGAAGTTCTTCTTTCCAAAACCTTCCGAAGCTACCCGGCGCTTTTGCTTTGTTTTTATATATGGTTTGAAATACCTGTTGAGCAATTCCATTTAGATAAACTCGCACAGATCGATTTGCATAGCGGGTTCTGCTATACGAGAGATCGTCGGTTGTTTCGATGAATAGATGGGTAATACGAACAGGATCTTTGTCTTTCCTAGTAAGTATATCTTCAAATTCAGTCCACTTTTCCTTATTTTGGCCGATGAATTCGGTTTCCTGCATCCGATTATTCTTGTTGCAGGCGCAATGTAGTAGATATTGGCTAAATGAAAAGCATCGACATTCGCACAACTCAAAATGTTACCATTTCTTATGAATTGGCTAATGTGCGCGATCGTATCCTAGCTTATTTAGTCGATAATATTTGTAAGGTTCTCATTTATGTTATTCTCTACTTGCTGTTTCAGTATCTCTATTTGGACTCCTATATGGACGATATGGCCTTCATCTATTTCTTTTTGATTGTTCTGCCACCGATTCTATTTTATTCTTTGTTTTTTGAATATGTTTTTAATGGACAGACACCCGGAAAGATGATTCTGAAGATTAGGGTTGTGAAATTGAATGGTAAACAACCTGAGTTTTACGATTATATTCTGCGTTGGTGTTTTCGACTCCTCGATCTAAATATGAGTGGGGGTGTTTTAGCCGCCATCCTTGTTACAAGCACAGATCACGCACAAAGACTCGGTGATACGGTTTCAAATACTACAGTGGTTAGAATCAAAGATCGTCATCCCATCAGTTTAGCCGAAATACTGAAGATAGACACGCTCGATAAGTACACACCGAAGTACGCGCTAGTCAGAAATTTTCCGGAAGAGGATATTGTGAAAATTAAAAATGCTATTGTGAGATGCAATGAACATAAAAATCAAGCTCACCGGGATATTCTCGATAAATTGGTCTTGGATGTGGCGACTAAGCTTTCTTTAGAAGAAATACCCGCGCAAAAGGTTCCTTTTTTGCGCATGGTAATAAAGGACTACATCGTTCTTACACGTTAAGTTTTTCCAGGGCTGTGCGCGCTTCTGCTTCGGTTACCGGGATATCAAAGACTCCTTTTCCAATTTTTTCAAGTAAAGAAAAATGAAATTCACCATTTTGATTTTTCTTGTCATTCCCAAGAAATTCAATTATTTCGTCTATCTCGGTCGAGTTAAAAGAAGGTATTGAGAAGAACATTTTGATGCGATTTCCAACTTCCTCATGCGATGAAGAGGGGAAATTACATTTAGTAACAGAAAGGGCTGATTCTACTAGCATGCCGATTGCCACAGCATGACCATGTGATAATGGATCGCCTTTAGTGAGATGCAAACTTTCCACAGCATGTCCGATGCTATGTCCGAAATTCAGCAGTTTACGTTCGGCTTTCTCAAAGGGATCAGCTTCGACAATAGATTCTTTAATCTGCGAACTTCTTTGAACAAGCGGTTGAATAATTTTCAGGTCGGATGAATTCAAGTTGCTCCAGTGATTTTCATCTGCAATCAGACCATGTTTCATCATTTCTGCTATTCCCGAAAGCATGTCCGTTTTAGAAAGAGTGCTGAGAAAATCCGGTTGTACAAGAACAGCAGATGGAGAATGAAACGCACCTATGGCATTTTTGACGTTCGACAGATTGATGCCGGTTTTACCTCCAATAGCGGCATCCGTCATCGCCATTAAACTAGTTGGAACATGAATATGGCTAATCCCTCTTTTGTAGATAGAAGCCGCAAATCCTCCTACATCACAGACCACTCCTCCACCTATGTTTAGAAGATAACTCTGTCGGTCCGCTTCGTTTTCTAATAGGGTTGTTAGGATTCCTTCCAGTATTTCAAAACACTTGGAGTCTTCACCGGCGGGAATCGTTATGATATCTGCCTCTTGAAGAACCAAACTTTTTTCAACCAATTCCGGGAGGCACGCAGATTCCACGTTTTCATCCGTAATAATGAAGACGTTAGTTCCTTTCGTCAACTCATCGATATGTTGACCAAGGCTTGTTATGCTGGAAAAATGCTCGGATTTTTTTATCATGTTCGTTTGATAGGTACAAAGAAAAAGAGCAGGTGGATTGATCCGACCTGCTCTTCAAATTTCTCGTGAGTTTCTTTCCACTCTCGCTCTCCACTCTCACTCTTCTCTGGTGGTGCCTCCAGGAATCGAACCAGGGACACAAGGATTTTCAGTCCTTTGCTCTACCAACTGAGCTAAGGCACCAGTTTTTTTTTGAGGCTGCGAAAATAGATATTTTTTGAAGTGTGGAACAAACATTTGAAGAATTCTCGAAAAAAAGTCGACTTCTACTTTTTTTGGTTGAGATGAGCTGCCGTTTACTCATTGAGATTGCCCGACTGCTAAAAATCACCCGTTTGGGGGAGAAGGGCAGTTCAAAGTAATCCAATTCCTATGTAAGTCATTGATAAACAAGCGGTTTTTTGTCAACGTTATAGGCATATCCATGCCTGTTTTATAGATGAAACCTCGCTTTTACTCGATGAATTACATTAATGTTTCGATTTTTCAAAAATAAATTTGCGAAAGTGAAGCCGACCGCTTTATTTTTGCGCCTTTACTTGCTAAACAATAGTTTGAATTAACCAAAACACTCAAAAATGAGAAAATTATTACGTGCTTTAGTTGCCGTGCTCGCAGTCTGTTGTGGCTCGGCCAACGCTCAGCTTGTTGATGTGATTAATGAGGTTCATTCGACAGGTGCAGGCATTGTTACGTATCCGGCGGGTCACACGACCTACAGGATATACGCTCGCTTGCAGGACTCGAATGACTTCTTTTCTGCTTGTTACGGTATCAGTGACCCCGGTCAAGTTCACATCCTCCGAATCGGTGATACCGAAGAGGCAGGAGTGAACCCAACCACCATTTGGAACTCAGGTTTCGCTGGTGTGACCGGTCCGGATATCAATCCTGCTTTCTGTGGAATCTTCGCTGAAGTTTGCTCAGATTCTTTTATTACAATTGGTAGGGCTTCTAGCGCTGATCCCGGAAACGCGATCAACGTTTTGACTAATCCTGCCGGGCAAATTGCTCCTTCATTCGGAACTGCTGCCGGAGCTGCTGCTCCTGCTGCAATGATTGATGATGGTGCATGGTTTGCTCTTAATGGTGACGTGAACGGTTTGCCAGTTGGTCCTGAGAAGCGTGTGCTACTTGCACAAGTTACTTGTCCAACAGGTACTCTTCGTTACCAGTTGAACCTTCAGATCTTCAATGCTTCTATTGGTGATGATCAGTATCTATATGCGCACACCTTCACAGGTGACCCAGTAGGTGCGATCGGACCATACGCTGAATTGGACGGTACTTGTATGGGTCTTGTATTCCCTGAACCTGCTGTTTGTAATCAGGTTACCGGTTGTACTGATGCGACCGCTTGTAACTTCAACTCAGCCGCTACGTCTGATGATGGTTCTTGTACATACCCAGGTTGTACAGATCCAACGGCACTCAACTATAACGCTAATGCAGGTTGTGATGATGGGTCGTGTGTAGCTGTTGTAAACGGTTGTACCGATGCTACAGCTTGTAACTTCAATCCTTCTGCTAACGTGGAAAACGGATCATGTACTTACCCAGGTTGTACTAATCCAAACTCTTTAAACTACAACGCTAACGCCGGTTGCGATGACGGATCTTGTATCCTTATTGTAAATGGTTGTACGGATGCTACTGCTTGTAACTACGATGCAGCGGCTAACGTAGATAATGGA
>JBILMS010000056.1:0-19644 GCA_044375415.1 Flavobacteriales bacterium
ATAAGTGCGATCATCTGTTTGCCAACCTTTTAAATGTGAAAAAGAATGATGGCCGATTGAATGACCGGCATTTCTCAGACTGCTCACTAATTCGGGGTTTTCCTTGGCATTTTTACCCAAACAGAAAAAAGTAGCTTTCACTTCATTTTTTTCTAAAAGAGAAAGTAATCGATCTGTAATACCCTTCACCGGACCATCGTCGAATGTCAGGTATATGACCTTCCCTTTTGCCGGCATCTTCCAAAGCGCTTTTGGAGCAGCCAACCGAAGCCAGAAAGGGGGTCGATGAAAGTACATACGACAAAAATACGCTGCGTCCTATCTTCGCGAACTCATACAAAGTGGATATGGAATACGATTTTAAGGAAATAGAAAAAAAATGGCAGGACGAATGGCGCAAACGTTCGACCTATAAAGTTGAAGAAGATAAGGCGAAGAAAAAGTTCTACGTCCTCGATATGTTTCCCTATCCAAGTGGTGCGGGTTTGCACGTTGGTCATCCACTCGGTTACATTGCCAGCGACATTTTTGCCCGTTATAAAAAACATCGCGGATTTAATGTCCTACATCCGATGGGCTACGATAGCTTTGGATTGCCGGCCGAGCAATATGCCATTCAAACGGGACAACACCCCGCTATTACTACTAAAAACAACATCGCACGTTATCGAGAGCAATTAGATAAAATCGGTTTTTGTTACGATTGGAGTCGCGAAGTCCGCACAAGCGATCCGGCATATTACAAATGGACACAGTGGATCTTTAGTCTGATCTTCAATTCGTGGTACAATAAAGACACCGATAAAGTCGAGCACATAAACACATTGCTCAAGAAGTTCTCCGAGAACGGAACCTACAATGTGAATGCGGCAATCGACGAAAATTGGTACAAACATGTTTTGTCTTCCGGTGATTTTACGTTTTTCGGAAAAGACTTTTGTGGAGAATTTACAGCTACCGATTGGCATAGTATGACCGATGAACAGCATGAAAAAATTCTCATGTTTTTCCGAATGACATACCTCGCCGACTCTGTAGTGAACTGGTGTCCGGCATTAGGAACCGTTTTGGCTAACGACGAAGTAAAGGATGGCGTGAGCGAACGTGGCGGTCATCCCGTAGAACAGAAATTGATGCGTCAATGGAGCATGCGTATCAGTGCTTATGCCGAACGATTACTCCAAGGACTGGACAAAATAGATTGGAGTGAAAGCATTAAAGAAGTTCAAAGAAATTGGATTGGTAAAAGTGAAGGAGCTTCTGTTCATTTCGCCATCGACGGATTTTCGGATAGCATAGAAGTTTTCACTACACGCCCCGACACCATCTTCGGAGTTTCTTTTATGACCTTGGCTCCGGAGCATCAATTGGTATTAAAAATCACTACCCCCGAATACAAAGACGATGTAGAACAATACATAGCAAAGGCAAAATTAAAAACCGAACGCGATCGTCAGAGCGATGTAAAAAATGTAAGTGGACAATTTACCGGCGCACATGTGATCCATCCGTTTACTGGCGAAAAAATTCCGGTATGGATTGGCGAATATGTTTTAGCCGGATACGGAACAGGAGCTGTAATGGCCGTTCCTGCCGGGGACCAGCGCGATTGGGACTTTGCGAAAAAATACAATTTACCTATTCCGAACATTTTTGCAGACACCGACATTAGCGAAAAAGCGGAGGCCTCGAAAGAAGCAAAATTGATGAACTCGCAGTTCTTAGACGGCCTTGCATACAAAGATGCCACGCCAAAAATTATATCTGCGATAGAAGAAGGAGATTTTGGAAAAGGCAAGATCAACTACCGTATGCGCGATGCGATATTTAGTCGTCAGCGTTATTGGGGAGAACCCTTCCCTGTTTACTACAAAAACGAATTGCCTTATATCGTTGACACATCAAGTTTACCGATTGAACTTCCAGAAGTAGACAAATACCTACCCACCGAAGACGGCGAACCACCGTTGGCAAGGGCGAAGGGTTGGGAGTATCGGCCTTCTGCTATCAAAAACATTTCGTCTGAGCCTCACCCCCAACCCCTCTCCAGAGGAGAGGGGGGCGATTCTGCAGATGGAGTTGCTTCGGGTTTCAAAAAAGCATCCGATAAAAATGCGCCTCACCCCCAGCCCCTCTCCAGGGGAGAGGGGGGCGATTACGTTCCGGGAGATGATGCGTTTTCAAATAATGAACTAGATACCTTATCTGATGCCGAAGCTGAATATCAAAATCTCTATGAAGAAGGTGGTCGGGTTTGGCAAACTGCTAATCCGAAAAAATGGGAATTCTTAAAGGAACATGCAAGGTCAATGCGCAAAGAGCAAACGCTTGCAGAAAAATTACTTTGGGAAAGGCTTCGAAATAATCAATTAGGTATCCACTTCAGAAGACAACATGCCATAGGTCCGTTCATAGTGGATTTTGCCAATCTCTCAAAAAAAATCATTATCGAAGTAGACGGTGGAATACATGACAGAGAAAACAACAAGGAATATGATATAACCAGAGATGATTATTTGGGTAATCTTGGATTCAAAGTTTTTCACTTTAAAAACGAAGAAGTCCTTGCCAACATCGAAGACACAATATCTCAGATAAGCAGGATCATCCCCCTCTCCTCTGGAGAGGGGTTAGGGGTAAGGCCTTCCGACGGTTTGGGAAATTTAAATAATGACAAGACCTCCCACCCCCTCGAATACAACACCATGCCCGGTTGGGCGGGTTCGTCGTGGTATTTTTTGCGATACATGGATGCCAACAACGAAAAAAAGTTTGCCTCTCGCGAAAAAATTGATTATTGGGGTCAAGTAGATCTTTATATGGGTGGTGCGGAACACGGCACCGGTCACCTCCTCTATTCGCGTTTCTGGACCAAAATTCTTTTTGATCACGGTTACATCGGATTTGATGAACCCTTTCAGAAGATGATTAATCAGGGGATGATCTTGGGTCGCAGTAATCACGTGTATCGTATTATGGGTACAAATAAATTCGTTACTTCCGAAAAGAAAGACGAATATGAAACACAGCAATTATTTGTTGATATAAACATTATTGACAACGACATTCTGGATCGTGACGCCTTTAAAAAGTGGTTACCTGAATATTTAGATGCAGAGTTCATATTAAATGATGCCGGAGAATATACTTGCACATTTGCCATCGATAAAATGTCTAAGAGATGGTTCAATGTTGCGAATCCGGATGACTTATGTGAAAAATTCGGAGCCGATACCCTTCGTTGTTATGAAATGTTTTTAGGTCCGGTGGAACAAAGTAAACCATGGGATACCAAGGGCATCAATGGCGTCCACAACTTCTTGCGTAAGTTCTGGCGTTTGTATCACAATGCGAACAATGAGTTGGAAATTTCGGAGGAAGCAGCAACAAAAGCAGAACTGAAAACACTTCACAAGACGATCAAAAAAATAACGGAAGACCTCGATCGTTTTTCGTGGAATACATGTGTTAGTGGATTTATGATTTGTGTAAATGAATTGCAGGAACACAAATGCAATAAGCGCAGTATCTTGGAATCACTTGCTATTTTACTTTCACCGTTTGCCCCACACATCGCCGAAGAGATCTGGGAAAAGCTAGGTCACAAAGAAAGCATCACGCAGGCCCCATGGCCACAATACGAAGAAGCTCATCTCACCGAAGATGAATTTTCGTATCCCGTTTCCTTCAATGGTAAAACACGTTTTTTCATATCACTACCCGTAGATATGAGTGCCGGTGATGTAGAGAAAATGGTTTTAGCTGATGAGCAATCCTCTAAATACCTAGAAGGCAAGGCTCCGAAGAAAGTGATTGTGGTGCCGAAACGAATTGTGAATGTGGTCGTTTGATTAATGTGCTGATGTGCTGATCACTGTTGTCCGGTAAAACACATCGATCACACCCCTCGGCTTCGCTCGGGGACCGCTGAATTTGTTTGACAGGGTGGAGAAAGGGGGCCCCACATAAACCAGAGGGAGAGCCCTTCGATTCATCGACCCTCGTGCCTCGGGTCGATTCACTCAGGGTGACGTACACATGTTGTGTGTAGGGGGAGGAAAGGCGCCGCTGCGCGGCGCCTTTCCTCCCCCTTTTTTTTAAGCCAAGCCGTCATCCTGCGTACGCGCAGCAAGCGCGATGCGCAGGACCTATTCGGGGAACAATCTTGAATCTGTGTGCAAAACTTAGCGTGTGTAACATGTTTCTCTTTCTCCGAACCCCGAACTCACGAAGTGTGAGGCTTTCCGACGGTTTTGTCAACGCTCGTGGTTGCATTGTACAATTGGGACTCAGGAGAACGATTCATCCTTCGACGGGCTCAGGGGGACAACTCATAATTCACTCGAAGTCAAAATCCACCCCTCGAATGAAAACCAATTGTCAATCCCAACGTATCCCCATTCATAATTCATCATTCATAACTCATAATTCACTCGAAGACCAATCGTCAAACCCAACGAAAACAGCCATTTTTCATTTTCAATTTTCAGATCATCCCATAAAAAGCATCATGCCCACAAAAAGCACGGCTGCACCAAGCGTTGTTAGACCATACAGAGCCCAATCGCTCGGAAGACCATTGGCTGATAAAATGTATGTTACGAAAAATGCCATTACCAAAAGAACGGCTCCGACACCGGCTGCTCGCAAACCTTGTCGCCTTCCCCTTGCTTGCCGCATTTCCCTCACCGTTTTGACAACTTGCTGAATCGTTTCTTCGTCAATATCTCGTTTGCGCAAACGTGCCGTAATTTCTTCGGAGTCGTGACCTCCGGTAAAAAGTTGCCAAACTTCGTGGGTAAGGCCATCGGGAATATGGTGTTCACTCATGGAATATGGTTTATGCCGCAAATAATAAAATTTAAACGAGATAAACACTGATGCAAGTCAGTCGTCAACCTTCGTACTTTCGCACTCGTATGATCACACTTAGCGAATTTATCATGGAGCGTCAGGCCGATTTCCCTTACGCATCGGGGGATCTGTCGCGATTACTCGCCGACATTGGCGTAGCTTCTAAAATCGTCAATCACAAGGTAAATAAAGCCGGATTACAAGATATTTTGGGTGTAGAAGGCAACATAAATGTGCAGGGCGAGGTTCAAATGAAACTCGATGTATTTGCCGATAATGCCATGTTTAATGCCATGCGCTGGGGCGGACAAGTATGCGGAGCGGCTAGTGAGGAGAATGAGAAATACTCAGCTTTTGACAATGAGACCTGTCGCAAAGCCAAATATGTAATCCTATTTGACCCCCTCGACGGTTCGAGCAACATCGATGTAAACGTGAGCATCGGAACGATCTTTTCGATTTTTCGAAGATCCAGCAGTGTTGGAGACTTAGCGAATATCAATGACTTTCTGCAGAAAGGATCCGATCAGGTGGCTGCAGGGTATGTGATCTACGGCAGCAGCACCATGTTGGTTTATACCACAGGGCATGGAGTCAACGGCTTTACACTTGAACCAAGCATTGGTGAATTCTGCCTCTCACATCCCGATATGAAAATTCCGGATGACGGCGCTATTTATAGCATCAACGAAGGAAATCTAAACATCTCGCCGAAAGGGGTCCAAGAATATGTGGCTTGGTGTAAAGAACTCGATAAAAAAACCAACCGTCCATACAGTGCGCGCTACATAGGCTCATTGGTGGCGGATTTTCACAGGAATCTTATCAAAGGTGGTATTTACATCTATCCCGGAACAGAAAAATCGCCCGATGGTAAACTTCGACTGATGTACGAATCGAATCCACTCGCTTTCATTGTGGAGCAAGCCGGTGGTTCAGCGAGCTTTGGAACGGGAAGAATTCTAGACCTTCAACCCAAAGAATTACATCAAAGAACACCACTTTTTATTGGGTCAAAAAACATGGTTGAGAAGGCTATTAATCTACTCAATAAATACAATTAATTAACTGACTTAAAGATCTTTGTGAAATTATAGACATTTTTAGAGATGTGATTTATTCTTTCTAATAAAGCAGGGTTTTCGAGGACTGAGAGGTATAAAATATATCTTTCAAATCTAAACCTCAGACCTATGTCAAACAAGGCCTCCGACAATCTGCATCGCTTGATCAAATCGCTCAGTAAGGCAGAAAAACGATACTTCAAAGTTTTTTCGTCACGTCATGTTATTGGCGATAAGAACAACTACCAGATTTTGTTCGATGCCATAGACAAGCAAGACGATTATGACGAAGCGGCACTTCTAAAAAAATTCAAGAGTAAGTCCTTGATCCATCGTTTTAGTATTTCGAAAAATCGTTTGTATGCTGCCATATTAAAAAGTCTTGATTCTTTTCATTCCAATAGTTCAGCGGAAGCACAATTACACCGGCAACTGCATTGGGTTGAAATTCTCTATCGGAAAAGCCTATATGATCAGGGATTAAAGCAACTGCATAGTGCGAAAAAACTTGCGGAGAAACACGAGAAGTTCGCCATTTTAGTAGAGATAGCAAAATGGGAGAAACTTCTCATCGAACGCGATAATTATGAGAGTCTGGATGCCGATGGCATTCAGGATTTGCTTCGTCAGGATGAAGAGTTGCGCGATCAAATGTCGGCCTACAACGAATTGTGGAATATCAAAAGTCATATATTCCTCATGTTGTACACACAGGGCAAAGTTCGCAGTCAGGAAGAACTCACGCGATATATCAAGCTAATGGATGGGATGGTGGGAGAAATAAAAGGAACAAAAGCCTCTTCGGAAAACCTGTATATGGTTAATCACATCTATAGTGCATACCATTTCGGGCTTGGAGAATATCAGGAGAGTTATCCCTATCTGCTTAAAAATTTAAAACTGATTGAGAGTAAACCCCATCTATTTGACGAGGAGCCCAATATTTATTTGTCGGTTCTTACAAACGCAATCTATGTAGGCATGCGTCTAAACAAATGGGATGAAAGCCAAAAGTACTTGGACAAGCTCCGTAAGCTTCCTCAGAAGTTGCAAGGACAAGTGAGCGAAGATCTTGAAATACGCATGTTCACGATCATAAAGAGCACCGAACTAACCTTATATACGCAGTCAGGATTATTCGAGGAAGGATTAAAAATTATTCCCGAAATCGAAGAAGGACTGTATAAATATGAAGACCACATAAGCTCTGTTCGTAAAGCGCATTTCTTTTTCAACATTGCAGTCATCTACTTTGGCTTAGAAAAATATCATGAGGCATTAAAATGGATCAATCAACTTCTTAATAATGTTGAGATCGACAAATCACGAGACATTCATTGCATGGCTCAAATTCTGAATATGGTAATACATCTGGAGCTTGGAAATAAAAGTCTGCTGCCTTTTGCTTTGCGCTCAACCCAACGTTTTTTAGAAACTCGCAAAAAAGTGTATCGCTTTGAAACCATCATGTTGCAGTTTATAAATGAAATGCTGAAGAAGCGCGAAAAACCCGGCATAGAGCTATATCAAGACTTGGTCGAAAAGTTGACCGAACTTAAATCAGACTCCTTTGAAAGACGTGTTTACGAGTATTTCGATTTCTTAGCATGGGCATCGACTAAAATTAACATGACAATTTTTCGCGATGAAATAGGTAAATAGGTCGTTGAAACGGGAAATAGAGCGGACTAAATTTTAGGATTTCGCAGGAATTCAAGAATGGCCCTAAGACAGGCGAACATAAGACGAGCCTACTTGGTTTAAATTGCCTGTAGAAACCAAACCTGTAAGTAAAATGAAACGCACCTTCCTATTGTGCCTTGTTCTGGCATGCCCACTTCTTTACCTCAAAGCGTATTCGCAAGTAACCTACGAAAATGCAATGACTGAAAATCTAGGTTGGCCTTTCCTGCCCCTAGATTTAGAGCCTATTGCTCCATTAGAAAATTATGGAGAACTCAATGATTACAGTGGTGGCTATATGATTGGCGACACTGTGGCCGATTTTACAGTCTATGATTTCTTCGGAAACAGTTTAACATTGAGTGAACAACTAACGGGTGACAAGCCAGTGATTATTATGAACAGCAGTGTTAGTTGTATACGCTTTAGAAATCTTTTTGACCTGACTATTGACTCACAAGAGACTACAACTGCGAGGGAGTTTATCTTGGATCACCTCGAGGACTTCAACTGGATTTTTATTTACAATCTCGAAGCACATCCGAGCGACGGAAATTGTCCGAGTAACTGTCCGCCTGTAGAAACATTGGACTCAGCAGTAACTCAAGGACCGGATTATGGATACCGTCGTTACGCGATGCACAATTGGGAAACGCATGGTTTTCCATACGAATTTCCTTTCACGATGTATTCCGATAACCCGGACAATGGAATTTACAACAACTATTTCCGTAGAGCTTTCGGTATTGTAGTATTGTCTTGTGAAGGTGTTGTTCTTCAGCGCGGTGATTGGGCCAATCAATTCATCACTTTTGAAACCGACTATTTGACTTCTCTTGCAGCTGAAACCTATCAGCAATGTGAGGTAATTGAAGAAGAGGAAGAAGTAGGTATTTCTTCTAATTTGGAAGAAACGTTTGTGGTGTATCCAAATCCGGTTGAAAATAATCTCGTACTGAATGGTCTTTCCGGAACCGGTACTATTCAACTCTATGGCTCAATGGGTCAATTGATCTGGAATAAAAACATAAATGATCTATCCATTCCAATTGACGCAAGTGATTTAGAAAAAGGTGTCTACACTCTTACGGTTTTCACCAATGGTTCGGCATACAATAGTCGAATCGTCAAAAAATAATTGAATACTTTATTTTCGAATAAAAGACCGGCAATTGTCGGTCTTTTTTTATTCTATTTATTCATAAAAGCATCCCAACCCTGTGCCGTGAGCGCGATAGATTGTCCCAAACGCGTAACAAGAACTGAAGTTGAAATATCATCGCTTACATGTCCTATTATCGTGAAATTAGGATTGCCCTTTATCCGATCGTAATCAGCTTGTTTTATAGTGAAAAGCAATTCATATTCTTCACCCCCGTTCAAAATACAAGTGGTCATGTCTAAGCCCAATTCTTCTGCTGTTCGCTGAGCTTCCGGAGCAAAAGGAAGTTTCTCTTCGTATAACACAAAATTCTTTTCACTTTGATCGGCAAGGTGTAAAACTTCGGATGCTAGTCCGTCGCTAATATCAATCATTGAAGTTGGAACCACTTCGAGTTTTTCGAGAATATCAATAATGTCCTTTCGCGCTTCCGGTTTCAACTGACGTTCGAGTATGTACTCATAACTTTCCAATTGAGGTTGTGTGCCGGTGGTGCTTACAAACACTTGTTTTTCTCTTTCTAAAATTTGTAAACCTAAAAAAGCAGATCCCAAATCACCGGTTACAACGAGCAAATCATTGGCTCCTGCCCCACTTCTTTTCACAACCTTTTCAGCATCTGCATATCCCACCGCAGTGATTGAAATCATGAGTCCTGATAAAGAAGAAGATGTGTCACCTCCGATTAAATCTACTTCATAACGTTCACAAGCCATTTGAATTCCGGCATAAAATTCTTCAATAGCTTCGAGAGAAAATCGATTACTTACAGCAATTGAAACAGTAATTTGTTCCGGTTTCGCATTCATAGCGAAGACATCCGACAAATTCACAACCACTGCTTTGTATCCTAGGTGTTTTAATGGCACATAAGCCAAATCGAAATGCACGCCTTCGATCAATAAATCTGTCGTGAGCACTGTCAGTTTAGAATGAGGCGTTTTAATAACGGCGGCATCATCTCCGGGTCCAAGAATGGTGGAGCCCCTTCTTACAGGAAAGTGCTCGGTGATATGTTTTATTAATCCAAATTCTCCGAGTGAAGTAAGTTCTGTGCGCGACATGTGATCTTTTTAATGAAGCGCAAAAGTAAGTCACACCCCATTTGCAAGTCGAATGTCCTTTACGATCAATTGCATTCTAACATTTCCCTGCCATTCGTTTTCATCGAGGCAAAAAAGAATATCGTGTAATTGCCCTTCCTTCAGACTTAACTCCCATTGTGCCAATCCGAAACCAATTCCCTCGAAAACGACATTTGAATTTTCTTGAATCACATGAAGTTTAAGATGCTCTCCTGTCTGACCTACCTTTCTGGAATAACCTGCATCTTTCACATTTCGGGCGAGAAAAACAGGACGCATATTCTCCGGTCCGAAAGGAGCAAACTGACGAAGAATTCGATAGAACTTTGGGGACATTTGATCAAACACCACTTCTGCTTCATATTCAACCACCAGACTTGGTCTTTGGTGGTCCAACATATTGGCAACAACTTTTTCGAATTTTTCTTCAAAGACAGATAGTTTATCACACTCCAAAGTAAGCCCTGCCGCCATCGCGTGTCCACCATACTTAAGGAGCACATCGCTGCATGCAGATAAAGCATCGAACAAATCGACTCCGGGAATACTTCGCGCACTTCCCGAAAGCACTCCTTCTGTTTCTACTAAAACAATAGCAGGTTTGTAAAACGCTTCAACCAAACGGGAAGCAACGATCCCAACAACACCCTTGTGCCACTCTTCGCTATGCACAACGGTGGTGAACGAATCAACATGGCTTTCGATGGTTTGCAATTGATTCATTGCTTCCACCGTAATCTTTTTATCGAGTACCCGTCGCGTTTTATTGTTTTCCTCCAATAAAGGGCTGATTTGGGCGGCAATCTCGGCTGTCGGAGAAATAAGTATTTCAACTGCTTGCTTTCCCGAAAAAATTCTACCCGCGGCATTTATTCGAGGAGCTAAGACAAAAACAACATCTTCTATTGTGAGTTCCTTTTGCTGCATACCCGCATGATCGAGCATCGCAAAAATCCCGGGGCGTTTTATTTCATTCAGTCTTTTTAATCCGAAATATGTCAATACCCTGTTTTCTCCGGTGATTGGAACAATATCAGCACCAATACTTATGGCCACCAGGTCGAGGCATTCCCACAACAATGTTTCATCCATGGTATGATACTGAACAAACGCCTGAAGAAGTTTAAAACCTACTCCACAACCGCTGAGACCTTTGTATGGATAGGAACAATCTTCTCTTTTTGGATTGAGCACTGCCAATGCCGGAGGGATCGACTCCACGTTATGATGGTCGCATACGATTACATCGAGTCCTAATTCATTGGCAATAGAAATATTCCCCGAATCTTTGATACCACAATCAAGTGTGATAATGAGTTTACAACCTATTTCTGCTGCATATCGAGCCCCGGCTTCCGAGAATCCATATCCCTCAGCGTACCGGTCGGGGATGTAATAATCGGCCTCAACCCCAATTTGAGAAAGAAAAGAATGGACCACACTAACGGCTGTTGTACCGTCGACATCGTAATCTCCGTACACCAAAATTTTTTCTTTTTCAAAAAGTGCCTTCGTCAAACGGTCGACGGCAAGATCCATATCCTTCATTAAAAAAGGGTCGTGGAGCTGACTTAAATCGGGTCTGAAAAAGAGATGCGCCTGATCGAAAGAATGGATTTTTCTACCCATTAACAATCTGGCTATCAATGGTTCAACCTTGAGTTCGTCACTTAGTTGATGGATCAGAATTTCTGATGGTTTGGTCACTTCCGACCAATTTGTGGGGCTTTCTCTGCGGGTCATTTCGGGTCTAATTTCATGAATAGTATGTCTCATTCCAACTGAATTTGCAACCAAATGGAAGGGTCTTTGGTCTAAAAAGAGTATTTTCGACACCGTAAAAAAATATCTCCATGAAGAATCGCCATCTTATTTTCGGTTTTTTCGCAGTTTTTCTTGCTTCTGCCTTTATGGCGAGCTGTCTGAATGAAGACAATAAAATCCCACCCAACTGTTACGATGGTATCCTAAACAATGGAGAATTCCTTGTGGATTGTGGTGGTCCGTGCGAAACCTGCAATCACTGTATCGACGGAATCTTTCAACCCGAGCTAGGTGAGACATGGCTCGACTGCGGTGGTGTGGATTGTGCCCCCTGTAATTCTTGCAACAACGGTATCGAAGACGGAGTAGAATTCGGAATTGACTGTGGTGGTGATTGTGGTCCTTGTGCAGAACTATGCGACGATGGTCTTTTAAATGGTCTTGAAGAAGAAGTCGACTGCGGTGGAGAATGCGAAGCATGCCCAACTTGTGATGATAATACAATTAATGGAACTGAATTAGGAATCGACTGCGGTGGACTTGAATGTCCGGATTGCAATTCTAGCGGTAACTGTGGAAACGGATTCGAAGATGGATTGGAAACATACGCAGACTGTGGTGGACCGGATTGTTATACCTGCGATACTATCCTAACTTGGAAAATAGGTACTGTTACGCACACCGTTTTAGTAGATAATGTTACCTTCTCTTGGGACGGTAGTGCATTAACCATTGGTGGTACAAGTATTCAACAAGGGCTTATTGCAATATCAATAGAAAATCCACCATCAGGTTGGGTAAATGGTGGATCAAACGCTCTAAACCCGGCAACTGCCCCAACAGGTATGACCATTACATATACTGACCTAACCACATCGATTATTTATGGCACTGCTTTCGACGGTAGCTCCGGAAACTTCACAATCGTTGATTATGAAGAATGGCCTAACTTCCCGTCACCGGATTGGGATACCTTACAAGGTTCATTGCGTGCCGGATTTAGCGGTACTTTGAACGATGCCCTGGATGAAAACTCTGTTAGCGTTAGTCAGGGTACAATTATGATCTCAACAAACGACTAAGATAAAATTTGGTGAAACTCACCGGAAGCCGATTCGAAAGGATCGGCTTTTTTTATTTAAGATATAATTACCAAACAATTTAGTAGAAACTTCGACGTTTGTGCAACTTCTGATACTTACCAAAACTCTTGACATGAAACTATTCCAAAAACTGTTTTCGCACAAAAGAAAGTTAGGGTTCTATTCTTTAGGTCTAATGGTTCTTTTGTCTTTATCGAGTACTTCTCAAACCGTAAACCCCATTATTGGAGATGAAAGCTATCTCGAAACATTTGCCGAATTACCACAAGCTAAAACAAACAATGAACTAAGAGTAAAAACTCACTTGAAATATGTAGAACAAATGCTTAGATCAAAGGATGTTTCTCACCTGAATGCTGAGCTCCAAGCACAAAGAACCTATTTGTTGAACTTATTGCGCGAATACTATCAGCGTGGGAAATTCCCTGAGAACCATCATGCATCCGGTGAAAGAAAACCGTGTTTTATCGACGATGACGGCACAATATGCGCTGTTGGATATTTAGTTGAACAAACGGCTGGTCGTCAGACAGCAGAAGCATTAAACAAAGAATTTCAATACGAAGAAATTCTAAACATGAATAGTCCGATTCTCGATACTTGGATATCCGAAAGTGGATTTACGAAAGAAGAGATTGCCACCATTCAACCTACGTATGAAAATTGGTTTCCGGAACCGAAGAGAGAGCGGATAGGCATTAGAAGCGGCCTGGCCTTATCAAGAGCTCGCGGAACCGAGTTTTTCGAAGACACAGAGCCATTATTCGGTTTTGTCGGTGGCCTAAGTCTGGATCATTTCATCAACAATAAATTCTATGTTTCTGTAGATGCAATTTATTCGGAAATGGGATTCAAAGTACCCGTCATCTATACGGATGAAACTGGTTTGCCCATTGCTTCTTCTGATTTTAAATATAAATTCTCATACTTCAGTTTTCCTCTACGTCTGAATTGGCAAGGGAAGTGGCGATTAAAACCATTTGCCTCACTAGGCCTGGCTCCACAACTTCTCTCCAAAGCAAGAGTCTTAACTCCCGGCATCCCTTCTCAGGGGAATATAGAACCGGGATGGGACGAAACCGAACTTAATCAGACTCCCACCTTCGACCTTAGCGGAAACGCGCAACTAGGAGCCAGTTTCACTTGGAATGGATTCACTTTCCAATCATTCCTTGAGGCACAGCAAGGTTTAATCAATCAAACCGACACAGACTTCTTCGAACAAAATAAATTCTGGCATCAAGCCGCCAGTTTTAATGTTGCCATTAAATATCAATTATAAAAAAACCCCGCAGAAGGTATATCTCTGCGGGGGATTTTCAATTTTTGTATGAAAAGCTTATTTCACCATTACTTTTCTCACCAACGATTTTCCGGTAGCTTTTAATTCGCACTGGTACATGCCGGTTTCTAAACCTTCGATGTTTACTGTTTGAACGAATCCGTTCATGTTCTCCGTGTATACAATTCGACCATTCATATCATAAATATTCAATTGGGCAGGCAACATATTTGCCGGCACATTTACAACAAATGAGATATCAGCAGGATTGGGAAAGAGGCTCCAATTGGCATTGTCTGAACCTTCGTTAATGCCAACCTGACCCCATCGAGCCATAAATTCTTGCAAAAACAAATTCGCAACACGTGCATCATGCACAACCACCGTGTTTTCATCATTGATAGAATTAGCACTGTTGCTCCAATTGTGAGAACCGGTGAGTACAAGTGGGTCGCTATTTTCATTTTGTGGGTCAACCATTAAATATTTATGGTGAACCAAACCGGTAATTCCTTCATGGCTGTAAACATCCATGTCAGCATCCACCAAATACGTGAAAATTGACGATGGGTCCGACGTTTGCTCAAGCACACCGCGCACCGTGGTAAGGAAGAGATCATCTTCATCAATTATGGCATCGGCGATATCTTCTCTTGTCGCTGCAAATACAGCGTAGTTCAACTCTTCATCCGTTGTTTCGATTGCATCAATGATTGCTTGATTGGCGTTGTCCGTAGGAGAGAAATAAACTTCTACTGCAGAGTTTCCCACTAAGTATTTACGAGGAGTATTTACTGTTTTTTCACTTCCGAATTTAGAGTTGTCCGCATCCGGTTGGGCACCGGTTGATCCCCACATTTCCTCAAATTCCAATCGATAACCACGAGCGATAGACTGATCTTGGAAGATGATGATGTTGTTGTAATCGGAAAACTGATCTTGGTCAATCCAATTGGTTGACCCTGTAAGTACAATGGCTTTATCAGCGTAATCAGCATCGACAATTAAGAATTTGTTGTGATTGCCACTTCCGAAATCATCTTCGCGCATTAACACAGGAATGCCTGCATTAAGGTTGTCGATTGCAGCATTGGTATTCGTACCCTGACCTGCTATTCTAATTTGTATCCCGGCATCGTAGGCTGCGTTTACTGCGTTGGCAATACCCACGTCACCAAAATTATATATGGCAATATCAATGGTGTGTTCTGCGCGAGAAATGTAAGCTGCTATCGTATCATCGGTAGCCGAATACAATGCTATTGCTTCTTCTTGAATTGCATAATCTGTATTCACATCTTTAGTGAAATAAACTGTAATTGCACCGCTTGATTCGGAGCGCGTTGCGTAGGCAGATATGATGGACATGGTTTCATCTTCCCCATTGCTGCTAGAAACTCTGGCATAATAAATTGTACCGGGTTCTAAATCTGTAATTGTTGCTGTATGCGAGGTCGTATTTGATGCATTGTACACTTCTTGTCCGAGGGCAGAAGTAAGTCCCCATTCGATTTTAGAATCACCCGGAGTATCTGTTGACCAGAATAATTCCAGTGTTGTGTATTCTATTGAACCTTGTTGAATCTGACCAATGATATTGATAGACGACGAAAGAACCATGTCTGCGGATGTGCGAGGCAACAATTGATATCCGCTATTGTACGGAGCAGACGAGTCGAATTGAGAGCAAATACCAACAAGTGTAACCAGACCACCGGGAAGGTTTGAACCTACTAAAACACTTCCATTTCTTATATAAATCGTTCCGGTTTCACCATCGGCTGTGAAATCGTATGTAGTATTACCGACAATAGTACTTCCGGCATTTTCAAATTGAACATTATCTATTTCCAACAATTGACCTTCCTTGTCTTCGCCCAATTCGGAAGCCAAAACCAATTGCAATTGTGGTAGAGGATTGCCACTTGAATTAATAGTAACCGATTCAATTTCGGGGCCCACTTCAAGTAGTCCATTGTACTCGGATAAAACACCTGTAATTGTAACTTCGTCGCCTTCGAGCGGCTCTGTCCATGAATTCCAGTTCGAGCCGGGAAACACTGCGATACCGGCACTTCCATCCTGAACGTAGCGAACAGATGAACCCATTTCGTCGCCATTGATGCAGATACCGGTAATGGTAACAGATTCACCGACGCCAAAGTTGGTGCGCGCGTCCAAAATGTCGGTTTGTGCCGAAAGCATTTGGCCAATCAGAAGGAGCAAAAAGAATAGAATTTTTTTCATGATAAAATGATTAGAAAGTTATTGTGGTGGACAGATTGAACCAGCGCGGTTGTCCGAAATGCACTGTGGCCGAATTAACATCAAAGCCATTATCGTCTTGATTATATAAACCGTTTGCATCGTTGTTAAAAGCGTCTGTAATAAATCGATCATTGAGTAAATTGAAAACACTACCTCGCACTTCAATCTGTACAGTTTTCACTTTAAAAGACCCTCCCAAGTGAAGTTCAAGGCTACCGTAGGAAGGTAATTGCCATGAATCACGACCGGCATTGGCTCCGTTTAAAGAAAAAGGATCAAATCGCGCATAATTTTTATCGAACCATGTATACCTAGTTTTGATATAACTTGATTTGGTAATGTCATAACGTATCATTCCACCCCACTGAATTTGAGCTGCATCATTCACATGTACGCCCTTCGCATCATAAGCAACCGTGTAAGGGGTACCATTGAGATTAAATACTCTGTTGCCATTGTCATCGAAAATATCCAACGTGTCGCCCGTAGTCCATATCCAATCACCAATAGACATGAGGCCTTCTATAGTCAGTTTTTTGGTGACTTTTAAAGCGAAATCCAACTCAACGCCCATATGCCTTGCGCCCATGCCTTGCACATTTGTTGAAATTGTTTCAGTTGGATCGATCGGATTTGGGACGTTCAAGCCATTCGTATATGGTTTATTTTTCCATTTAGTATAATACACATTGACATTGGCTGCAACTACTTTATGCTGGAAATTCCAACCGGCTTCTGCACTTCGAATTTTCTCGTTTTCGATGTTATTAAGCAATTCATTCGCGGTATTGTACACTTGATTAAACAAAGGAGCCTTATCTAGGTAACCCACATTAACAAAAACACCGGAACTTCGACTTATTTCATATTTCACTCCTGTCTTTACAGTGAATGTATTTCTCCATGTCCATCCGGTATTTTGAAATTCAAGACCTTCGGATTCCGGCGTGTAAATCTGTCCATTGTGAACAACTGTATCCGGAGTAAGGATATGCGTATTTCCAATCAGCTCGTACCCTACAGCTATTTGTTCGCCGTCTACTTCAATTACTTTAGGTAAGAAATAATCTACACGTCGGTATCCTGTGCGAGCTACCGAGAGACTGGCGAATGATTTCCATTTATTCTTTTTGTATTCTACTTGACCAAACAGTCCGCCCCACTGAACAAAAGCATCATTGTGATAATCAATTTTATCGCCCTTTCTTTTTACAAGATTGGGATCGTTGTTATCATAGCTGCTTGAGGCCACAATATAATCAGCTCCGAAAAGGTCATAAACCGTGCGGTAGTGTTCGCCGCGATACCTGCGAAGATCTACACCCATTGATACATCAACATTCTCAGATACATTTTTGTTATAAGTCGAAATCACCCCGTACCAAAAGTGATTGTTTATGCTTGAATTTATAAAGTTGTATGCATACCTATCCACCGGAGAAATAGCTGTATTGATATTGTAGTCCGGTCCGGAGAATAAAGGCGGTGAATATCCTGAATTCAAATCATAGATGGATTGAAAATCCAAGTCTCCATTTTCTAAATACGACGCTTTGGTTGGAAATGAATTCAGTCGTGTCCCGCCTCCATTTCCAATGGACAAATAAGCTACGGTAGATAGAAATGATCTTTCGTTGATATTCCACACATCTTTCAGTGCAAACTGAGGTTTGTGATAATAATTTTTCCGTTCGTTGAATCGTTCAAAGGTTGTTTCATTTGAACGGATACCGTTTTCGAAATCGTAGCGAGTAAGATTCCCGACATGAGGATTATACCCCGTACCTCGATTTGGAATCCCATCGGTCTCCGCGCCCAATTCAGCAGCTAAAGCTGGATCATACATGGCTACGGCATCCGGACGGCTTCGCTGACCATGCTCTTGGGGAGCTCCAAAACCATAAAAACTCAGCACATGTTTGCCAATAATTTTCTCAACTTTTCCGTACCAAAAAAATCCTTTTGTGTGTGTGCCATCTACCCACCCACTTCCTTGTTTAAATGAACCTGCCAGCGAAAAAGACCAATCATTTTTCAATCTTCCACTTGATAAGCCAAATGAAATTCTGGAAAAAGCTCCGTCGGCATAATCGTATCTTACACGTCCACGCTTTTCTTGCTCTATACCTCGGGTGATGATATTCATTGTTCCACCCACGGCCGGAATCACCAGTTTCGAAGCCCCGAGTCCGCGTTGTATTTGTGTGGTTTGCATTACCATATCTAGTCCAAACCAATTACTCCAATACACGGCTCCGTTTTCCATATCATTTACGGGAACACCATCCAACATCACAGCGACATTATTCTGAGAGAATCCTCGTATCGTGACGCGTGCATCTCCGTCGCCACCACCTGATCGCGTGGCATACGTGCCTGGAGTCGAATTTGCCAATGTTGCAATTTCTCTACCCGCCAACTCTTCTTCGACTTGCTTCAGGGGAATATTGGAAACAGCAACCGGTACATCTCTCCCAATTACGTAATCGCTAGTCACTACTATTTCCTTGAGCATTTTGTTCGTCAGCTCAATTTTGAGATTTATAGCAAGGCGATCCACGTTTAGTTTTATCGAATATTCGATATAACCGACACTATTTACTTTCAGCATGTATTCTCCCAATGGCAAGGCAAGGTCGAAGTTGCCATCCAAGTCAGACGTTGCCGATTGCCCGGGATTCGAACCCCAGCTCAGAACGGCCATAGGGAGTGTTTCACCGGTAACGCCATCGAGCACTTGGCCGGATACTCTCGCTGTTTGTGCAATGGAAAAAGAGGCGAAAACACAATTCAGAATAACGAGTAATGTGGTAAGGTTCGTCTTCATTCAAACATATTAAAGTTCAAAAGAAAGGGGCGAATCCGCCCCTTTTCTATATTCTATAGAACTGGTCTTAACGTTGCAATGACAATCTTCCTATGATTCCTTTTGCATCATGAATTTCAACGATGTACAAACCGGAAGCAATTGTTGATACATCAATCATTTGCTTTTTATCTGAAGTACTTGCCATAAAATCGAATACTAATCTGCCATTTAAATCTAAGATTTGAACAGAAGAAATAATCTCATCAGCCTCTACCCAAAGTAGATTTCCCGACACCGGATTTGGGTACATGTTTAGATTTTTAGCTCTGAACTCATCGATGTTCACCAAGCAAAGGCAAGTGTGTGTTCCAAGACCGGTAAAAGTATTAGCCGGTAAACTATCCCACTGTGCCTCGATATCGAACGACCCCGGGTTGGTCGTAACTCCTTGTTGTACTTCATCCTTGCGTTGAAGCGTGTGGTCTTGCGACATGTACAACTGATTGCCTTCATCATCTACTCCATAAGGTCCCCATCCGCCAAATTCTGCTCCCTCTCCAATTTTGCCAA
>JBILMS010000057.1:0-19606 GCA_044375415.1 Flavobacteriales bacterium
CTTCGAACAAGAATTTTCGAAGCAGAGGTAAATAAAAGACAAGAAGAACGAGCACGCATGCGAAAATCACTTGTTAGTACAGGTGACCGTTCGGCTAAAATTCGGACTTATAATTTCCCCCAAGGTCGAGTGACAGATCATAGAATTAATCTGACCATGTACAATCTCGAAGAAATTATGAATGGCGATATTGGAGATATTATTGAATCATTAAAAATCGCCGAAAACGCTGAAAAACTTAAAGAAGGAAGTACGATATAAATTCGATATGACCAGACAAGAACTTTTCGCTCTTATTCAAAAACGCAAATCTTTTTTGTGTGTTGGTCTTGATACCGACCCAAAATTGCTTCCCGATGGTGTTGACATGCTTTCTTTCAATAAAGCCATCATTGATGCTACCCGCGACTTTTGTGTGTCCTACAAGCCAAATCTCGCGTTTTATGAGAAACATGGAATCGATGGATGGCGAATACTCGACGAGACTATAAAGTACATCGGAAATGAGCATTTTATAATTGCGGATGCAAAACGCGGAGATATTGGAAATACCTCATCCTACTATGCATCTACATTTTTCGAAACTCTAGCCTGTGATGCTGTCACCATTGCACCTTATATGGGTAAAGATAGTGTGGAACCTTTTTTGAAATTTCCGGGGAAATGGGCTATCGCATTGGCTCTTACGTCCAATCCGGGAGCCATGGATTTTCAAACGATCAAAACAGAAAATGGAATTCCACTTTATCAAGAAGTTTTAAAATCTCTTTGCCAATATGGCACTCCGGATAATCTCATGTTCGTTGTGGGGGCAACACGTGCCGAGATGTTAGCTGATATTCGTCAAATTGTTCCTGACCATTTCCTTTTAGTTCCCGGTGTGGGTGCTCAAGGGGGAAGCCTCGCTGATGTTGCTAAATATGGAATGAATAGTCTGTGCGGTCTTCTGGTAAATGCATCGCGTAGTATTTTGTATGCTTCTAAAGGACCTGATTTCGCTGAAGCTGCAGGCCGAGAAGCTCAGAAACTGCAAGAGGAAATGTCTGCATTGCTCTAAAAAAAAAGAGAATGAAGTATTTTCTACTTCATTCTCCCTTTTGGTTTAGAGTCGTCCTATGATTTAGTCTTCAATCTCTGCAAGAGCTTTTACATCCACCCAAATATCGAGTTTAAAAGTCATAGGTTGATGTGTGACCGTTCCATCCAAAAATAAAGTTAGTCCATCTGTATCCAAGAAGTACTGCTCTATTTTGTCGATATCCTGTTGTGTTTTTTCAAATACTCTGTATTCCGGATCATCGTTGGATGATTGGAGTGACAATCCTTCCACCGCTAATAGAACACCGGGAATATCAGTCGTTGCATTTCCAACGCCAAGATTGCCTGTGAAAGTTGCGCCCGGATCACCGGCGTATTCCCATATTTTATATCGAATGTTCACGAGTTCATAGCTCTTTATGTTCTCTTTATATTTTTCGATATCACTGTTTTCAAGAGCACTCATGATCTTTTCGAGATCAATCGTCATGGCACCGGTCTCCTCACTTACCGAGACTTCAAACTCCTTGTGAAAGGAAGCAGAAAAACTCTTTTCATTGAATTTATCGCAAGAAGAAAAGAGAGTGACAATTACAAAAGCCAAAAGGCTCAAACGTGTGGTTTTCATAGGTTAAGAATTTGTTTTCCAAAAATATGACTTTTTTGAGACCCGCCGACTGAAGTATATCATATTCGCCCCTGAAATACTAAAAACGATGAACGAAGACTTTCTTTCCTATGCCTGGGCGTATAGGTTGTACTCGACCATGAACCTTAAAACAACCGATGGGCAGAGCATTCAGGTGCATGATCCGGGCAGATTAAATAGAAACAGCGGACCTGATTTCGAAAATGCTAAAATTCGGATCGGACAAGAATTGTGGGTTGGGCACGTGGAAATACATGTAAAAGCCGGTGATTGGTTATTGCACAAACATGAAAATGACCCTGCTTACCAAAACGTGATTCTACATGTTGTTTACGATGCCGACAAAGACATTACTGTGGCCGGAAGGGTTTTACCCACTCTAGATCTTTCAACAATCATGAATCCAAACCTTTTTGGTCAATATCAATCTTGGCTCAAAAGTCGAACTTGGATTCCTTGCGAGGCGAGCATTCGAAATACAGAGTCTATTCAGTGGACAGCATGGAAAGACCGCCTTATTGCCGAAAGACTAGACCAAAAATCGGCAAATGTTCTATTTATGGTCAACCAATCTAAAGGGAATTGGAAGGAAGTCTTCTATCAATTAATAACGGAAAATTTCGGATTTAAAGTTAACAAGCAGGCTATGGCTCTATTTGCCTCCCGAATTCCATGGAATGCCGTTTTACGTCCCGGTATTGAACCCCTGATTGTCGAGGCTATATTATTCGGTATTGCAGGATGGCTGGAGGAAGTAGCAATTGATGCCTATCATTTAAAGTTGCTGGAGGAATATCACATCCTCAAGCGAAAACACCGGCTAGAAGCGCTTCCTAAGTCTATATGGCAAATGGGGAAAAGTCGACCGGGCAATTTCCCGTGTATCCGAATTGCTCAATTGGCGGCCCTTATCAGTCAAAAAAGCACTTTATACGATGCTCTTTGGCAACCCTGTTCCCCCGAACGGGCTTTAGAGAAAATTCAATTACAGGCCGGAGGATATTGGCAAGAACACTACGAATTTGGAAAAAAGGGTAAGAAAAATCATTCGTCCTTAGGCGAGCTATCTCAGCAAAATCTGCTGATAAATACACTACCCGTTTTTTGGTATGCTTACGGTAAATTTCACAGAGAAGATCGATTTCTCGACGAAGTCTTGGACTTCTTACAAGGTTGTTCCCCCGAAGAAAATCAGATTACACGGAAATGGCAGAAACTAGGTTGTACCATGGATCATGCTTTAGATACGCAGTCGGTAATTCATCTTTACAACAACTATTGTACTCAGAAACGTTGCCTTCAATGTCAAATTGGTTTACATTTGATGAAGCAAACATGAAATTCACCCAATCCATATTAAACTATTTCGAGCGTCAGGCTTTTGGAGTCTGTTCTTGGCTCGGTATCAAAATGGGAGTCCGTCCGCAACGTGTTCGACTTTCGTTTATCTATCTTTCATTTCTCACGTTTGGATCTCCGGTCTTGTTTTATTTGATCCTTATGTTCTGGAGAAAAAATTCGTACATATTTAAGCCATGGCAATGGCGCGTTTTCCGCGCCCCGGAATTGTAAATCCACCCGTGAAGGGTGGATGTACTTTATTGCAGAAGTTCATCTATCGTATTCGTGGTCACGGAATGGTAATTCGCTCTGGCCTTTTTGTAAATCTTGTTCGCCATTTCAGATTGACCGGTGTTTAC
The DNA here is from genome assembly GCA_044375415.1 of Flavobacteriales bacterium. Lineage (GTDB taxonomy): Bacteria > Bacteroidota > Bacteroidia > Flavobacteriales_D > Sanyastnellaceae > JAWXBG01. The sequence continues at coordinate 3,388 of JBILMS010000057.1, forward strand.
CATTGCTTCATATAAGGGTTGTACAAATTTGCGTCTACCTACCGACATTAAAAATACTTCGAGCTCATCGTATGCCGGTCGATAATTGGCGTTAATGGCATTTTCCAACCACTTAAATAATACCTCATTGTTGCCAATAGTTGTCACCTTCCAGGCAGCATCCATCGCCGTCATGTCTTTTGCTGAGCAGCGTTTAATCTGACTTAAAAAACGATATTGCTCTTCGTAACCCCACTTGTTCCAAGGGATTTCAGATATAACAGAAGACCCTTCATTATCCCATTTCGAAGCAAATACATCTACATTTTGTAGTCGACTGCTCGACACTTTCGGTGCGTTTTCAGGAAGACCCGTCCCGTATACCCAATCTTCTATGTGAATGGTTTTATCCATTTCCGGAGTCACCAAATTTTCACGTAAATACGTCAAAAAACGTTCGGTATCCATTACCTGAAAGGCATGAGATGTAAAGTACTCTTTTAAAAACACATCGAACTTTTCTCTCCCAACCGTTTCTTCGATAAGTCGTAAAAAGAAATATCCTTTGTTGTAGGCAATGTCAGTCATGCCGTCATCGGGATTGCGACCCTCGAGTGCCAATTTTAATTTGGTGTCATTCGGGAGCGTGTCTTTCAAGCCATCTATCGTTGCATCTAATTCTTGACGAGCAAGAGTCGCCTGCATTTCGGAGATTTCTCTACCATAAACAGCTTCCATAATACGCTGCTCGAAATAGACCGTGAATCCTTCATTCAACCAGAAATCATCCCAATTGCTATTTGTAACCAAATTACCACTCCAACTGTGGGCGAGCTCGTGTGCAACGAGAGCAACGAGCGACTTATCTCCTGCAATAATTGTAGGCGTTGCGAATGTCAACCGTGGATTTTCCATTCCGCCAAATGGGAAGGCTGCAGGTAAAACAAGCAGATCATAACGACCCCAAACATAAGGCCCATAGAGCTTTTCAGCAGCCTCTACCATTTTTTGCATGTCCTCAAATTCTCTGGCCGCAGCATCGATAACAGAGGGAACAGCATATACACCTGTGCGATCGCCAATCGCTCTGAACTCGATATCCCCTACTGCCAAAGCCATCAAATAAGATGGAATCGGTTGATCCATTTTAAAAGTATATTCTCCGGTTGCATTTTTCTCTTGTGGATTTTCGGCACTCATTAATGCTAAAAGACCGGCCGGAACTTTAACTCGAGCATTGTATGTAATTCGCACTCCGGGGCTATCTTGACAAGGCATCCAGGTTCTTCCCAAAATGGCCTGCGATTGTGTAAACAAAAATGGTTTAGCTCCATCAACCCACAAAAGGGCATCGGCAGCCGTATCTGCTTTATAGGTGATTGACACCTTTTTTGCCGTCGAATCCAATGGAATAGAAAGAGCTTCTCCCAAATATTTGTTGTGCGGACCAATCTCAAACTCAACCGGATTTCCATCTACTGTTACTTGAGAAACAGCAATACCGTTGATGTCAAATACAATTCTTTTTGCTTCAGGTTTTACTTCAACATCATACAAGGCCGTTGCCGAAATAGAATGATTTGCGAAGTCAATGACAGCATCCCATTCCAAGTGTTTTACACGGGCTACATTCGGTTCGCTGTATGTATGCGGATCGCGTGCTAGTTTGGTATTTGCTATCATGAGTTTTATTTTATCACTACGCTGAGGTTCTTCTTGTTTATTGGCATTATCACCACACGATGAAAGGAGTGTGATAGCTAATGGTACAAGTAGAAAAAAGTTCTTCTTTATCATAAGAATTAAAAGATGTAGTGTGCGTTAAAGACTATTCGTATTGATCAAATTTCGCAAGTCGCGTACATTATGCGGTAAATCATGTGAAATTATTTCCCATAAAATTTCCAAATCAACATCAAAATATTCGTGAGCAATGTGATTTCGTAAACTGTACATATTGGCCCACGGAATATTCTTACTTTTTTTCCGAAAAGTGAAAGGGACGTGATTACCGGCTTCTCCCAGTACTTCAAAATTTCGAAGAACTGCATCCAAGAGCATTTGTTCTTTTACAAAATCCTCAAAAGTTATATGTGCGGTATAATTGAGGATTCGCTCCGCTGCGTCTAGCATTTCGCGCAGATAAATAAACAAATATGGATCCTGCTTTTTCACAGATGATGGACACATTTTTCGATTTCTTCTCTGTACAAAGTCTTGAGTCCACGTGGAGTTACGATATCGATTCTACGCTTGAGTTTCATTTCTAGAAATTCTTTCAACTCAAAGAATTTCCATCCCAATGGCTTTCGTAGAGTCACCAAAATATTCACTTCTACTGAAATGGCAGAAGTTTTATCCATAAAATCATAAAAGTAACCGAGACTTTCAACACCCCATCGCCTGCGTATTTCAGGAAGGAAACGGAGTAAATCCTTTTCCAGTTTATAGTCCTTTTCAGTTCGTGCAGACATATTCGATTACTCCTATTTTTTTCCTTTCAATGCCTTTTGCTTTGCGAGTTGTTGCTTCTGCATGTCTTCAAGTCGCTGTTGGAATGAACTTTTCTTTACCGGCTTCTTCTTATTGTCTTCGATTCTATCGCGGAGTTTTTTCTCGTCTACGATGTATTTCTTTATCACCCACATCTGTCCAATAGACGTCACGTTTGCGATAAAGTAATAAAGTGTCAACCCGGAAGAAAGACTATTGAAGAAAAACAACATCATGAAGGTGAAAATATTCATGATCACTTTCATATTCGGCATGCCCGGCTGCTGCTGTGTTGGAGTAGCTGCCATCGTCATCTTTGAATACCAGAAAGTAGAAATACACATCAAGATAGTAAGTCCCGATACGTGGTCTCCATAAAAAGGAATATTAAATGGTAGATGGAATAACTCATCATAGTTCGCTAAATCGTTGGCCCATAAAAAACCTTTACCCCTCAGTTCTATATTCGACGGGAAAAATCGGAACATCGCATACAAAATCGGCATTTGAAATAACACCGGAATGCAGCCTGCAAAAGGGTTTACACCTGTTTGACGATAGAGCGACATTACAGCTTTTTGCTTTTCAACCGGATCTTTACCTTCGAATTTCTTATTGAGATCATCCATTTCCGGTTTGAGCATTCTCATCTTGGCACTGCTCACAAAATTCTTCCAGGTAACAGGGAAAAGAAGCATTTTTATAGTGAGGGTCAGTAATAAAATAATGAGCCACATTACACCGATGAAGCTGGTAAAAAATTCGAATACCGGACGAATAAACCATCGGTTCAACCAACCGATTATTCCCCATCCATAATCAATGATTTTAACAAAATCCTCGGCCCCTGTCTCGCTAAGTTGCTTATGTCTATTCGGCCCAAAGTAGAAATTCCAATTGGATGATGCTTGCGCTCCGCCTTCAAGATTCAGAGGAAATCTAGCCAAGTATTGTTTGTTGTGAGAGGAGTCTTGCGGTGTAATCGAATGAAATTCCGATTTCGCGCCAAACCCTTTATCGGAATACATTGCTGCAGAGAAAAAATATTGCTTAAACGACATCCACTGAAGTTTGCCATCTGTTACAATTCCTTCATCGCGTGTTTCGGTCAGATACTCGCGGTCTTCGCCTTCTCTTTTGTAAAAAACAGAGCTATACTGGCGTTCCTGAGAAAGTCCCTTTTCGTTGTTGTATCCTGCAAGTTGCCAATAAAATTCAGGTTGACGGGAAGTGAGTTGAAGTTCATCCGAGAGATTAACGGCATTCATTGAAACTCCTACTTGGTAGGATCCAGGAGTGAAGCTATAGACAAATTCCAAGTACTTAGAAGGATCGGCAGTCCGCAGAGTCATTTTTAGTTGTCCGGCCGACTGACTTGCATCTATACTTTGCGCGCAGGCTTCGAAAACAAACTGGTCGCTTGGGAAAATGCCCTTTCCGGCTATGTCCAAAAGAACAAACATTTTAGATAGCGATTCGTCCCAAAGTCGAATCATCGAAGAATCGGTATAGTTGAACTGCTGCTTCAGCGTCACACTTTTCACCATGCCACCGCGGGTGTTGAATTGCATATCGAGCAAATCGGTTTCCACATGCACCACCTGCTCATTGCCGGAAGTAGCACCACTGAAAATACCAAATTTCGAGGCCAACTGCAACGAATCGACAACGACGGGTTGTGTCGGGTCGGTAGTTTGCTGTTGTTGATTCGCAAGTATCTCAGCCTGTTTGGCTTTTTCCTGATTGGCTACTTGAGCTAAACTATCCTGCGTTTGACGAGCACGAGTTTCTTCAGCGCTGGGAACTTGATACCACATAAAACCGACTACCAAAAGGATCATCAGGCTCATGCCTATCACTGTATTCTTATCAAATTTCATCGTATGGGTATAAAATCAAAGGCCGGCAAAAGTCGCAATGGATGAGGCTAAACCCGCGTTTTCAGATTAAAAAAAAATAAAACAGCTCATTTCTATTGTGAATTGCCTCTGATTAGGACTGAAATGCGCAATTTTAAGCCCTGTGAATAAGTCAAGGAAAACACTCCTATTTTCGATTTCTTTTACCATTATTATATTGATATTAATGGGATTAGAACTTATTTATGGTTCAAGTCTGATATCTGTTGGAAACGTTTGGAATGCCCTTTTTGGTCAATCTGATCCGAATTCCACCCATTTTATCATTGTTCATAACATCCGATTGCCAAGAGCGATCACCGCAGCTTCTTGTGGAATTGCTCTGTCCATGGCAGGTCTTATGCTTCAAACTCTTTTTCGAAACCCTCTCGCAGGTCCATCCGTGCTGGGAATCAGCTCCGGTGCGACTCTCGGCGTTTCCCTTTGGCTGATGACAGGAACTCTTGGAATGGTCAGTGTTGTGGTTTCGGCCTTGGTAGGTTCCTGGGCGGTATTAGCCATCCTCATTTGGGTGGCGGGAAAACTTCGGGACAATACTGCCCTACTCATTTTCGGGATGATGTTGAGTTTTATAGTGGGCGCTGTGGTAAATGTCTTGGAGTACCAATCTACCGATGCTGCTCTCCGTTCTTTTGTCATGTGGGGAATGGGAAGTTTCTCTTTGGCCGGATTAAATGAAAGCCTGATTCTAAGTGTTATTGCTGTTCTTGGGGTTTTCATCGCTTTGTTGATGGCAAACCCATTAAATGCATTTCTTCTTGGCGAGGAAACAGCAAATTCCATAGGCATACACGTAAAGCGGAGTCGTCTTATAATCATTCTAACCACCGGACTTTTGGTTGGATTTGCCACAGCTTACTGCGGGCCTGTGGCATTTATCGGATTGGCTGTACCTCATCTCACCCGCATGATTACCGGTGAACATGATCTTCGGGTGCTCATTCCTATTACTGCTCTTATGGGTGCCGCTATAGCCCTCTTGTGCGATTTGGTCGCTCATCTCGGAATCGAAGGCGGATTACCCATAAATACCATTACCTCATTTATTGGGGCCCCCGTTGTTATTTATCTCATTATGAGTAAAAGGAGGAAATGGTCGTGAAATCTAACTTCACCATAAAAAATTTGAGCTGCGGATATGGGAGCCAAATACTGCTGGATAATTTTTCGGAAGAAATAAAGACCGGAGAATTAATAGCGCTTATAGGTGAAAACGGCAGTGGGAAAAGTACCTTGCTTCGAGCACTTTCCGGAAATGAAAAACCTCTAAATGGAAAAGTGAAAATTGATGATATTTCGATACATGAAATTTCACCAAGAAAGAGAGCAAATCTGGTTAGTTCAGTGCCCTCCAGAGGCGATATAGTATCTTCGTTAGATGTGCTCACATCCGTGACATTAGGAAGATTTGCACTCACTGATTCGCGATTCTTTTTCAGTCGAGAAGATGAACAGAAAGCCATTGATTGTATCGATCAATTAGGTTGTTTGCATTTGTCTAATAAAGCTTTAAATGAAATTAGCGATGGTGAATATCAAAAGGTGATGATTGCAAGAGCTTTGGCTCAATCCGCTCAATTCATGATTTTAGATGAACCAACTGCCTTTCTCGACTTTAAAGCAAAAAAATCGGTGATGGGCGTGCTAAAACATTTGTGTCAAACAACCGGAATAAGTGTGCTCTTTTCGTCGCACGACCTAGACCTCGTAAGTCGGTATGCAGATAAAATATGGTATTTGAACAATCAAAGTATAACTATTGAACCACCATCCTTCGCTTCTCATCTAGCATCGGATATGTGATGGAAATGTGACTATCGTTACAAATTGCAGACCGGATCATGGTCTACCTTTGCCTTATGTCTGAGAGAAAGAAAAAAAAAAGCCAACTTGTTTCTATGCTCCTGCTCAAATGTCCGGGCTGCAATGAAGAGAGCATTTTTAACAACCCGAATACATACTCCCTAAAGGATTTAGGTGGTACAAAAAGTAAATGCAATCGCTGCGGCACGAATTTATATCCTGAACCGGGATTCTACTTTGGAGCGGCCTATGCTGCATGGGGATTAGTGGTGGCACTATGGGTCTCCGTTTTAGTTGCTCTTAAAGTCCTAGATGCTATTGGAGTAATTGAATTCGGATTTCTTACACATCCAAAAACCTTTTTGGGTGTTGGGCTTATAATAAATATCATCGTGTTCCCTTATCTCTTCCGCTTGTCGCGAAGTATGTGGGCACATTTATTTATTAAAGAAAAAAAAGAAGAAACCAAGAAGTAATTCGAGAATTTACTCCCCAAAATTCTGCATGTCCACGAGCGATTTGTAGAGCCCGCCTTTAGTCATAAGTTCATCATGACTGCCTTCTTCGGCAATACGTCCCGATTCGATGACTACAATTTTATCCGCTTGTTTTATAGTGCTCAATCGATGAGCTATAACCAGAGACGTGCGGTTTTCCATCAATTTGTAAATTGCTTCCTGCACCAACTTTTCACTCTGTGTATCTAGGGCCGAAGTGGCTTCATCCAAGATTAGAATCGGAGGATTTTTGAAGATCGCTCTTGCAATAGCCAAACGTTGCTTTTGACCGCCACTAAGTTTGTTTCCGCCATCTCCAATATTAAAATCGTACTTCCCTTTTAAATCTTTTATGAACTCCTCCGCATTTGCAATTCGAGCTGCTTGTACTATTCGATCCATCTGAATGCCCGATGAACCCAACGCGATGTTGTTCTGCACAGAATCATTAAACAAAATTGAATCTTGCGAAACAAAACCCATTTGCCTGCGAATAGATTCTAGTGTCATTCCTTTTAATGAAACGCCGTCTATTAATACCTCTCCACTAATGGGATCATAGAAGCGCGCAAGCAAGGAAACCAAAGTAGATTTACCGCTTCCGCTCGGGCCAACTAATGCAACTGTCTGCCCTTTTTTGATTGTGAGATTGACTCCCTTTATTACTTCATCACCTCTATAGCCAAAACGTATATCGCGGAATTCAATTTCACGCGAGAATTCGGGCATAACGATCGCATCATCGGCATCTTTTACAGTTAAGGGCGAATCCATAATTTCATTCACCCGGTCGAGAGAGGCAGCCCCTTTATTGATTTTAAAAATCGCGTCGGAAAAAGCCCGCGCCGGTTGAATGATTTGCGAGAATACCACGAGGTAACCTATGAGCAACTCACCATCCATTTCTCCACTTAAAACGATCTGCCCTCCTACAAAAAGTAAAATCGTAATTACAATCAGAGAAATGAACTCGCTCATCGGTGAGGATAGATATTCTCGACGATACAACTTATGCATCAGACGAAAGTAAAAGTCGTTTTTACGATCAAACTTTTGCTTGAATTGTTGGTCGGCATTAAACACTTTTAGAATTCGAATCCCCGTGAGTGTTTCTTCTATTATGGAAATTATTTCACCCAAATTGTCCTTTCCTCGTTTAGCGGCATTCTTTAAACTCTTGGCTATTCTCGAAATCAAAAAACCACTGATGGGTAGAAATATCAATGAAAAAATGGTCAGTTTCCAACTGATGAAAAACAAGGTTGTCAAGTAAATAAAAATCATTACCGGACTCTTAAAAACCGCTTCCAATGCTCCTATCACGGAGAATTCAATTTCCATCAAATCGTTGGTCATGCGCGATATCAAATCTCCTTTTCTTTCATTCGAGAAAAAGGCTACCGGAAGATCAAGTATCTTGTTATAAAGTCTCTCACGCATATCTCGCGATACAGAGGTGCGTATATGGGCAATGCTGAGCAACGACATGTAATTGACAAGATTTTTCATCAATGCCAGAACTACAATTACCCCGCACATCAAAGCAAGTGCACTCACTCTTCCGTGTTCAAGAATAAAGGCGTCCAATTGGTCATTGATGTACTGCCATATCTCAGATTTTTTCGCTGAATTTGTGGAACCCTTATCAATCGAAAAAATCACATACAGAAAAGGAACTACACTCAAAAAAGTAAAAAGCGAAAAAATAGCATTCAGAATATTGAAGCCAAGATTGTTGAGCAGGGCTCCTTTGTAGCCACTTACTAAACCAAATATCTCTTTAAATCTTTTCACTATTTCAGGTGTTTCAACAGATCTACTCCGGTGTACGATGATGGGCTAATGGCCAAAAGCTCCTTTCTCACATCCTCATTCACATTCAAACCAAGAATAAACTCTTGAATAGTTTCTTTGGTGATTTTATCCTTTCCGCGTGTAAGAGCCTTAAGTGCTTCATAAGGCTCGGGATAAGCTTCTCTCCGCAGAATTGTTTGTATCGCCTCCGCTACAACAGCCCAATTTTTTTCCAAGTCGGCTTGGAGCGAACCTTCATTTAATTTCAATTTCGATATACCCTTTAGCAATGAATTAAGCGAAATAATGGTGTGCGCAAAAGGCACTCCAATGTTCCTCAAAACCGTGCTATCTGTAAGGTCGCGTTGCAATCGACTCACTGGCATTTTAGCCGAAAAATGATGAAATAGTGCATTCGCCATACCGAAATTACCCTCAGCATTTTCAAAGTCAATTGGGTTTACTTTGTGCGGCATCGCAGACGAACCCACTTCGCCATCTTTTACCTTCTGACCAAAATAATCCATGCTAATGTATGTCCATACATCGCGTGAAAAATCTATGAGGATTGTATTGATGCGACTTAACGTATCGCATAACATTGCCAAATCATCGTAGTGTTCAATTTGCGTAGTTGTTTCACTGCGCTTTAAACCCAAATTTCTAGTTACAAATTGATTGGCAAAAGCAACCCAATCGATGTTTGGGTATGCAACGTGATGTGCATTAAAATTCCCGGTAGCTCCTCCAAATTTCGCTTTGAATTCTACAGCCGAAAGATGATTTAGCTGCACTTTTAATCGCTCTGCAAATACATAAAATTCCTTTCCTAAAATTGTAGGAGAAGCAGGCTGACCATGCGTTCTGGCTAACATGGGGATCTCTCGCCAGGCCAGAGCCACCTCTTCCAGTCCTGAAATTATACTTTGGAGTAAAGGCACATACACTTCGTTTACGGAGTCGCGAATACTTGCCGGTACCGCCGTATTGTTGATGTCTTGTGATGTAAGTCCGAAGTGAACAAACTCCCCGTATTTCTGCAATCCCAACTTTTCTATTCGCTCCTTGATGAAATATTCCACTGCTTTCACATCGTGATTGGTAGTGGCTTCAATTGTTTTGATACGCAAGGCATCGGCTTCAGAGAATTCGCGATAGATCAACCGAAGATTTTCGAAAACGGTTGTATCTACATCCTTTAATTGAGGAAGCGGCAATTGAACCAAAGCAATGAAATACTCGACTTCTACCTTGATACGATAACGCATCAAAGCAAACTCGGAGAAATAATTTGATAGGGAAGCTACTTGTTTGAAGTACCTGCCGTCTACCGGACTAATAGCAGTAAGTGTGGATAATTCCATGTATTCTTAAAAAAGAACCGCGAATTTACTCCGAAACCCACAATGTGAGTGAACACTTGAGCTAATTGTCTGAAGCAACGGACATTACATAAAGTCAAATCACATCTTTTTGGCAATCTCGTCGCGGATAGCTCTTTCGATAAGATCCGCAGCCTTCTCCATTTCTTGGGCTTCTTTCAAAGCAAGAGCAGCGTATTCTTTGTCTTTAAGTGATGTAACATTGATCCGTGCATTCATGCATGCTCCAATGACAGCGGTTCGCGCACACAAGGCTCCCACTGCTCCGTCTGTAACGGAATTCGGATTGCCTTTAAGTACCATTTCTTTCAAAACATCCATGCTACCCAATGCCAAACGCGCTGTTTGCAGAGGCACTTCGATAGCATATCGAGTTGCTTCTTCTATTGCTTGTGAACGATTTTTTTTCTCATCATCGGTCCCTTTTGGCAATCCAAAAGCTTCCATGATGCGATTAAAAGCCAAGGTGTCTTCATCTACCAAAGCCAACAATTTCTTCTGATAATCCAAGGCTTTTACGGCCCAATCCGAAAACTCTTCCCAACGATCATCCCATCCGCGTTTGTGTGCACTTAAGTTGGCTACCATTGCTCCCAATGATGCTCCCATGGCTCCACAATAAGCACTTATACTTCCACCTCCCGGAGCAGGCGATTCGGATGCTGTGGCATTGCAGAAAGCTATTAAGTCAAGATCTGCAAGACGTTTTTGACCTTTCGACTTCGCCGCAATAACGTATTCGATTACTTTTTCTTGAGGGTTGAAAGGCGCCAGATCATCCAAACCAAGCGATTTAATGGCCAAGTGAATTTTCTCTGCTTCACTTATTCCCAATGATCTTTCTTGCTTTTTAAGGAAATAATCTGCCGCATCGAGCATACTCTGAAGTGGGATAAGTCCCACCAATTCGCTTCCGGTAACCCGAATACCTCTTTCCGCAGCCTTCGCAACAGATTCCTCAAATGCTATGTGAACAGGAGTTACATTGATATTTGTCAAATTCAATGAAAGCTGCGCAATTCCATATTCCTCAATATACCAACCGATACCTTTCACCGACTTTAATGTCCCGGGGATGCGCACAGGTTCGCCTTGAGCATCCAAGACCGGTTTTCCCGTTAATGGATCTCCATCACGGACGATTCTTCCCGCTTCACGAATATCAAAAGCTATAGCATTAGCTCTTCGCGTTGAGGTAGTATTCAGATTGACATTATAAGCTACCAAAAATTCGCGTGCACCGATCGTTGTTATGCCCGATTTTTTCACTTGGTCGGTCACACTTGTTGGACCAAAATCAGGTTTCCATTCAGGCGTACTTATTTTTTCAATTGCCTCGTATTCACCTTTGCGGCAGTTTGCCAAGTTGCGACGTTCTTCATTAGAAGCTGCATTTTCATAGAGGTAAACAGGAACTCCCAATTCCCGACCTACCCTCTCCCCTACTTTTTTCGCGATCTCAACGCATTCTTCCATGCTCACACCGGAGATGGGAATAAAAGGGCATACATCGGTGGCACCTTGACGAGGATGTTCGCCTTTGTGTTTGGACATATCGATTAATTCAGATGCTCTTTTTATCAACCTAAAAGCAGCTTCGGCTACATTTTCAGGTTCTCCGGCAATGGTGATTACGGTTCGGTTTGTGCTCGCTCCGGGATCAATATCGAGGAGCATAACCCCCTCGACTTCCGCTGCAGCAGCGGCAATCAGATCAATTTTAGAGCGGTCTTTTCCTTCCGAGATATTCGGAACACATTCGATGAGGCGCATAGTAGAAATTTGATGCGCAAAAATACACTTACTGTCCGAAGAATTTCTTTGCCCTTTGACGATATTCCTCAGCACTTAGAAGAGAAAGCTCTTCAACCGGTTTTCGCTTGCCATCGGTGAAAATTACACCTACCAATCGGTCTACCATATTTCTCTCAAACACTTGTTTGGACCCATCTGCCAATTGAACAGAGAAAAAACGATCTGTCGACCAAAATACTTGTACACCTTGCAATCCATGCGACTGTTGAAAAACCCTTGCTTCCTGTTCGAATTCTGAAAGCACTTCAACAAATCCCGCATTTGCGTCAGTTTCCGGGGTATTCAACATATCTTCTGTGGTGGGGAAATAAATCACCACAGCTCTACCGGCAACCTTTAATGTGTTATCATTACTCGTGGCCGTGGGTGCCATTCGTTGATCTACAGTTTCATTTTGTATCGGTTCGGGTAATGAAGGATCTGTTTGTTGCACCTGTGAATTTGAAGGAACCGGAGTGCCGGAACGAGAAAATTCGCGAGTTGCCAATTCAGGGGAAAGCTGAGCTCCTCCGCCCGCAGTGGTCCCCGAATTTTCCGGATTTTCTGCAGAACTATTTGTTGCTTTCTTCTCGCCACTTTCACTACACGAAAAAAAGAAGGTACTTAACAAAAGAGAATACAAAATACTTTTCATGAATAAAAACATTGACTCGTTTAGATTTTTACTTGATATATCACCAAATATGAGCAGTGTCATTCATCCAAATCCCTTTAACCTTCATGGCCTGCTCAAGAACATCGCGAACACAACCCTTGCCTCCTTCATAAGGTGAGATGTACTTCGCCACTTCTTTAATCTCAGGCACTGCATCGGCCGGACAAGTAGGAAGGCCTATATATTGCATACAAGCTCTGTCGGGAATGTCGTCGCCCATGTAACAAACCTGTTCAGCCAAAATCCTATGATCGGATAAATACTGTCGCAGCAATGGCAGTTTTTCTTTAACTCCCAAATGAATCTGCTTTACTCCCAGACCTTCGAATCGTTTGCGCACGGCTTCACTTCTTCCTCCTGAAATAATTACGATGTCAATATTGTTTCGAATAGCAAGCTGCACCGCATAACCATCTCGAACATTGGCCGTCCTAGCTTGCTCGCCATCTGATGTTAGGTAGACGATATTGTCAGTAAAAACACCATCCACATCAAAGCAAAAAGTAGTTACCGACTTCAGAATTTCCTTGTAATTTTTATTTTCCATGTTGCTGAATACTTTCAGAAATCAATTTATAGAGTTGAGCCAATTCCGGTTTTTCTTGAAGATATTGGGCATGTTGATCCATCGTTTTTTTATCTCCGCGAAGCGCCGGGCCCGTTTGAGCTTGATGCGGAGGTGTGGTTCGAAGTCTTTCAACCGACTCGAAAATCAAGGGCTTCATCAAGTCAAAATTGAGTTGATCCTGCTCGAGCAATTCAGCAGATAAAGCATACATGTGATTGGAAAAATTAGCCGCGAATACCGCTGCCATATGTATGCGCTTTCGAAGTTCGCTATCCGCTGCATATACTTTCATCCCACATTTTTTCCATAGATCTGAAAGTTTGTCTTCCGAACGATCCGATTCTATTTCGACAAAAACAGGAACATTGTTGTACGACATCGACTTTCCGGTAATAAACGATTGTATGGGCCAACAAACTGCTCTTCTTTCCGACTGAATTATTTCAATAGAGGTTGTTCCGCTGCAATGAACCAATAGCGGACCTTTTGGACATTGTGCTGATACAGATTCAATGGCATCATCTTTTACAACTAAAAAAATAATGTCTAAATCAGACATAAACTCCGATGCATGTTCGATGTGATCAGCCTGCACTCCATCTGCGAGTTTTTTTGCCATTTCGGGTTTACGCCCCCAAATTTGAGATACTGCGTATCCTGATTTCTCGGCAATACGACACAAATGCCACGCTAAATTTCCGGTTCCTGCTATTCCTATTTTCATCGCTCTGCGAAAGTACTGCAATCGAGACTCACAGGACCAAGGTGAAAAGCAAGTACTTTTGCTCTCGGATGTCAATTTACTCAAATAAAAACTTCATTTTCCCTTTAGCGTTCGTCCTTTTATGTGGCGCATTATTCCAATTCCTTGGTTGTGCAAGTGAATCTCCTGCCGCTACCATTGATCCCTCTCCAAATCATTTCCGCGATACTTCTTCCATGGTTCGTGGGGTGAGTTTTGTGGGCTGTCCAAAACCATCAGACTCAACAGATTTTTTGGATGTGAAAAGACTTCATGCCAATTATATCTCTCTTATGCCCTTTGCCTACGCCGAGACGGGGAACCCTCATTTACAATATCAATCCGAAAACTGGCAATGGTGGGGTGAAAGTCCGGAAGGAATTAAAACCTGCATTGAATTGGCTCGTCAACAAGGTATCCAAAGTATGATTAAACCTCAGATCTGGATCGACCACGGCTCATACACCGGGTATTTCAAATTACAATCTGAAGAGGCGTGGAAAAAATTTGAAGCGGACTACACCAAATGGATTTTATTGTTTGCGAAAATCGCCGAAGACTATAAAGTTCCCATTTTTTGCATTGGAACGGAATTGGACGAATGGACGCAAATCCGACCTGATTATTGGTCTAAGCTGATTACCGATGTCAGGTCTGTTTATACCGGTAAACTCACCTATGCCTGCAATTGGGATTGCTTAAAAAAGATTCCATTTTGGAGTGAATTGGATTTTATAGGGGTCGATGCATACTTCCCTCTATCTAATTCTAAAACTCCGCCGGTGGATAGTTTGTTATTGTCTTGGAAACCTATTGTTTTAGACCTTCACACATACTCCGATTCTCTGGAGCGTAAAGTTTTGTTCACCGAGTGGGGGTATCGAAGCGTGGATTACTGTGCCGAAAAACCTTGGGAATATCATCGCGATATTCCGGCAAATGATCTAGCTCAGCGAAATTGTTACCAAGCCACTATAGAGAGTTGCTGCAATCAACCTTGGTTTGCGGGAGGATTTGTTTGGAAGTGGTTTCCGGAATCTAACCGAGGAGATCGTCATTCGCGCGATGAATATTCGCCTCAAGATAAACCGGCTGAGGAATTGCTGATTCAATGCTGGAAGAAAAAAGAGTGATGTCTACTTAATTACCATTCGAATTGCGGTACTGCTGACCAATGATTCGGTCGTACGATCCATTTCTGTCCCACATGTAGACAATCGCCACATAATCATTTTCGGTTTCTACATGATTTCCCTCTGTAAAACCTAAATCCGGAAAAGACTTGTATGTATCCCTAACAACAAAACGATAATTATACAAACCCTGTTTCATCTTCACAGTGCACTCGTATTTCCTGTCTTTAGAATTCCATGTACACTTGTATGCTTCGGGGTCGAATTTCGTGAAATCTCCTTCCAAGTAGATCGAAGCGCCGGGTATTTCGCTACACTGAATAGCAAAATGAACATTGCAATATTCCGATTCTAAATCAGAGTCTGCTCCCTCATCATTGCGAACAAAATATCGTCCATTCAAATCCTGAATGGTTTCATAGGTCCTCGTTCCTCTTGGCAAATCGGGTTGCAAATGAACTTGCCAACCTTCTTCATCCCGATCGATCGACAATACTTCTATGGATGTAAATCGAAAATTTTTCATTTCAAAATAACGCCATTCACTACCTCCCGGAAAGGAGTTCTCACCGCTATAATCGTATGTTATTTCGTACTCCTTCACGAATATAGGTTTGAGATCGGTAATGGCATTTTTCCACGACCAGTTTTGAAGTAAAGTGACATGAAGACTATTAAAAGGATCAATAATCTGAAAGTTCACTGTGCTCAAGTTGAAGTCAAATTCCTGATGGGTATAACGTTCCGAAATGTTTGAGCTATTGTTAATGCGTGTCTGCACGCCGACTAACGTCTCATAGATTACGATTCTAGTTGATAAAATGATCTTATTTGGATCTCCCGCTTCGAAGACAAGCAGCAAATAATTGCCACTGATCTTCACCTTCATCATATCGTTTGGAAACTGAAAGGTGTAATGCACATAGTCTTCAATCGTATTAAATGAAGCCTCAACATCATTGATATCTCCTTCCGGAAATCCCTGTATGTACTCATAAGTCTCTAATTCTGTCAATTGCCAATCGTGTGAACAATGTGCGACGCGAAACTGATAATCTCCGGCTTCAAGCCCCATTTTATCGAAATGAATTTCCAATTGCTCACCCGATCCAAGCTGAATAAAGGGGACCCCCATTGGGTTTCCGGCCGGATATACCTGAACAGTTCGAATACCTTCGATATAAATTTTATCATCGGCTTTGACATAATCAGGAAGGGGCTCTTGTGCAAAACCGCTAAATGAAAAACTCAATAAAATCAAGAGAATCAAAAACTTCATATTCGTCGGGGTATTCAAATAACGTGCCTCATACTTCATACCGTTGATTTTTTTCGGATCCTATCATTTTCCTGATTTTGCGGGAGAAAAACGGAACTAGTATGAACCCCATAGCGGACGGTATCAACCAATTCAGCACAGGACTCGGAAACGGATTCAC
>JBILMS010000111.1:0-6035 GCA_044375415.1 Flavobacteriales bacterium
CAAGGGTCCCAATGTTATGCATAAAACTTTTTGTGAGGCTTTGGGAACTTAGGGAAAAGCGAAGCGCCTTTGGGGCTCATGCAATGAGCTTGGGTTCCAAAGAAATCGTAGACTACACCTCGAATATTCTCCCTCGAAGTTTTTTCCCATAAAACGGACTGTGCTTCGATTTACTCATCCAAGTTTTCTCATCAAAGACACTGTCTTCTCCGGTGCTGAAGACCGTTACTTCCGCTACACTACCCACTTCAATCACCGGTAAATCCTGTTTGAGAATCGTGGCCGGATTTACGGAAAGTGCATTTGCAATCACCGCGAGGTCCAGATTTTTTTCGGTGGCTTGAAAGATGGAATTGAAGGCCGTTTGAATAGAACTAATTCCAAACTCAGCATCTTCGAACTCACGTTTTTTATGCTCGATATCTTCCGGAGAATGATCGCTGCAGATCACATCAATCGTTCCGTCTTTTAATCCATCTATCAACGCCTTATGATCCGCTTTAGATCGGAAGGGAGGCATCACTTTCATATTGCTATCAAAGCCCAACATGTTCTCATCCGTAAAACTCAATTGATGAGCTGCAATGCCACAGGTCACTTGTAATCCCTCCTTTTTGGCAAGTCGAATCATCTGCACTGAACGAGCTGTTGAGATCAATGATACGTGCATTTTTCCGCCGCTGTATCGAAGCAAGTCGAGATCTCTGCTCAGTTTTATTTCTTCCGACATGTGCGATAATCCTCGCAGACCCATCGAGACACTCGTAACACCTTCGTGCATGAGTCCATTCGGATTAACTCCTCTATCTAAGGGAAAACTAATAACAAGTCCATTGAAATTTTTCGTGTATTCGAGAGCCCTTAACATCAACTCCGTTCCCACATTTTGTTTGTCGTCGGTGAAAGCCACGGCTCCCGATTGCGACATATCAAACAACTCTGCCATCTGCTTTCCTTCCATGCCCGCAGAGAGACTTCCGGCAACAAGCAACTGAACACCATTCACAGGATTCAATCGTTTTAAATATTCTACCGCTCCTTTATTATCGGTGACGGGTAGGAGAGAAGGCATTAACAAAACCCTTGTGAAACCTCCGGCTGCTGCGGCTTTGGTTCCGGAGTTAAGATCTTCTTTGAATTCAAATCCGGGATCTCTGAAGTTGGCTCGCATATCAATCCAACCCGGAGAAAGGCAGAGTCCTTTGCTTTTAATCGTCCTTCCTTTTATCTCGGGAAGGGATACTGCAATGGCCGAAATTTTTCCTTTATCAATGAGAACATCGCGAACTTTACCATTATGAGGCGAGCGCTTATCAAGGATGGTCGCCGATTTTAAAAGGGTCTTCATCTTATCTCCAGAATTTGATCAACAGTACTTCGATGGCCAGAAAAATTAAAGCACAAACAATTAATCCATACCAGTAGGTACTTTCTTCTGTTTTTTCTGTCGCCAATTTGCCAATACTTTCGGTGCTGCCTTCTACAATCGCAAAATTGTACAAGCCCGCCGTTTGAAGTTCTTCGTTTAATTGATCAATACTAAACGTACGAGTATCTGATTCTAATCCCGAGTAATTAAGTCCAAGTCCGGATACAATTTCCGAACCTTTTAAGATGTCGTAATGCCCTGCCGACATGATGTTTTTAGGAACGTAGATGTATGATGTTCCTTCAATCGATCGATGTTCCGGAATCACTTCTTCACCCGAAGTAACACTGCGCATCTTAAACGTCTCTTCCGCACTCATCGCTACATTGCGAAGGGCTACCGGTTCATCCGTTCCTACTAAATACGATAACTCTGTTACCGGCTGACTGTATTCCGAAACGCGTATGAGTAGAGTCGGGAAGAAGGAGTTGTTGGCAAAACTGCTTTCATCTGTATCCAATGAAACGGCGCTTAAATACACACGTCCTTTTCCAAAATTGTTCGACATAAAAAAGGGAGAACCGTCGAGTGTCGACATCACATTTTCGGTCATGCTCTGACTCGACTTTTCGATCTGCAGCATGTTTTTAATCGTGGGCAGATCTAAATTTCCATCTGTCTTTTTGAAAATATTTTTTAGCAAAAAGTGTTCGTCATTTACATAGTTCACTTTTGTGTCCACGGCCGATTTCGAACTGATGGCTCCAAATCCAAGGGACTGACTTAATTGATTGTAGGTAATTAAATCCGCATCGGCAGAAGGGAGTATTAAAACACTGCCACCGTTTTCAGCGAACTTTTTCAGTTCCGATTGAAGTCCTGAGCTTACTTCGTTTAATTGATTGAGGATGATCAAATGTTGAGTTCCGAATTTCCCGAAATCAATGCTGCCCTCGTTGTTGGTTGAAAAAGTTACCGATGGATCCTCACCAAAAAGAGCTTGCACCGCATCGAAGTTTTCGAAGGAGCCTTTGATGGAAAGCACATTGATCTTGTCTAAAACACGGTAACTCAAGTAGTATTCGTTGTCGAAAGTGATCGGATAATCGTCGATTAAAACCGTAGCATTTTTTAGTCCCGGTTCTGTGTTGGTATAAGTCAAGATCACTTCGCTGCTCGCGCCCGCTGCGACATTGCTCGATGAAACGATTTTAACCTGACCATTTATTTTTAGAGAAACAGGTACATTCTGACGTTCGTTGTCACTGAGATTCATCAAGCGGACATGCAGATTTTCCGGTTGATTGAGCATACGTACCGGTGTCTCGAACCACACCGAATCGATATAAAGATTTTCTGCTCCCGGAGCTGAAGAGGGGATGAGTCGTGCCGAGATGGAAGTATCGTTGGTGAGTGAAATCAAATCCGTAACGGGGATCTGCAAATCGGAAAAGACATAAGCAGATTTGCTAGGGAGACCTGCATTATTCAAGAGGTCTTTTTGTTTTTCAAAGACCTCAGAAAGTTTACGACTAACGGGTGAAAACTCTACTGCTTGGATAAGTTCTATCACTTCATCCCTACCGACAAAACGTTGGTGTCGTCCTTCAAAATCGTTGGTTAATACCTGAAAACGGTCGGTGGCACCATAGGCCGAAGCCACTTCGATGGCCTTGCTTTTAGCCAATTCCACTAGTGGACCTTGTTCACCTTGAGCTTCCATGCTAAAGGAATTGTCGATGTACAAAGACACCGCTTTATCGCCCGGAGCAACCGATGAAGTGCTCTTGGGCAGATATGGTTGTGCGAAAGCTAAAACGATGGCTGCAACCGCTAATAGTCTGGAAAAGAGGATTAATAGATGCTTTAGTCGCGACTTACTCTTGGTTTCCTGACGAATTTCCTTCAAAAAGGCCACATTTGAGAACTGAACCTTTCGGAACTTCCTGAAATTGAATAAGTGAACGATGATGGGTATCGAGAGGGCGGTAAGGGCCCAGAGTATTTCCGGATGAACAAATTTCATATTCGAAGGCCAAATTTAGGACGCAACGAGGTGGATTGGTGAGATGTTGTGTTTTTTTAAATAGTTCTCCGATTTGCGTTCGGGATTTTTGGAACCCAAGCTCATTTCATTCGCCCCAAAGGCGCTTCGCTTTTCCCTAAGTTCCCAAAGGCTAACAATAAGATTTGTACGATTTATTTTTATTAAAACTATTAGGGTCCTTTGGGTCTCCCTTGGGATCTTTGGGTTCCTAAAAAAAACGTCAGCTTTTTGTACACCCCAATCTTTAAATAAAACTATTTGGGTCCTTTGGGTCTCCCTTGGGATCTTTGGGTTCCTAAAAAAAAACGTCAGCTTTTTGTACACCCCAATCTTTAAATAAAACTATTTGGGTCCCTTGGGCCTCCGTTGGGATCTTTGGGTTCCTCAAAAGACGATGGCTATTCGAAGTATATTCCCCGCTCTTATGGACAAAAAAAACCTCTCAAAACTCCGCCTCTTCCTCGACGAGAAAGTCCTCCTTTTCAATCGCCCCGACTTCATCGCCCTCGACCCCATATCCATTCCCCATCGTTTCACTCGCAAGGAAGACATCGAAATATCCGGTCTCCTCACCGCCACCATCTCCTGGGGCAATCGGAAATCCATTATCACCAACGCCAACAAGATGATGGACCTCATGGACCACCGACCATTTGAATTCGTAAGCCACCACAAAACCGCAGACCTCAAAAAACTCTCGAAGTTTGTCCACCGCACCTTTAACGGCGAAGATTTCATCGCCTACATCCAAGGCCTTCGTTCAATTGTGGCGAGTTTATTTCGGAGACCATGAATTTGAAAAGAAGTGCACTTTCAATGGATAATTTAAGAAGTTCAGGGTGCAGAATTCTGTGTTACGAGGACGAATTCGTACTAAAAGCGATTTGATCCTTTTATTGCCAAGTCGATTTTAACGGGACATTGTACAGAGATAGAGATGATAGGTGTGATTCTCCTCGATTAGATCAATGAGCAACGAATCGTATTCGGCTTTTTCGTCTGCTGACCTAATCCACTATCGCATAAGGTTAATTTATTATTTTATTTATTAACAAGAGAATCTTTTTTAGAAATTCCCGCTATCCTCGTTTGACTAAAACGAATTATAATAATAAATAACCTTTAAAGTATTTATCTGTTAAACCGGACCGAAGTAATTCAAATCGGTATAAAGAAGATTGCGCAATAAACTGCGCGGGAGTGTTTTTTAATGTAGTTCTATTTGCTGAGCGTATTCGAAGATCGTAAGTTGACTATTCATTTCTCTTATTTGTTCTTAATTCCTATTAAATGAAAAAAGGATTCATTTTTATATTTCAATTACTAATTGGAAGCCAGTTCTATGCACAAATTGGTTTAGAAGCCAATATAAGGCTACGATTTCATAATATCCGTATGTCCGACGGCTCGTTTGGTTTTACGGAATCCAATTACAATGAACTTATGGGGTTTCTCGAGGAATTTTATGGCCCCTACAATGTTCATTTTTGTATTACCTCAACAGATAATATTGATGACGACTTTTTGTATAATTCTTCATGGGTTCTTCCAGTGACATACTCATTACCTCCTTCCATAGATATTCAGAATATGTCCTTGGAAGATTATTTCGTTTATCAGGACAATCTTCCTTTTCATAATCATCAGACAATTGATATATTCTGTGAGGCGGTGCACTATGCAACGCTTGAAGAAGCTAGTTATTCGGGTGGCGCAGGAATAGGGATAATCGAAACTGGTAATGTGCATATTGTATTGGCTGTGGGTGCTGGTATTATGCCCCATTCATCCGGTGCAGTATTAGCTCATGAAATTGGGCATTGTTTAGGCCTTAGTCATACGTTTCCGGCAGCAACAGCGGACCTTCCATTTGATCCTGATTTATTCGGTTTTGATACTCCGGGTTGGTTTGCATGCGATGAGATTTATACAACACCTTGGTTGGTTGATGAAAATTGTAATTGGTTACTGGCTGATGATGATTTTATCTTGACAGAATTGGGTTTAAGTGATCCTTCTGATCCTTTACCCGTGAACGCCACAGAATGTCAGTTGGCTCTATATAATCTGTGGATTCAATCGTTCGCAGAAATTGTAAATGGGCCAGATGATGTTCAATATACACCACTAACTGACAATATTATGTCATACACTTTTCCTCCTTGTCGAAACTCGTTTACACCAGGCCAGGCGGAAATAATATGGAGTAATATACTTAGTAACGAGTTTGTATCAGATTTTTCCTTCCTTTCATCCGATACAGAATTTTCGTATAGTGATGTCGTTGTTGCTGAAAACGAGAGTGTTTCAATAGACGCCGGTACGTTGCTTTATATAAATTCGATTACTCTCGAAAACGGAGCTACTTTGACTTTGAATAATTCAGTAGTGAATTTTGCTCATCAAGGTGTGATTATAGTAAAACATGGAGCCAGTCTTATTGCGGATAATACTAAATTCACCTCTTACGCAGATTGTGATGCCGTAAATAATGGATGGAAGTGGATCGAGGTTTGGGGACCAGATCTAGTTGATAACACTCAAGAAATTTCTGGAAATGTTATCCTGAGTGATTGCATAATTGAAAATGCAATGATTGGGATTTATGGTGGGGTAAGA
>JBILMS010000058.1:0-19525 GCA_044375415.1 Flavobacteriales bacterium
GTTCACGATCTTCTGGGTTTCCTGAGTCGCGATGGATCGAAAGAATCTCAGTTCGTAGATGCGATGTTGTTTGCGGCTATGATAGAAGCGCGGAGTTGCGAACGTTTTCGATTGCTGTCCGAGGAAATATCAGATCCGGACTTGCGCGGTTTCTATCGCGAACTGATGGAAAGCGAAGCGGAACATTATACCACATTTCTTGGCTTCGCTCGGAAGTATGGCATCAATGTAGATGTCGATGAGCGATGGAGGACATTTCTGGAATTTGAAGCCGGACTCATGGACAAATATGGGAAATCTGAAAGGGTACATGGATAATTTGTTCATTCGTATTGCGAATCATGAAGATATTCCATCCATCCGTGAAATGGCGCGAAGAATCTGGATCCCCACTTATTCAGACATCATAGGTACGGAGCAAATCGAATACATGTTGAATTTGATGTACAGCGAAAAGTCGTTGACACATCAATTAGATGTTGAAGGGTGTACATTTTACATTTTATCTAACGGTACAATGGATTTGGGTTTCGCCTCTATTTCTTCTCGAAACCCCGAATTGTTCCGATTAAACAAACTGTATGTTGACACCACTTTTCATGGCAAAGGTTTAGGTAAGCAACTCTTAGAAAGGCTAGAGCGGCATACCTTGGAAGAGGGTGGCCTTATTCTCGAATTAAATGTCAACAAAAACAATCGAGCCGTGAAGTTCTATCAATCTCAAGGTTTTGAAATCTATCGGGAGGAGGTGATCGATATCGGAAACGGATTTGTGATGGACGACTATGTGATGCGCAAAAACATCACTCTTTAAATTCAATCCGAAAAGTTGTTCCCTTTCCGGGTTCACTCCATTTCACAAATATGCGACCATGGTGGTAGTTCTCGACGATGCGTTTTACCAAACTTAATCCAAGCCCCCAACCACGTTTTTTAGTGGTGTAACCGGGTTGAAAAACGGTCTTCCATTTTCCTTTCGGAATTCCTTTACCTGAATCTGTGAGATCAATGTAAACTCCGGTAATATCGACCCCTGTGCTTACAATCAAGAGACCTTCGCCTTCCATGGCATCAACGGCATTTTTCACTAAATTTTCGAGTACCCAACCAAAAAGTGGTTTGTTGATAAGCACGGATGGAAGACCTTCGGCCAAGGTGATTTCGATTTTTACGCGAGTTGAAACGCGAGGGCGCAAGTATTCAACGGCTTGAGAACAGATCGTATTGACGTCTTCTCGTGTGAGATCTGCCGTAGATCCGATTTTAGAGAAACGATCCGTAATGGTACTGAGTCGCTCAAGATCTTTGTTTAGCTCGGTGATGATTTTTTTATCTACTCCTTGATCCTCAAGTATGGTTGACCATGCCATTAGACTACTTAAAGGTGTTCCTAATTGATGCGCTGTTTCTTTGGCCATCCCTACCCAAACCTGGTTCTGTTCTGCTTTGCGGAATGTCGAAAAGATGAGATAGGCCACAAGAAGAAATACTCCGATTAAGATTAGTTGAAATACCGGAAACATTTTGAGCTGTTTCAATACAGCTGAATCTTCGAAAAAGATGTAGTGGGTTCCCTGCCCCGGCAACTTTACTTTTAAAGGCTCGTTTTGCTTTTCCATCTGTGCAATGAGCTTTTGTAATTCTGCGGTATTAGTACTTAATGTTGCATCAATATTCCCAAATTTCAATGCTTGAGTTTTTGTACTGTCTGTCATGATAACAGGTACGGATGCGGAATTGATAACAGTCTCCAAAATGAACGAGTTGATCAAATCGTCCATCGTATGTTTTAACTCCGCAAAAATGTAGCTATCGTTGTAATACACCTGATGACCCACTTCTTCAAATTCAATAGGTGGATATTTCGCCTTCATTACCACAAACAATGAATCGATATATACCGAATCGGATTCCTTGCCCTCCGGTAAATTGGCGCTGTTGATAATACTATCGGCTTTAACATCATAGATTAATATCGGTACGGTAGTATTGCTCCAAATAAAATCGGTCACAAAGGTCAAGTCATTTTGATCGGAAGGATCTTGGAGAATGTTATAACTTTTACCAAGGAGATCCGCTTTTTTACGCTCTTCACTGCTCAATCGTTCAAACAATTCTTGCGTGAAGTTTACTAGCTCCGCTCTACGGGTTATGGCTTTACTCCAGAGCTCTACCTTGTTTCTTTCTTCGGTTTGTATGCCGGATGCAATGTGATTGCTATACCACAATGTAATAACCACGATCACCATGGCTACTAGAAAAAGTATGATTTTCCAGCGTTGTTTATTTGAGTAAAGATTCAAGCAGGTTTTGGTTCAGTGGTGGCCTAACGTTAATTCCGCGTTTTTATTCTATCGTGGCTATGCATTTGAGTTCAATGGCAATAGGGGTGGGCAGACTATTGATCTCCACGGTGGTGCGACAAGGTTGTGCATCGGCAAAGTATTCGGCATACAAGCGATTGTAAGTATGGAAGTCGCGTTTCATATTTACTAAGAATACTGTAACATCTATTAAGTTCTCCCATTTGCTTCCACTGGCTTCTAAGATGTTTTTTACATTGTCGAATACCGATCGGCACTGCTGCTCAAAGTCGAAACTCAAAAAATTGCCGTTTTTATCGAGACTCAAACCCGGAACTCCACTATCGTTTGCATCGCTGCCGGCAATGCGGGGACCTACGCCGGATAAAAACAGCAGATTGCCTACTCTGCGGGCGTGAGGATAGGCTCCAACCGGTTTAGGAGCTTTGTCTGTCGAAATAGCTTTATCGTTGCTCATACAAATTTTTTTAGTTTCCGTGTTTTGCTAAATCAACCGAGATAATTGAATTTCCAAAACGTGGATCGCACGCAAAAGTGCGAAAAAATGTGCCGACTTATTCCATCGGCGCATGTATAAGTGAAATTCCGTATCATTGAGGACCAAAGTATGAACATGAATCTCCGAAAATTTGCCCGCTTCGCCTTGGTTTTGGGTGCAGTTCTTTTGACAGCCGGTGTAGCTTGGATTGTATTTCAAAAAGACGATCTTTTCGAAGATGAAAATTTCCCGGGTTTGCTATTGTCGGTTGCCGGGATCACATTATTGATATATACAATTAGAACCCTCCCACTTTTGGAAAAGAGGGTTTACGAGAATACCCAGAGTATTGACAACGACTTACTTTTCTCGACTTCAGGTGATTTCGTAGTAAAGGGCATTGGAGCATTCAATTTTACACTGGCTATTTTGAGTGCTTTCGGTATGATAGGAGTGAGCATGTTTTCCGTTTATTTCTGGGGTTGGTTTCTGGAAAGACCTCGATTATCCAGGATCAATGAACCTGATGAAGCTATAGGTATGCTCATGGCCGTAGTAGTTACCATTTGTGTGGTTCCGTCCTTTATGTATGTACTTCGAACATACGATAGAAAACATATATATGAAGAGCAATAATCCGCTGAAATTGTCTTTTCTGTAGGTGATCGGTGTTGACTATTCTATGTGTATGAAAAATGGCAACCTGTGTTTTCTGTATGATTTTACCTAGTTAATTTGCGCTCATGATCAAATGGTTTGCAATGGTTTGGACATGCTGTATGGCATTGACCACAATGGCTCAGAAGCAAGAGTATAAAGATTTTTATGCCAACGGAAAGGTGCGCAGTGAAGGTTTGTATATGGACGGTTTCGAATCGGGGACCTGGAAATATTACTTCGAGTCCGGTGAACTTCAAGAGGAGAGTAATTACTTGAAAGGAGCCCTGCATGGTTCAGTCAAGAAGTTTCACAAAAATGGTTTATTGATGCACGAAGGTTACTTTCAAAAAGGCCGTCAGGATAGTATCATGCGAACCTTATCCGAAGATGGAGCTATTCTTGAAGAAGGGTTTTATAACAACGGCGATAGAACCGGGATGTGGCGTTTTATGTATAGCGCCAAGGATACTATGATGGTGGAGGAATACCGTGACACCTTAATTTTCTTATGGACATTCTACAACGAAAAAGGTGAAAAGCTGATTCATCGCGGCAATGGAAAAATGCTCACTTATTTTGAATCGAGCGGTTTAAAAAAATCGACCACCTATAAAACCGGCTTGCCCGATGGTGAATTCTTGGAATACTATTCCGGCGGCAGTATTAGGGCTAAAGGATCCTACAAGCAAGGTGTCAAAGATGGACGTTGGACAGAGTCTTTCCCGGGTGGAAAGCCGAAACGAATAGAGGAGTACCTTAAAGGTTTACTACATGGAAATTTTGAGGAGTATTATGCCAACGGAAATCTTTCATCAAAAGGAGTCTATGCCAACGGAAAGAAAAATGGAGAATGGAAATGGTTTTTTGAGGATGGAACTGTCGAGATGGAAGGTGGATTCAACATGGAACTTCAAAACGGTCCATGGATTTTTTGGTATGCCAATGGCAAAAAGCAAAATTGGGGAGAATATAAAGATGGAAAAATGGAGGGACTTTGGACCTTTCAGTATTGGGGAGGAGAGAAGTGGAAAGAGGGATATTACAAAGCCAATAAGAAGGATGGTTCTTGGACCTATTGGTTTGAAAATGGTAAAAAATTAATGGAGGGAACTTTCAGAAATGATGAGGAGGAAGGTGTTTGGCAATCTTGGTACGACACCGGAAAACAAAAGGACATTGGCTCTTACAAAGAAGGAAAAATGTCGGGTAAATGGGAGGGCTGGTATCCCAACGGCGTAAAAAACTACGAAGGAACTTGGTCGATCGTTTCCGCGAAAAGCAAATTTTTTGAGGAAACCGCTAAGTTGCTTCCACTCGAAGGTGTTTCATATCCCACCGGACAGCAAGGCGAAATGAAAACAGGTACGTGGAAGTTTTGGAATGAAATAGGAAAACCTCAACAAGTGGTTACATACAACAGCGATGGAATCATGAATGGCCCTTCGGAGACCTACACTCCAACCGGTATACTTGAATCGAAAGGAAATTACAAATTGGGAAAACCCGAAGGTGATTGGGAGTATTATCAAGCAAATGGGGCGCCTCTTCGCACCTGTAGTTATAAAGGCGGGAAATTAAATGGTAAAAGTGTTACGTATGGAAGGAATGCCCGACCTATAGAAGAGGCAGAATACAAAGACAATAAAATGAACGGGATCTACATCCGATACGATGAGAAAACCGGCAAAATTGATCAGAAAATCGAATTTCAAGACGGCAAAGTCTTGAAAGTAATCGAAGGAAAACTCGGGAATTAAGTGATCGGAAGAAAGTGATCTACGCCAACGTATAAGTTTGCTTGCGAATTGTAACGTGGATTCATGAGACTATGATCTTTTGCCGATATAGCAAACTCAATAGCCGCAATGTGCAGGGTACGACCCTGATTAAAGTGCAGTTGGATGTCGATCGGAATATATGTTTTGTCTTCCTTGAGTTCACCCTCTTCATCATACTCCTGAAAGAAATTCCATTTGCAGGAAACATTCTCTACGGTATGACCAATCAACTCTCGGAGCCCGGATATTTCATCATCGTTTAAGCGGAAATACTCCTTGTCACCCAAAAGTGACTTCATGCTCTCATGTGCCAAACAAAAGAGTTCTTTTTCTACATCCCAGGCAAAAATGAATTTTACATCGCCAATGAGTAGACCTATTCCGGCATCCACCACATATCTTTTCTCCTCTTCAAAAACAAAAAAATTGTCGCTGATTATAAAAAGTTCGAGGTGAGTAAGGGTTTTTCCAATCAATAAGTCGCGAAGTTGCTTATCATGTTCTTCGCCGTGTATCGGTTCCATAGATCTATTCTCCCTCTTTGGTTTCGGATACTTTGGCCGTTTCGGCCGCTTTTAAAAATGAGGAAGTGAATCTGTTTTTCGATTTTATATCACATGTGCCCAGAACCATGAGCGAACGATTTTCATCTACTTGAATGGTATACATCTCCATCCAAAGTTTTTTACCATCCTTCTTTGCGATCCCTTTGGCGAAGGCGATTTCTCGGCCGTTTTTAATAAAACTACCTTGTTCTTTTATTTTAGAACCTTCGCCAAATCCGTCTTTACTATCGGTCATATCGCCTTTTGCCTTTTCGAATGACTGAGGAACAACCATTGCGAGTAATATGCCAACTGGATCTTCGGAGATATAAAAATTCCCCATTTGTTGAGGATACAACGATAGGTCTACATCCATTTCTACCTGAGTACTGAATATTTTATTCAATTCAGCTCCTAAATCGAAGGCAGTTGTATCTTCCTGCGTATATGCAAAAGTGTTGAAACAACAAAATATCAAAAAGAAGGTCGTGCGAATTAGTTTCGTCGTGCGATGAAGTTTCATAAGTGGTGATGACGGATGATTATATTATTCTGCTATTTTCACACAGTTTTTTGTGATCGTCTGTAGTGTTTTTTTCATATTCTTTAATTTCTTCGGATCGATACCTTTTAATGCTTGCTTGCGGTTTTTGGCCACGATGGGAGCAACGCCATTGAGGTTTTTTAAACCGGATGCGGTGAGGAGCAAAGAATATTTACGAAGATCGGTGGTATGTATTTTTTTCTTCACATAACCCGATTGAACTAACAAATCAAGTATTCTATTGATCGAAGCGCCATCTTTAAATACACCATCGGCTAGTTCTCGTTGAGAGATGTCCGGATTTTCTTTAATCAAACTTAGTATTAACCATTGATCCACCGTGATGCTGAAGCCGGCCTGACGGATTTGATGTTGTGCGTACTGGCGATAAGTGCGAATTGTCTTGTCGATGTGATAAAAGATTACGTCGTCTAATAGTTCCATGAAATTGAGTTTAATTGATATATCAACAAAAATACATCTTTTTTTTGAAACGTGAAGGAAAAAGGGGAAATAATTATTTTGCTAATATACAAAATGCGGTCAGTACTCATTTTTTATAAGTATTAAACCGCAAGAGTTAGCTCGGAATAGACGGAACTTGTTGGGTTCGTTGTATATGTCTATTTAAAAGATGCATCATCCAAAGAGCGACAAGAATGGAGCCAATTACTACATATCCTAGGACTTCGTAGTGAAGCAACTTGTCGTTTTCATCGGGTATTACAATCATACCGGCGACTGTAGAGGCAACACCTCCGGATAGTTGTTGAATAGATGAGTTTATACTCATAAAGGCCCCTCGATCTTGGGGTAAAGGCACCGCGGTGAGCATAGCACTAGATGTAATTATTCGGGCCAAAATCCCCACAAACAAAATTACATTGAGGAGTATCACCAACCACAAGGGCGTTATTCCCAGAGGCGTGTATACTGCCACCATTACGATACTAAGAATAGAACCAAATAGAAACATATTGAACTTGCCGGATACATCGCTTAATTTCCCAATGAGGGGGCCTGCAATAATGGACGAAACCCCTGTAATAAGATAGATCATTGGCAAATCGTCTACATCAATTCCAAGGTTATTTGTTGTAAATCTGCTTCCAAACGGCATGAGCATCCATCCTCCAGTGGCCAGGAGGACCGTGGCTAAAAAGCCTCGGATATAGTCTCGTTTCGAAAGGGTTTTCCAAAGATGGGTAAAGGCACTTGCCTCCGATTTAACTTGCAAATGAGTGTCAATGGGCTTAAGGTATAAGTAGATGATTACCCCTACCGCCACTCCGAAAAATGCAATCATCCAGAAGGGACTATGCCAACCGAATTTAGTGGCCAAGTATAATCCGATTGGCAGCCCTAAAATCTGACTCGCCGAGAAGGCCATCTGTACAAATCCCATAACACGGCCGCGCTTTTCCATGGGAAATAGGTCTGTGATGATGGCAAAGCCAATAGAACCAATTACTCCTCCGAAAATTCCTGTTACAATACGGGCTATGAGAAGTAATTCAAAGGTGGGAGCCATGGCACAGAAAAAGGTGCCGAATAAAAACCCGGTGTAGAAAAACAAAAGAATTTTTTTCCTATCAAAACGGTCGGCAAAACCTGCTGCTAATAATCCGGAAATACCGGCGCTAAATGCATATGCGGAAACTACAATTCCAAACCGTGAGGGAGTAAGCGAGAGCTCATCCATCAGGATAGTTCCTAACGGCGACAACACCATGAAATCCAGGATAATCGTGAATTGCAGGATCGCCAATAGGGCAATTACGAATACTTGATATCGGGTAAATGTACTTTTTGTGTCGGCTTGATCGATTGATTTCATAAAGTGGTATTGTTCAAGGAAATAATGACCCGATCAAATACAGTTTTTACTATTTCATCGGTTAACGCAAAAGGTTGGAGTGAAATGGACTTTTTCTTGAAATGAAAATCAAGCAGCGCATACAAGGGACCATAGGCAAGAGACCAAAATACTTCGGGAGGCATCTCAGTTATTTCTCCTCGATCAATTGCATTTCGCAGAAAGCTCTTCATGTTGTGTTTGAACTCCGATTGATCACAACGAATCATGGTAGATGTGCGGAATTGCTGAAGAAAATTGAAGTACAAAGGAAAAGTTCTGGCAAATTCCATTCTGTTTTTCCACTGAATCCAAAGTCCGGTTGTTAGATCTAGATTCGGAGTAAAGTTGTTGAGTACAACCTTAGAAAACAGATCCATTAATTCTGCATGAATCGAGTCTACCATTTCCTCTCTACCGGTATAGTGAATATAAATGGTAGCAGGTGAAATGTCCGCTGCTTTCGCGAGTTTATGCATGCTAAGTCCCTCAAAACCATCTCTTACCATCATTTCGATGGCCTTTTCTTTCAGTATCAGTAGTTTATGCTCGTCGCGGGGTCTCATTACCCCGCAAAGATGAAGCAATTAAATAAATGAACGTTCGTTCAAGAAAGTTAAAATCCTGATAACCCTGATAATTAGGAGTTTCAAATTGAAAATCATATGAAAGTATGAGAGTTTTACCCATGAGGTAAAGCCATTTTTGCGCTGAATTCAAAGGATGTAGTAAAAGGAAGGATGCTTATAGGCTGTGTACTTCTGCACTTAAACTGAAAAATCTTTTTGAATTCATTTTATACAGGTAGAGACCTCGGTGCGGTTATTTGCCTGTCCCCTAACTTAACCAAAAAAAACCCTGATTACTCAGGGTTTTTTTTGCTTAGAGGTTTCCTTAAAATTATTCTGCCGTGTGATATGAAATTCCTCGGAGGAAATTTCTATATGGTAATCCGGAATTATTTCATGTATCTAAAATCCTGTCCCGACTTTAACGATAACACAGATTCGTAGATTAGCCGAATGACAGCATCCACGTCATTTTTATGAACCATTTCCACCGTGGTGTGCATATATCGAAGTGGCAACGAGATGAGCGCACTTGCCACTCCCGAATTACTATAGGCAAATGCATCGGTGTCTGTTCCGGTGCTGCGCGAAGCGGCCTGGCGTTGAAAATTGATTTTATTCTTATTAGCGGCGTCAATAATGTGTTTCAACAAATTATTTTGAACCGCTGGGCCATAACTGAGTACCGGCCCTTTTCCACATGCCAGATCACCATTCACGATTTTGTTCATCATTGGAGACTGAGTATCATGACAAACATCTGTAATAATAGCCACATCAGGTTGGATACGGTGGGCAATCATTTCAGCTCCTCGTAACCCAATTTCCTCTTGTACTGAATTAGTAATGTACAATCCAAAAGGAAGTTTTTTCTTGTTCTCCTTTAGCAGACGAGCGACTTCGGCTATCATAAATCCGCCCACGCGGTTGTCCAGTGCGCGCCCAACGTAGTAGTCATTGTTTAGAATGATGAACTCATCTTCGAAAGTGGCTACACAGCCGACATGAACTCCAAGTTTTTCAACTTCCGCTTTCGATGAACAACCCAGATCCAGAAATATGTTCTTTAAACTAGGTGTTTCTTCTTTTTCTGACGTGCGCGTGTGAATCGCGGGCCAACCAAAGATTCCTTTTACAATGCCGTTGTCGGTATGGATGTTAACGCGTTTCGATGGTGCAATGATGTGATCGCTTCCGCCATTCCGTCGTAGATAAATAAAACCATCGTTGGTGATGTAATGCACAAACCACGAAATTTCATCGGCATGTGCTTCGATCACTACTTTGTATTTTGCCTGTGGATTGATCACCGCAACTGCAGTGCCATATGTATCGATGAAATAATCATCCACATATGGTTTTACATAATCCAACCACATTCGCTGCCCGGAAACTTCGAATCCGGTGGGTGAGGCATTGTTTAGGTAATTTTCTAGAAATTTTATCGACTTGTCCGTCGTTACACTTTTCACTTTCGACTTCGGACTTGCCGCTTTTTTCGCTGCTTTTTTCGCCATATGTTATTTGCTTTGATGCGATGCAAAGATGGTCTCTCAACGCAATAACCTAAACCGTGCAAACACGACTTTTGTTCTAATGGTTGTGAATAACGAATAAGAGGAAATAATCTCCGGAACCTAGACGATTCCTGTTTTGGGATTATAAGTTCGTGAAATAGACTCCACTTGGCTTATACGCTTAGTTGTGTCATGCGTTTAAAATGAAGTAAAATGGTACAAAAGGGATCTATATATCATGAGTAGGTGTTAGATTGTTTGGATAAAACCACGATGTATAACGGCTAATCCACGTTATTTAAGCAATTAAAAACTATCAAACGCGAGTTTGATTCTGCCACCTGTACCAACAAAGATCTTCTTTATTTTGATGAAGTAGTTCTTGGAAAGTGAAGCCCAAACCTTGAAGAAGTTTTATAGACAGGTTGTTCTCTTTTAAAACTACGGCCGATATGAACGGCATTGATTTTACCCATTCACATGACAAGACAGCCTGGGATGCCTCAAACGCATAACCCTTTCCTTGATACTTGTCTAAAAATGCAAAACCCAAGTCATGTTCCGGTAAATAGTCTTTTTTTACTAAAGTAATCGCACCTATGGGAGTGTTGTCGTGCAAATAAGCAATGGAGTATATAATTTCCTCGTTCGTGATCACAGACTCAATATACTTCTCACATTCGGCAATGGTTCGGGTTTTTTTATCGCCTATAAACGTCAACCACCCGGGACTGTTGAGCAATGAAACCATAAATAAAGCATCGGAAATTCGGATTGTACGAATACGAAGTCTTTCCGTTGATATATCAATGTTCATCTTAATTTTTTATCTGTCAGAGACAATTTGGCGTTTTGGATGAAGAAAACCTAGCTGGATTTTTCCTTTTACTAAAAAAATTACTCTCCGAAGGCCTCAGCCCTAACCCCTCTTCATCCTTCGATAAACTCTGGAGGACGAGGAGAGGGGGATGTTCACGTTAAAGGAAAAGAGTGTTTTTCTATAATTATTTTTTAAGAAACGTCAACTTTTCAGTTTGCAGAATCGGTGCCCTCTCCTCTGGAGAGGGCGGAGGGTGAGGCCATCTGGTTATCTATTCGTGGGCTAAAGATGAATACTTGTGTTGAAATATGGTGTATGAAGCCTACCTTATTTTTTGGATCTAAGGTATTTATCCAAAAACTCAAGTGTTTTATTAGCCGTGGTGATCTGATTTTCTTTTTTCACGAATCCATGTCCTTCATCAGGATAAACCACATATTCAACAGGAACGCCGTTTTTCTTTACTCCTTCAACTATTTCATCACTTTCTACGGGCAAGACACGCACGTCGTTCGCTCCTTGGAAAACCAGAAGTGGTTTGTTTATTTTTTCGTAGTTGTAAAGGGGAGAAATGTTTTTCAATCTTACGCTGTCCGCTGTATTCGGATCTCCCATCTCTTCATACAAGGCAGCACGGAAAGATTCCCAATAAGGCGGTATGCTTCTCAGAGTTCTGATCCAATTTGCTACTCCAAATAAATCTACCCCCACTTTGAATTCTTCGGGATAGAAGGCGAGTGCAGCCAAGGTCATACAACCTCCATAACTACCCCCCATAATTCCAATGGCAGAAGTATCTATGTAATCTTGTTCTTGAAGCCATTTTTTACCGTAGATACAGTCTTTCAAGTCGCCATTGCTATGGTCTTGATTGTCCATTTTGTAAAACGATTTGCCATAGCCGCTGCTACCGCGATTATTCACCTGAAGAACGGCATATCCATTGTTTACAAGGTGTTGGATAGAGGTGTTAAAGCCAACTCGGCTTTGACCACCCGGACCACCGTGAATAGACAAAATTGCAGGTACTTTATTGTCTTTGCTTGCATTAAGCGGTTTGTAATAAATAGCAGGTATTTCCAATCCATCGAACGATTTGAAGCGAACTACTTCTGCGGTCACCAAGTCGTTCCGATCAATGTCTTTGTTTAGTGTATTCGTTAACTGCTTTAGTTCTTTTTTCTCGATATTATAGACGTACAAGTTTTGTGGACTTGTACTGCTGGCAATGGTAAGCAAGAGGTTTTTTTCACTGTTAGAAATAATCACATTGGAAACATCGCCATCGGCAATTACCGGAAAATCTATTTGCTTGTTTGAAGCATGATCAAAAAGGAGAACTTTGTTTTTTCCATCTTCATTTACAAAAATGGTATGGTACTTTTCGGTTTCACCTAAATCCATTCCCATCACATCCCACTTATCTTCAAATACCTTTTCAGATGCACCGGAATTGATGTTGTATTTCACTAAATAACTGAATTCCCCGCCGTCGTTTGTAGTGTAATACATAATGCTGTCGTTTTTCTCAAATGCAGTTACGTTCCACTTTGACTCCGAATCGTTGCTTATCTTTTTGGTGGTTTTTGTTGTACGATCAAACAGATAGAGTTCATTTTTATCAGTGGTAATACTTTTATTGAGCGCGAGGTAACGTTCGCTGTCGCTTACGCCATTTACTTCCATTCCTTCATCATTTTGATATAGTATCTCCGTTTGGAGTGTTGCTACATCCATTTTCCACAAATCGAAAAATTGAACGTTGCGTTTATTACTCATAACATACATGGCTTTTTTATCTGCGCTCCATCCGCCAAAATTATTTGAGCTGTTTGCCCATGGTGTAAGATCTTTCACAGAGCCGTCATTTTTATCGAGGAGGTATAAATGTGAATTTTCATTTCCACCTGAATCTGCTTCATAGATTACTTTATCGGTACCCGGTAAATAATCTACGGCAAAATAGGAATCCGTAGCAGACGAAGTAACTGCTTTGCTACTTGTGTCGGCGATAGTAATTTCATAGACATTAAATATTCCCGTGGAATTGTTTTGTACCAGTACTTTCGATTCGTCGGAGTTAAAAGATGTGGCCCCCACCGATAGATTGGTATAGAGCTGTTCTGCTGTATACTTTTTGGGTTCCTTTGTTGTGGTTTTAATTCCTTGCTTATCCCCGCATGAGTATAAAAACAAAGCTGCGATTGCGAAAAATGATAGATACTTTTTCATAGGGTTTTGGTTTCGTGTTGAAGGGCGAAGATAATTGGACGAGGCTTGTCTAGGTTTGTAATGTTTATTTTTTAGAATTTATTATGGAATGTTGTGAAGACCATTTTGGTCGCACCCGTTCCACGTTCTTGGATTTAGCAATACATTTGAATCTCAATTGGACTTATGAAAACAAATTTACACCGAGCTTTTACAGGTTTAGTTTGTGGCACTTTTTCACTTTGTCTCCATGCTCAAACCTTTGACGAAATTTCGGCACAAGCCGGAATAGATCAATTACCACTCGCTTCCGGATTTATGGGTGGTGGTGTAGTAATCGCCGATTTTAATGGAGATAATTGGGATGATCTCTACATCACCGGATGTAATCGTGCCGACAAATTGTATTTGAATAATGGGGATCTGACATTTACAGATGTTTCGGATGTCGCGGGTATTACTCTCACCGAAAATTACAATACAATCGGTGC
Source organism: Flavobacteriales bacterium (assembly GCA_044375415.1). Classification (GTDB taxonomy): domain Bacteria; phylum Bacteroidota; class Bacteroidia; order Flavobacteriales_D; family Sanyastnellaceae; genus JAWXBG01. Next base: position 13,793 of record JBILMS010000058.1, read on the forward strand.
TGTAAGTGGTGACATTGACAATGATGGCGACCAAGATCTTTTCGTTTATACATGGAAATTCGTAGACAATGGAGAATATGCACCAAACCTTTTATTTGTAAATAATGGCAATGCGGTATTCACCGAAGTTGCTGCGGCTTCAGGTTTAACTGCTGCGGTTTTCAGTATGTCTGCTACTATGCTCGATGTAAATCTCGATGGTTTTTTAGATCTCTATGTAGGTAATTACGTCGAGACTTCAGGTTTTATTTTGGAAGATGGAGAAGTGGTCGGATTTGATCATACATGTTTCGATGACATTTTATACATCAACAATCAAAATGGCACGTTCACAGATGTGACGGGCGCATACGGAATAGCGAATGATGGATGCACTCTTGCTGTTGCGGCTACGGATTATGATTCGGATGGTGATACCGATTTGATGTTGGCCAACGATTTCGGGGAGTTTATTGTGCCGAATAAACTATATAGAAACGAATATCCTCTAGCCGTGTTTACTGACGTTGGTCCGGAAACAAATGCCGATCAAGCGAGGTATTCAATGGGCTTGGCAATTGGTGATTACGACGAAGACCTCGATCTTGATTATTACATTACCAACATGGGATACAATCCACTGCTTCGGCAAGATGACAATTTATTTGAAGAAGTCGCTGCGGATTATGGAATTCAAAATGATGAAACCGATGGATTATTACATACAAGCTGGGGCACGGCATTTTTTGATGCAGACAACGATTCGTATTTAGATCTCTTTGTCGCCAATGGTCACATGCCTACAATAGATATGTTGTCCAACGAACCTTTTGATCCGAATAAATTATATCGGCAGAATGGACTTGGCAATTTTGAAGACGTTTCGGCTCTGGCTGGTCTGGCTGATACAAACATCTCCCGGGGAATGGCTTTAGGCGATTTTGATAGAGATGGATTGGCGGATTTGGCGGTAGTTAATATTCAGAATGACGTCTTTCAAGGCACCGAAGAACATTTTTTGTTATATCACAATATCAGTGCAAGTCAAAATTGGATTGCCTTTGAACTCAGCGGAACACAGGCAAGTGTCGATGCTATCGGTGCACAGATATATGTGTATGCCGGAGGAAGAGTTTTTCTCAGGGAGTTATCAGGAGGGGGAGATACACATTGTAGTCAACACAGTAAGAATATTTTAGTTGGATTAGGTGAAATTTCTGAGGTGGACAGTGTACAGATTCGTTGGCCCGGAAATCATTATCAAAGCCTTGTCCAGCCTATGATTAATCAATATCATACTGTAACCGAACCCCTTATAATCGGGTTAATTGAACAATCCAATGCTTATATTTCAATACGTTACGATGTAGTTGCAGGGTCTCTGTGGGTAGATTTACCCAACGAAAGCACCTCGGAAGCAGTTATTTATTTGACCGAAATGAGCGGAAAAATCATTTTGGAAAGGTATTTGCCTAGGGGGTGCGAACGCCCGTTCGAAGTGCCCCTTCCTACTGTTCCCACCGGGATTTATGTTGTGAAGGTCCGCACGGATAACGGCCTTTATACTGAAACCTTATGCGTATACAATCGCTGAAAATTGCGTTGTTGTTGTTTTGCTCTTATTGCTCTTCCGGACTATGGGCTCAATCCACTGTGGCCTTCACGGAACTGCTCAAAACGGCCAAAACCGTCACCGATCTTCGTGTGACCGGTGCCGATGCACAGAACTTTTATGTAACCGAATACGATCAAGATAAAGTTCCTTCGGTTAATTTGGTATGTTATGGTCGTGCCGACATGAAGGAGCGTTGGCGTCAGCGGATCTCTTTGGTAACCGAAGGAAATGAAAATCCTCGATTTGAAAAGATGATCTATATGAAATCAGGGTTTCTTCTTTTTTCAACGGCTTTTAGTAAGTCGAACGGCCAGATTCAAGCCTTTGCTACCATGTTAAATATTAAAGGAGAGATTCTTTCAAAACCGGTATTGGTGCACTACATGACTGCTGATGATCGCGCCGGAAAACCTTCTTTTGATATTCGACTTTCTCCCGACAGCTCTCGTTTTTTGTTGTTTTTTGATCCGCCTTATGAGCGAAAAGCTTCGGAGAACGTATCGTTTAAACTCTATAGTCCGGATCTCGAATTGATGTGGGAAAAAGATCTTGTATTGCCTTATTCGCAAGATGTGGTTCAAATACATAACTACATCATCGACGATGAAGGAAATCTCTTTATGATGAGCGGAAGAGCTCCCGAAAAGAAAACGTTGGCGGGCGGTCCACCCCTTGCTCAGGGTGCTCGTTATGTGTTGTTTCACTACAATAACGTAGATAATAAGGTGAAGGAATATGATGTTAGTTTGAAGGACAAACAAGTAGTAGCTGCGAATTTCGCGTTGCGTGAGGATGGCAGTCTAGTCATTGCGGGCTATTATGGCAACAACTACGAGTTTAGTGCAGCAGGCACCTTTCAGTTTGAGTTAAATGCGGGGGGAAAAGGAATTAAAACCGCGTCTTTTATGCCATTCCCCGCCGATTTTGTGGCTCGTTTCGCCGGTGCGATCGATGGAGGTAAATCACCTTCTCTAAAGGATTTTTACCTCGATTACATTTTCCCAAGACCGGATGGAAGCACCCTCGTCGTGGGAGAGCAGTATTTTTTGGAGGAAAACAGCCGATTTGATCCAACCACCGGCCGTCAGATCGTGGAATACATTCATCATTACGACGATATAATTGTCTCTATGCTCGAGGGAAGTGGGCGAATAAAATGGTGTTCGAAGGTTCCCAAACAGCAGTACACATCGAGTGATGGAGGAAATTGCTCCTACAATTACTATTACGATCATACAACACTTCATTTAATTTTTAATGATGAAGAGTCGAATATCGATAGATTAAAGAGTATACCCCAAGGAGAAGCGATGGGCTGGAATCAGAGTAAAAACAGCATAACAGCTGTAGTATCAGTTAGTTCCGATGGCCAACTTACCCGCAAAGCGCTGGTTGCCAATAAAGAGGTGGCAACACTGCTTGCACCCGGTCTTAGCTCTCAAAACCCTTTTGGAGCGGCTGTTTTGGGGTATGATGCAGGTAAAAGCTACAAATTTTGCCTCTTGAAATCGTAAAATCCCATCAATCGTATTACTTTCGCGTCCCCTTAGCATCGGCTTCGGTTTTTTTGATCTTATAAATGCCTGGATGGCGGAACTGGTAGACGCGCACGACTCAAAATCGTGTGTCTTCGGGCGTGTGGGTTCGATTCCCACTCCGGGTACAAAAACAGAGTGAAAATGAGAGCGAGAGCGAAGCCTCGATCACATTTTCACTCTGTTTTTTCTTCATGGTCCCTGAGCTTGCCGAAGGGTTCTCACTCTGTTTCTCGCTCTTTCTTCTTCCAAGCTCCGTAGGAGCGACACCTTACTACCCAAAACCTTTATCAATTTCACATTCTAAAAGCCCCAGAGGGGAGATATCTTTTCCCGACTTCCTGCATAGCAGGAAGCGAAATTGCTTTGCAATTTCATATATCATTAGAATAAGGGAAAAGAAAAGATTAAATCGGCATCAAGATGCTTGCGGAGAAAGATGTCGCTCCTCTGGAGCTTCCAGAATTTAAAATCCGAATATCAAGATCATTTCGTAGTAAGGTGTCGCTCCTCTGGAGCTTGAATGGAGATTTCGTTCGCCAAGATCATTTCGTAGTAGTAAGGTGTCGCTCCTCTGGAGCTTTTTGGATGGAGATACTGTTCTTCAAGATCATTTCGCAGTAAGGTGTCGCTCCTCTGGAGCTTGTAGTAAGATTTCGCGCCTTTGGAGCTTTTGGATGGGAAGATTTCCAGTTGGATATGCGTGCTTTAAAAATGCAGGGAAGTCAATACTTATTTCGAAGCATTACATTTTCCATTTTTAATTTTCCATTTTCCATTCTACATTCTTCCTAGCACCAAAATCCTTTTTTCATCCCCAACCATCCACAAGGTATCGTTGGCTCGAATTACAAAATCGGATTCGGGATTGAGGATGCGTTCGCCGCGACGTTCGACGCCGACGATGAGACCTTTGGTGAGCTCGCGGACGCCTGATGTGCGAATGGTTTTGCCAACTAAAAAGGAACCGTGATCTATGGTTACATGGTGTAGAGCAACGACCTTGGAATCCGCAGATACTTCGAAGTTTTTTATATCGTTTTCGATGAACTCGCGGAATCGGGTAAGTTGTATATCAGTACCAATTAATGATACTTCATCGCCGGGAAACAGACGCTCAGTGCGATTGGGAACATTGATAATTCGCTCACCGCGTTTTATAACCGCTACATTTATTCCAAATCGTTCGCGTAATTTCATCTCAAACAACTGCTGACCAATAAACGAATAAGCAGGATCCATCTCAAACGAGGCAATGTGCGAATCCCAGGGCGCCAGCATGTTCAACTTGTTTTTTTCGTTGTCACGGGCATGTAGGTTGGTCATGAAACGGCGCTCAATTCTTTCGTAGTATTTTTTAATTTTCCCTCTTAAAAAATAAAGTAAAGTCGCCGTGATAGTCACTCCCATAAATGCTGCGACAGGTGAATAAAAGGTGTTAAACAAAAATCCAATCAGAAAAATCGAAAGTCCCATTCGAACTAAATGAATCACGTGCACCGGACCATGTTCGATAAATCCTTGTTTTACATTCATAACATATATCGACTTGACTCCGCGAAAGGATAATGCCCACAAAAAGGGTGAAAGCAAGATCAATGTAATAATCATTGTGAGGAGTTGACTCCATTCAGTTCCAAAAATCGTAAATCCTAAAAAGTGACGACTTAACAAAATAATTGATACAACAACGACTGAAAATATGACCACATTAACGGCGCTCGCTCTTACATATGTGCGCCAAGCTTTCACTTCTGCTGCCTTCTGTGTGCCGGACCCATAGAGGATGAGAGCGCTTTTCCATTTGGTTGGCATTCTCTTTTCCAAAAAATTATGGAAGGGCGATGACAAGCGAATCATGAAAGGTGTTGTGAACGTTGTTACAACTGAGATCGCGACGGCAATAGGATATAAATGTGCACTAACTACATTTAGTGATAGTCCTAATGAAGCGATAATAAAGGAGAACTCTCCTATCTGTGAAAGGCTCATTCCGGCTTGTACCGATGTTTTTAAGGGTTGACCGGTGATCAATGCACCACCTATTACATAAAGCGGTTTAGCAAAAAGAAGTATACACGTTCCGAGTAAAATGGTAAGTGCATGTTCACCCATCATCTTCACATCGATGAGCATTCCAACTGAAACAAAAAAGACTGCGCCAAATACATTTTTTAAAGGAGAAATAACGTGTTCGATTTTCTCCGCTTTTTTTGTTTCGGCTAAAATGGAACCCATGATAAATGCGCCAAGAGCCGGTGAAAAGCCCGCCTGATAAGCCAAAAGAACCATCATCAAACAAAGTGCTACCGAGATGATAAGCAACATCTCTTCCGATAAATGCTTTTTGGTAATTCGAAATAATGTGGGTACAAAGTAGATGCCGGAGACAAACCACAAGACAAGGAAAAAAATCAGTTTGAGTATCGAATAGACCATATCCATTCCTTGAAAAGACATACTAACTGATACAGTACATAAAACCACCATTAACACAACCGCTACAAGATCTTCAATGATAAGAATCCCTGTAACCAATCCGGCAAACTGTTGCGATTTTACCCCTAATTCTTCAAAAGAGCGTATGATGATTGTGGTGGACGC
>JBILMS010000059.1:0-19421 GCA_044375415.1 Flavobacteriales bacterium
GCGGGAGTGCAAGCGTCATCAGGCATAGCGAAGTCGGAAAGCACTTCGGGGTACACAGTAATTATTAGCGAAAAAGCATCGGAACATCCATCTATCGTTGAGGAGGTTAGTTCCACTTCATATTCTTGAGTTACTCCACTTAAATTTTCAAAAGTGTGTGTATGAAATTCATCTGCGGTTTCGGAAGTTTGTCCATCACCGTAGTCCCAACTGTACAATTGGCTGTCCATTGACAAGTTCTGAAGATTTACAACTAAAGGCGAACAACCTTGAACAACGTCGGCTGCGAATTGAGCCACCGGTGAAGGATTCACCACAATGAAACTACTCGTTGTATCTGAACATCCAAAGGGAGAGGTAGCAATTAGTGTTACCGTATAACTTATTGGATCGTTTGTATTATTTGTAAATTGATGAACCGGATTTGGCAAAGTTGAAGAGGTTCCATCCCCAAAATTCCAATTGAAAGTTTGAGCACCTGTTATGAATGGCATACTTACCAAGAGGGGTGCACAACCACTATCCGGCAACAGTGTAAAGTTGAAATTGGGCAGAGGGTAGACCAATACATTTTGAGACGTTGTGTCGTTGCAGCCATTAATATTATAGGCAATGAGATTTACAGAGTAGTTGACAACGAACCCTGAAGTATTATTGTATAAATGCGATGGGCTAATAGCAGTGCTAGCAGTGTTATCGCCGAAATTCCATAAGTAGCTGCTAGCTCCCGTCGAAAGATTGGTGAACTGAGCGGCAATAGAGCTGCAACCCGGTGCTAAGTTATTGTCGTCGAATGCCGCATTTGCAGAAGCGAAAACGGTTACATACAAGGTGTCAGAAGAACCACAACCAAATGCGTTCATGGCTGTCATTACCACTATGTACGTTGTATCCGATAAGGAAGTATTGGTGAATTCGTGAAGCGGGTCTATCGTTCCGGAAAATGATCCATCCCCAAATGACCATTGATAGGACACTGCATTGCTCGAATTATTCGAAAACTGCACTTGCAGAGGCGAACAACCACTTGATATATCAAGTGAAATGTTTGGTATCGGAGCAGGCTCAACAGAAATAACACCTTGAGTTGTATCCGAGCAGTGTACTGTTTCAACAATTAGCTCAATTGTATATGATCCTGTGCCGCTATATTGGTAAAGAGGATTTGATAGATTGCTGGAAGCTCCGTCTCCAAAATCCCATTCATATTGAATAATCGTATCTGAAGCCATGAACGTACTTTGATCGATGAGCTGAGCGGTTTCTCCTTCACATAGATTGGCTACACCAAAATCTGCTACCGGTGATTGAAATACTTCTATTTCGTCGGAATCGCTACCGGGGCATCCGTTTAGTGCAATGACATCTAATTCAACCTCATGTTCACCAATACTAGTATAGATTATCGGGGGTGGTGTTGGACCGTTGTACGTAAATGGTGCAACATCGAAAGTCCAGACCCATGATAAAACATTGGAGGAGTTTTGTGTATAGTTCACTGTGAGTTCATCACATCCCTCTGTTACATCGGGAACAATATTGACGACGGGACTGGGTAAAACGACCACCTGCACAGAGGCCGTATCACTGCATGAGGAGGATGATCCTGTAATGGCGACGGCGTTTTGCACCGTGTAAGTACCCGGTGTGTTATAAACAAATGTTACATTGCCGCTCCCTGTGGGTATCCATCCAAAACCATTTCCGAAATTCCATGAATATGAATTGGGGCTGCCCGTTGCTTGCTGATAAAAGGTAATTGATTGACCAACGCAGATGGTATCTGTATTCACATTGATTCCTGCACCGGGTGGTGGTACTATTTGTATAGTAATGCTAGTAGTATCGATACCACAAAAATTACTGTCGAGTAATTGAACCGTGTAAGATCCTATGCCCGGATAATGAAGCGTATGAGGGAAAGTAGGTGGCCAAGGAGTCCAATCTATAATGCTATCTTGTCCGGCACCCCAGTAATCACCGAAATTCCAGTATTCATATCGCTGGTAAATATTTCCTTGAAACAAGCAATTACGTTCAGTGGTATTCATGAAGGTAACCGCAGTATCAGGATAGCACAAGAGAGTTGCACTTGCCGATATAGCTGCATCATCTAGATCCCAAATACGTATTGGATTAAATGTGGCCTGTGAAGCACCGCCTTGAACGGTATTACAATAGTTTTCCCCATACAGTGAAACTTCGGTTTCACAATCTACTGTACCCACTTCATAGATGTGGGAAATCATTTGATTCCAGTTGGTATAGTCAAAATTGAGTTGAGGGCTTCCATCGCCAAAGTCCCAAATGAATGTGGTGGTTTCAGAAACGTTGGTAGATGAATTGATGAACTCCATCAATTGAGGCGCACATGCTTGAGTTAGTCCTCCCACCGGAATTTGAATACTGGCGCTGGTAGCTTCTTCCATAACGACAACACCCTGTATCACACATCCGGAGGAAGTTTCAGTGATGGTAACCACAAAAGTGTCGACTACAGCGGTGTAAACGTGATTGATAGCAATGGGGCTAGTCCAAGAGGCGCCGGTTGTATTCGGCGTTCCATCTCCCCAATCTATGGAATATCCATTCCAGTTATTGGGAGATTGAAGGTTAAAGCTGAAATTGTTGCCGGTACAGCTGTACCAGTAGGGACTATCGGAAGTTGCTCCATAAAAATCGTAGACTTGCGGACACTGAGCAACCGTCCGGCCGAAAAGGCTTAGCAGAAGAAGTGTTGGTAAGGACTTACGAATCAGTAGAAAGCAATCCATAGCCTATATATACGTGGTGCTTTAGAATAAGGTGCGAGAAATAAGGTACTATTAGACAAATGGAGGTTTCTGAACTCTAAACCGAATGATATTCAGTTCCTAGGCGTCTATTGGTTAGATGAGGTTTTCAAGATTAACGATGAATCTGCTAAAAGTGAATGTCGAATTGCCCGCAGTTGAGGAGTACATTTGAGCCACGATATGGAAGAATTTGATATCAGAAATGAGGCAGAAATGTCGTCGGATCGTGATCTGGAGAAGGTTTTACGCCCCAGATCCTTCGACGATTTTACAGGACAATTGCAGGTTTTGTCCAACTTACAGGTATTTGTAAAAGCCGCTGTTAGGCGGGGTGAAGCCCTCGATCATGTCTTATTACATGGCCCTCCCGGATTGGGAAAAACTACTCTTGCAAATATTATCGCCGCGGAAATGGGAGTAGGTATTAAAACCACTTCCGGACCGGTACTCGATAAACCGGCAGATCTTGCGGGATTACTTACAAATTTAGAACCTCGAGATGTACTTTTCATTGATGAGATCCATCGTCTTAGTCCGGTTGTCGAAGAATATCTTTACTCCGCGATGGAAGATTATTGCATCGATCTCATGATCGACACGGGTCCAAATGCGCGTTCGGTTCAAATCAAATTGAATCCTTTTACACTTGTTGGAGCAACCACTCGATCGGGATTACTTACTGCTCCGCTACGAGCAAGGTTTGGTATCAATTCGCGCTTGTCTTATTACGATACAAAAACCCTGACGGGCATCGTCGAAAGAAGCTCCGGCATTTTAGGGATTCCAATTCAGGAAGAAGCAAGTTACGAAGTGGCGGGACGTAGTAGAGGAACACCGCGTATTGCAAATGCTCTATTGCGACGAGTTCGCGACTTTGCACAAATACAAGGCGATGGAACCATCGATATCCAAATCACACGAATTGCTCTCCATGCGTTAAATGTGGATCAGAAAGGATTGGATGAGATGGATAATAAAATACTTCTTACCATACTCGATAAGTTTGGGGGAGGTCCAGTTGGCTTAACAACTATTGCTACAGCGGTAAGTGAGGATGCAGGTACCATCGAAGAAGTATATGAGCCCTTTTTGATTCAAGAAGGACTTCTTACACGCACACCACGCGGTCGACAATTGACTGAAATTGCTTACAAACATTTCGGCAGAATTCGTGGAGCTAATCAAGGACATCTGTTTTAATTGGCGTGATAGATTCTCGCGAAATAAAGAGAATGGCTGCAGAGCATGGATTTTCATTCTGTGGAATTTCGCGTGCAGAATTTCTTGAAGAAGAAGCGATCCAACTCGATCAATGGCTCAAGCAGGGGATGCAAGGCCAAATGTCCTACATGGAAAGGCATTTCGATAAAAGGTTAGATCCCCGATTATTGCTACCCGGCGCGAAGTCTGTAATATCTCTTTTGTTTAATTATTATACGAATCAACGACAAGAAGATTTATCAGCACCAAAAATTTCGAAGTACGCTTTTGGAGAGGATTATCATTTTGTAGTGAAGGATAAATTACATCTTTTTCTTCAAGCCATTCGAGAAAAATACGGTGAGATTGATGGACGTGTATTTGTCGATTCAGCTCCGGTCATGGACAAAGCGTGGGCAAAAAAAGGAGGATTGGGATGGATGGGAAAAAACGCAAACATCATAAGAAAGGGAGAAGGTTCTTTTTTTTTCATAGCTGAAATTATTCTCGATTTGCAAATTGAAGTTGATGGTCAGGTTACAGATCATTGTGGAACGTGCACTGCTTGCATAGATGCTTGTCCAACAGAAGCCATTGTAGAGCCATACCTTGTCGATGGATCAAAATGTATCAGTTATTTTACGATCGAATTGAAAGATGCAATTCCTCCATCGTATAAGGACTCATTTCAAAATTGGGCATTTGGATGTGATGTTTGTCAAGACGTTTGTCCTTGGAATAGTTTTTCAAAAAAACATAATGAAAACAGATTCATAGCGAAGGAAGGAATGCTTGAAATGAAAAAAGATCAGTGGATTGAGATGACAAAAGAGTTGTTTGATGATTGGTTTAAAGACTCGCCAATTCAGCGCACCGGATATGAAGGTTTGAAGAGAAATGTAAAGTTTATTACCGAATAAAGAACAAAAAAAAGGCCCCTTATTCAGGGGCCATAGGGTTAGACATATTTTTTTCCTCATCACATCAGAGCGGGTCGAAATTCACTTAGAATGATTTCGCGGTATTGACTTCCGAAATGTTCAAGGCACCAGTTCTTCAACTGCACCAACTCCATCTGCTTCAACCAGCGAATCGCTTTCTTCAGTTCTTTTCTAAACAGCATCTGATCAAAACTCACCTTGGTGAGTACCTCTTTACAGAATTCTAGCATGTTCAAAAATGGTTTCAAATACGATTTAAATCTACCTCACTTTCCGTTCTCCACCTATCAAAATTCTGTTAAACTTATTCACCACTTATCGTTATTCCTTTCGGATCTACAAAGCTTTGTCGGCGGGACGGACAAGAAAAACGGAGACTTGGACGCCGTATTGCATGACGAACCTCATTTTTTCGTCGTAGAAATATGGACTTTTAAGGGTACTTTTAACCCCGAAATCTTCTGTCAGATTTCTTCCTCTATAAAATGCAATTGTACGAGCGATGAAACTTCACAATAAAATAGACAGAAGGGTTCTTAAGGAGCGCATTGCGAAAAACCCTGTTCCACGGGTAACTGTTTCGTTTTATGCATATTATCCAATCGAGAATCCTTCCAATTTCCGCGATTTTCTATACATCCATTGGGATAAACTTGGAGTGCTTGGTCGAACCTACATCGCATCTGAGGGCATCAATGCGCAGATTTCTGTTCCCGAAGCTATGTTTGATAGGTTTAAAGAGCATTTATACGGTATAGAATTTCTCAATGGTATCCGTTTGAACATTGCTGTGCAGAGCGACCCGAAGGCTTTTTATGCCTTAAAGATCAAATTAAGAAAGAAAATTGTCGCTGACGGAATTGATGACATGACATTCAATCCGGGAAATACCGGGGTGCATTTAAAAGCACAGGAGTTTAATGATCTGGTGTCAAAACCTGAGACCATTCTCATCGATATGCGAAATCACTACGAAAGTGAAGTCGGTCATTTTGAAGGCGCTGTTTTACCGGATGCAGATACGTTTCGAGAGGAGATCAACATGGTCGAGGATATGTTGAAGGGTCAGGAGGATCAAAATATTGTGATGTACTGCACGGGAGGTATTCGATGTGAGAAAGCTTCGGCTTATCTGAAATGGAAAGGGTTTAAGAATGTACATCAGTTGGAAGGCGGAATAATTAAGTATGTCAACGATGTAAAGGCGGAAGGCATAGACAACAAATTCAAAGGTGTGAATTTTGTGTTCGATGAACGACTATCTGAACGCATTTCAGATGACGTTATCGCGCAATGTCACCAATGTGGCGCCCCTTGCGATCATCATATTAATTGTCTGAATTTGTCGTGTCACATTCTGTTTATTCAATGTCCGGAGTGTGCTGCAAAATTTGATAATTGTTGTTCGGAAGAATGCAAACAAATAAAACAATTGCCCGAAGAAGAACAAAAGACATTACGCAAAGGAAAACCTGCACAACGCAATGTTTTCCGCAAAGGTCGAAGTGAAAATCTTTTATTCAAAAATACAGGAGCTACTGTGCTTCAGAAATTAACCCGAATCACGCGATAGGGCTGCGTGAAGGAATTGGTCTGCGGCAAATCGATTTCTATCGCGTAGATTCGAGAATCCCTTGGCGCATTCCATTCATAATAATTCTAATGCGCTATGCGGGGATTAACCCGAATCACGCGATAGGGCTGCGTGAACTTATTCTTCAGCGACAAATCAATTTCTATCGCGCAGATTCGAGTGGCTTGGGCACGAGAATCCCTTGGCGCTTTCTGTTCAAAATAGTCCTTATGCGCAATGCGGGATTAACCCGCATCACGCGATAGGGAATCTAGCGGATAAACCAACCGCGATGAGGTTGCACAGTTCGAGAAACACCCTTCGACTCGCATTACTCCTTCGTCCTAAAGTTTCGCTGACAATGACAAGTCGTGGATTTCGATTGAACATGAACTATCTATATTTTTAGTTTTTGGAGACCATTCTTCTCCGAAAGCCTCACCCTCCGCCCTCTCCAGAGGAGAGGGGACCGATTCTGCAAACTGAAATGTTCACGTTTATTAAAGAAAAATATTATTTGAAAACTACTCCTTTCATGGAACGTGAACGTTCCCCTCTCCTCTGGAGAGGGGCTAGGGGTGAGGCTTTCCGACGGTTTTGTCAACGCTCACGGTTGGATTATATACGTGGGACACAAGATGACGTTCCGGTTCCAGAAGTGCACGTAATAAAAACGATCATTTACTCATCAACCCCTCTACATCATCGGCTTCCAAAGGAAATTCGGAGAACATATCTACGAATCCGTTTTGAGTAATTAGAATGTTGTTTTCGAGTCTTATCCCTAAATTTTCTTCACGAATGTATATGCCGGGTTCAACTGTAAATACATTTCCGGCTTCAATGGGTTTAGACCAATGACCTACGTCGTGAACGTCTAATCCTAAAAAGTGAGAAGTGCCGTGCATGAAATATTTCTTATAGGCAGGCCAAGCCGGATTTTCATTTTTAATTTCATCCATCGTTATGAGCTTCAGATCAACGAGTTCTTTGCTCATGAGTTCTCCTACTTGCTTGTGATAATCGTGAAGCAGAACTCCCGGTTTAAGAAGGGCAGATGCGCCTTTCATGACACGAAGAACGGCGTTGTACACATCTTTTTGACGAGGTGTAAAACGACCACTCACAGGAACACATCGCGTCATATCTGCGGCGTAATTTCCGTATTCGGCACCAACATCCATGAGAATTACATCTCCATCGTTGCAGCGCGCATCATTTGAAATATAGTGCAGTACGCAAGCATTAAAACCACTTGCAATAATTGGGGTATATGAAAATCCGCGTGAACCTTGACGAATGAATTCGTGAATGTATTCCGCTTCGATTTCATATTCCATTACTCCGGGTTTAATGAAACCCAAAACACGTTCAAAACCTGAACGTGTGATATCCATCGCCTTTTGGAGTTGAACAAGTTCCTCCTTTTGTTTTACTGCGCGAAGACCGTGCATGATAGGCGCAGCGCGTTCGATGGAGTAATGTGCGTAGTGTTCACGAAACCATTTTGAAAAACGCATTTCGCGTGTTTCCACTTCTACAGAGGCGCGTGTATGCTCATTGCTATTTAAATACACACCTGTCGCTTCAGCCAAGAGACCACGTAGAATTTTCTCGAAGTCAGAAAGCCAATACACCGTTTGAATACCGGTTTGTTCACGGGCTTGTTCTTTGTTCAATTTTGCACCTTCCCAAATAGCAATGTGCTCATTTGTTTCACGTACAAACAGAATTTCTTTGTGATGCCCATGAAGAGAATCCGGGAAGATCACGAGTATTGTTTCTTCTTGATCAACTCCACTTAGGTAGAAAATATCGGACGCCTGTTTAAAGGGCATGCTACCATCTGCACTTGTTGGCATAATATCATTCGAACAAAAAACGGCGAGATGTCCGCCTTTCATTTGCTTACTAAATCGCTGACGTGCGCCGATGTAAAAATCGCGCGAAATAAGATTGTATCGCATAATGCAAATATATTCGTAAATCAAGCCCTTGTGGCTTGATATCCCCTGTGGCTTGATATCCCTTGTGGCTTGATATCCCCTGTGGCTTGATATCCCTTGTGGCTTGATATCCCCTGTGGCTTGATATCCCCTGTGGCTTGATATCCCCTGCGGCTTGATACCCCTGTGTCTTGATACCCCCTGTATCTTGATACCCCTGTGTCTTGATACCCCCTGTGTCTTGATACTCCCTGTGTCTTGATACCCCCTGTGTCTTGATACCTCCTGTGTCTTGATACCCCTCGGGGCTTACCAGCCCTACTCTTTAATCCCCGCCAAATCCAACATAAAAGCATATTCCAAGGCATATTCTTTCAATGCTCTGAATCGTCCGCTTTGACCGCCGTGACCGGAATCCATATTGGTGTGGAGGTAGAGTCTGTTGTTGTCTGTTTTCAACTCACGAAGTTTGGCAACCCACTTAGCCGGTTCCCAGTACTGCACCTGACTATCCCAAAAACCTGTTGTTACAAGCATGTTCGGGTAGTTCTGAGCTTTTACATTATCATAAGGTGAGTACTGCATAATGTAGTCGAACTGTTCTTTGATTTTTGGATTTCCCCATTCATCCCATTCACCCGTTGTTAGAGGAATAGTTTCATCGAGCATGGTATTGATCACATCTACAAAAGGAACAGCTGCAACAACACCACGCCATAACTCCGGACGTTGATTAACTATTACACCCATCAACAATCCTCCGGCGCTACCGCCCATAGCAAATAGTTGATCAGGAGAAGTGTATTTGTCTTTTACTAGTGCATCTGCAGCATCTATAAAATCGTTGAAGGTGTTCATTTTTTTGAACATCTTTCCGTCGTCATACCAGCTACGGCCCATTTCGGAACCTCCACGAATATGCGCTATAGCAAACACAAAACCACGATCGAGAAGTGATAATCGAGTAGTGGAGAAATAGGCATCAGTAGAAGATCCATACGAACCGTATGCATAGAGGAGCAGAGGGGCCTTGCCATTTTTCTCAAATCCTTTTTTGTAAACGAGAGATACCGGAACTTTTACTCCGTCGCGAGCTGTGATCATAAATCGTTCGCTCGTATATAAGTTTGCATCATATCCTCCAACTACTTCTTGCTGCTTCAACAAGGTTCGTTCTTTGGTGGTCATGTTATAATCGTAGGTACTGTTTGGAGTAACAAGTGAGGAATATCCATAACGTAGGATCTCTGTGTTGAAGTCCGGGTTGGTTCCTATAGATGCAGTGTACGCAGGGTCTTGGAACTCCATATAGTGTTCGGCTTTCGTAGACCAATTGATTACTCGCAATTGATTTAATCCATTTTTTCTTTCATCAACAACGAGGTAGTCTTTGAAAATCTCGATACCTTCAAGTAATACATCATCGCGATGAGCAATAACATCTTTCCAGTTTTCTTTAGTGGTTTTATCTAATGGGCATTCCATAAGACGGAAATTCTTAGCCTGCCAATTGGTTACGATATAGAATTTATCATTGTAGTGATCAATTCCGTATTCGTGATCACGTTCACGAGGCTGAAACATGGTCCAGGTTCCATCGGGCGTATTCGCATCTAGAATGCGGTATTCGGACGAAACCGTTTGATTACTTCCAATAATAAGGTATTTCTCACTTTTGGTTTTATACACGAAAGTGCTAAAGGTTTCGTCATCTTCTTGATACACGAGTTTATCTGCACTTTGAGCGGTACCTAATTTGTGTTTCCACACTTGGAAAGAGCGAAGACTGGTTGGGTCTTGTTTGCTGTAGAAAACAGTTTTGTTATCGTTGGCCCACGTAATGCCACCGGTAGTATTCGTGATGGTCTCTGAAAATTCTTTGTTGGTTGTGAGGTCGCGGAAGCGAATGGTATATTGTCTACGACTAACTATGTCTTCGCTAAAGGCGAGAATTTTATTGTCTTCGCTAATACTCATTCCACCCAAAGCCCAATAATCTTTGTCTTTGGCGCGCGCCGGACCATCTAGGAGCATTTCTTCAGTTCCGGATGCCATTGAGTCTTTTTTGCGACAGTAGTAGGCATAATCCTGTCCTTTTTCGAATCGGGTGTAGTACCAATATCCATTGTCTTTATAGGGCACGCTCTGATCATCTTCTTTGATTCTTCCCTTCATTTCTTCGAAGAGTTTATCTTGAAAAGCTTGGGTATGAGCCAAGGCGGCCTTTGTATATTCATTTTCCGCGTTTAAAAAATCGCGAACGGCTTTGGTTTCCGGAAGCGAATCGCCTTGTTCTTTCTGGGCATCGCTCAGGCGCATCCAGAAATAGGGATCGTTCAATTTTTGACCATGAATTTCGGTGAAATGGTCTTCTTTTTTTGCCACTGGGGGTTTTACGGAAAGGGTGTCTTGCATAGGTTGAGTACTTGATGTCTTAGAATCTCCCGCACAGGAGGCGGCGAAAATAGCCACAAGAAAGAACAAGAAGGGATTTTTCTGAATCATATAGGTTTGATTTGGTGAGGCCAAGGTACCAGAAAATTGCTCTGATTCATGTAGACTTTGTTGTTCGAGAAGATTTAGGTGTGAAAGGAAACAGGAAATGATGAATGGAAATTTAAAAATAAACGACAAAACCCTTGGTTATTACAGAATTAACTGTAGATTTGATCGTTAACCCGGTTGAAATTCAACCTCTAATACTTAAGGCCATGAAGACAAAACTCTACTTTTTATTTCTTGTCTCTCTTTTCATTTCGACATTAGTAAATAGTCAGTTGGCAGAAGTTCCCATTACTATTGAAATGACGCCACATTATGGAACCTACAATGAACCGGATCCAATTTGTGGTCCGATAGATTTGACGGGTTATGTGACATATGATATTTATTTGGTTCTTCAGGATTCGGAGGATGAACTTCAGGCAATTTTTGGAATGGATCCATTTGGGGATGGTGGGAATTGTGTCGAAGATTCATTTGACTTGAATATTACCTCTAACGGTAGTTTTTTCCAGCATGTGCTAGGGTCGAATTTTGGATATCAGATCAATTGTGATTTTCTTAGTGTTTATCCAACATTGCAGTGGGACTCATTTTTGACAATAAATAAGGAGTGCAATAATTCCGATGGCGTTAATATAACTTTTTTGAGTAATCCTTTACTTGCCGAATGTGAGAATCAATCTTTCCTTACATTTTCAGGAGATGACGATTGCGATTATTTTGATGGAGGAAACTTGAAAATTGATAGTAACGCGATATTCAATCAGTATGGAATTGCCGCAGAACAAGATCATAAGATTCTGGTGGCTAGAATGACGACGAATGGCGATCTATGTTTCAATTTTGGTGTTCAGCTATTAGATCAAGGAACTCCGGGTGATGTAATATTTTATAATAGCGACTACATCAATATGTGTCAACTCCACCCATGCAACAATTTCCCGATGACGGCGCACACAGTAAACAATAATGTTTGTGATGGTAATTCTACAGAGATAGTTTTTCAGGAAGGTGGTTATGGTTATGTAAACTACAATGTTCACAATGCTTCTACCGATGAAATAGTGGATGTTCAACAATTTGTAAATGGCGAATTGAATTTGAATGCCCTTTCTGAAGGTGAATATTATGTGAGCATGATCGACAGTGTTGGGTGCCGCGACACTTCAAGTGTTTTTATGGTACAAGCTCCGGAAGTACTTTCGCTGCAAGCTATTATTCAAGATGAAATAAGCTGTGTGGGAGAAAGCGATGGCAGTATTCAACTTGTGTGTAGCGGAGGAGAAATGCCTTACACCCTTTGGCACACCTATGAAGATGGTATAGCGGTTGAAGTGCAGTGTGGATCACTTTTGGAGAATCTTTCATGTGGCATGCATTTGTTTGAATTGTCTGACTCACATGGTTGTTCAGTTACGGCATCTGCAGAATTGGTTTGTCCATCAGAAATTCAAATTGATTTAACTCGTCAAAACTTGTCGTGTTTCGGTGCTATGGATGGTTCTGTTGCCGGAGAGGCAATGGGTGGAACCGGCAACCTTAAAGTAACATGGATACCTTCCGACAACTTCCCTACTTATCCTGAAAATCAAAACCCTGTAACGCTCGATGCTTCAGGCCTTCCCGCCGGGGTCTATCTGCTCGTAATTGAGGACGACCATGAATGTCAGGAGTCGATGGAAATTGAAATTACTGAACCCGAAGCATTGCAATGCGTTCTCGAAACTACAGAAAATGATGCGTGTGCTTCTACGAGTGGAGGTACACCCGGTTATAGTTATCAGTGGAGTGATGGTTCGACCAGCGATTGCATCGAGGATATGGAGCCCGGAATTTACACTGTGCAAGTGTGGGATGAAAATGGATGTACAATTTCTGCTTCCGTTGAGTATAATGTAAGTGTACATGAAATCGAATCCGGTCAAATCTCTATTTATCCGAATCCTGCAAAAGATTATTTGTTCATTGAAACATCCTTGACTTCAAGTGAATTTTCTGAAATTGAAATACTCGACATGGAAGGTAGAGTTGTTAGAAAGAATATTCGATTAACGGAAAATGGAATTAATATCAACGAATTGGCAACCGGATTTTATTCACTCCGTCTTCATACTGCAGAGAGAGTTTACTCACTCTCTTTTGTGAAGCAATAAATGAAAGCCAAAACCAACTATACAACGGCCATGAAAGGTTTTATTCTTTCATGGTCGTTTTGTTTTATATCGCTCGTAGGATTTTCTCAATTGGCTGATCCGCCCTATTGTATTGAAATTATCCCGCATTATGAAAATCCTTATTATGAGAATATTCCAGGTTGTGGAGGGCTGGTTGAAATTGATTTAAGCGGATACATTACGTATCGTGTATATGTCGTTCTCGAAGATCCGGAAGATTGTATAAATGCTGTTTTTGGTGGAGATCCTATAGGAGATACGCAGGGAGATTGTGTATCTGATTCAATGGATATGTGTTTAATTGCACCTTGCGGAACATTTTCTCATCCACTCGCATCAAGTTTTTTTAATATTTCTACTTGTCTTTTTGGAGGTAATTATCCCTCCATGTATTATGATTCGTTTGTGACTATTGGAAGTTATTGTGATGAGAATAGTATTGAATCCGTTGTGTATTTACCAATGGCTTGTGATACCTTGTTTGATAATACTTATAACGAAGACATTTGTGATGTTTTTAACGGAGGAAATTTTTTTATGGATAGCAATGCATTTTTTACGCTTTCCAATATTCCGGCTGGGGATGATCACAAAATACTAATAGCCCAAATTACTACTTGTGGTGAGATTTGTGGCAAATTCGGTGTGCAGATTTTAGATAATTGTATTTCGGGAGATATTATAACATATAACCCACCTTTTATTAATTTCTGTCAGCCTAATCCGTGTATAAGTTATCCTATGACAACATCCAGCTCTTTGCCGCTTTTGTGCGAGGGGCAAGAGGGTCTGACTTTTTTCGAAGGCGGAATGGGATATGTGGATTACCAATTGTATGAAGCAGAAACGAATCAATGGTTGGCAGAATATTCTCAGGTGCAAGGCGATCTGGTTTTGGATGAGCTAAGTGCAGGTTCCTATTACCTTTCCATGATAGACAGTGTAGGTTGTCGAGACACATCCGACGTGTTTACGATATTCGATCTGGAGGATTTGCCCGAGCCTTTTCTTGCCTCTTCTTCTGTTGTTGGTTCATTGAATTGTGCAGGAGATTCTCTTGGAAATATTGGTATGAATTTTTCGGGAGGTACCTTGCCTTATTCGGTCTTCATCGATAGTACACTCTATACTTTTGATGGACCTCAGGAAAACTATGTATTCGAAAATATTTCTTGCGGTCCGCACATTGTAACTATCCATGATTCCTTTGGATGTGCACATTCTGATGCATTGGAAATTATGTGCTACGAACCCTTGTTATTAGAGATAGTGCCCCATCATCCACTTTGTGTCGGAGGGGAAGGTTATGTGGAAGTAATTTCAAATGGTAATTTCTCAACGGCATTTTTAAGTTGGTCCGATACAGAGCAATTTGGACCGGGCAATTACTTTGATTTGACAGACACTCTTTCCTTTGAATCGATAGCTATTGGAGAATATAGTTTGTATGTTCTCGATTCACTGGGTTGCCCATCGTGGTATACCCTTGAGTTAATAGATCCCTATGAATTAACTTGTTCTATATCTTCTTCGGACGAAACGTTTGGAAACGATGCATGGGCCTGCGCGGAGTCCAATGGTGGTACAGGTTTGATCAGCTACCAATGGAGCACAGGAAGTACATCTATTTGTATCGAAAATTTGATGGCCGGAGAATATTCCGTTCTGATTACGGATGAAAATGGATGTAGTTGTACTTCGGAAGTTGTTTTGTACACCGAAATCAATGATCCTATTTCCGATGAATGCAAATTACTTTCAACCACAGTTTCGGATGAACTAGTAATTCAGTGTACCTCAGATTTCGAGAATTTCGAAATCGTAGATACAAAAGGAAGTCGCGTTTTAAAAGGCACATTGAATCAACAAAAATCGATTTCCACTCAGTCCTTATCTTCAGGAAAGTACATCATCACTTTACGTTCACCGACGACGAGTCTCCAATTGGAGTTTGTGAAGATTTGAGAATCTGGCGCGGGCATCTGCCCGTGCCTATACTTGTGCAGGCATTTGCCTTAGTAATTATTACACCGGGCGCGTGTATCTGCCATCTGGCGCGGGCATCTGCCCGTGCCTATACTTGCAAAGGCATTTGCTATAGTAATTATTTCCCGAATAAACAAACTTTTCCAAAAATCTGAATTCAATATTCAAACAAATTGTTAGTGTAGAGTTTCGCAAAAAAAAGACATGAGCGAAAAGTATAAGATATTCGATTCCGACTGGATTTACTTTGTCACTATCACTACAGTCAGATGGATTGATGTTTTTACACGTCCCATATACCGGGATATAATTATTGATAGTTTGAATTTTTGTATTCGAACGAAGGGTTTACGAATTCATGGTTGGGTTCTTATGACGAATCATCTTCATATGATCATACACAGTGATGATAAACCCATTGAATTTATAATGCGAGATTTTAAAAGACATACGTCTAAAGCGCTTTATGAATGCATTAAGTCCAATTCCATGGAAAGCAGGGATTGGATGAGTTATTTGATGGATAGAGCAGGTAAGTATAATTCGATGAATAATAATCATCAATTCTGGCAGAACGGCTATCATCCCGTTCATATGTGTAATGAGGATTTGTTATTGCAGAGGATGAATTATGTGCACCTGAATCCTGTTAGAGCCGGATTTGTAGATTTTCCGCACCAATGGAAGTATAGTAGCGCCCAAGATTATATGGGTACAAAGGGTCTCATAGAACTAGAACCTTTATATCCAATTTCGGTCGGTAAAGGAATGATTCTTTGAACTGTCCCCTCTGGCGCGGGCATTTGCTCCCTGGCGCGGGCATTTGCCCGTGCCTAAACTTGCCAAGGCATCTGCCTACCCTTGCCCGGCATTTGCCGATATTACTAAATGTGAACTTTACCTATCAATTACGTTCACCATTCGGGCAAAAGCCCTACCAAGTATCCGCACGGGCAGATGCCCGCGCGAGAAGCAAGAAACTACCTCACCACATTCACGTGCCCCACAAGTTCTTTTCTTCGATCAATGCTATCGAAAGAAATGATCCATACATAGCTGTCGTTCTGAACGTAGTAGCCGTTGATTCCGCCGTCCCATGCTTCTTCGATGTCGAAAGATTCAAATACTTCAAATCCCCAACGATCGAAAATTTGTAAATGAAATCCTTTGATATTATCGCCATAAGCTCGGAAATAATCATTGATTCCATCGCCATTTGCAGTGATGGTATTTGGAACATAAATCGGAAAATATAATTCAACCCAAACGGAATCGGTATTTGAACAACCATTGTGATCAGTAACCGTGAGGTAATACCACGAACTGCTTTCAGGTGTTGCAACCGGATAAGGACAATCGGTGCATGTCAAACCATCCGATGGCCACCAATTATATTCCAGGCCAAAGGAATTTCCAAATAGCTGACCGGTATCTGTATAGTCGATGTGTTGATCAGGTCCGGCGCTAACAGGAGGTAGAGGTAGTACATATACCCACACAGAATTGGCTGCACCACAACCATTTTCGTCAATACCAACCACTGTAAACTCCATGCTCTCCGGAGGGCTGAGCATCGTGCTCGCAGCATTTGGTGGATACGCGTAAGCAGCAGGTTGCCAATTATATTCCTCAGCACCTTCAGCCCAAGCACCTACGAATTGACCGGCACAAATAGTACCACCACCGTATGCGCTTACTGCCGGATAAACCACATTCACCGTTACCTCATCGGTTCCGGTACCACAAGAATTTGTAACGGTAACGTAATACGTTGTGGTGTCAGTTGGAGTGGCAAATGGACTTTGAACAAAGGGATTACTCAATGTTTCGGTAGGTGACCATGACCATTCAAAACCACTGACAGCATTGAGTTGCACGCTGTTTCCCAAACACATGTTTACTTCTTCATAAACAGTGCCTCCGGGAATATTTGTCTCCACTGTAATGGTAACTTGTTCAAACACTTCACAACCTTCGGAGGTCACGATGCTCACCGTGTAAGTTGTTGTTTCATCCGGTGTAACAGTAGGATTAGGTATAAGTGGATTGTTTACCGTTTCTTCGGGAACCCAAGAATAGGTCACTCCACCACTTGCCTCCAATTGAACACTTTCGCCAATACAAATCGTTTCCGGATCGCTGACCGAAGATTCCGGAACGTATATTTCTACGACAACTTCTACCGTATCCGTTTCACATTCGTTGAAATCGATTAGGTAATAGGTTGTAGTCTCTTGAGGATTGACAAATGGATTGGAAATAGTTGGATCATCGAGCGTTGGATCATCTAACCAAAATAGATTGCTCGAACCGGTAGCATTCAGTTGTGTTTGTTGACCAGCACAGATAGGTTCAACAGGTTCGGCGCTTGGATCAACACCCGGGAGAACTTCGATTGTAATACTTGTAGTGTCCGGAAGTAAACAACCCAAATCATCTGTTGCAATCAAAGTGATGGTATAAAAACCTTCTTCATCGTAAATATGTTCCGGTTCGAATTCGGTGCTAGTTTGATCATCACCAAAATACCAAATGAATGTATTAGCTCCAACGCTTTCGTTTATAAAAACGGCGGCTTGACTTTCGCATACCTGTGGTGGACCATCAATTTGAAGTTGAGCTTGAACGGTGCCTAGGTTAAATCGAAATACAGCAAGATTACAACCAAAGCTATCATTTGTATCACTCCATGCTCCCGGAGAAGTAGGCCAATCGCTGTTTGCCTGACATCCGGCACAGACGGCTTGATAGACCGAACCATTTTTATTAAAGCGCGATGTACCTCCATCTACGTGTTCATTGCTTGTTGATCCACCCATGTAGGTGGCATACACTAGTTCAGTAGCATTCGGTGAAAGCACACATAAGTAAAAATCGCTTCCATCGGTATCCGGTTGAGAAGCATCTGCCGAAACGGGCAAACCAAATGTTGTACTAAGAGAGGCATAACAGTCATAGACTACTTGACAATACGCATTCGTTTCACCGCCCCAGCCACTGATATAAATTTGTTCGCAATCACTTACCAGAAATGCGGTCGGTGATATATCAACGTTTCCGCTTCCGGTTCCAACGGTTGTGTTCCAAGTAAGAGAAGTGAGGCTTGTATTGTACTTTCGAATAAACTGTCCGCTATTCGCTTGCCCGTATAGACCGGCCGTAATGGGCATATCACCATCCGTCTGACCAAAAGCGTATATGTTATTCGATTGATCAATTTGAATAAAATAGACCTGATCATATCCGTTTGTCCCTACAAATGTTCCATTCTGTAAACTGAAGGTGGAGGGGTCCAGTTTTAGAATGAATCCATCTACATCTCCATTGTGGCTCGTGTCATGACCTAGATCGCAGTGAGGAAAATTTCCGCTTCTTGTACCACCGGCTAAAATGATTGTTCCACTTTCACTGAATTCGATGGCGTAACAAGCGTCATCTGCCGCTCCACCAAAATAGGAACTCCATAGAAGATTGCTGAGATTTGGGTTTAATTTAAACACAACACCATCGAAGCCACCGCCACCAAACGATGATTGAGGGCTGTTTCCCGCCATCGGAAAATCGCCGCGAGTGGTAGAGGCGACAAAGACGTTGTCGTTTTCATCTACATTCACTTCACCGCGAAAAGCATCGCCATAATTATAAAAGAGTTTATCTCCGTAATTGAGTCCGTCAATTTCATTACCACCAACATAAGTACTTGCGACCATGGCACCCGATGAATTGAACTTAGTAATTATAAAATCAGTTCCATCGGGATGACCGCTAACAAAAAATCCGGACATTACAAGCGGAGGACCACCTACAAAATTGGGTTGATAGGATCCGGCAGTGGTGGGGAAATCGTTGCTTCCCGTTACGCCCATCAATATGAAATTATCTTGGCTATCCGCTATCACACTATGGGGTGTTTCTTGCACACTTCCGCCGAGGTAAGTGCTATAGAGAAGTTGTGAGCCGTCGTTTGAAAATTTGGATAATGCAATATCCATGTAGTTGTTGATGGCAGTATTAAAATCACTTTCCCAAGCTCCAGAGGTAACAGGATATCCTTGTTGAAATACGGCTGCACCGGCAATCAAATTGTTCTCGCTATCATCACAAGCCGTAAACCCGAAGTTGCTGGCAGGTGAGCCGATGTAGGTAGAGAAAGCCAGTTCCGGATCGATAACCACGGCATAATCGGGATTGTAAAACCCTAATTCAAAATGTACATGTTGACCTTGCAAAACGTAGTTGCATGTTACTTCATGAATAATTCCGTTGATAGTTTGAAATGCAAAGGGAGCTTTTTCGATTAC
>JBILMS010000017.1:0-53611 GCA_044375415.1 Flavobacteriales bacterium
GACAGTTCTCACACTATTAATGGCATAAGTACCCGGGTACAATCCTCCATACACCATCTCCTGATTCCCGTTCTGATTTATCGCGTAATTCCCAGTCCAGGGATTCCAAAAATTGTAGTTGTCGACCACACGGTACGTGTATAGTTGCCAGTCACAATTCTGGTCGGTATCCTCAATAATCAAAGTCCCATCAGGGCATCCATAGCCACTTGCGGGAGTTGTTGTAATATGCAAAGGGCTCAAACAACCCAAATCCTCCACCGTAAATGGTATGAACTCCTCACAAACCGAGGAAGGAATACCAAACCAATCTGTAGTAAAAAAACGAACCACGTAATCACCCGGTAACAAATAGTTGAACGACGTGGTTTGGCCACTCGGAATATAGTACGCAGTATGCACATGATTGCCCAAAGCCGTTTTTATTTCAATGTGATACCCATCACAGGTATTCGAAGTTGCCATCATTTCTATCACTCCCCCATTGCACGATGAGTTCAGGTTAGGTGTAATACTCACAATGGAGCCATCGAGTGTACAAGTGCCAGGTTCAACTACAACCGTGTCCCAAACTGAACATTCAAGATAATTGCCATCGTAGTCATAGACAGTTCGTATACTGTTAATGGCATAAGTACCCGGGTACAATCCTCCATACACCATTTCCTGATTACCATTCTGATTTATTCCATAATTCCCGGTCCACGGATTCCAGAAATTGTAGTTGTCAACCAAACGGTACGTGTATAGTTGCCAGTCGCAATTCTGGTCGGTTTCCTCAATAATCAAAGTCCCATCAGGGCATCCATAGCCACTTGCAGGAGTTGTAGTGATTGCAAGAGGTGAAACGCATTCA
The DNA here is from genome assembly GCA_044375415.1 of Flavobacteriales bacterium. Lineage (GTDB taxonomy): Bacteria > Bacteroidota > Bacteroidia > Flavobacteriales_D > Sanyastnellaceae > JAWXBG01. The sequence continues at coordinate 857 of JBILMS010000017.1, forward strand.
GGAGTATAAAGCAACAAATCATCGAGGATTACACTGCAACCTTCCGGAGAACTTGTCACCACAATATCGTAGTTCCCCTGCATCAGGTTACTGAACGTTACATCCTCATTGTTGGCAGAATGTATAGAATTAATGTAGTTTCCATCATCTGAGTAAAGTGTTACGTAATAACCATTACATGCATTTGTAAATCCAGAAACTGTGAACGCTCCATCGGTGCACGTATTGGTTGAAGGATGCGTTCGTTCTGCTATCGCATTGAGCTGACAAGGGATTTCGGGTAAGAAAACCGTAGGACCATTGCAAACAGGTGTTTGGGTAACATCACAATAACCGCATTGCTGAGAGCATTCATTACCATTGGGTCCACAGCAATATGTTTCGTAAGAATATGTTGTACAAGTACCACAAAAATACCACCACCATTCACCCGCAGGCAGAGTCCAAATGTAATTACCAGGGCAACAACCTGCATTTGTTGCTACCAATCCCATATTGGATGAGTTTACCTGCACTTGGTATTGCTCGCCATAACACTCAGGAGTATAAATTACATATGCCGATGGTGCAAAAGGCCCACAATCATCTTCAGGACATTGTGCATACGAATTTGAAAATAACACTAGCAAGGCTAGAATCAAGTAAGACTGCTTCATTTTGGTTAATTAAGGTCACTAAATTAAACAAGTTTTGGTTGCACATTAACAACGTAACATCAAATTTCCATGAAAGCATCAGATTCCTTTGAAAAAACTATTTCGTCATTTTCGAACTCAAACGTGTCCTTATTTTTGACGGAATGAATAATAATCAGCTCCGTATTTGGCTTACTGTGGCCGTGGCTTCTATGGGTTACTTCGTAGATATTTTCGATCTGCAATTGTTCAACATGGTGAGCAAAGACAGTTTGAGAGGTATTGGTATTCTCGACGAAGAAGTAGTTAAAAAATATGATTACATTTTATTTCTCTGGCAGATGGGTGGAATGCTTGCCGGCGGAATCTTGTGGGGTGTTTTGGGCGATTTGAAAGGTCGTAAGAGTATTCTTTTTGGCTCGATCCTATTGTATTCTATAGCCAACATTGCTAATGCTTTTGTAGTAAATCTAGATCAATACATCGTGGTGCGCTTTTTTGCCGGCTTAGGATTAGCCGGTGAATTAGGTGCTGCTATAACCCTCGTTTCCGAAATCATGCATAAAGAAAAAAGAGGCTATGGAACCATGGTAATTGTAACGATGGGCGCTCTTGGTGCTGTTGCTGCAGCTCAGCTAAAAAATGCGGACGTGTCGGCATGGGGATTGGCAAATTGGCAAATGATGTATTTGATCGGTGGTGGTTTGGGATTAGCTCTTCTGCTGATGCGAATGGGAACTTTTGAAAGTGGCATGTTCGATGAAATGAAAAAAAGCACAGTCACAAAAGGGAATTTCCTGATCTTGTTTAATGATAAAAAGCGGTTTTTCCGCTACCTCGCATGTATCTTAATTGGCTTGCCCGTCTGGTATTGTATTGGTGTGCTTATGAAATTTGCAGACAAGTTTGCCTTGGAATTAGGTGTTACCGGTGAAAAAATAACGATACCCAATGCCATCATGTACGCATACATAGGGCTTTCTGTAGGCGATTTACTCAGTGGAATTTTAAGTCAGGTTTTTCGAAGTAGAAAAAAGATTGTCTTCTATTACTTAATAGCAACAACAGTCTTGGTTATCATTTTCCTTTTTGGTCGAGGAATGACAAGCACCACTTTCTATTTCCTCTGCTTCTTATTGGGTTCTGCCACCGGATACTGGGCACTTTTCGTTACAATGGCTTCCGAGCAATTTGGCACAAATATTCGGGCCACTGTTACGACTACAGTTCCGAATTTCGTGAGAGGAGCCAATATACCTATCATTGCCTCTTATGTGGGATTAGCGGGCGGTATCGGCACTATTGGATCAGCACTAACCGTAGGACTTGTTTGCATCGGTTTAGCACTAATTGCTTTATTCACTCTGCCGGAGACTTTTGGTAAAGACTTAAATTATACCGAATTATCATAGGGTAGTTCTCTTATATGTATTTTTCGGTCAGGCAATTTTTGAGCAACTTTGGTTGTCCTATACCTGAAACCAAACCGTTAAGAAACCATGCGATTATCTTTCCTTTCCGGTGTTCTTGTATTGTTTTCACTTTTCTCCGGATACAAAGCGAATGCCACCCACATTGTAGGTGGTGATATTCATTACGAATGTCTTGGCGGAAATCAATATCTCATTGTGCTCAAAGTATATCGCGATTGCATTAACGGTATAAGTGGTTTCGACGATCCTGCTTCCGTCGGTATTTATGATGATTCCGGTAATCTGATTTTAAATGTGGAAATTCCATTGACCCAAGCCGTTATTACTGATTTGCCATTGGAAACGGGCGACCCTTGTTTAGATCCACCTACAGGCATATGTGTCGAAGAATGTGTCTATCAAGAAACAGTTACATTAATCGTACCCGCAGGAGGTTTGCATTTAGCTTATCAACGTTGCTGTAGAAATACAAGTATCGACAACTGCGCTAGCAATGATGATATTGGAATGACCATCATCACGCAAATACCCGATCCGGGTTTAGCTATATGCAATTCAAATCCTTCCTTTAATAGTTTCCCTCCTGTATTTATATGTTTGAATGAGCAACTGTTTTACGATCATGGTGCAACCGACATCGATGGTGATTCTTTGGTGTATGAGTTCTGTAATCCGCTTCTGACAAACGTTCCGGGAAACTACATTAATCCACCCGGAGCTCCACCCTATCCTAATCTTACATTTTACTCTCAATATTCTTTCGATTATCCTATTGATTCAGATCCGGCTTTTGTACTGAACTCCGAAACCGGATTACTCACCGGTACACCTACTCAACTTGGTCAGTATGTAGTTGGAATATGCGTAAAAGAATATCGCAATGGTCAGCTCCTTAGTTCAACCAACCGCGACTTTCAATTCAACATCGCACTGTGCAGTCAAGATATAGTGGCTGATATAGACGAACCCAATCCATGCACGGGACTATCGGTTGCCTTCGACAATGGATCGGTTGGCGGCGACACTTTTTTCTGGGATTTTGGTGTAGAAAATTTAACCAGTGATACCATCAGCATTTTTGAACCTTCTTTCGAATACACTGAACCGGGGATTTATGAAGTAACCTTGATCGTCAATGCGGGTTTTCAATGTGCAGATACTATGATCAGCCTGATTCCGGTATTTGCTCCCATAGATCCAACTATTAATTTCACGGGCCCTGTTTGCGTAAATGGCGAGTGGCAATACGAATTTTCGGCTACCGGAGAACTTGGCGTTAATTCATCTTTTGAATGGGATTTCAATGGTGGAATGCCCGCCAATGGTGGGACTGAAGGGCCATGGTCTGTCGGTTGGGATCAACAAGGACCTTTCAATATCGAATTATATGTGAGTGATGCCTTTTGTGAAGGAGAAGACGTCATTTCTATCGACGTCCCCGAATTACCACAAGCCTTGCCCATTCCTCAATCTCAATTTTGTGAAGGCTTAACGGTAACTTTTACTGCCAATGATGGTGGTGCAAACGTTTGGCAATGGAACCCCGGTGATGGTTCAGGAAATACTACAACAACGGAACCTACATTCACTTATACATATTCAAACTACGGGACATACACGTTTACGTTAACCGTAGATCCACAAGGAGATTGCAGCGATTCTGAAACAGTTGAAATTGTGGTTTTACCTCCTGATCCGATTACCGGTGGTATAACACTTGGCGAACCGGATATTTGTGATACGGTTCCTACCATTCAAGCCGTTTGGAATGGTTCAGGTTATACAGAATTCACTTGGAATTTTGGCGATGGTGAAACGTCCAATGAAACACCTGTTTCACACATCTACGAATTCCCCGGTATATATCCAATAACCCTAACTGCTTACAATGAATTTTGTGATGTTACTGTGTCCTATGATGCAGAAGTAAATGTCGGTTACGGACCCCTCCTCACCGATGTAATTGTTCCGAATGTCTTTACTCCAAATCTAGATAGTAAAAACACATTGTTCCGGGTGTTCTATGACCAGGAGGAATCGATAATGCCCGATGGAAGATCTTTCTACGATTACTTCAGTACTTATCGTCTATTAATCTATAGCCGTTGGGGCAATCTTCTTTACGACTCAGATGTGTACGGAAAACAAGGTTGGGATGGTGAAAATGTCAGGGAAAACAGTGAAGGTGTGTTTTATTACATCCTCGAATACCAACGTAAGTGTATCGACAATGAACCGATACGAAAAGAAGGTCACCTTACACTTCTCAGAAAATAAGATTTAAGGAAACCTCTAAATCTTAACTTCAATGCCCACCGGACAGTGATCGCTGCCCATGACATCGTTTAAGATAAAAGCTTCCTTTACTTTAGGTAAAAGGTCAGGACTAACTAGAAAATAATCGATACGCCATCCGATATTTTTAGCTCGTGCTCCAAGACGAACGCTCCACCAAGAATACTTAACAGTATCGGGATACAATTCTCGGAAAGTATCTTTTAAGCCACTTCCCAAAAGTGCAGTCATTCCATCTATTTCTTTTTGGGTATAACCTGAGGTTTTGTTGTAGTTCGATTTTGGACGAGCGATATCGATTGGTTGGTGCGCTACGTTCAAATCACCGCAAAAAATAATAGGTTTCTTCTTGGATAAAGCGCTCAAATGTTTTTTCATAGCAATATCCCAACTTACACGATAGTCGAGACGAACGAGTTCCTGTCCACTATTTGGTTGGTAGCAATTCACAAAATAAAATTGATCGAATTCAGCAGTAATCGTTCGTCCTTCGTTATCAAATTCTTTGTTGCCAATTCCCATTACCGCACTAATCGGTTGTTGTTTGCTAATGATCGCAGTGCCGCTATAGCCGGGACGTTCAGCTCCATCTGCTATTATGTGATAACCCTTTAAATCAGCGAGGGCTCCTTTTACCTGATCAGGGGTAGCCTTGGTTTCCTGAAAACCCATGATATCGGGATTCAGTTGATTTATGGTATCAATAAGTCCTTTGGTAACGCTCGCGCGAATGCCATTGACATTAAAAGAAATAAGCTTCATAGACGTTTTTGGTAAGAAGCGCAAACCTAAGAAACTTCCGAGGTCCTACAAATATTACGATCCAAAAACACGTTGTAGAATAGCCGTAACGCGCGCTGCAGGATCTTTGCGGATTTTTTGTTCCTCTTTAGATACATACAAGAAAAGTCCGTCAAGTGCTTTCGATGTCACATAACCTGTGAGATCCGGATTTACATCATTTCCTCCGGTAAAAATGTTCGACGTATTATATGCTTTTACTAATGGTTCCCAGTAACTCGTGAGTTGAGTATTATCTACTGCCTTTTGAACGATGGGTCTAAATCGATTCATTAATTCTTGGGTAGTACGTTGTCTTAAAAAGGTGGTAGCTGCAATGGAATCTCCTTGGAGAATGGCAAATCCATCTTGGACAGTCATTCCCGTAATAGCTTGTACAAACACGTTGTATGCCTCTGCAGACGCCTGTTCTGCAGCCTTATTTAAAGTAGCTTCAAACTTCGCAACTTCGTTTGAGAATCCTAGTTGTAAAGCAGCGTCTTTTACTTTTTTAGCTTCTTCAGGAAAAGGAATATGAATGAGTGGGTCATTCATAAAACCATTTACTTTACCTGTGGTTCCTACTGCATTTTGTGATCCAATAGTAAGTGCTTCTTTCAAACCCCTGATCACTTCTTCATTCGAGAGAGGAACTTTTGAAACTGGAACTTCTCCAGACATGATGCCTTCTAAAACCTTTGGATCACAGCTCACCAATAAAGCTGCCAACGACATTAGCCACAAGTACTTTTTCATTTCGGTCTATTTTTTGGGAGCACCTGCATTTTTAGTGCCACCTCTTGGTTTAAACCAATTTTTCCTGCCATTGTTATTCGACGAACCACCCGGTCTGCCCTGTCCTCCGTGTCTTGGCGGACCACCTTGATGTTTTTTTGCTGCCGGAGCTGAAGCCGGTCTTCCCGGACGATTTACCATTTTTTCGATGGCTTCACTGTAAAAAGGAGACTCGCGTTCGATTTCCAATTCTACTCCGGTTAATTTTTGAATGTCGCGTAGAAATACCGTTTCTTCTTCGTCACAAAAGGATATTGCACGGCCTTGCGCTCCTGCCCTACCTGTTCTTCCGATGCGGTGAACGTAAGTTTCAGGGACATTAGGAAGTTCAAAATTGATAACGTGTGTTAGATCATCCACATCAATTCCTCGTGCAGCAATATCTGTAGCAACGAGTACTTTGGTTTTATGATTTTTGAAATTGTTCAGGGCATTTTGACGGGCCACCTGAGACTTATTTCCATGTATCGCCTCTGCTGTAAATCCGGCCTTTTGAATGTCCGCTGTCAGTTTATTCGCTTTGTGTTTCATTTGGATAAACACGAGCACGCGATTTATTTCGCCTTGTTTTAATAAATCGATAAGGAGTTTTCCTTTGTTCGCTTTGTCGACAAAATAAACAAATTGACTGATAGTCTGAGCTGTTGTTGCCGGAGGAGTTACCTCCACTTTCATCGGACGAGTCAAAATGGTATCAGCCAGTTTTTGAATAACCGGAGGCATGGTAGCACTAAAAAACAAACTCTGTCTCTTCGCAGGCAATAAAGCAATGATGCGTTTTACATCATGCACAAAACCCATGTCGAGCATTCTGTCTGCTTCATCAAGAACAAAAATTTCTAGTCCTCCGAGATAAACGTGTTTTTGATTGATCAAGTCGATCAGACGTCCGGGAGTGGCAACCAAAATATCGATTCCGGCTTGTAAAGCGCGTACTTGAGGATTCTGATTTACCCCACCGAAAATGACTGTATGTCTTAATCCGGCAAATTTTCCATAGGCCGCAAAACTCTCTCCGATTTGTATCGCAAGCTCTCTTGTAGGAGTGAGCACCAATGTTCTTACAGGTCTTCTACCCTGATGTTTATGCTGGTTGAGGTGCAAGCTTTGTATGATGGGCAGTGCAAAAGCTGCCGTTTTCCCGGTTCCGGTTTGAGCACAACCAAGCAAATCTCTACCGTCGAGGACGAGAGGAATGGCTTGCTGCTGAATGGGAGTGGGTGTTTTGTAGCCTTCTTTTTCGAGGGCTTTAAGGATGGGTTCTTCTAAACCCAGTGATTTAAATGTATTCAAATGATATTCGTTGTCCTTACATAGTTTCAGTTATATATCCGAATTCCATGTTGGGAATTTGGGTGCAAAGATACAACATTGTACTTAGTCCGGTTGACGGGCTATCCACAGTAGGAATCTAACAAAGCTTTAAGCTATGGAAGGGAAAAATATATGGACTATGTATACCTTTCGAAACCAAACAAAAAAACCTGTCATGAAGAAAAATCTACTCGCAATATCCGCCATGGCTCTGACCTTCATATCTCAATCACAAATTATTTTTTCGGACGAAAGCACTTTGCTCACTTCCGGCAATGTATCCTCATCACATCCATGCGCCATCTTTGATATGAATGGCGATGGCTTAGACGACATTATTCGTCTCGATGGAGGAACTAACCTGTATGTAAACTATCAAGAAAATGATGGTTCTTTCACTGAATTCGAATTCGGTTCAATTGAAGAAGGCGGCTGGGGCGGCGATGCATGGGGTATGTGTGTAGGTGATTTGAACAACGACGGATATGGTGACATCGTTGCCGGTGGAGCTTATGACGACATCAAAACCATATTTTCCTCGGCAACCAATGGTGTATTCACGCTAGAAGAAATAAGTGCCTCAGGAATATTTGTTCAAGCTATAAATTTGTTTGATATCGACAATGACGGTGACTTGGACATATTCGCTTGTCATGATGATGGCCCATCTCAACTCTTACGTAATGATGGCAGCGGTAATTTCACAGAGGGTATGGATGAAGTTTTCGATACCGCATTATACCCTTCTGAAGAAGAAAACTCCGGAAATTACGGTTCTGTATGGAGTGATGTGAACGGAGATAAACTCACCGATTGTTACATCGCTAAATGCAGGCAAGGTGTTACGGATCCTACAGATGTTAGACGTATAAACCAATTTTGGGTTCAAGGTGCAGATGGCGTTTTTGATGAGCAGGGAGCAGAAGCCGGAATAGACAGTGGCTGGCAGTCGTGGAGTGCCGATTTTGCAGACATAGATAACGATGGCGACATGGACCTTTTTGTGGGTAATCATGACTTCGACAATCAACTTTTCCTCAATCAAGGCAACGGCGTTTTTACTGATATCAGCGCATCTTCCGGCATCGACGAAATATTTTCGAGCATTGTCATTCAATCCATTTTCCGTGACTTTGATAATGATGGGTTCATTGATTTGCTTATCACAGGTGGTAATCAATATGTAATTGCAAAAAACAATGGAGACCTAACATTCTCAGATGCGGGGAACTCTTTCGGGACATACGGAATGAACTCATTTGCATGTGGTGACCTCAACCACGATGGTTTTGTAGACGTTTACGCCACAGAGGGCGGATACGGAAGTTTTGGTGCCGATGATGCAGATCGTATCTATATGAATACCCCAAACGACAACTATTGGATTAATATCGAACTTGTCTCCACCGAAAGTGCTCCGGATGGCGTTGGAGCTATCATCTATTGCACCATCGACGGAATAACACAAATGCGAGAAATTCGCTGTGGAGAAAGTTACGGAATCCAGAATAGCAACATTGTAACTGTGGGCTTTGGTGCTGCCGAAGAGGCCTATCCCCAAATTACGGTCTATTGGCCAAGTGGAATTATCGATTCGTATGTGGGAGTTATTGGATCTACTGCCACCATCACGGAGGGCATGTTTCCTGTGGGTGTGAATGAACCTTCTGAGACGGCCTCTATCCTCACGTATCCCAATCCAACACGAACTGAAATGAATGTTCAAACTGATTCTGTGCGTCTCATTCAAGTGTACGATACATCAGGAATGTTAGTCAAAGAAATCAATACGAATTCTATTCTCACCAAACTTGAAAAAAGAGATTTTGCTGCCGGTGTTTATCAATTGGTCGTAACTGACCACTCCGGAAACCTCACATCTCAACGTATTATTTTCGAATAAAAAAGTACTTTAATCGAAAAAAGGGCAGACTCGTCTGCCTTTTTTGTTGTCAAATCCACCAAGAACACATTTGAAAAAAAAACAAATGATGAAAGTTTTGGTTTGCCGAAAGACTCTTGTACAAAGAAATTGCCGAAGCTCTGGGAATTACTCTTGGCATGGCGAAGCAACATCTCCATGGAATCTAAGAGAAACTGCATGCAAACAATAAAATGGAGGCTATTAATCGGGTTTTTAAACAGTAATCGAAAAATTAAATCTTGGTGAAAGTAGTAGATGTTTTTCTTCCATTTTTTTCAAAGACACTGATAATATAATCACCACTCGGAAGATCATTTATGTAGATTATCAATTCAGATTTTCCGGATATCTCACCCCTCAGCATTTCCGATCCTTTGGAGTCGTATATAGTATAGCTGATCCACGAGTTAGGATTGCTTTCTTTTTGTTTTACAGTGATATAATCCGAAGCTGGTTTAGGAAAAACAAGAAGTTCATAGACACGCTCACCAACTTCTTCAATTTCATTATTTTCAAGACACATACCGAGGATTGTGCCGTTTAATCCAACAATGTACCCACATGTTTTATAAGGTGTAAAATCGATTCTGAACAATCTCGGGGTTCCTGAAAGCGATTCAGTCCAAGTAGCTCCTCCATCCATTGAACTCAAGATATAACCCGTATTCGACTGTATATCCCCTCCTACTATGTATCCTGTTAGTGGATCCAAAAAATCGATGCCACTGTAAAAATTTGAACTCTGAGTTTGCACAGGTGCCCAATTAGAATAATCTGTTTCACTTTTCATGAGTACGCCATTGTCTCCCACTACAAAAGTGATTGCCGGCGTTAGAGCACAAAACACTCCCATTTGGTAGTCGGAAACATCGGTAGTTACTTGCCAGGTATTACCACCGTCCATGGTCACACATATCTCTCCATAAAAACCAATGGCACACCCATGGTTTAAATCAGAGAATACAATGTCATAAATTCCCAAAGGGATACCAACATCGATCGTTGTCCATAAATTTCCCCCATCTATTGTTTTGAGTATTTTTCCATGATTAGCGCCAATAAATCCAATGTTCTCATTCAGAAATATAACATGTCTTAGGTGTTCATCCGAGATCGATGATTCAACCCAATTCTCTCCTCCATCCATAGTCTTTAAAAAAACTCCGTCATTCCCAACTGCAAAACCAAGAGTCGAGTTTACAAAATAAACCGAATACAAGTCTTCGCTTGTGTTCGATGTTTGAACTACCCAATTAACCCCTTCATTGGCTGAATGAAGCATGATTCCAGAACTACCACAAACAAATATTTCACTTGGAGAAAGTGCATGAACCCCTAATAAGTGATTCGAAACACCACTTTCAAGTACCTCCCACTGTCCATAAGAAAATGTACCCATGAAGGCCGAAAAAACAATTACAATACTCCTTTTCATTTTCCCAAATTATGTAGCTAATATACTAGTTTCTAATAATCAAAAGTACTTCTCGGCGCATCTTTTTAAACCAGGCTGTCGATAAAACTCCTGCCTGTGAAATACCCAAAACATTCGAAAGTTGAGAAGTGAATTCTTGTAATGATAACGGATTTGCATTCCCCGCTTGTAGTCTTTGAGCATTGTTCACGAGATATTCGGCTACTTCGCTTGGCAATTCTTGTTTAAAATTTGAATTTGGAGAAATGAAAACTAACTCCACTTCATCGCCGGGTGAATCGTTTAAATAAGTCACGTTAACCCTATTCCACATGATAGCATAAGAATGGGTACTGCTTTCTTCTTGAGGAATATTTTTGATATATCCGGCAATGAGCTTAGGTGAATGTGTAACCGCAGGAATAGCGAATTCAAAAAACTTCTGCAACGAAATTTCCAAACCCTGACCATGCATATAGTTGTACAGAGCTTTTTTTAAACCTTCGCTATACTTCTCATGATCCGCACCTGTTGGGTCTTCGTGCCACAAATCGTTTTGTGCAAATCCTTTAAACTCCGGACCAATACATTTTACTTTATACTTCTCCGGATTTTTACCTACCGGACTATGCGAGGTCATAGCAAATCGATGCCAATGCGCCGATTGAAGTAATCCATGTTGAAAGAGTTGTCTGACAATCTCAAGCGAATCAATCGTTTCTTGCTCTGTCTCAGTTGGAAATCCATACATCAAATAGGCGTGAACAAGAATTCCGGCATCTCTGAAACCCTTGCAAACCCTACTCACCTGCTCAATGGTAATTCCCTTTTCCATGAGTTCAAGAAGACGAGTACTCGCAACTTCCAGTCCACCCGTAACGGCTATACATCCCGATGCCGCCAACAATTTGCATAAGTCGGGGGTAAAGGTTTTTTCGAATCGAATATTTGTCCACCAACTGACTTGCAATTTTCTTTTTAAAATCTCCAAAGCAAGATCACGCATTGCCAAGGGAGGAGCCGCTTCATCTACAAAATGAAACCCTCGCTCACCGGTTTGTGCAATCAGCGCCTCCATTTTATCAACTAAAATCGAAGCGGGACTTTGCTCGAAACGTGAAATGTAATCGAGACTCACATCACAAAAACTACACTTTTTCCAATAACAACCATGTGCGATAGTTAGTTTATTCCAACGACCATCATTCCACAAGCGATGCATCGGATTCGGAACATCGAACATGGAGAGATATTCACTCATCCTTAAACCCTCATAAGACGGCGCGGGTAAAGTACTTTGAGGTAGATCGTGAACCAATGGATCAATCTTCAGTACAACCCTATCTTCTTCGCACACAAACATCCGATGCAAAGAAGTTTTCCCTTCATTTTCAATATGAGCAAGTAAACTTAGTAAAGGCGCTTCCCCATCGTCCAATGAAATAAAATCTACATAGTTAAAAATCCTTGGATCCGTCAGATCGCGAAGTTCAGTGTTTGCATAGCCTCCACCCAAAGCTATTTTCACTTTGGGGTAATGCTGACGAATCCATTGTGAACATTTTAATGCCCCATATAAATTACCCGGGAAAGGCACAGAAAAACCAACTAAATCCGGCACATTTTGGGAGAAATAATTTTTTAATTCTTCGAGTAAAATTCGATCGGTAAAAGATGCTTCCACATTGAGAGCTTCTTCTATAGGATCGAAGGAAACAGCGGTTGAAGATATCCGTTCTGCATATTTCGAAAACCCGAAGTGCGGTCCAACCGTAGCTTGAACCAAGTCTCCGATATCTTCTAAATACAATGAGCATAAATATTTGGCTTGATCAAAAACACCGTTATTTCCAAAAAACTTTTCTTGATCTTTTACTTGCCTAAAACGTGGACCTTCGGGTAAATATTCCCTCTTCGAAATCCGATAAGCCATCGTTTGCTCTTTGTTTTGCAGAAACGAAATGACGGTATCAATACACTCGATATAAGCCTGTTTTTGACTGACAATATTTCGTAAACCAATGGGCATATCCCATTCTCCCGCTTCAATTTCCGCGAATAAATTGCTCAGACCTTGTGATGAAAATAGTCGGAGCACCATGTCCAACCCCAAGTCGCCTTGACGAACACCGATGCCTTTTTGCTTCAAAAACCCCGTCAAATAAGCCGTGGAGGGATAGGGCGTATTTAACTGAGTTAAAGGTGGTATGAGGAAAAGTACTTGGGTCACATGGCAAAAGTAGGCCCCGGGGGGGGAATTATGAATTAGGAATTAGGAATTATGAATGTTGAATTATGAATGGGTTCACGCTCAACGAGAAGGGCGTTCGCCGAAAGGTTCTGGGTCGTCCCCCTGAGCTTGTCGTGTCCTTTAGCTTGTCGAAAGGGTGTGGATTATGGATTGTAGTGAAAACGTGGACTCAACCGAGCGGAGCCGAGGTTTTTCCATTTTAACTTAAGATCACGGTCCCCGGGCGAAGCCGAGGGGTGTGATCGCTATGTTTTAAGGGACAACAGTGATTAGCCAATGGAGATTGCGTATTGCAGAGACGTGCAGCGGTCCGAATCGTTTTGTAATCCCAAATCCTCTCCCCCGAAGATCGACAACTGGCTAATTGGCATATTAGCATATTAGCACATTACCACATTAGCACATTAAAATTACATGTTTCTCCGATACTGTCCTCCCACCTCAAACATCGCATTCGTCAATTGGCCGAGTGAGCAGACTTTGGTGGCATCCATCAACTGTTCGAACATATTTTGATTGGTAACGGCTGCATCTTGAATCGCACGAATCGCCTCTGCACTTTTTGATTCAAAAGCCTTGTGCAATTCATTCAGCATGTTGATCTGAAATTCCTTTTCCTCAGAGGTGGCTCGAATGACCTCACGTGGTAAAATAGTGGGCGAGCCTTTAGAACTGAGAAATGTATTGACTCCAATGATTGGGTAATCGCCATTGTGCTTGAGTGTTTCGTAGTAAAGCGATTCCTCTTGAATTTTACTTCGTTGATACATCGTTTCCATCGCTCCCAATACGCCTCCTCTTTCGGTAATGCGATCAAATTCTAAAAGCACAGCTTCTTCAACCAAATCAGTCAACTCCTCAGTAATGAAACTTCCCTGCATTGGGTTTTCATTTTTCGCAAGTCCCAATTCTTTGTTGATGATCAATTGAATCGCCATCGCTCTTCGCACACTTTCTTCTGTAGGTGTTGTTATCGCTTCGTCGTAAGCATTGGTATGAAGCGAATTGCAATTATCGTAAATCGCATAAAGTGCCTGAAGTGTAGTTCGTATATCGTTAAAATCGATTTCCTGCGCGTGCAGCGATCTACCACTGGTTTGAATATGGTACTTCAACATTTGAGAACGTGGATTGGCTCCGTACTTATTCTTCATGGCTTTTGCCCATAATCTGCGGGCTACACGGCCAATAACGGCATATTCGGGATCGACACCATTGCTAAAGAAAAACGATAAGTTCGGTCCGAAGTCGTCGATACTCATTCCACGACTTAAGTAATATTCTACATACGTAAATCCATTCGACAAGGTAAATGCGAGCTGTGTGATCGGATTGGCGCCGGCTTCAGCAATGTGATATCCACTGATAGATACCGAATAAAAATTGCGAACCTTTCGATCGATGAAATATGATTGTACATCACCCATCAATCGAAGAGCAAACTCCGTCGAGAAAATACAGGTGTTTTGAGCTTGGTCTTCCTTTAATATATCCGCCTGAACCGTCCCGCGAACAACACTTAGGGTTTCCGTTTTGATCTTCTCGTATGTTGATCTATCAAGGACTTCATCTCCCGTTACTCCCAACAACATTAAACCTAAACCGTCATTTCCTTCTGGTAAATCTCCTTGATATTTCGGGCGTTTCAATCCCTTGTCTTCCCATTTTTGTTTGAGAACTTTTTCCACATCAGCTTCCAATCCATTCTGACGAATGTGCTTTTCGCACGCTTGATCAATAGCAGCATTCATAAAGAATCCGAGCAACATAGGAGCCGGACCGTTGATGGTCATACTAACACTGGTCTTTGGATCGCTGAGATCAAAACCACTGTAGAGCTTTTTCGCATCGTCGAGACAACAAATACTTACTCCGCTATTCCCTACTTTTCCATAGATGTCGGGACGATAACCCGGATCGTTTCCATATAAAGTCACCGAATCGAATGCCGTTGAAAGACGTTTTGCGGGCATTCCCAAACTAACATAGTGAAAACGTTTGTTTGTGCGTTCCGGTCCACCTTCACCTGCGAACATACGTGCAGGGTCTTCTCCCTCTCGTTTGAAGGGATAGATACCTGCAGTATAGGGGAATTCTCCCGGGACGTTTTCTTGTAAAACCCAACGTAGTATATCTCCCCAACTTCTGAAAGAGGGAGTTGCTACTTTCGGTATCAGTGTGTGTGAAAGACTTTCGGTATGCGTTTGAATTTTAATCTCTTTATCACGAACCTGAAATTTGTACTCCGCATCTTTATACAATTTGCGCTTACCATGCCAAGTCTGAATGATATTAAAATTATGCGGATCCAAGTCCATTTTGATTCGATCAAAACTTGCCTTTAACTGATCAATGGCAATACTCACGTTTTGATCCGCAGCATTGAGCGTTTCCATTTCTTTCAACGCCTTTTCTATTCCATATAATTTATCGGCGATTTCACTTTGCTCGTTTACCCACTTGTCGTAGGCTCGATTGCTCTCTGAAATTTCGCTGAGATAACGCGTGCGATTGGGCGGAATAATGAAGACCTTTTCACTCATCTCCCTGCTTACTTCCAAGCCGCTTGTCAAATCTGCACCCGTTTTTTCCGAGAGTCGAGCTATGATTTTTGCGTAAAGTTGATTGGTACCCGGATCATTGAACTGTGATGCTATGGTACCGATAACAGGCAAGGTATCATCTTCAACATCCCATAACTGATGATTGCGTTTGAACTGTTTTCGCACATCTCGAAGAGCATCCAAAGAACCCCTCTTATCAAATTTATTAATGGCAACAATGTCTGCAAAATCGAGCATGTCGATTTTTTCCAATTGCGTTGCGGCACCAAATTCGGGTGTCATGATGTACAAAGCCACATCGCTGTGATCCATGATTTCTGTATCACTCTGACCTATTCCGGATGTTTCCAAAATGATCAAGTCGTATCCTGCCGCTTTTAAAATATCAACGGCTTCAGCCACATGTTTGCTCAAGGCAAGATTGCTCTGACGGGTTGCCAAAGAACGCATATAAACCCTTGAATTGCGAATGGCGTTCATGCGAATTCGATCGCCTAGCAATGCCCCACCCGTCTTACGTTTGGAGGGATCTACCGAAATAATTCCGATGTTTTTAGCAGGAAAATCGATTAAAAATCTTCTCACTAATTCATCTACCATCGACGATTTACCGGCTCCTCCTGTTCCTGTAATTCCCAAAACCGGTGTCTTCGATTTGGACGCGAGTTCCTTGATTTTCTGGAGTTCAGATTTATGTTGATCAGGATAATTTTCTGCTGCAGAGATCAAACGAGCAATACCAAGAGGATTCTTTTCTCCCAAATGTCCCACTTCACCATTCAATTTAAAGCCCGTAGGAAAATCACTTTTTTGAACTAGGTCATTTATCATACCCTGCAATCCCATGGCTCTTCCATCGTCCGGACCATAAATCCGTGCGATTCCGTATCCATGAAGTTCTTCCATTTCGGTTGGCAAAATGGTTCCTCCTCCCCCTCCGAAAATTTTAATATGACCGGCCCCTTTCTCCTTGAGTAAATCGTGCATGTATTTAAAATACTCAGTATGTCCACCCTGATAGGATGTCATCGCTATAGCTTGAGCATCCTCTTGAATCGCGCAGTTAACCACCTCTTCAACACTTCTATCGTGCCCGAGATGGATTACTTCACAGCCCGTACTTTGTATGATACGACGCATGATGTTTATGGCAGCATCGTGTCCATCAAATAAGCTGGCAGCGGTTACAATTCTTATTTTATTCTTTGGGGTATAGGGAACTACTTCTTGCATGATTTTAGGCCTGACTTTGAGACAGCGAATATATCGTGAAAACCTCAGTCTTAGTGCCTCCTAATACCCACAAATCGCTCTGTTCTTATGAGTTTTTCACATTTCTATAAGTCCTATTAAATGGGCGAAAGTCCTATATTGCGCTCGTTTTCTATTCATTAACTAATTCACCTATGAAAAAAATCTACTCAAGTATTCTAGTATTAAGCCTTTTTTCCATCAGTGCGTTCGCTCAACCAAGCAACGATAACGCTTGCAGTGCAACAGCCATTATCCTGGATGAAGCTTCTGTACTATACAACAATACGGATGCCACTGTCGAAACGAATGAACCATCGCCCGAACCGGGAGGCAACTGTACCGTTGGCTGGTGTGATGGTGCTGCTGCCCAGAACTCATCGTGGTTTACGTTTACAGCTCCCTCCAATGGGGCTGTTATAATTACTACTTGTTTACCCGGGAATGCAATTGATACCCAACTTGCTTTATATGAAGTGGGCGATTGTGACGACTTTGGGTCTTACACCCTTCTTGCCGCAAATGACGATATGCCCGGCGATTGCAGCGATGGCGCCCAATTCTCATCGACACTTTCAATTGACGGTCTTACATCAGGAACCATTTATTACATCCAACTAGATGGTTTCGATACCGCGGCCGGTGATATTGAGCTTGCCGTTTCAACAGGGATACCTAACTCTATCGTTACTATTATTCACAACAGTGCAGACAATGCGCTTGCCGTTGTGGATGTATGGGCAGACGGGGAACTTATTATTGATGATATGGATGCACTTGACATTGTTGGTAATCTCCAGCTGCCAGCAGATGAGATTATTACCTTTTCGATCACGTCCTTCGATGCTGTAGATGAATCATCACCATACTATACAAGTACATTGAATCTAAATTCTGCTTCCGATTATGTGCTGATGTTCTCGGGGATTTATTCCGAAACCGGCTACAATCCGAATGTCCCTATGACCCATACCTTATTCGATATTACCGACATCGAACCGGCTCCGGGAATGTGGAATGTGTTGATGGGGCACGGGGTAACTGATGCGCCAACCGTAGATGTTGAACTAACTTCTGATGGCTCTACTTTAGTGAATAATCTTTCATTTGGAGAGATCTCTCTTTCCGATGACATTGAAGGCGGTAATTACACTATTGAAATCGCGGATGAAAATGGAATGGCCCTTGGACTAACGTTCTGTCTTCCTCTTAGTTTGTTTGGAGCAGAAGGAACGGGCTTAGTGATCGCACACGGTTTTTTGAACCCCTTGGAAAACAGCAATGGCGATGCACTGGCCGTTTACATGTTCAATCCTTTTGCCGGTGAATTTATGGAACTGCTAGTTGGTGATTGTCCCATTCCGACTAATGACGATATCTGTGTAGCAGAGGAGTTGATTGTTAATGGTCCTTCCGAGTCGTTCAACAACACCTTTGCAACCACTCAAGAAAATGAACCCACTCCTCCAAACCTTCCGTTAAATGATCCGGAAGCAGATTGCATTAATCAATGGTGCGATGGTTCGGATGTAGCCAATACTCTTTGGTTTTATTTTGTTGCTCCCGCTTCAGGAAGTGTTGCAGTGAATACCTGTTTGCCTGTTACAATGGATACTCAAACGGCTGTATGGAGTGTAGGCGATTGCAACGACTTTGGCACATTAAATCTAATGGGCCAAAATGACGATGCTGATGGAGGTTGTGGTGCAGGAGACACCTATGCTTCTGCATATATTCAAGGTGGTTTAACACCCGGCACTACTTATTATATCCAACTCGATGGTTGGGGTGGTACCACAGGGGATTTCGAAATTGAAGTGTTCGATATGGTTTCTATAAATGAATCAGAATTGAATCAGATGACTGTGTATCCAAATCCGGTCATGAACGAAATTATGCTCAGCCTCCCTGTTCAAGAAAATGCGAGCTATAGCATTCACGACATGACAGGTAAAATGATAGTATCAGGAGTAATAAATAGCGGTAAAGCTCTCGACTGCGCTAATTTAACAAGCGGTGTTTACCACATCCATGCTGTGCAAAATGGATTGATATACACAACTCGTTTTGTGAAAGAATAAATCGAATTGAAAAGTGAATATTCAAAAGACCGTCCTTGTGACGGTCTTTTTTTTTAGAATAATTGACTTTCTTTGAAAAATGAAAATAGCGCTGCTTGAACCCTATGCCGTTTCCTCGCATCTCCGATGGGCAAATGAATGGAAACAACATTCGGTTCATGAAATTGAGATATTCTCTCTTCCGGCTAGGCATTGGAAGTGGCGCATGCACGGAGCTGCCATAACTTTATCAGAGCTACTCATTACATCCGGATTCAAAGCAGATGTAATTGTATGTACTGATATGATGGATTTAGCCTTTGCGAAATCTATTCTTATCGGTAAATGTCCAAATTGTCGATTTATCCTATACGTGCACGAAAATCAATTCGCTTATCCATTCTCAGAAAGAGATTCAGATAAACGTGAAATTCGAGATCAACATTACGCCTTTATCAATTACTCTTCTGCTTATAGTGCCGATGAAATATGGTTCAACTCGGAATACAACAAACGCTCAATGTTGTCTGCTCTACCCGCCTATCTCAAACGTTTCCCCGATTTTTCAAATCTCCAAACTATACAAGTTATAGAGCAAAAAAGTCGCGTGATGTATCCGGGGATCGATCAAAAATATTTCAATTTGTCGGCCGGAAAAATGGAACATGATAAACCCATTGTTCTTTGGAATCATCGTTGGGAATACGACAAGAATCCTTCCGCATTTTTTGAAGCCTTGTTGACTATTAGTGAGAAAGGAATTTCGTTTCAAGTAAACGTGGTAGGAGAATCCTTTGAAAGCTATCCAACAGAGTTTGATGAATATAAGAAAAAACTGGCTAAGCACATTCGAAATTGGGGATTTGTTGAAGATCACGAGGAATACCTCAATGTTCTGTACGAGTCTGATATCATTGCTGTTACTAGTAATCAAGAGTTCTTTGGATACAGCGTTTTGGAAGCTATTGCCGCCGGTCTTACCCCCCTTTTACCAAATCGATTGGTTTATCCTGAACATCTTTCCGACCCCCGGTTCTTTTATTCCCAACACGATGAATTTGTAGAGAAATTAACGAATCTAATTACCTCAAAAAATAGAAACACGGAGGCAGCTACGGCTGTCAAAAAGAAATACCTATTGAAGGAACGTGTGCAACACTATGATCTTGTAATTTCGACGATATGATAAAGAAAACATGCCAAATCCTTTTCTGCCTTGTCTTGCTCTTTGCAGTGCAATCCTCTCTAGCACAAAAAGTAGAAAATCTGCCAAACAGACCTCCAAAATCTGAAGTTGAAAATATTCTTGTCGAAGAATTAACAACGGATAGCATGTGCACTTCTTTTCTCATTTGGATTCGAGGTGGAGTAAAACACCACTTTCATGCGACACATACCGAAAACATTTACATCCTAGAAGGTGAAGGCGAAATGGAATTCGGAGAGCAGGTGTTTTACGTCAAAGCAGGTGACTTCGTGATGGTACCACGGGGAGTTGTTCATTCGGTAACAACCAAAATACCTATGAAGGTCTTGTCCATACAAGCCCCCATGTGGATAACAGACGACAGAAATTTTGTCTCCCCCATTCGTCGACCTCATAATGAATGAGATTTAGATAAATTTCAATCCAACTGAAATAGCAAAGCGGGAAGATAATTATTGTACAACGTTTCGTCGATTATAAGACCAAAGTCTTTGAACGAAGGCGCGGGTTTAGTTTTTCTAGAGGACAACAACTCCTCGGAAAGAACAATTTTGGTGGTTGAAGGGTTCATGAAAGATATTGGTTTTAAGATTAAGTACGTCAAATGAACAAAAATTTGGCCGTACGAAGATTTTTTGATCCGGAAGTTGTCAACAGATAAAGAAACAAGGGCGAATGGAGTATTGACAATTCATAGCTTATTTTCGTGTTCTTAATAAACCTGTTTATTCATTAACCACATATAAATGAGGATCTTACCCATACTCGTTCTTTGCTTTTCATGTTCAATGGCAACAATTGGTCAGCAACACCCCGATTGGGCTGCTGAAATGAAAAGGTCAGACTTATCATTTGAAGAAATCTGCGATCTAAACAAGCTCTTATGGCCCGTAGCACCTGACCAGCCGGGTCAAGGATATAAGCAATTTCAACGGTGGAAATGGCTTTGGGAAAACCGTTTGCAAGATGACGGAACGCTCCCATCGGGTTCGGATGTGATCAGAATTTGGCAAGAATTGAATTCCTACACGGCTTCTCGTTCAATGGAAGGCAATTGGTACCCTCAAGGACCCATATTAGATGAACTTACCTCACGGGAAAATATCGATGGGGTGGGCCGAACTTCCGCCTTAGCATTTCACCCCGCTAACCCAAGCATTCTTCTTGCCGGCACTCCTGCCGGAGGCCTTTGGAGAAGTGAAGACGGGGGTCTAAACTGGACAACGAACACAGACTGGTTTCCCACATTAGGAGTTTCCTCGATCATTTTCGATCCGGTAGATCCTTCAATCGTGTATGCGGGAACAGGTGACAGAGATGCCGCAGATGCTCTGGGAATGGGTGTTATTAAAAGCACAGATGGTGGGATAAATTGGGATTTCTCAAACGTCGGCATAGAAGATTTATCCGTTGGGGCTCTTCGGATTCTTCCGGGAAGCGGTGTCATTATTGCCGGAACCAACGATGGTATTTTTAGATCTGCAGATAACGGTGTTTCGTGGGAATATGTTTCGTCCAACTCAGTTGACTATAGAGATATTGAAGTGCATCCAACTAACCCGAACATTGTTTACGCCACCGGAGCCGGAAAATTCTTTAGATCTCTCGATGGCGGGTTAGAATGGGATTGGGTGCAAGAAGGAATTAACTCCGGTACTCGAATGGTAATTGCTGTTACTCCCGCCGCTCCCGACCGTGTTTATGTATTGTCGTCTACTACCTTCGAGTTTAAGGCGATGTATATGTCCGATAACTCGGGTGAAACTTTCACCGAAATGAGCGAAGAACCAAATATTTTGGGATGGTCTGCCGATGGATCATCGGATGGTGGACAAGCGTGGTACGACCTCGGTATGGAAGCGGATCACGAAGATCCCAATGTGGTTTATGTGGGTGGAATTCGTTTGAAAAAATCCATAGATCAAGGTGTAACATGGTCTGACATTAATCCAAACTATGTGCACGTGGATCAACACGAACTGATCGTATCTCCGCACGATCAAGATCTATATGTCTGCAACGATGGTGGTATTTATCATTATGTAGCCAACGACGAATGGAAGGATATCAGTACAGGTCTTGTTAATGGACAGATATATCGCATCGGACAATCCGTGCACAACCCTTACAAGGTGCTCAATGGATTTCAGGATAATGGAACATCAGAATTTAACGGAGCGTCTTGGCAACGTCGCGGAGGTGGTGATGGATTCGAATGTCTTTACGATCATACCGACGAAAATTGGAGATACGGTTCCATATATTATGGTCAGATTTACAGAACAAATGAAAATGTAATCAATGAGAAAATTTGTGGACAGGATGAACTCGACATCACCGAAAGCGGCGCATGGAGCACTCCCTACTTCCTTGCCCCTTGGGATGAAAATATTTTGTTTGTTGGATTGAAAAATGTGTGGAGATGCAATAATATCAAGACTCCTAACAGAGACGACATTGTTTGGACTAAAGTTTCTGCTAACCTTGGAGGAAACGATCTCACCGATTTAAATAACATTGAAACGTGTAAATCGAATATCGATATCATGTATGCTTCTGAAGGAAATAGAAAACTTTTCCGAAGTAATAACATCAATAGCGAGACACCCACTTGGATTACATTAAGCAATTCTCTTCCTGTTTTCAATACGCCTGTTTTAGCCATAGAGACACATCCTACAGATAGCAATATCGTATACATATCATACAGACAGGATGTGTACAAAAGTGTAGATATGGGCGACAGTTGGCTAAACATGACGGAAACCTTCCCGGACATCACTATAAATTCTATCGTCTACGATACGGCAGGTGTGGAAGAAGCGCTATACATCGGAACTGATATGGGCATCTATTACAAAGATGCAACGATGTCGGAGTGGATACCTTATAACAATGGATTCCCAACAAGTGCAAGGGTTACCGAATTGGAAATCTATTATGCCGCAGATCATAGCCAGAGCCGATTAAAAGCGTCAACGTATGGTCGTGGTTTATGGGAATCGGATCTGTATGGCTCAAGCACTACCCTCTTCCCTGCCATTGCTCTGCTTAGTTCCGATGAACCCTCTCAAGAAGTATTCGGAAGCTTTGATCTCGAACTATCATTCTACAAAAACTTAAGTAGTGTTGAAGTAACCGGTTTAGAAATTGAAGATATATATATCGAAAACGCAACGGTTGAAAACCTCTCCGGTGGACCTGAAAATTTCAATTTATCTATTACTCCAACCGATTTTGGATTTATAAAAATACACGTTGGCGACAGCGTTGTAACTGATGAAGATGAGCTTCCGAATTTCCATAGCGATACATTGCTATTTGTTTTTAGCCCTGTTCCCGATCCTTTTGGTCCATTCGGTCCGGGTGGTGTGGGCGATGAAACATCCCTATCGTTTTGGCTTAAAGCAGACGAAAACACATTTGACAATGGAAACATTCCGGTTTCTGAAAATGGTCAACAAGTAGAACAATGGCGCGATGTGGTAAACAACGAATACGTGGCCATGCAAACAACTGATTCTCGCAAACCTGAACTATGGACAGCTGAAAACGGAATCAATGGAAATCCGGCATTGAAATTTGATGGAGATAACGACTGGTTGAGTCTCGAACAAGTTGTTCCGGGCAGAAGCATATCCGGATATATGATGGTAGAAGGAGATAGCATTGAGTGGAACGACCACGGTTGGTTTGCATCATCACGCGAACCAAACGGATACTTGATGCATCCATGGAAGAGCTCTTCGCAGTATAGCGTTGAGATGTATGACCTCGACGACAATTCAAGCGGCTCACCCATTTATTACATTGGCGATGCTTCGGCTCCACACATCTATGGTTTCATATATCAGCAAGAAGATCTTTTCCAAGCTTTCCAAACCATTTTCGACGATAAGGTCTACGACTTTAATGGAATTGATGTTGGACTGCGCGATAACACTACTCCTATTGACATTCGCATAGGTTGGGATTATGAGCAAAGATATGGTGCAGGTAAAATTGCTGAACACTTCATCTACAACCGTAAACTATACAACACCCATCACATCCTAGTTGCAAATTATATGTCGGCGAAATACGCTGTTGATCTCGGGCTTCTTTCAAGGTACCATCACCCCAATCAACACTTGAACGTATTTGGAATCGGTCGTACAACCGAATATGATTATCACACCGATGCTCAAGGTCGCGGAATCATTCGTTTTAGCAATCCTTCAGATTTAGATAATGAAGAGTATTTGTTATGTGGACATGATAATTTAGGTTTGAATTTCGTGGCAGGTGGATATCCTATAAGCAGCGAGAGAACTGAACGTACATGGGGTTATACAAGAACAGGTGATCCCGGTTCTGTGCTCGTGCGGGTTCTGGCTTCGGAATTGGAAAATACAACCGGACTCGGATTAATTGTGGTTGATACCGATGAATTCCAACCGGGTCAATCTCCCGATTATTACCCTCTAGTTCTAGATGGAGAATACCTCGTATCCACTGTCTCGTTCCCTGAGCATGGCGTATTCACTATTGGAGTTGAACCTACGGTAAGTATTGAAGATTTGAATTTTGCGAGTGCTGTCTTTTTTCCAAATCCGACAGAAGAAACCGTGAATATTCAATTGAATCAAGTATGGCCCGACTTCTGGGATCTCGTTCTTTACGACAACCTCGGAAGGTCTGTAAAAACACAGCGATTTAGCGGCAAAAACGGTTCTATTTCTATATCGGATTTGGCTCCGGGAATGTACGTGGCTGAGATAAAAGTCAACGGAACCGTGATTGAAAAAACGAAATTGATTCGCAAGTAACACGAAAAAAGTGACTGCCGATATCAATAAAAAAGTTGTACTCATTACCGGTGCATCTTCGGGCATCGGTAAAAGTATAGCCACTACTTTAGCCGAAGCTGGGCATATAGTTTATGGTAGCAGTAGGAAAACAGAAAATGGTGTCTCCAATTCCGGTTTCACAATGGTGCAATTGGATGTAAACGATGAGACTTCTATCGAAGAAGCCGTTCGTTATATCATGTCAAAACATTCACGTCTTGATGTAGTGGTGAACAATGCCGGAATAGGAATTCTGGGTCCCATCGAATCGGTTTCTAATTCAGAGGCAAGAGAAATTTTCGACACGAATGTTTTCGGTTTATTGAATGTGTGCCGGTTTACAGCTCCTATTTTACGTCAACAAGGTAGCGGACATATTATCAATATATCCAGTATAGCTGCAGAAATGGGCCTTCCTTTTCGAGGTATTTATTCTGCGACGAAATCTGCTGTAGACCGAATAAGTGAATCCCTGAACATGGAGCTCTCTCCTTTTGGAGTTCAAGTGAGTATTGTTCAACCCGGAGATTTTAATACAGGTATCAACGACAACAGAAAAGTGGCCGGCAAGATACCGGAACCATACAAAATAGAATTTGAAGCTACCCACGACATCGTTGTTCATGAAGTCGCACATTCACCCTCTCCCAAGGCGATTGGAATGGCTGTACTGTCGATCATATCAAATTCTCAAGCGCCAATTCGGAAAAGAGTTGCTCCATTCTTGGCCCGCTATAGCCCACAAATAAAATTTCTTCTCCCTTGGTCCATATTTCGAAAACTCATTATGGACAGGTATAGCTCTAAAAATCGACCCCAATAAAAAAATCTAGAGTTTAACTATCTTCTCATTTTTATTGAGCATATAAACTCCCGGAGCCCAGTCTCTAGAATCGATGAGTGTTTTTCCAAATATCATGTTAGAGTACACCACTTTACCATCCGCTGATATGATTTCTAAGAGGGTGGTTCCGCTCGGCTCAACATAAAACCAATCCGTACAAGGTGTTGGATAAATCATCAAATGATTTCCCTGTATTTCATGAATAGTTAGGTCTATTATTTCAATCTCAAAAATGGCCTGACACCCTTGATCGTCTGTAACGGTGCAGGTGTATATACCTTGACCTAATGAGCTGGCAACACTACTTTGAGAACTGTTCGACCAAAGGTATTCATAGGGTGCATCCCCACCGGAAACAATGATTTGGGCGGAACCGTTATTGCCGTTGCTCGCACCGATAGCATTAAAAGTTGCCGTTATTTCCGGGTTTTCTTCCAAGGTAAAAAGCAGTTCTGTTGCACAACCATTGGCATCAGTAGTCGTAAATTCATACTCTCCAGGGGCAATTTGATCAAGATTTATTCCTCCCAAATCGGTACTGTAGGGCTGAACACCACCCGAAACAACAATGTCTATCGAACCCAAAGATTCAAAGCAGGGAAGCTGAATAATTTCATACGACAAATCCAAAATCGACGGCTGGACGATTTCGAATTCCACTAGAACATTACATCCATTCTCATCTACTACCAAAATTTCATAATCCCCGGCGGGTAATTCGTCCGGATTCAGATTGTCCCACTGTGGATTTACCAATCCGGTTCCACCGGATATTGAAAGGTCCACATTTCCGGAGTTTTCACCGAAACACAATACATCCTGTGTTGTGTAATCAACTGAAATGGGATCCGGATATTCCAATTCAAACATTCCATTCAATAGACATCCATTTACTGTAATTACCTCGCAATTGAAAGTACCGGGACCCAGATTAACTAAAGTGGTTCCTTCTATTTCATCATTCCATAGCGCGGTTTCTAATTCATCTCCCAGAGTATTTATTACAATAGATCCATCGTCTACACCATAACAAGAGGGACTAACGATAAGGGCGCTTAATTCTGTCGAAGGCACTTCCACCACTTGAACACTACTCTCTAGACCGATTCCAAATTCGTTGTACATAACAACACTGTATTCTCCTCCTTCACTTACTTCAATAACTTGTTCCGTTGAACCTGTGCTCCAGAGATAACTACTCCACTCTCCGGCATCGAGTAAAATAGTATCGAGACCGCAAATATTCATTGACCCCGGAAAAGATATAGAAGCTGAAAGGCTTTCCCCCTCCACAAAATGATGTGTAACTTCTGTGGACAAACCGATGTACTTCTCCCTAAATCCACTGGGCCATGTTATAACTAAAGAATCAATGCTGCTTACATTACCGGTGCCCACGATTTCATATTGTGAATCTTGCGACATATAATTCTCGCCACACATTGTATACCGAATGTATCTATTACCATTAACATAGGTTTCAAGGAGTGTTCCTACTGCATCTCGATTGCTTAACGTTCCTTCAAGAGAATATCGAATGGACTTTTTACCTTCTCCCAAATTAGTGTAAAGAGCAGCAGTCGAATTAAATGTGTTGGTAATTATCATATCATAAAAACCATCGTTATTCCAGTCGCCTTTTGCGCTAGAATAACTATTAAAATCATTCGCTGTAAGTCCTATGGAATTATCCAAGACAAAACTTCCATCTTGTTGATTGATATAAAAATTATTCTGATTGTTATTGATACCTGGAGAGGTAGTATTAACCAACAAGTCATCGAACGTATCGTTGTCGTAATCGATCCATAAGGAACCCCAGCATAATGCGTTTACACCAACCCCCGAAGAAGCCCCTACATCCGTGAATGTCCCATTGTCATTTCTCAGTAAGACATTTGGTTCTGTATCATTAGCGATATAAATATCAAAGTCGCCGTCGTTATCATAATCCGATATGCTATTCGACATTCCGTCTAGCGCCGCATCCGAACCGTTTGTATCACTTATCAGAATAAATCCAAATCCTGTATTTTGATACATTGCATTTCCCGTATATTTATCATTTACTACATAAAGATCCGGCAATTGATCAAAATTAAAATCGACCCATGTGGCTTGATAACTTGGTAAACTGCCATTATCCACACCCATGGCAACAGCCACTTCTTCGAAAGTTCCATCGCCGTTGTTATGAAATAACCAATTCACTACGCCGTCACCCCAGTTGTAATTTGCCACATAACAATCAAGATAACCATCTACATCATAATCTGCCCAAGCACATCCATAACTTGAAGCGCTTAATGCCATAGGAACATCGAGGTCAGCAGTGACATCCGTAAAAGTTGGATAACCATCATTGCGATATAATTTTAAACCGGTATTCCTTTTAGATATCATTAAATCAGCATCCCCATCGTTGTCAAAATCGACCCAAGTAGGTTGCTTGGCGTCTAACATGTTCGGTATAATTTCAGATCTTAAAAACTGATCCCCACCTACGTTTTGATAACAGATGATACTGTCGTTATTAATACAAAAGGTGAGGTCGTCCAATCCATCCTTGTTAAAATCATAAAAACTCACGCCCCCTCCGTACAAACCAAGTGGATTATATACTTGAATAGATTCAGTAATGGAAGAATATACAAATCCTTGAGATATAAATCGAGAAGGTATAAACACTAAAAATACCAAAACAAGGTTAAGATGTTTCATCAGGGAAAAAAGTAATTAAGGTTTTGCAAAACTTCTGCTCGTTGCAGATTTAGTTGTTGTAAAGATGGACAATCCTAAAAGACGTCGATCTTCGACTATATGACGGGGGAAACTTTAAAAAGTTGGCTGACTACCTATTAAGTTTGTAGAGCACAATTCACCTAAAACACTAATTTACAAATAACTAAAGTTCTCTTTGGGGGTCATTATTTGTTCAAAAAAGGTTCAAACTCGCTTTAACCCCAAAATTTCACCTTGTTGTAGCATAAATACAAAGGCTTCCTCATGGCTATTGCGAATCTGACCATCAAGAATTGCGTCTTTGATTGCAGTCTTTATAATACCCACTTCTCTTCCCGGCGTAATTCCAAAGGTTTCCATGATCATTTCTCCACTAACCGGAGGCTGAAAATTGCGAATGCGATCACTCTCTTCAACTACCGCCAATCTTTCTTGTACAAGTTCGTAATTGGCGAGATAACGTTTCACCTTCGATTCGTTTTTACTCGTGATATCAGCACGGCACAGTAACATTAATTTGTCTAGATCGTCGCCGGCTTCAAAGAGCAATCGACGCATAGCGCTATCCGTTATCTCCTCCTTTGTAAGCGCAATGGGACGTAAATGCAGCAAAACCATCTTTTGCACAAATTTCATGTGCTTATCGAGTGGCAACTTTAGTCTCTTAAAAATTCCGGGTACCATTCGTGCACCCAAATCCTCATGTCCGTGAAATGTCCATCCTTCTTCCTGACTAAACTTTTTTGTAGGTGGTTTGGCAATATCATGGAGAATTGCAGCCCACCTGAGCCAGAGATCATCGCTCATTAAACACAAATTATCAAGAACCTGCAAGGTGTGGTAAAAATTATCTTTGTGCCCTATTCCGTTTCGTTTTTCGACGCCATACAATCGAACCATCTCGGGGAAAAATTCCTTTAATAATCCGGATTCAAATAACTTCGTAAATCCCACAGAAGGTTTGGGTGTTTCAATAATCTTATTTAACTCTGTAATGATTCGCTCCATGCTAACAATACGTATACGTTGCACATTGCTACTTATGGCTTCAAACGATTTTTCTTCGATCTCAAATCCGAGTTGAGTTGAAAAACGTATTGCTCGCATCATTCTTAAGGGATCATCGCTATAGGTGATATCCGGTTCGAGTGGAGTCCGAATTATTTTAAGATTAAGATCATTAAGTCCATTGAAGGGATCGACGAGCTCACCAAACTGCTCCTCCATTAAATTTATGGCAAGTGCATTTATAGTAAAATCTCTTCGCAGCTGATCATCGTATAATGTACCCGCTTCAACCATGGGTTTTCTGGAATCACTGGCATAGGATTCTTTCCTTGCTCCCACAAATTCTATGTCTAGATCCTGGTAACGAAAATGGGCTGTTCCGAAGTTCTTGAATACATCGACTTTGGGGATTTTTAAAGCTTTTGCACAAGCCTGAGCCAATTCGATACCGTCTCCATCCGTTACAATGTCAATATCCTTCGAAGGGCGGTTTAAAATTAGATCGCGCACAAAACCACCGATAACAAATGCTTCGTGGCCAAGTTGACGGGCTTCTCGACCGGCAACCATAAATATTTTGTGCTTAAGTTCCCTGGCAAGGTTCATTGCCTCAGTGATTTCGGGTTGCGAATCTAATGTTTCATTCGCTGTTTTAGGGTGTGGGAAGTAATTTATCCCTAAGAACCACCATTTTCCGCGATTTCATGCTCCCATTGTTTTCTTCCTTGCGCATCATAAATGGTTATGAGCATCTTCCGCTCTTTGCGTTTGCCTTTAAAATCAATAGTCGCGAAGTTCTGGACGGGAACGATCGTCTTCTGAATTCTATTGTTGTTTTTTTCAGCAGTATTATCATAGGACTTACTAGTCAAGGGGGAAACAGTCAAATCATAAACAACAGTTCCGCCGGACAACGTATCAACGCTCAGTTCGGTGCAATGCCTGTCACCCGTAAGAAAAACAACTCCTTTGATGTGGTTCCTGTCAATCAAAGAGAGTAAACTATCTCTCTCAGCCGGATATTGAGCATAATTTTCGAACAAGGCAGCGGTATTTAGCACCTGGCCGCCAATAACTACAAATTTAAAAGGGGCTTTGCTATACTGCAATGCTTGAATAAGCCAATTCATCTGCTCTTTACCAAGAATAGTAGGTTCTATCCCCTCTAGGTTTGGCTCGGTTCTGAAGTACCTGTTGTCAAGCAAAAAGAATTCCATATCTCCAAGTGCAAACTGGCCGGTAATTCCTCCTTCTATGCCGGGCATACCGTATGAATTATTCGCCCAAAAGGTTTTAAATACTTCTAAACTCCAATCTTTATGAATAAAACTTCCATTGGAATCATTGGGACCAAAATCATGGTCATCCCATATAGCGTAATGAGGACAAGCCGAGAGCAATTTCTGTATTTCAGGAAGGCTTCTAAGTTGATTATACCTGTATATCATGCCGGACTTTGTGCTCCAATCCACCTCTCGGAAGTACACATTATCCCCCAACCACAGCATGGCGCTCGGTTTTTTTTTCGCTATTTCATCAAAAATCCGGTAGTCTTTCCCGTAGGGTTCTCCGGGTCTGTCGTAAGCTGTATCATTAATAAAAGTACAACTCCCCAAAGCAATTTTAAATTCAGGAGGATCTGTGCGGTATTGCCATAATGGCTGCGTGTAAAAAGTGTTTCCCTTGTTCTTTATTGCGCCATTTACATAAACCTCGTAATCATAAGTAGTTCCCGGTTCGAGATCGCTACATACAAATACCCTTGAATATGCGCTCTTCTTATCTGTATTATCTGTAATTGACCTGACTTGTTTTTTATCCTTTTCCGGCCAAAATTTCAAACTGACTTCAGCCGTTTCGGTTGTTTGAATCCAAATCCCTACTTCTCGCATTTCAACATAACCCAACATAGGAGAACACTGCAGATCAACTTGCGAAAAAGCGAAAAGCGATGTAAGACTAAAAAACAGAATTGCAATTACTTTCATACGATTTTTGGAAGAACAATTATTTACTTTCTTCGCACTGCCAAAAGTCGTAATTAATGCTGAACTACAAAAGGAATAGATAAATGTGAGACTCCATTTGAAAGTATTGCCACATAGAGACCATCAGACCATGTATTAATTTCCAAGAGTAATCGACTGTCGGCAGTCCTTCTATGTTCAATTAAAGATCCTGTGCTGTCAAATATGTGCAATTCAAATCCTCTGTTCACTGCTTCGAAAGTAATTTCGTCAGATGCAGGATTCGGATATATTGCGGCTAGAAAGGAACTAATTTCACTTAAACCAACACATGTCTCTTCAACAGAACTCGAACATCCATTGGCATCTGTAATAACAGCACCGACTTGTGAAAAGTCTCCGGATAAAATCCAAGAGGTATCGCCGGTCGACCAAACTACTTCATAGGGCGGTGTTCCACCTGCTGCGCTCGCTTCAAAAGTCGCCGTGTTTGCGCTGCAGTCGATAACAGAAATGTCAGAGGTCAATTCCAAAGGCCCTGTTATAATATAGTCTAGTAAAGTGCTGCAGCCATGACCATCCATTATCGTGCAAGTATATTCACCTGTGGTCAATTCTTCCGGGTTTTGTCCCATCCAATCAATTGCATAGGAAGGTGTTCCTCCCGTAACATCAATAACTGCGGATCCTGAACTCTCTCCGAAGCAAACAACGGGTGACGTAGAAATAATTGCAGTGAGAGCGGTAGGTTCCAATAACTCATATTCTCCGGCGAATTCACAACCATTTTGATTTGTTGCCAAAAACGAATAAGTACCGGCTTCAATTCCCGGACCGATAATCTGCTCTTGTGACCCATTTTCCCATAAAATAGAAACAGCCTCGGCATTTGATGATTCGAATTGAATAAATCCATCCGCTTTGCCAAGACAAGAAATATTCGTAACTGAAAATTCTACCCAAAAGAAATGGGGTTCTTCGAGCTGAATACTTCCTGATTCAACACAACCATTATTCTCGGTATACTCAAATGAATAAGTACCTGCTGTTAAATCTGTTCTACTTATTGCGGTCGACCCATCACTCCAACTCAAATTTTCGGGATTAAAATCTAGAATTACCAGCTCTATAGTGCCATCAGCAAATCCGGAACAAGTAGGTTGAACACTTAGAACTGAAGCAACAGAAACTTGGTCTTCAAATATCTGAATTGAATTGGAAATTGCGGTATATCCAAATTCATGAGAAACAGTAACAAAATATTCGCCTGCCTCGGTTGCCGGATAAAAACGTCCGGAATATCCATCTTGCCATGTATACGATTCAAATTCCCCACCATCAATCCAAATAGTGTCAGAGGCAGAACACAAACTAGTTGATCCTTGCACCGAGATGGTATTTGAAAATGTTTCTCCTTCTTCAACTACAAGGTTTGCAGACTGAGGTATATCGTAAAACTTATCTATCCAACCATTTGACCATCGCACATGGAGAGAATCAACGACCGTAAAATCTCCGATACCAAAAATTAAATGTTGAGAATTTTGAGTCATATAGCTTTCCCCACAATTCTTGCGACGTGTTTGGGTAAGTGTATCAGCATAACATTTTATAGTAGTGCCAATGCCTTCCTTGTTTGTAGATGTTCCTAAAACATCCACTTTGATGTAATTCCCTCCGTCAATATTGTTTTGCCATAGGTGGCTGTCAAAACCGGCGTCATTGCTGAGAGCTAGATCATATTTCCCATCGTTGTTAAAATCACCAACAGCATTACATCTGGAAGAACTGTAGTAATTATCGAAGCCGACTTGATCTGTAGTTTCTAAAAAATATCCGTTTCCAAGATTAGAAAAAAATCGCTGTTGGCCGGGATTAGCCCAAAATGGAGAAATCGAGGTAAAAACATCTTGATATCCATCGTTATTGGCATCAAACCAATTACACGCCCAACCGAAATCCATTACCGCCAAACCAACTTCAGCTGCTACTTCGGAGAATGTACCGTCGCCATTGTTTCGATGTAATAAATGACCAAGGGGATTGTTCGAGATGTAGATATCAAAGTCGCCATCATTATCATAATCAGCTACGGAATTACTCATCGAGAATATATACTCCAGCACCCCGGCTTGTGCAGAAACATCGGTGAATGTTCCATCCCCGTTGTTTCTATAAAGATTATTCGGACATAACGTCCGATCATTGATAACAAACAGATCATCTAAATTATCTCCATTGTAATCAAAAAAAGTAGCTTGCATGCTATAATGAAAACCATTGCTCACTCCTGTCATGGATGTAACATTCGTAAATGTTCCATCACCGTCATTCATATACAAGTAATTTGTTACACCTGTTTGACCAAAAGCGGGGCCGTTGTAGTTAGCAATGTACACATCTAAAAATGAGTCGTTGTTAAAATCACTCCAAGTAAAGGTATAGGTCAACCAATTTGCAATGGGCAATCCGGATTCAACCGTGACATCCACAAATTGACCCGTACCCATATTGTTGTACAGCCTATTTTGACCACCATAACAAGATACTGACAAGTCCGGATCTCCGTCATTATCATAATCAACCCATAAGATTTGCTTTACCGGAGCTATAAGGGAAA
Organism: Flavobacteriales bacterium; assembly: GCA_044375415.1. Lineage (GTDB taxonomy): Bacteria > Bacteroidota > Bacteroidia > Flavobacteriales_D > Sanyastnellaceae > JAWXBG01. The sequence goes on from JBILMS010000017.1 coordinate 34,790, forward strand.
AGAAAGGCTCTATCAGCTCAAAGGTCCCGTTATTGTTGTGATAAAACTGCGGGTTCTCCATGTAATTGGCGAAAGTTAGATCGTCCCACCCGTCATTATCCCAATCGTAAAAACTCACATTACCACCCGCCTGATCATTATCTCCTTGATAGGAATGATAAATAGTTTGGCTACTCGTGACATTTGCGAACTGCCCCTTAACTGCTCCAAAAGCCAATAGGAAAAATAAAAAAGGAAAAACCAGACAAGCAGTTTGCTTAGTCATTACGTTACGTATAATAAGTTTTAGCTAAGGGTTAGAAATGGAGCCACAAAGTATCCGGCTTCCATCCACTCGTTAGACGGAGTTGTTTTGATAGGGATGCCTATGGAAATTAAGAAAAAGCGTCCTTTGTCGGCAACAAGTGCTTATTTAATTGTTTTTGAGTTATTTAATTTTTAAAATAAATACCTTTGCTTTTTAGTTTTCTACCCTTTTTAATACATCAAACGTATCAAATGTGAGATTCTTTCCAGGGGATTATTTTATTGTAGGTGCAAAGAATGCTTTAACGACTCGCGTAATTTTTGGTATAAGTTTAAAACCTTTATATTCTTGGCATAACTTTGCTATCCCTTGTTTCAAATTCCATTAATCATCCAAGACCGTGAAAGCCATTTTGAGAAAGTCATTTGTACTAGTTGGAATTATCGCATCCACTATTATGGTGAATGCTCAGCAATTAATTGATGTAACCTACGATCAGGGTATTCAATTCTTTTATTATGGAATCGAATATGGTGGGGGTGTATCATTTGCCGATTTTAATCAAGATGGGTGGGACGATCTTTCGCTATGCCAGCAAGGAATGGCCCCTTCATTCTTTATGAATAATAATGGGGAATTTGAATCTATACCTTCATTTATGACCAATACAGGTGAAATGAAAAACATGAATTGGGTCGACTATGACAATGATGGCGACCTCGATTTATTCGCAACAAGGTTTGAAGGACCTTACACCCTTATGCGAAACGAAGGAGATATGGTCCTCACTGATGTAACGGCCTCTGCAGGATTCCCCACTTCCAATCTATACCTTGGATATGGCAGTGCATGGGGGGATTACGATCGGGATGGTGATCTGGATGTCTACCTCAGCAATTACAACGCTCCCGGATTCCCGAATCCCACCCTTACCAATCTGCTATTCAACAACAATGGTAATGGCACTTTCACAAACGTAACAGCTCTCGCAGGTGTTTCTAATGGAAGTTGCTACACGTTTATGTCACTGTGGATAGATTACGACAATGATATGTGGCCTGATCTGCTGGTAACTAATGACAGAAGTGCTTGCGATAATTACCTATATCGTAACAATCGCAATGGCACGTTTACCGATGTGTCAATGGAATCAGGCATTGGAAACCACTTCATTTTTTCGATGAATGCAAATGGTGATGACGTAGATAACGATGGTGATCTAGACACATTTATTTCTAATAATCTTACACCTCATCTCTATCACAGAAACAATGGTGATGGTACGTTCACCGAAGCTGCTAGCGATGTTGGACTTTATATTACTGATTTTGGTTGGTCTTCTCAGTTCTTTGATTTTAACAACGACACTTGGCTCGATTTACACATTTGCTGTAAACCTTTCTGGCAGTTACAGGGTCAAGATCTCTTCTTCAAAAATGATGGTGATGGAACCTTCACAAATGCTACGGCTGAAGTGGGTTTAAACGGTGACGCCTCATTCACGCATAGCTCTGCTGTTGGTGACTTCAACAATGATGGGGTTTCAGACCTTTTTGTCATGAATGACGATCCTGTGCCAAGTCATTTGTATCAAGGTCCAACAACTAACAATAATTATTTGAAAGTGAATCTGCATGGCACATTAAGCAATACTATGGGTGTGGGAAGTTGGATTGAATGTTATGCCGGTGGAAATAAATATGTGAAGTACACGTACTGTGGTGAAGCCTATCTCGCGCAAAACTCATACACTGAAATTTTTGGACTTGGCACCATTTCTAGCGTGGATTCTCTCAAGGTCCTTTGGCCAAGCGGAATTGTAGATACTTGGTATGATTTGCAAGTGGATCAAACCATTGAACTTTCCGAATCAGAATCATTTGTTGCTTCTATTCAATATATCGGCGATATTCAATTTTGTCCTGGAGAAAGTGTGATTCTCGATGCAGGAGTTTACGAATCCTATTTATGGAACAATGGATACGACGACCGCTTTCTTACGGTGACCCAAGCCGGCAATTACAGTTGCACTGTGACTCATCAGAACGGTTTTGAAATTCTTAGCGATACTATTGAAGTGAGTATTTTCGACTTACCTCAAGTAGAAGTAGAAGCGGAAGCAATTTCGTGTTATGGATTTAATGATGGAGAAATACACTTAATTGACCTCTCTGAAGCAGGCTTAGATTCAATTTCATGGAATGACGGAATGTATAGCGGAACGGAGCTTCTTAATGTTGAACCCGGTATATATAATTATTGGGCTGTCGATTTAAATGGTTGTGCAACATCAGGAAGCCTTGCGATAATTCAACCGGATAGTATCAGTGCGAACCTTACCACAATCGACAATATTTGTTTTGGATATTCCGACGGACAAGCCGTTCTGGAAACTTTCGGTGGCACAGGAGAACTCACCCTTGAATGGACAAGCGGCACAGGTGAAAATCTCGTTAGTGGAATTTACGAAGTGTCCGTTACCGATGAAAATGGATGCGCAGTTACTCTGCCTTTTACTATTGAAGAACCTTCCCAACTAATCGGACAACTGACTTTCGGAGAAGCATCTTTTGTTTTTGGTCCCGGTTATGCATCGGTTGATGTATTCGGTGGTGTGGCTCCCTATGAAGTAAATTGGAGCAATAATATGGAAACCGATAGCATAGGTGGTCTCGAACCCGGTATTTATGCGTGTCTAGTTACAGATGCCAATGGTTGTACCTGGGAAGAGATTATTACTATTGAATACAATGACATAGACGAAACGAATACCATTGAAAAAGTAAACATCTATCCTAATCCGGTAAAGGATATTTTATTCTTGAATATTAATCAAAATGAAAAATATGATTCTGTTCAACTTATAGATGCGGAGGGAAAACTCTTAAAAGTACTGCCTCTAAACAGCTCTCGCGGACTTGCCCAAATGGATGTTAGTTTCCTTAGTGCTGGTGCTTATTTTATCCAAATTTCAGGAAAAAATAAAGAACTGGAGCAGACGATTCCATTTGTAAAGGAGTAATTTTTTTCTGAGTTATCGAATGTGTTTCGATCTTTCATGAGTCCTTGCGCTTCATCCAGAGGTCGCGCTCTTCGGGAGTATTCAGGTTAAGAAAAAGCGCCTCATCTTCTATGAATATTCGGTGAACAGAATCTCGATTTAAAAATTTGCGCGGGCACGTTCTGCCCCCGCTGAGTTGATCCAACATTAAGCAATAAGCTGATGGCTCGTAAATAGCAAAAAGTGGTTCCGCAAAATTCGTGTTTTCATAAAAATAGGAAGTCGCAATTTTTGTACAATCGCGCTTAACGATTAGTTCCTTAATTGCATAAGAATTAAGGTTGGGCATATCTGTGGCCAAAACCATCCATGCAGAATTAGGATCATTCATAAAAGCGCTGAGAATCCCGCCCATTGGACCTATGCCAACTATGCGATCTACTATCGTAAGGTAATTATTGTACACACCCACTTGATCTTCTCTACACGAAATGAAGACTTCGAGGCGCAGTTCATCAGCCAATTGCGCCACATATTGCCATTGAGGAATCGCATGGTAATTTATGAGCGTTTTATCTGCCCCCATCCGTTCACTTTTTCCACCGGCCAAAACCAAAACTTTGAGCTTAGGCGGTGCTGTGATTTGCAACAAAAGGTGTGTTTTTAATTCAACCAAATCAGCACAGATGGGCAAATTCAAAGTAGTTTCTTCGGAAATTATATCAGATAAAAAGTTTTTGGGAATAATGTTTTCATCGTGCTTAACCAGAAGCACAGGATTGGTTATTTCGGACCGTCGTTTTGAGATTGAACTTTTTTTCTTGTCATTTAAAACAAGTATCTGCTTGGATCCGATGTGATGATTTCCATTGATCAGAAGTCCATTTAATCCAATACAAAGTGATTTTATAGAATCATCTTTTAAGCTGCTTATAAAAATGGATTCTTCGCCTTTTTCGGAAATGATCAATCTGTTTTTGGCATGATCATCTCCATGTAAAGCATCCAGATAACCCAAGCGCAGAGTGGGATTTTCATGACAAATTTCTTTGTACAGTTTTTCGATTTCATCGCACGAAAGCCCATGTAAAACCCACTCGTTGTGAAGGTACATTCCTGAGTTGGCCAGAGGCAATTTGATATGTCTATCCGGTTCAGCCAAGGTCTCTTTTCCCTCCGGATTTACTGATGAGTTTAATGCTTCGAATTTCCATTTCATGGGAAATTCCTTTACACATATCATAGATCGTAAGAGCTGCAAAACTCGCACCGGTAAGCGCCTCCATTTCTACACCGGTTTTAGAAAAAATACTCGCCTCGCAACGAATAATCATAGTGTCTTTTACGAACTTGATGTCTACTCCTACTTTATCAAGAGACAAAGGATGACACAATGGAATTAAATCCGATGTCTTTTTGGCTGCCATGATTCCGGCCAAAACCGCGGTGTGGATGATAGGACCCTTTGCTAAAACAAAATCACTCTTTCTTAAAACCGAAACGATTTCTTTTGGCATCCATAGGCGCGCTTCAGCCACAGCCTTGCGAGATGTTGCGGATTTTAATCCCACATCCACCATGTCGGGGGTACCAGAAGAATTTACATGCGTTAATTTTTTACTCATAATAGGCTACAAAGCAAATGAAAAAGAGCGACACTTGGTCGCTCTTTATTTATTCTATTCAGATTCGCACACTTATTCTACCGGTTGCATCAACCAAGTAATGTATTGTGCCGGATCTTTAACCGTGCCCGGATCGTTCACGTATATTTCATATCCCGACCAACGTGGTTTAGCAGTTCCACTCGCCATTAAAGCTCCCATAAATTTTCCCCATGCCTCTGGAGTTGCATCGTAGGAACCAACATGCACATATTTGGCGCATTTGCCTGCAGGAATGCTCGCACAATTAAATCCGGCCGGCACTTCCATTTTAGCAGCGATTGGAAGAGCAATCTCTAAATCCATGGTATGCGTCTGCTCACTATAATTATGTGCTATCGACATGGGAGCACCCGTCATATTTTGCGGACCACCAATTAAGCCCATCAGTTCACCAAAAGCACCGGCGTACATAGATGAATCAATTTGGTCCGTATGTACTTGCATGAATTTCTTGCCAACATACCACGTTTCCGGAATGTCAACCATTTCAATTTCCACACTTGGAGCACTTGGCTTCTTCGACTCTACTTTGTCTTTGAGCATTTTTAAACCTTCTTTAAACATATTGCTCGTAGTTTTTTGCATATTGGCAATAGTCATATAACCACGGCCAATGAAAGGAGTCTCTGCTTCATCGAAGGTCCATGTAACTTTAGTGCTGTCACCCACAGCTTCAAAGAAGAATTGGGCGGAATAATTAGTTTCCATACCGTAATTCATTTTCATCTTGAGACGTTTTCCCGGCTCAGCTTCTATGATTTCTTGAAAACCGGAACCACTGTTTTCACTGGTCCAACTAGACCTAGCTCCAATTCCTGCATCCGGACCGGATAATGTTTCAATGATTGTTGTATCATGGAATTTCCATGGACTCCATGTCCAATTTTTATAACTCACAACTTCTTCATAAGCCATTATGGGTGTTCCTTTCATAGTGATGGATTCGCTGGCCTTCATTGTTTTATCACCAAAGAGACATATCAATAAGTAAACACCGAAGATGCCCAGAAGAGCAAAAAATAAATACTTAATAAATTTCATGGGGTAGAGGTTTTGGTTAATGGAGCAAAAGTAACAAAATGACCTACAATTCCTTGATCCGAGATTTTTAGCCTTTGTCCGATATTCGCACCTATGAAATCGATGATCGTAATTGGCGGTGGTGCTGCGGGATTTTTTGGGGCAATCAATGCTGCTATTCAAAATCCTGAACTCAAAATTACGATTCTTGAAAAATCACAGCAGCTTTTAGGAAAAGTGAAAGTGAGCGGTGGCGGACGATGTAATGTAACCCACGCTTGTTTTGATCCAAAAGAACTTTGCTCGTTTTACCCCCGAGGTGTTACTGAGCTACTCGGCCCTTTTAACAAATTTCAACCGGGCGATACGATAGCGTGGTTTTTGGAAAGAGGCATCGAACTGAAGTCCGAAGATGATGGCCGAATGTTTCCTACTACCGACAAGTCGCAAACCATTATCGATTGCTTTATGTCGGAAGCATCCAAATATGGGATCAATATTCTAACAGGAAACGGTGTTACCTCGCTTAAAACGGATGGCCATAAGTGGGTCGTTGGTTCCGGAGAAATTGAACTTTTGGCTGACTATGTTCTCGTAACACCGGGTTCTTCTGTTCAATTCTGGAATTTGTTTCGCGATTTGGGACATCACATTATCGAACCGGTGCCTTCCCTATTCACCTTTAACATAAAGGATAGCAGAATAAATTCCATTCCCGGGCTCTCCTCACCGAATGCCATTGTGACATTTGGGAAAACAGAATGCTCCGGTCCGGTACTTGTTACACATTGGGGTTTAAGTGGCCCGGGTATTCTAAAAATGAGCGCCATTGCAGCACGCGAACTTTTTGATCTGAACTATCTGTTTACGATCAAAGTAAATTGGGATGCGAATTACGACGCTTCGTCTCTCGAGTCATACCTAAAGGAAATCCGTCAGACCCAACCAAAAAAACATGTCCTCTCCTTCCCTGCTGTTGGAATCCCAGTTAAACTTTGGAGAGCCTTGTTATCACCTATCAGCGAAGAACTAAAATGGGCGGATTGCAGCAATGAACGAATCAATTTTATTGCCGCCACCATGTGTGACTGTTCGTTTGAAGTGTCCGGAAAAAGTACGTTCAAAGAAGAATTTGTCACTGCCGGAGGTATTGATTTGAAAGAAGTGAATTTCAAAACGATGGAAAGCCGGATTCTGCCAAATATCTTCTTTTCAGGTGAAGTACTCAATATTGACGCGGTTACCGGTGGGTTCAATTTTCAGGCGGCTTGGACCTGTTCCTGGCTGGCGGCAACCGAGATTGCTAAAAAATCACTTCAAATCTAATTCACGGGGTGCATTGAATAAAACCGTTCCTAAGATTTCGTTTTTATTGATAAATCTGCTATTTTTGTTAGATTCAAAATTACGGATACCATGACCCTAGGAACAGTAGCTGACGGATTGCATAATGACTCAGGCGTGAAAACAAAGATCGCTTACCTCAACGACCGTCCCTACGAATTGAAGGAAGGCGAAACCATTCTCTCTTTCATAAAAAGATACTTAGGTGAGCAACATGTGCCCACCTTGTGTGATGCACCCAACCTCGATCCTTTTGGTGCCTGTCGTGTGTGTAGCGTTGACGTAGCCTTAAAACCCGGTGGCCCTGCAAAAGCTCAAGCCTCTTGCCACACGCCGGTTATGGAAAATTCGTACATCTATCCCGATAGCGGAAGAATTCAAAACTTACGAAAAAATATTGTCGAACTCGTTTTAACCGATCACCCTCTCGATTGCCTTACCTGTGAAGTGAATGGCAATTGTGAACTCCAAACGGTAGCTGCTCGAGTGGGTATTCGCGACGTTCGATACCCTGAAGGAAAAAACCACCTTCATTACGAAAAGGATTTATCGCATCCTTATATGACTAGCGATTTTTCGAAGTGCATTAATTGTTCCAGATGTGTTCGCGCATGCGAAGAAGTGCAGGGAGAATTAGTGCTTTCGATGGCCGGACGTGGCTTTGATGCGCACATCGTTAAAAGTTTAAATGATACTTTTAAAGAAAGTGATTGCGTGAGTTGTGGTGCATGTGCACAAGCGTGTCCTACTTCTGCTATTTCAGATGTCTTCCAATCTAAATCGATTCGAATAGCTGAAAAGACAAGAACCGTATGCACCTATTGCGGTGTGGGTTGCAACCTCGAAGTATCGCATAATGGAAATGAAATATTAAGTATTCAAGCTCCATACGATGCCGAAGTAAACGCAGGACATACCTGTTTAAAGGGGCGATACGCTTTTAAATTCTACAATCACCAAGAACGTCTCAAAACGCCTTTGATTAAAAAGGATGGTGTATTCGTAGAATCTACATGGGATGAAGCTTATGACTTTATTGCTGCCAAATTAACGGACATCAAAACTCAACATGGTCCGGATGCAGTGGGAGGAATTTCTTCTGCACGATGCACCAATGAAGAAAACTACTTGATGCAGAAGTTCATTCGTACTGTTATAGGCACGAATAATATCGATGGGTGTGCGCGGGTATGTCACTCACCTACTGCACTTGGTATGCAACGTACATTTGGCACCGGAGCTGCTACCAATAGTGTTGCAGATCTGAAACATACTTCGTGTGTAATGGTCATCGGTGCAAATCCAACTGATGCTCACCCTGTAACCGGAGCAAAAATTAAGCAGCAAGCGATGAAGGGAAAAACGTTGATCGTTATTGATCCTCGTCGCACGGAGTTGGCTCGTTATGCCAATTACCACATACAACTTCGTCCGGGTACAAATGTCGCAGTCTTGAACATGATGTTGTATTACATCATCACAGAGGGTAAAGAACATAAAGACTTTGTTGCCAATCGCACGGAGGGTTATGAAGATTTTAAACAGCACGTTTTATCATTGGACATCGACGCATTGGCTCGTGAAGCGGATGTAGATAAAAACCTAGTTCGCGAAGCTGCTTTGGCTTATGCTTCTGCTCCTAATGCAATGTCGTTTCATGGTCTCGGAGTTACCGAACACATGCAAGGTACTTACACGGTAATGCTCATTGCCGACCTCGCTATGATTACCGGAAACATAGGTCGTCCGGGAGTTGGAGTGAATCCACTTCGAGGACAAAATAATGTACAAGGTCTGGCCGATATGGGTTGTCAACCTCACCAAGGCGCCGGATATTTTGCGGTAGATGATCCGGCTTACCACCAAAAATATGAGAATTTTTACGGAGTAAAGCTTCCAAATTATGTCGGTCTTAAAATACCGCAGATGTATGATGCCGCCATCGACGGTAAATTCAAAGCTCTGTGGGTAATGGGAGAAGATATGGTGCAGACAGATCCAAATACCGAGCACGTGATGAAGGCTCTGCAAAGTCTCGATCTTTTGGTAGTACAAGAAATCTTTATGTCTCCCACTGCAGAGATGGCTGATGTAGTATTACCTGCCGCTTCTTTCCTCGAAAAAAGTGGAACCTTTACCAATGGCGAACGACGCATACAACGTGTGAATGCGATTGTTGCACCGATGGAAGGGACTAAGGCGGATGGACAGATTATGTGCGACATCATGAACAAAATGGGTACTGAAACACCTGATTATGATCCACAGTGGATACTCGAAGAGGTGTCTCGAATCGTACCATTTTTCGAAGGTGTAAAATGGGATGAACTCGGCAAAAATGGAAAACAGTGGCCGGTAAAAGCGGATGGTACGGATACCAAAATCTTACATACCGATGAGTTCAAACGCGGAAAAGGAAAATTCTGGACTGCCAGCTACAAAGAGACTCCTGAACGAACTGATTACAAAAAAGACTATCCATATATTGTAACTACCAACCGCGAATTGGAACATTACAATTGCGGTACAATGACTCGCAGAACCGGAAACGTAGATATTCTTACGGAAGATGTATTATTGATATGTCAAGAAGATGCATCCAAAAATGGAATCGCTGATGGTGACATGGTGTGCGTAGAAAGTCCTAGAGGAAAAGTGGATATAAAAGCGCGCATAACGGATCAAGTGAAACCCGGAATACTTTCAACTACATTCCACTTCCCTGAATTAATGTTGAATTTGATCACGAGTAGTATTTCTGATACAGATGCGCTTTGTCCCGAATACAAGGTCGTTTCAGCTAGAATTCGGAAGAGCAAAGGGAAATTTAAGACGCCCGTCGAGCTATAATCAGTTTTCCGTTAGCTGTTATTAAACAGATTATCAATAATTTAATTCGAAATAGTGAAATAAGATCAATCAGTTGATCTTATTTTGATTTTGATACTTATTTAGCTTGCACTCAACTCATAAAGCAAAGGTTCGCAATGGGATAATTCTAAAAACCCAATGCTGGACTGGTTCCCCTCGGCTGCGCTCGGGGACCGAGAATTAGTATTAACTCAGAAAAACCTCGGCTCCGCTCGGTTAGCTGCACATCTCAGATCAACTTCCACGCTTTCTCATTCATCCTTCGTCGCTCAGGAGGACGCATTCATCCTTCGACAAGCTCAGGAGGACGACCCATCATTCATAATTCATCATTCATAATTCCTAATTCATACCCCCTTCTTCTTCCCTTTCAACACCTCATTGTACGCCGTCTTTAGCGCATCTGTCAAGACCGACTTCTTCACTTTGGACAATTCGATATTGGTCCAACCCATCTTACCCCATTTATTCGGAACGGCATATATTATCGTGTTGTCGAAAGCTGAAAATGCATCTTGATCTATTGCATTCAACTTTATGCAAATTCTGTTTGCCTTCGGGTTGATGGTCGCAAATATTTTCTTCTTTATCTTAAAGGCTGTGTTTTCAAAATGGGGCTCCACAGTAACATCGGGAAAGGATGATGCCATTTCGATAAAAACTTCTTGCTTTACCATTACTTTCTTTTTCTCAGATCTAAAAATGTAAGTATATGGCCTCTCACTTCCTGTTGTTGAATAGCGGTGTTACCATCTGACATGTCGGAGTGATTGGTGAATTTTAATTTACGAATTGTAATATGCGCTGGATAGGGCTCAGGGGGCAACACACCTTTATCCGGTTCTTTATCGAGAGCGCGGAGGCTTAGTACCCTAAGACCATTCCTTACAGGAACTTTTGCCCTCAAGTGATCCAAACTAATGACCTCATCTATCGCCGTTGAATCAACAGAAGCCTGATACATGACAATATCGCCACCATTCGAATGACCTATCAAACTAACATGGGCGTCATCACTCAATACTTGCATTCGTTTTAGTTCTTCTATAACATAACTATTGTTTGCCGCGCCTCTTTCCCAAAATGGCCTACGAAGTTTTTGGATATCTCCCTCAAAAGCAATTGTATCATCTCCAGCGAGTTCCTGTTGCACACTTGCCACGAGATATCCCATTCCAGCGAGGGCTTCCATCAAATATGAATACGATAAGTAAGAGTTGGGAGAATTAAAATTATAACCGTGATTAAACAAAATGAGTCTTTTGCAATGTTTATGTTTGGCAATCGAAAAATGATACAAAGCAACCGGGATTTTGCGCATCCTAAGGGTATCGAAAAAAGTCAAGGTATCGACCTGAATCTGTAATCCTTGTTTTTCATTCGATTGCTCGCCACAACTCACCAAAAGAAAACAACAGAAGCAGCCGTAAAAAAGTAATTTGATCATTCGATTTTTATAAACTTACATGATCCCTTTCCGCATGATGTTGAAACATAATTGCATGAGTATCCTTTATCATCCCATTCGATAATGCTTGTTGTGATTGTGTCCCCGCTTCTCATGCAGCCGGGCATGTTTATCTCCTTGATAAATGTTAGAACATAGGTTTTATCATCGAGCCATCGAATTTTAAGAATTAATTTCTGCTTTCCATCGGCTGATGTCTCGATTTGCTTGGATCCAGTTCGAGTGATAATACTTCCACCGTACATGCCTTCATATGTAAAGACCCCTTTGCGAAGCGCTTTAAGTTCCTTTTTTGTTTGGGCATAACTCGTTTGAGTACAGGCCAAAATGGTTACTAAGAAAAGGAAAGTCCTCACATGAAAAGGAACACCTATTTTATTACATAAACTTCGCATGAACATCATTTTTTGTATTCTTTTTCATAAGTCGCAATCCATTGTTCCACCGTAATTTTAGAACATAAATCAGCAATTAGATCATACGGTATCTCTTCCATTTTTTTGAAGCGAATACAACTTTTCCCCATGTCCAATTTTGATTTTACATGTTTTGCGTATTCATCGGTAAACCATTTCAGCAATTTGGGATCCGCGTACACACCCATATGATATAAATTCACGGAACCCTTCTGAGATGCGAGTGCCAAAAACGGAAGTGGTAATTTTGGATCGCAATGATAACCGGCCGGATATAATTTATGGGGAACGACATAACCTAACATTCCATAACTCATCACCTCGGCGAAGCCCTTTGGGAGGTTTTTCTTAATAACCTTTCTGAGTTTATTAACGGCACCCTTTCGTTCTTCGGGAAGTGAGTCTACATATTCCTCCGGGCTAGCTGCGTTGCTGGTCATTGGGTACAAATTGTGATGACCAAATTAATTAATTTCTCAATGCATCGGAATGAACTCGATAAATTCTTCTAAAAGTGATAATTCAAAACTAGGTTGTAGTGAAGCATATCCACTTTATTAAAAACATACTTTTCATTGTCGTAGGTGTCCGAAGCGGATTTCTTGCCTACAACAAGCACTTGAGCCTCCAATCCTTGTAAGAATCCTTTAAAAGTGTAGCGAAACTCGACATTCATTTGAAAATAAGATGGAACACCGTACTTGTTCAGCGCAACGTTTTTCACATCGGGAAGATCATAATAACCAAAGGCCATTGAAGTTTTCAGCGAGCTGTTTTGTTTTTTATAAGAGATCCTTGTATTTGCGGCATGCACATCTCCAAACCCCTCATTTCGCTCTCTGGGCAAAAAGGTATAAAAGGGATCTCTACCCCATTCACGCGGAAATAAGTACCTGCCTTCTTTTGAAATGCGAGTATAGTTTAAATCCCATTCTACAGTTTTCCACTTGCGTGAGACACGTGCGCTTAGACCTGCAGAACCCGATGATTTAAGGGTATAAGCCAAGTCGGGATTGGAATTGCCTGCTTCGCCAATAGCGTCTTGACGAAACAATTGTAATCCGATTGAATACATATTTCCTTTGGCATCCTTTTGCTTGAATAACGATTCTAGAAATACCGTATTTAACACATTCTCGATTGCAAAATCCCACAGATGAATGCTCACGTTCTGATTCACGTTCATGTGCAATGCAAGTACAGCTAAACCTTTGCTCTCCACATTTCCCTGATAGAGTGATTTCGTTCCGCTCACATTTACGCCTGTTGGATAGACACCAATAGACTCTCCCCCTCTATACCATCTAGTAGTACTTCTAGGTGAAAAACCGTATAAAAAACCGCCCTCTACGGAAAACCTCTTCTTCTCGAACAAGTGCATCCAAAGTCCTTCTGCTCCTGAAGGCCGCATGCGTCCATCTTGCAGATTTACAAACGGAGAATTCACTAGTAATTTACCAAATGATAGGGTATGACTCTTCTTGCGAAATCGTATAAACAACTCTTCTAAGCGATCAATGTCATATTTGTTCTCCGGATTTTCGATATCGAATAAACCTACTTCATATCGACTCGATTGCGAAGTTGTACTATCCGGTTTAGCCAAATTACTTGAACCCAAATTGAAAATGTAAAATCCACTGATACCCATTTCGAATCCGTGGAAGTTCGCTGTAGTAAACTTTAATCCGCCTCCCCCGGCGTTTGCATAATAGTCGGTGAGATCGCCGTGATTATCGGTTGCACTGAAGTAATAGCGAAAATGGCCGTGCACAGTTCCTCCTTTGAAAGCAGCCAATAGGGAGGTTGAATCTATTTCCGATTTCAACTGCTTGTCTTTCCATATATCAGGTTTTTCAGTTAATTCCTGATGTTGACCTAGAATAGAAATGGATAAAACAATCCCGGCTACGAGCAGTAGATTTTTTTTCATCTTAATAAAAATTGTGTGAAGTAGTCGAACGTTTTAGAAGCCGGCTTTAATGTAAAACCAACCTTCTGATTGCTTTTTGACAATCTCCATAATTCCGGCTTCTACTGTACCTGAGGCAGCAACTAGTTCCTCTCGTTTAACCTTCTTTTCCTTCATGGTAAATTCACATGCATTAAATTCAACACCGGCTGCTGCATATTCATCTAGTTTCTTAATCACAATAGATTTATCCGTTTGGAGCATCGTAAGTCCGGGGCCATGACAAACCACTTCGATTTTTGTTTGGGGTGCCACCGTTCTGATGTTACCTATTTGTCGCATCAATGCTTTATGCTCCAAGGTATCTGAAGAAGATAGTTGAAAAATGATACTGTAGTTGCCGTAGTTGGATTCCTCCATGGGGGCTATATCCGATTCCTTCGTTTGGGCAATTGCGCCATAGCCGCTCGCCATCATTAAGAAAATAAATACTATGTTTTTCATTGAATTATAAAATGAAATTGTTGTTATTTGAATTCATAATCGACACCCCACACTTGCGTCAATAGTGTTTCCGGAGCATCTAATGCAACTGCATTTTTATGAGGTACCGGAGAAACAGGAGAGTTCTTTTCTAAATACTCTGTAATTGCCTTATGCAAAGTGTACTCGGTGTTACGAGAGTTTTTCACGCCTTTCATACGGCACAGAACATCCTCCGGATCCCCTTGCCTCTCACAAGCTGAAAGTTTATAAACTTTTTCTGTATCAAGCGGGCTTCCTGCTATTTCAACACTTTGAACTCGTTTTCCTTTTTCACCGAATGCATTAAAAATAACTTTCATGCCGCTGAATTTCACAACCCATCCACCAAATCGTTCTGAGGCATTTTTTGCAAATACATTATTCAACTCCTTTTCTAACCATTCCTTGATTTGTTTGCCGCTGGCTTCCGCTACCCGCACAACACTATCAACAGGAAGCATATCGAAAAGATAACCATTTGTAATGGGCACATTACCCGTATGATCACGTGTTACCCGAGGTGGACAAAATCGAAACCCATTCGACAATACAACATCAACTTCCGGGAGTTTCCATTTCAGTGCATCCAAGATCATTGTGTCGATCGTGTTTTCGATAACGAAATAACGATAGAGTGGTTCAGTACTATAACCAATAATTTTGTTTATCTCCTCAGTAAAAGGTTTCTCAAACGACTGTATGAGCTTATCCATCGAAGAATCCGCGCGACAGTTTTTTTCCGAAATTTCATCCAGAAAGTACTGATCCGAGATGACTTTTCCATCTTTAATTTTCAACTGCAATTTGCCCACAAAAGAGCCAAAAGCACCGGGTTCTACCACCTTCGAATACTTGCAAACGATGGGCTTGCGCACACGTTCGTGTGTGTCGCCTCCAAGAATGTAATCTACCCCCGAACACGCCTCTTGATTAGCCAAGTGAATCTGTTGCGAAAGACCGAGGTGTGAGAGAAGAAGTATATAAGAACATCCTTCCTGATTCTTGAGCACATCAACGAAATGAGCTAAATTTTCCTCCGGTTGAGTGTAGAGGATTCCTTTACTGTAAGCTGGAGACTGCCGTAGTGGCACCAAGGGATCCGTATAAGATAAGAATCCAATTTTCACCCCGGCCACATGCCAA
Source organism: Flavobacteriales bacterium (assembly GCA_044375415.1). GTDB lineage: Bacteria > Bacteroidota > Bacteroidia > Flavobacteriales_D > Sanyastnellaceae > JAWXBG01. The sequence goes on from JBILMS010000017.1 coordinate 50,404, forward strand.
ATATAATAGGGCTGAAAAATGAGTTCTCCTCTTTTTCCATCTCCCAGATCATGGTACATATTCGCGCAAATCTTCGGAGCTTGAAGAGCACCCAAAAGCTTTTGCATATTCTGCTTGCCATATATCACTTCCCAATTCCCGGGAATGTATAAATCATATTTCAATGCATTTAAAATGGGAACCAAGGCCTGTCCTGTAGTTTTAACAGAAAGCTCACTTCCCTGAAACATATCCCCGGTATCTATTACAAAAGAATACGGATTTTTTTTACGCTCCTTTTTTAGGTATGTCGAGAGCATAGAGTATCCGCCGGTTTTCCTAAAAACGGCCTTTCCATTCTCCCAAAACAATTCATCATGCGGATGCAATTGGCAATGCACATCGGTAGTTTGCAGGATATTCAAAACGACTTCACCTTTTGAACCATCGTCATCAGGCAACAAAAGATTCTCATTTTGGGACTCGATAGCCATAGTAGCAACAGGAGCCAAGAGGCCAACACCGGCACCTACAATTCCAATGTTTTTAATGAAATCTCTTCTGTTCTTTTTCATCTGTACAAACTTGATATATCAACTCTTATCCTCAATCTATTTTTTTCTTTCTAATTCGATGGGGCCAAATGGACCAAATTTATGCTGCGATTCGGTAAATGAATCTGAATATGGACCAAACGGATGATCCACAGGTTTCTTCGATTTGTCGGGCCAATCCAAAGGTACATCCTTATGAGGTCTATTTTGAGAATTTACAAAGGCTGCCAGATCCCATGCCTCCTCATCTGTCAACTGCGGATTTTCGTGGGTAGCTCCCAAAGGCATATTATATTTTGCGTACTTAGCGAAGTTACTCAGTCTGAATAATCCTGCGGCATCATTGTAGCTTGCTTCACCCCACAAAGGCGGATATAGATATTCATTTTTTTCTTCTTTTAAAATCCCTTCTCCATTCGGCATGTGGCAACTTTGACATTTAGATGCATATACTTCCTTTCCCTTGATGGGATCTGCTGCTCTATCTAAAAATGCAAGTTCTTTGAGACCGGAACCCGCTGCCTTCTCCCCCTTTACAACATTGCTACCCAAAAACTCAATATATGACCTAATAGCAAGCATTTCTCTGCTATTAGTGTCCAACGGTTGACCGTTCAAGCTGCGTTCGAAACAATCGTTCACGCGTTTAAAAATGTCTTCCATTCCTCCACTTCTTGCTCTGAATTTGGGATAGGTCGCTGCCACCGATCCATAGTTATTACCAAAAATGCGAGTTCCACCATCAAGATGACAATTTTGACAATTCATTCCATTTGTTTGCTTACTTACATTTCCATTTGGACCAAAGTAAATCGAAGTGTGAACTATGAGTTCCTTTCCATAAGCGACTAGTTCTTTTTGCGATGGATCCAGTATCGTTTCCATGAGCGGAGACTCCCAATAAAGACTCTTTTCCTCAAGAGCTTTAGGTTCGCCGGATTTGTCAAATGTCGATCTATTCAAATCAATCAAATCAGCGAACGCATCATTGATTTTCTCACGATTGGAAAAATAGATGGGCGACAAAATCACGGCTACCAGTAACACTGCAATTAGGTTTACCATCTTCTGGATGACTTTTAGAAGATGCTCTCGCGTAGGATCATTCATCATTTCATTCATGGCAGTGATACATTTTAGTGCGGAAGTTTATCCTTAAACAAACCATATAGAAAAGTGCCAAAAATGGCGGATACAAAGACAATAGTCATGGTTAAATATCCATATCCGATATTCACAACCATGGGTCCCGGACAGGCGCCCGAAAGCGCCCAACCCAAACCAAAGATCGCTCCTCCAAGGATATATCGAACTATCGACTTCTCTTTAGGATGAAATGAAATCGGATTTCCTTCGTAATCGCGAATTCTATTTTTCTTGATGAACCATACTCCGATAACGCCAACAGCGACCGCGGTACCTATTATTCCATACATGTGAAAAGATTGGAACCTAAACATCTCTTGAATGCGATACCACGAAAGCGCTTCTGATTTGGCCATTACAATGCCAAATAAAACGCCTGTAATTAAAAATTTTAAAAGTTTCATTTGGAGGTAGTGGTATTAAAAAATAAGGGGAAAGAAAACATGCGTCATTAAAAGTCCGCCTATAAAGAAGCCTACAACGGCAATCATAGATGGAACTTGAAGATCAGATATGCCGCTTATAGCGTGACCCGAGGTGCAGCCACCGGCATATCGCGAACCAAAACCAACCAGAATTCCTCCTATTACCAGAATAAGAATATTCTTGAAATCCGATAAGGCAGCAATCGAAAATAATTCAGTTGGCTGAATGCCTTGAGGCTCCGAAAAACCTAGCTCTCCCATATCTGTCATGGTAGACTCAGCAAGAACAAATGTGCTTTCGTTGCTTAAAAATTCTGAAGCGACGTATCCTCCGATAATAGCACCTATCAGAAATACAAGATTCCATACTTGTGTTTTCCAATTGAATTGAAAAAAGCTAACATTTTTCCCGGCCCCAGCTACAGCACATAGAGTTCGCAGGTTTGATGAAAAACCAAATGACTTCCCAAAATAAAGAAGTGCAAACATCACGGTGGCTATAATTATTCCAGAAAACCACCACGGCCATGGATTCATAATAAAGTCTGTCATTTCTATTTTGATTTAATGTGGTAAGAAATTATTGGTTTGAACATGTGGTTGATGAGCTTTTCGGTTGCACTTGTATGGAATAAACCGGCCTTACCATGTGTGCCCATGCAGATAATGTCCATTTCGCTTATTTGATTGAAATGAATCACCCCACTTTCAATGTCTTTATCGTAAAGAGTATGAAATTCTGTATTCACCAAGTCATGTGCTTTGACAAAAGCAGACATGTTATTAAGTACTTTTTCACGTGTTGACTCCGATTCGTCTTTTATTATTTGGAGCAAGTGAACTTTGGTTCCGAAGGCTTTTACCAACTTTCGGAGTAACTCCAGGTCTTGTCCATCCTGTTCGTGAAAATCATGTACCAGGAGTATATTTTCTATCACCAGATCAGATCGATCGCACATAAGAGAGAGAACCGGAATAACAGATCTTCGGGCAACCATTTGTGTTTCACTTCCCGAGAGTTTTTCTTTCAATCCCCAAGCTCCTTTTGTGCCCATGACAATTAAATCGAAACGACCTTTTTCAGAAAAGGAAATAACAGTATCT
>JBILMS010000060.1:0-19346 GCA_044375415.1 Flavobacteriales bacterium
GATAGATATGATCTTTCTCGAGTTCCTGAATACGCGTAGCGAGGTTTTGGCGGAGGGCTAAAACGTTTCTTCTTCCTAGATCTTCGATTTTTAATTCCTCGATCAATTCTTCACCCAGATCGAGATCATCAACCACGAGTTTCGCTTCGGATAAAGTGATCTCCGTTAATTCGTCATCCAATTCTCCATCCGGAACCACCTTTCGGGTTCTCCAAATTTCAAGGTCACCACGATCGGGGTTGATAATAATATCAAACCCGTCCTCGGATCCATAACGTTTTAGGATCATGGTGCGGAAGATGTCGGCCAGAATACTGGTCATCTGCTCGCGGTCAATATTCTTGAATTCCTTGAATTCAGAAAATGATTCCAGAAGATTTACGCCTTTCATGATGCAGCGGTTTACTTAAAGCTAATTACAATTTTTGTTTCATTTATCTCGCCAAAGGGAAGAATGGTTTCTTTGTCCACCCATGCCTTTTTTTTCGTGCCTTCAATCAACTCACGCACTCTTGATTTCAGACTAATGTTTTCATCAGTCACAATGGCAAGAGTACCTTCTATTTTTTTACCGTCCTTCGTTTTCACTTCCACATCTCTTCCAATGTTTTTGGTGAATTGTCGCTTCACCTTGAGAGGCTGCGACAGTCCCGGACTTGATACTTCCAGTGCAAAATCTACTTTTTCACGATCGAATTTCGACTCGATGAATCGGTGGATCTCAACACAATTCTCAATTGTAAAGGAACTATCGCTGTCCATCAACACTTCAATTTTGTTGCCCGGGTGAACATGAACGGAAACCAAAAACAAATCGGTTCCTTCCATTTTCTCTTGCAACAACGTGCTTATTTGGTCTGCGCTAATCAACTTTATCGGTAAAAAAAAGAGGGGTTTTGGACCCCTCTCTCTGAATTTTTAGGCCCGAAGGCGGTGCAAATATAGTGAATTCTAATGTCACTGTGGAAAAAATGTGAGAAAAGCCCTGCAAAGGTGATGTGTAAAGAATTGAAAAACAAGAGGAAAGCAATAATCGGCCCCTTCAGTTTTCAAGATTCTACCCTTTAAAAGCAACCAAAGCCAGTGGTTATTTCGTTCAAACTAAGTTCTACCTTCACCGGTTTATAAAGACTATTGTATGAAAAATATTTACAAACTACTATCAATCAGCATCTTACTGACGATCACTGAATCATTGGCTGCTCAATTGCAGTTTACGATGATAAATCACGTAACCCAAGAATTTTCCCTCACAAATTTTGGAACTCAATTAGATATATCGGATTACCAGCTGTGTAGCGAATTCGTTTATGCGAATATGAACGAATCTTCGGTTATCATTACCGAAGGCGATCTTCTACTCTCCACCGGCGAAACTGTAACAGCCATTTGGGAAAGTCCGGGTGGATTTACAAATTCGGCCAGCGACATGGGTCTTTATTTACCCTTTAGCTCTTTTACGAACCCAAATAACATGGTCTGTTTCATGCAATATGGTGCAGGCGATCAGGGTCGAGAAGATGTGGCGGTGTCTGCAGGTCTTTGGGTGGAAGACACATTTGTGATAGGCAGCGGCCCATACATATATATAGGAGATGGAACTCAAAGCGGAGTGGAATTCTGGACAAATTTTGTGGAGCCTGTTTTTCCTTATGTGGTTATTAATGAGGTGGACTCCGACACACCGGGAAATGATATGATGGAGTTTGTGGAACTATACGGAGATCCAAATGGAGCACTCGATGGATTGGTGGTTGTATTTCTGAATGGTCTAAACGAACAGTCTTATCAAACGATTGACTTAGACGGTTTAACATTAAATGAAGATGGTTTTTTTCTTATCGGTAATCCCGGTATGCTCACTGCGGGTGCAACGTTCCCCGACAACACATTGCAAAATGGTGCGGACGCTGTAGCCATTTATCAGGGTAGTGCAAGCGATTGGCCAAATGGAACAGCCGCTACTACAGAAGGATTGGTTGACATATTAGTTTATGATACGGATGATGCCGATGATGCAGAACTATTAACACTGCTTACTGCCGGAGGACAGATCAATGAAAGCCAAGGTGGAAACAGTGTAGTGCTTTCTTGCTCTCGAATTCCTGATGGGGGAGAGGTTTTGAATACGACCACATACATAGCTCAGGGACCAACACCGGGCATATCTAATTTACTTCCTTGTGATGGTGGAAGTTTGGCATTTGGTGCAGGTGGATCAACATTTACCTTGTGTACCTTGGATCAATCAAGTCCGGTTGATGTGGAGTTTACGGCAGCAAATTCAACAGGCACATATATTTTTGTTGTAACGAGTGAAACGGACGCATTCATTATTTCAGCATCTTCTTCTCCTCTCGACTTTTCGGCGTATGATGAAGGAGAGTATCACATTTATGGTTTCTCATACAGCGGAACTCTCGGGGCCGAATGGGTGCAAGGAACGTTAATACAAGATTTAACAAGCGACGAATGTTACGAGTTATCCTCCAATTTGTTGACCTTGAATATTGAGACTTGCGTTGTTTCATGTGAAGCAGGAAGTCTTTCATTGGGGGAAGGAATTGTTGGAATTACGGTTTGCAAGGACGACAATGCCGATGAGGTAACTTTTATTCCGGCGGGCAATGATGTAAACGCAGGATTGAATTTTGTTCTTACAAATCTTTCGAATCAAATAATTAGTTTTCCAAATCAAACTACAGATTTAAATGAACTTGACTTTGGTTCTTATAGAGTTTGGTCGTTTGGTTTTGTTGGAACTATAGATGCGACCACAATAGAACCGGGTGATTTGATTACATCCATAGTCGCAGATTGTTTCGATCTCTCATCCAACTTTATTACAGTAACCGTGAATGATTGTAGTGCTGAAGGATGTGATGATTTGTATTTTTCAGAATACATCGAAGGACTTGCAAGCAATAAGGTTTTGGAAATTTACAATCCGCTTCCCTTTGCAGTCGATCTTTCGCAATACATGGTCTTGCTTTATTTTAATGGCAACGTCGCAGCGGATGACACATATATCCCGGTAGGAGTAATCGAGCCCGGTGATGTATTTTTAATAGTAGGTCCATCATCTTCTCAGGGATTGCTTGATCAAGCGGATGTGATCGACAATATAGCTTCATTTAACGGAGATGATGTAATTGAACTTCGTCATAATTCTGTACTGATTGATGTGATCGGAGAATTGGGAGAAGATCCCGGTACAGAATGGCTGGTTGGAACAGGAAGCACGCGCGATCATGTACTCGTGAGAAAAGCCGATATCAATAACGGAGAAACACAATGGTCGGTAGGTCAAACCGAATGGGATGTATATGAACCTAATGACTTTTCGCATGTGGGATCGCACGACATGGTTCCATGTGGAGGAGTGTCTCTTCCATATGTCTTCTTCGACGAAGCTTTTACTACCATTACAGAAGAGGATGGCGATATACTCATAGGTATTTCGGTTTTGAATCCGGTGGCTGATGCAGTAGTAGAGGTGAGCATTTTTGGTGGTGATGCTAACGAAGGGACAGATTATACGTCAACCCTGCCAACTACTCTCACGTTTCTTGAGGGCACAACGGAAACTCAGTTTATTACGATCTCTATGATCGATGATTTAGACGAAGAAGGTGTGGAAAATATTATTATCAATTTAAGTGGCGACGACGAACAAGTGAACTTTTTGCAGGCAACACACAACGTTGTTATCGATAATAGCGATACGTTTTATCCGGTATATACCATAGCCGATGTAACAGGAACAAACAACTTGGGAGTAGCTGATTCATTGGGTATTTATTGTGAGTTGTCCGGAATCGTCCATGGACCTAATTTCAATAATGCCGGGGTTCAGTTTACGATGATCGATGAGACAGATGGTATAGCTGTTTTTGCTTCATTGGAAGATTTTGGTTATACAGTTGTTGAAGGTGATGAAGTTGTTGTAGGTGGCTTGATTGCACAATTCATGGGTCTAACGCAGATTTATCCGGACTACATCGAAGTCGTGAGTACCGGCAATGAGATTGAAACTCCCTTACTCATAACTGAATTGGAAGAAGATAATGAAAGCCATATGGTGCGCATAAATTGTGTAAGCCTTGTAGATCCTTTGTTCTGGACAAATCAGGGTGGTGGATTTACAGTGCAAATAACAGATGGGCTTGAGTTATACGATATGCGAATTGACAGCGATTGCGACCTGTTTGGAACCAATCCACCGGAAGGTACATTTAATGTAGTGGGAATAGGAAGTCAGTTCGATACCGAATCTCCCTATACCTCCGGTTATCAATTATTTCCTCGTTCCATCTTTGACATACAGGATCAAGTTCTTGCCGACTTCACTATGAATCCGGATGATTTCATAATATTCGGTGATGAGGGGACTGACGTCGAATGTACATACACAGGTGCAGGAGCGTTTGAATTGGACTGGGATTTTGGCGACGGTCAATCATCCAACGAAGTAGATCCTACACACACTTATAGTTTCAACTTTTTAAATTCCGTTTCTGAAGTGACGATTACACTTATCGCAACAAATGCCAATGGATGTACACATGAAGCCAACATCACTATTGACGCGGTTTATATAAGTGTAGATGAAGCGGATATGACAACGATTCAATTATATCCGAACCCAGCATCAAATCATGTAGTCTTTAATTCAAATCACAAGTTGGATCGAGTGAAAATTTACACTATGAACGGTGCGCTTATCTCAGATAGCGGTCTTATAAATCAGAACCTTTGGAGTCTGGATATTTCAGATTGGGCGGCAGGGGTATATCTTGTAGAGGCAGATAGTGATGCAGGCATCTCCAAGTTGAAGTTGATTAAACAATAAAATAATTACATACAAAAAAGGCGGGATTATTTGTCCCGCCTTTTTTGTGTTCAAACATTGATATATCAATTATCCTTTTTTTCCGCATCACTCAGATGCCAGCGCATTCCAACATAACCCATGGTTCCGAAAACCGGCCCCCAAATAAGAGATGCGTCGAACGATGGATCAGCCGGGTTGTCAGCCGAAATGATCGGATCATGTTGCATGAAATTGGTGAGATTTTCTCCACCTAAATAAAATTCCGTGTGATCGTTCAGCACATAAGTCACTTGAGCATTTAGCAAAAAGAAGGGATCAGAACGTTCGGCTAACATGTTGTCATGTTCTGCAGAATGCACCATCGGAAGACGTTTGCTACTGATCCATTGAGCCGTAAGATCAAATCGCCATTGACGATCTTTTTCGTTTGCTTTAGTTTCGTATGCAAAGTTGCTAAAGGCTCTGTGTTTAGCGATCAGAGGTCGTTCTAGCAAGCCACCACTAAATTGTGTTTGCACATCGAGCCATCGATAGGCAAGTCGCATTTCGAATCGTTTGAAGGGGGTCCAATTCGTTTCGATCTGCGCTGTGTTGCTGAAGCTTTTGCCATCCAAGTTGTAGAATCGAACTAACTGTGCTTCTTCAATATCCATCACAACTTGATTGGTAAACCATGTGCGATATGCATCGATAGAAACTGTTCCATCGCGATGACCAAGTTTGAATTTATGTGTAAAAACGACTCCGGTGTTTGTGGCTTCCTCGAGTTTTAGTCCAAATGGAACTTTTGTCTCCGGATCCACTATTTCAAATTGACGATTGCTTGCGAAGATTCCAACATTGTCCATCCATAAGTTTGGAGATCTGTAACCCTTTCCTGCCGATAGTTTCACCGTTGTTCTGTCTGTCAAACTATAACGCGTATGAACTCGTGGGGTAAAGAAAAAACCATAACTGTTGTGAACATCACCTCTTAAGCCAATTACAGTTATCAAACGATCTCTCATGTTGTATGTATATTCTGTAGCGAGTCCTACAACGGTTTCAAGTCTTGAGTAATCGTTACTATCAAGTATTTCCGTATAATCATCATATACATAGGAGAAAGCAGAAGTAAGCTTATGGGCATCGCTCCCTATTCGTGTTCCGAATAGCAAATTCGCACGTGCGCTGAGTTGCTCTCCTGTGTATTGTCGTGTTCCATAGGTGGATTCTTGATCATGCCAAGAAGCCGAAATCTGTGAACCGAGACTTTTCCAGTCTTTTTCAGGGAATACGTATCCTGTTTTTCCGGAGAACTCGTAGCGATTCGTTAAGCTATTTACACCCCATAACAGAGATTTGATCTCATCATTTGGATCATACTCGAGTTTGCCACTTGCATTGTCAATGCGCAGTATGGAGAACACGTATTGTCCACCCAGTCCTTTTTTTGTTTCTAAGTGCCATTCGTTTCTTAAAACAATATTCGAGAACATTGGATTGTCCATGAAGCCGTCGTTATTCATATCGGTGCGAAGAGATGAATATGCGCCGTGAGCAAGGAACACAGGATAGAACTTCGTTTTCATGGCTGGTCGCCATATGATGTTCATTTCAGTTCTCCCGCTGGTACCGAGATATGCATTGATGTAAAAGGGATCCGTGTTGTTCGGATTTTTGAACGACACATTGATTTGACCGGAAATGCTTTCATACCCGTTCAGAACCGAGCCCGAACCCTTTCCAATTTGAATGGAGTGCACGAATGGACCGGGTACGTAGGTTAGTCCATAAACAGAAGCAAGTCCTCGAACAGCATTCACGTTATCGAAATTGATTTGGGTGTACCTGCCATCTAATCCGAGCATTCGTATTTGACGAGTTCCTGTAATGGCATCCGTAAAGGAGGCATCTATCGAAGCATTGGTTTCAAAACTCTCAGACAAGTTGCAACATGCAGCTTTGCACAATTCCCGTTCGTCGAGGGTTTGAAAGTACTGTGGGTCTAGGCTGTTCATCCGAGTGGAGGAAACATCTCCTTTAACCACAACAGTACCCAAAGTTGATCGGGATAACAAAATGTCCAGCGTGCGTTGTCCGGAATAATCAAGTGTATCAGAAATGTATCCAACATAAGATACAATCAGCTCGGTTGCGCCGGGAGGCACACCAAGTGAGTAGGTACCATCGAGTTCAGATACAGTACCCGACCGAGTGTTTTTCCATGAAATGACAGCTCCGGGTATAGGTTCGGATGTTTCTTTATCAGAGACTTTACCCGTAAGCTGGGCTGTTGAACTTATAGCGGATAAGATCAATAACCAGAAAAGGAGACTCCTCATTTAGTGATCCTCCATGTCGCGGTACTTACAGCAATGATGCACTTTGCTGTATTGCTCATCGGTAGCTTTGCTTGAATCGGTATCGTATCCAACCTCATTCAGAAGTCGGTGAAGGTCTGTCTCCGAAATTTTAGTAGGTCGATAGGTTACCTCGAGCATTTTGGTCTCGAGATTGTAGTCTGCCGCTACCACGCCTTTCACATCCATAGCTTTTTCAATGGTTTTTTCGCATGTTCCGCAAACTGAAGCGACACCAAAACTCACTGTAATGGTTTTTGGCTCTTTTTCGGAAGCCAAAAGTGTGAAGTTGCCAATTAGGATGGCTAGTAAAATGATTATATTTTTCATGTTGTATTTATGGTTTTAAGAAATGAAATGTCAGATATAAAAAATCAGACGTTCATTAACCATAAACAATAAGAGCGCAATGCAATTCGTAGAGTCCCCGTTGGATGGGAGGGGCGTGTCCATAGCAGAACACCGAGGGTTCTTCAAAAGACAATGCCCTTATAAAACGAAGAGAGGGAAACTCAGTTATACCGACCCATCCGGTTTTTAAAACATCTATTTCGGGGTTTCGGTGTTCATCGACGATCTTGAGGTTGAATTCCTTGATGTCGCAGCATTTATGTGAAAAACTGCAAGTGCCTTTGTCAGAAGTGCAGCAAACATCGGGAGTGCCGGTGAAACTTACTTCCTTGAGTTTACCGCAGCAATAGTGCTTGTGGATCTGAACTCCTGCTGTCAGCAGCAGGTAGATCATTCCAATAGCAATGGCAACGGCTTTTTTCATGTCACACAAAAGTAAGACTTTTATTGAGAATGAACGGCATCGATAACATTTTGTTTGCTTTGCACTCGAAAATATGAAACAAGACAAAAGAACGGCGGTATTACTCGTCAACCTGGGTTCGCCCGACAGCCCTGCTCCTCGCGATGTGCGCAGGTATCTCACCCAATTTCTCAACGATCCCAGAGTAATCGACATTCCTTGGCTCTTAAGGAAAATTTTGGTCAATGGAATTATAGTGCCTTTTCGCTACAAGAAAAGCGCGGCAGCCTATTCTAAGTTGTGGACAGCCGATGGCTCACCTCTGGTGCACTACGGCCGAATCACGGAGCAAAAACTTCAAGAACGTTTTGACGAAAGGGCTGTAAAGGTCTTCCTAGCCATGCGTTATCAAAATCCGTCCATGGAGTCGGCATTGACAGAAATTATGAAGTGGAGAGCGACCGACATCGTATTAATCCCGCTTTTCCCCCAATATGCCTCCGCAAGTTCGGGTAGCGTGATCGAACATTTTTTTAAATTGATGTCCAAACGGCAAGCATTTCAGCATATTCGGGTCGTATCTCAGTTTTATGACCATCCTCTTTTTGTTCGCGGAGTAATAGAAAAAGCCTCTGCTTTTACTTTTTCGGATTACGACCACATCATCTTCAGTTATCACGGTTTACCTGAGCGTCAATTGGATGCGTTGTATGATGATAAACGTTGTGCATCTCATGAGTGTGATTTAGAAGTGAATGCCGACAATGCTTTTTGCTACAAAGCGACCTGTTTCGACACGACTCGCCGAATAGCAGCAGGATTGGGATTGCAGGAAAATCAATACACCGTGGCGTTTCAAAGTCGTTTGGGTAAAGGATGGATTGAACCCTTTACAGATAATGTCATTAAGGAACTCGCGGCAAAAGGTGCCAAGAAGTTATTGGTATTTTCACCGGCATTCGTTGCAGATTGTTTGGAAACAACCATCGAAATATCGGAGGAATACCAAGAACTTTTCGAATCGGTAGGTGGAGAAAAGATCCAGTTGGTTCCCGGATTGAACGAATCTGAAACGTGGATTAGTTTGCTCGAAGATATTGTGAAGTCGGGTTTGCGTCCGTAGGAAGGATTCCCGGAACTATCTTGGCCGCGAACTTCCAATGAAAACGAATTCACCATTACCTGATTTATCAGACGTCGAGGAGTCCATTGTTTTTCTCAATAGCAATGGAAGGGGAGATAACTTTTTGGCAATGGGCCAAAAGGCTGAACTCATTATTTCTGTTGGAGAAACCAATGTTCTCGAAAAGATAGATGCATTTGTTGAAGGCTCGCCCGATTGGATTTTCGGTTACTTTTCGTATGATCTGAAAAATGTGTTGGAGAATCTCTCGCATCAATCGCCTGAAATTATGTCGACACCCTTAGTTCACTTGATCAAAGTGAAATCGGTCATGCGATGGAATGAGAAAACATCTTCCTATTTCGGAGAGAACACATCTGAATTTTGGAGTCATTTCTTTCGAGAAACCTCAGATAAGAAGTCAACTTCGAGCTCAATAAAACTTAATCCACGAATAGATAAAGAGCGCTACTTAAAATCGATTGTTTCGCTGCAGGATCATATTCGATATGGAAATATTTATGAAGTTAATTATTGTCAGGAGTTCGGAGTTTCTTGTCATCTAAACGATTCATACCAAAGGTACCTTAATTTAAACGGTTATACGGAAGCACCTTTTTCAGCGTATCTCAGATTAGGAGACATCGATGTAATGTGTGCAAGCCCCGAGCGTTTTTTATCTCGCAGCGGCGATAAATTGATTTCACAACCCATCAAAGGAACGATTAAACGGTCCGCTGACCCGAAAACGGATGAGGCACTTCGCATTGCACTTCAACGGAGTGAAAAAGATCGCAGTGAAAATGTGATGATCGTGGATTTGGTTAGAAACGATTTATCTCGCTTGGCCACACGAGGATCAGTTCAAGTTGAGGAGCTTTTCGGCGTACATACGTTTAAAACGGTCCATCATCTGATTAGTACCGTTTCTGCCCGCATCCCTCATACCAGTAAATTTTCTGATATTTTAAAGGCTACATTTCCTATGGGGAGTATGACTGGTGCGCCCAAGATAAGTGCGATGAATCTAATCGATAGTCACGAGGCATCGGCTCGCGGACTATACTCCGGAAGTATTGGTTACATTGCACCCAATGGCGATTTCGATTTTAATGTGGTAATCCGAAGTTTGATCTATCAAAGAAAACAGAAATACTTGTCGTGTTCAGCCGGGGGTGCAATTACAGCTCTTTCTGAGCCGGAACAAGAGTATGAGGAAAGCCTACTTAAAGCAGAAGCTATACAACTATCGCTCGCCCTGAATTAAATTTGCGTTTTTAGCAACCGACTACATACCGAAACCCCAATTACACCAGTTTACTTATGGGAAGGATATTTGAGAAAAGAAAACACAAGATGTTTGCCCGCTACGACAAGATGGCGAAGGCTTTTACGCGTATAGGAAAGGAGATCGCCATGGCTGTAAAAGCCGGCGGACCGGAACCTTCTTACAATCCCCGCTTACGTCAGGCGATTACCAATGCCAAGGGTGTAAATATGCCGAAGGATCGCGTAGATGCCGCCATCAAACGTGCGGTTAGCAAGGACTCTAGCAGTTTTGAAGAAGTAGTTTACGAAGGTTACGGACCTTACGGTGTTGCCATTTTGGTTGAGACTGCTACAGACAATCCAACGCGAACCGTTGCGAATATTCGGTTGTATTTCAATCGTGCAAATGGCACTTTGGGAAACAGTGGTTCGCTCAGCTTTATTTTCACAAGAAAGGGCGTCTTTAAGATCCCGAAAGAGAGTGTTGCCAATGTGGAAGAATTGGAATTGGAACTTATCGATTCTGGTTTGGATTCAATTGAAGTTGATGATACACAGGTTGTTCTTTACTCTGCGTTTTCAGACTTTGGGAGCATGCAGAAAGCTTTGGAAGAGAAGGGTATTGCTGTGACCTCGGCCGGCTTGGAGCGTATCCCCAACTCTTTTGCAGAAATATCGGAAGAACAAATTGATGAAATACTTGAACTCGTTGAAAAAATCGAGGAAGATGAAGATGTGCAAGCTGTATATCACAATCTGAAATAACGACCCCTCCGAAAAAGGAACAAGAATAACATGAAAAAAATCCAGTGGTTTACAGTTTTGATTGTGATTGGTTTGAACGGATGTACCAAAGATCCGGGAGAAGGGGGAAATTCATCGATCAAAGGTGTTTTAGAAAAGGAAATACGAATAGTGCTTTCCAATCCTGCAACCTATCAATATACAGTGCCTGCTGCAGATGAAGATATGTACATTGTGTATGGCGACCACGTCTCTCCCGACGACCGCATTGCGACCAATTATGAAGGGGAGTATGAGTTCCTAAATTTAAGAAAGGGCAAATACACTATCTACGTATACAGCGGAGACACTACCGGTCTTTCCGGGGTAGATCCCGACAGAATGGTAATCAAACGCGAGATAGAAATAACGGAAAAAAACCAAGAGATCACGGTTCCTCTGCTTACTATTTATGACATTCCTTAAATCAATTGCCCTGTTTATTCTTTTTTGTGTCTTCCAATCTGCTTGGAGCCAAAACATGAATGATGCGGGACTTTGGACCGGCTTGAGCATTGGGCTCGATTTGGGCAAAGGGCTGAATGGGGAAATTGCGCCTCAAATTCGCTTCGACGAGAATATGAGTAGCGTTTCCGGAGTTTTTTCGGATTTTGGGATTGAAAAGAAGATTCACGATAATTTGGATTTAAGCATCGAATACCGCGGTGGTTTAAGGAGAAATGATGATTTTTACGAGAGCCGCCATCGTTTTTCATCCGGTCTTACTGCTAAAACAGATATTAAAGACTTTCGATTGGCCTATACCATCCGATACCAATTGTCGCCGCGATTAAATGGTGGAGAAGGTGACGTAGATCTAAAAAACGTACTCCGTCAGAAAGTGGGGGTAAAGTATTCAGGCATCAAGAAATATGCACTATCAACCTCTTTCGAAGTTTTTATGGACGGGGAAGAAACCGGTTTCTCCAATTGGCGCTGGCAGGGATCGGTAGAGAGAAAGTTTTCAAAGCGTAAATTTTTGTCGCTAGGTTACCTTATCCAGAAGAATCTTTATGACCTCGACATGGATTTTGTTGTAGTAGTTAGTTACAAATACGAGTTAAAATCCTTCCAAAAGTCGAAGGATGAGGAGCCCATACCCCAACCTTAAAAGAAAGAGCTGAAAACCGTTGGTTTCTTGTTCATTATCTTTCTGATTCACCGTCGTAATTTCGCGCCTTCATTTTTAATCCTGTTACTTTGGAAAAGAAGATACAATCGGCCCTCATTTCGGTATATGAGAAGAAGGGTTTGGACGTCATCGTAAAAAAGCTGCATGAACTAGGCGTGGTGATGTATAGCACGGGCGGAACACAGTCTTTTATTGAGAGCCTGGGTTTGCCGGTTGTAGCGGTAGAATCAGTGACAGGGTATCCGAGTATTTTTGGAGGTAGGGTAAAGACTTTACATCCCAAAATATTTGGAGGAATTCTGTATCGCAGAGATGAAAAGTCGGATTTAGAAGAAGCCGCAAACTTTGAAATACCTCCGATAGATTTAGTTCTAGTGGACCTCTATCCGTTTGAAGATACTCTTGCTTCCGGGGCGTCGCACGAAGACATTATCGAAAAAATAGATATTGGTGGAATTTCGTTGATTCGCGGTGCTGCAAAAAATTACCGCGATGTCTTGGTTATTTCATCAATGGCCCAATATGGTTTTTTACAAGCTATTCTGGAAAACGGAGGTAGTACTTCCATGGAGCAAAGACGTCGTGCTGCGGCATGTGCCTTTGATGTGTCCTCGCATTACGATTCGATGATCTATGGTTATGTAGCAGGAGAGGAAAAGACATCATTAAAAGTAAGTGTTCAGGAATCGCAAAGTCTTCGTTATGGCGAAAACCCTCACCAGAAGGGGGTATTCTTCGGGGATATCGAGAAGATTTTTACCAAATTAAATGGAAAGGAACTTTCATACAACAACCTTCTCGATATAGATGCAGCGGTAAATCTAATTAGTGAATTCGATGATACATCAACGACATTTGCAATATTGAAACATAATAATGCATGTGGAATTGCATCTCGCTCTTCGGTAAAAGAAGCTTATGAAGCGGCATTGGCCTGCGATCCCACTTCGGCTTTTGGAGGAATTTTAATTTGTAATAAGGGAATTGATTTGTCGGCTGCCGAAAAAATAAATGATTTATTTTGTGAAGTGGTGATCGCTCCTTCATTCGATGAGGAGGCACTTGGACTGCTTCGATCTAAAGCGAATCGTATTTTATTGCAGATCAAACCAACGGTTTTGCCGTCGCAACAAATACGCACATTACTCAACGGAGTCCTGTTGCAAGACCGTGATTCGGCCGTTGAAACAAAAGCTGATCTTCGTTTAAGTACAACTCACGCGGCTTCAGAATCTCAAATCACAGATCTCTTATTTGCCAATAAACTTGCTAAACACACGAAGAGTAATACCATTGTATTGGTTAAAAATGGTCAACTCTGTGCAAGCGGAACAGGTCAGACGTCGCGTGTAGAGGCATTGCGTCAGGCTATCGATAAAGCAAAGGCTTTTGGGTTTAGTTTAGATGGAGCTGTTATGGCAAGCGATGCCTTTTTCCCATTCCCGGACTGTGTTGAGATAGCACACAATGCGGGAATCAACGCCGTTGTTCAACCGGGTGGATCTATCAAAGACCAATTATCGATCGACTATTGCAATGCACATGGCATACCGATGTATTTGACGGGAGTGAGACATTTTAGACATTGATCGGTGATGTACGAGGATGGGTTATGAGTTATGAATTATGAGTTATAAATGTTGAATTATAAATTGGACGTTTATCTGAGACGAGTATTCATCCCCCTGAGTTCCACGTACAATTCAAATGTAAGTGCTGACAAAACCGTCGGAAAGCCTCACCCCTAGCCCCTCTCCAGAGGAGAGGGGGACGTTCACGTTCAAGGAAAGGAGTAGTTTTCAAAAAATATTTTTCTTTAATAAACGTGAACTTTTCAGTTCGCAGAATCGGTCCCCTCTCCTCTGGAGAGGGCGGAGGGTGAGGCTTTCGGAGAAGAATGGTCTCCAAAAACGAAAAATATAGATAGTTCATTTTCAATGTAAATCCATGACTTGTCATTGGCAGGGATTCGTACCGAGAAACGAGGGATGAATCATCGAAGGGTGTGCACTCCGTTCGCCTGCGAACGTCCCCTTAAAAAAATTCTCTTTTTTCCTTTGCGCAATTCTTTGTTGCCCCTTTGTGGTAAAAAAGTCCTGCACGTCAATCGAAGACCAATTGGAAAGGGCAAGAGAAAGGGAAGGAATACGTTTTAGAAAACGTTCTCGTCCTCAAATCTGTGAACTATGAACACCGAACTATGAACACCGAACAGGTTCAGGTCAGTTCGAGAAACGGTTTGAGTTTGAGAATGTGCACGTTTCCATATTACGTTCACCCGGACTGCCGACTGCCGACCGCCTACTACTTCCCCGTAATATATTGCTCAATAGCCATGCTCATACTTGGAGCTTTTGGATTGGGAGCGAAAACGTCTATGCGGAGATTGGCGTCTTGCACGGCTTTCGCGGTGGTTTGACCAAAAATGGCTATCTTGGTTGTATTCTGAGTAAAGTCCGGGAAATTTTTGAAAAGAGATTCAATGTCCGAGGGACTAAAGAAGACAAGCATATCATATTTCACATCTGCCAAATCACTCAAATCGCTGCATACTGTTTTGTACATCACCGCACGAGTGAAATTGATGTTTTCACGCGTAAGTGTATCCGGAATAGATGGTTTCAATAAATCCGAACAAGGCAGTAAGAACTTTTCGTTTTTGAATTTCTTGATAGGATCCATCAAGTCTTGAAAAGTATTCTGACCAAAGAAAATTTTTCTCTTGCGATATTGAATGTACTTCTGCAAATAGTAAGCAATTGCCTCCGACATACAGAAATAACGCATGGCATCGGGCATTGAAATGCGCAATTCTTTCGTTAAGCGGAAAAAATGGTCTACGGCATTTCTACTTGTAAAAATAACTGCCGAATGTTCGAGAATAGTTACACGCTGTTGACGGAAATCGAGGGATTCGACTCCCTCAACATGTATAAAAGCGCGGTAATCAATTTTCATCTTATGTTTTTTCGCAAGCTCCACATAGGGGTTGCGATCTGTACCCGGGTTTTCCTGGGTAATCAGAACGGTCTTTATTTTCTCACCTGCCGGCAGCGGGGGAGGTGTGGGCATCACAAATGCAGTAGTTTCGGCCCCTGCTTTTTTCGATGCAGGTTTATCTTTTTTCACAGCTGCTTTTTTGCTTGCATCCTTAGCCTCTGTGGACTTTATGGGTTCTTTCATTAGCTCGGAACGCTTAGTGTCAGTTTTATTGTCGGTGCTATTTGAAGGTGAGACGGAATAAGCCGATTCAACTTTGTTACTGTTTCGCCCGTATGATTTTTCGTTGCACTAGTTCCACTTGATTGGTTCTCGGTTTTCGCTGTCCCTGTTCCCGTCGAACCGAAATTCGTATTCCTCATGAAAGTAGTGCCTTGTAAAAAACCAGAATGGGTAAAATTTCAAAGGTGCAAATGTAGAAAAAGATATAGAAAAGGCTTACACCTGCCCGTAAGGAATTAAGCAATCCCCGAAATGTTCGGAAAAGGAAGGCTAATGCGGCTAAAATCATAATACTTCGGAGGAAGTAGGGGAACCAATCCACGGGAGAATAGGCGAGGAAGAGGGAAATTGGAAAAAGAACCAATCCGAGGATCCTTAAAACCAGAAAAACATTGTGGTGGTACTCTTCCAAACCATAATCGCCACTGGATAAAAACCGGACCACCTGAATTAGCATTGATTTTAAGCCATACAAGACCCCAAAACCAAGTGTG
The DNA here is from genome assembly GCA_044375415.1 of Flavobacteriales bacterium. GTDB lineage: Bacteria > Bacteroidota > Bacteroidia > Flavobacteriales_D > Sanyastnellaceae > JAWXBG01. Next base: position 15,954 of record JBILMS010000060.1, read on the forward strand.
AGTGCAAGGTATAGGACTGGACCGTGGAGCTGGGGTATTTCAATGCTCAGATGCTTGAACAAGAGGTAAATAACCATACCGGCACTCAGGCAAAAAACCGAAAGGAGCATGAATTGATGTCGAATCATACTCGTTTCTTCTCGGATCATCTGTCTCATCAATCGAATGTTGATGACAGCATTCAGTGCCTTGTTAAATTTCCCGGGCGACGAAATACGAACACGAATAATTAGGAGTAGTGCCGTTATAAAAACCAGCACCATCCAGTCCTCGGAAAAGTTATATGAAACCCGTGGTATCGCGTTCATGCTGCGAAACTATTGCGGACATGGGACATACACGCCCCTTGACGCTACATTTTGTGAACATCGGAAGATCAATACAAGGGACTAACGAATCATCATCAAAAACTGGACTTCCTTTTCATTCAAGTGACGAGCTCTTCCCCGAGGTAGGTCTTTTTTGGTTAAACCTGCGAAAGACACCCTATCGAGTTTTTTCACGGTGTATCCGAAGTGCTCGAAAATGCGACGAACAATGCGATTTCTACCGCTGTGAACTCGGATTCCTACCAGATGCTGATCATTTCCTTCTCCCACAAAAGCCACTTCATCCGCTTTGATAAATCCATCTTCAAGGTCAAAACCATCGCGAATAATGCGCAAATGTTCTGCTTTCACCTTTTCTACCAATTCGATCTGGTAGATTTTTGGGTATCCATGTTTTGGATGTAAAAGTCTTTTTGCTAAGTCACCGTCATTTGTGAAAAGCAGCAAACCGGTTGTTTGGCGATCTAATCTGCCTACCGGATAAATGCGCTCTTTACAAAGGCCCTCAACCAATGCCATCACTGTTTTTCTATTGCGCGGATCGTCGGTGGTAGTGATATAATCCTTCGGTTTATTCAACATGATGTACCGAAGTTTTTCCTTATTGATAATCTTATTGTCGTACTGAATTTTGTCTTTGCGGAAGTTGATTTTCATCCCCATTTCGTAGACAACTTCGCCATTCACCTTTACCAAACCGAGTTTGATGAGTTCATCAGCTTCTCGGCGACTGGCGATACCGGCGTTGCTTAGAAATTTATTCAGACGCTCGGTACCATCGGAAAGTTTTGGAAGTTCTTCCTCTTCTTTCTTTTTGCGGTAAGGACCTCTTGGCCCTCTGCTGTCGGAGTCGTAGGGTCTGCCTGCGCCACGTTTGTCATCATCGCGACGTTCGCCGTATGGCTTGCGAGTTCCTGTTCCGTATTCCTTTTTTTTGAATGGTGAACCACTGCGTTCACCGGCTCCTCTTTCGCGATCGTCGCTTTTTGCGCCACGAGGAGTGTAAGGTCGTTTTTCACGGTCACCGCTATTTTCTCCACGAGGGGAATAGGGTCTTCTTTCGCGATCACCGCTTTTTTCACCTCTTGGGGTGTATGGACGTTTTTCTCTATCTGATCCGGGAGCAGCAGATTTACGTGTGTATGGACGGTCATCATCTCTGCGTGCACCGTCGCGCGAGGGACGTGCTCCCTCGGTACGACCTCTAGTCGGTCCATTATCTCTAGTTGGACGTTCGGTTCTGCCGGGACGTTCATCTCGATTTCCATACGATCTTGGAGCAGGTCGATCCTGGTCACGACGGGGTGGACGAGAATCATCGGTTTTGCGGGGTCGAGCACCGGCTTTCGAAGCGGGCCTTCCACTTGTACTACTTCTTCCGCTGCCACTGGATTTTCTGTCGCTGCCTGATCTGTCATCTTTGCCGGGACGGCCGGAAGCGCCTCCGGTTTTTCTGGGTCGAATCGCCATTATGAACTATGAATTTGAGTACAAAGGTAAGGTTATGCAGAGATAATCTTCTGCCAGACCTCAACCGCCCTTGTATTACTGCGTTCATCACGACCCGCTTGAACGCATCGGGAGGCAAGCATTTCGCGGTTTTCCGACAAAAGTGACTTAAGAGAGAGCAAGGTTTCTTTTGCCTTGTTTTGGTGAAAATCTTCTATCACAATGCCAACTTTATGACGTTTCGCCAATAGATCATCTTCAGAAGTACCCACCTGAACTAAATAGGGAAGGCCACTCATCAGGTAATTCCCGGCTTTGGTCGGGGAACAATATTTGCGCGATGGGACATCGGCATATGCTATTACACCAAGATCACAAGCAGAGAGGCGTTGGGTTAATTCTGTCAAGGGTGAAATTGAAATGGTAAAAGCATTTTCAGGAACCCCATTTTTAATAAACCAGTTTCGAACCGATTCATGATCATTTGGAGTTAGGACCATAAAAAACAGATTGGCGTCTTCCCGGAACATTGAAGCAAAAAATAGGATCAGCTCTTCCGACAAATAAAGACCGCCGAATTTGCCGACATAAGTTACCACCGTTTTATTCTCTGCACCCCATTTTTTGCGATAGTGGATTCGCGAGGTTTGATCAAAATGGAATAAATTTTCGTCAGATCCGGTTGGTACTTTAAACAATTGGGCTTTTACATTCCATGAACGAAAGACGTTTATCATAGCATCCGTTCCGGTCATTAGGTTTTTCGCAGATTGAGCCGACTTTCGTTCGAAGAAATTTAAAATGCGAAAATTTGCTCCGGATTTTTTCCAAATCCCGAGTTCGGCCATCAACTCGGCATGGGGTTCGAAAGCATATACCGAAAAGGGAGTTTTGCGCAATAGGTTCATTAAATAAATAGCAGCTGCGGAAGGAGAACAAATTGCAAAGGCGTGGTCTGCCTTGTATCTAAGATTTAAAAAAATCAAGGAAAAAAAACTTGATAAGAGACTAAAGAATTTTTTTGGATTTAAAACAGATCCTTCGTGAAAAGTGCACGGATGCCACGAAATATTCCAACCTGAAAGCAATTCAGATTTTATGGTTTCAATTTCAGAATCCGCCGGTTTGAGTTTTTTACCTTCGAAGGTTACAAGAGTAAATTCCACTTGTTCACTTGCACACGACTTTATAAAATGAAGCGTAAGGCCTTCTGTTAACGGGTCACGAAGAGCATGTGTGGTAACAACAAGGATTCGCTTTTTTTTCACGATTCACCTCCTTTCGAGAACTTTTGCCAAGCCTTCAATGCACCAAAAATATTTCCATTTTTAAGATAAGATTTGGTCATGATCGAACGCACTTTATGCCGACTAAACTCTCTCTGTTCCCTCGACAATGGAAGTGTTTTCATATAGTCCAACAGTTTACTATAGCCGTTTTCCAATCCTTGTAGATTGGACATAGCACTCGAATGACCACGACGGACAACATACACAATCGCATCGATGAAATCATACTTTCCATCCGCGGCAATACTTAGGTAAAAGGCAAGGTCCTCGGCGTGAGTCCATGATTCAGGAAAAAAGTATTCTTTGGTTGGGGTTCTCCTAATGAA
>JBILMS010000112.1:0-5920 GCA_044375415.1 Flavobacteriales bacterium
AAATTTAGTTTTTTACTTCCACAGGAGTGCGTTGACTAATCCCTTGATAATAGGTCGTGAGCCTGAATTTCTATTTAGTCCTTTCACTCAAAGAAACAGGGGTCAAAATCTTTGTATAGGCCTCAAAGCCTAAGGAACAACCTGATTCCCCCTGTTTCTTGTGGAAGTGAAGTTTGTTGCAAAATAATAGTGGGGACAAACTAAAGGGAATAACCAAGAATTCACAAAGAACCACTAAGCGTAGACGAATGAATTCAATCATTCTTCAACATAGAATCGTTTCATGGGCTTCAGCCCATAGTGAAAAAACGCTTTGCTCAACCTTATTCGGAGGAGTATCGAGCCCGGTGGCTTAAGCCCCCTTCGACGAGCTCAGGGACGCGGGTGAGATCCCGAAGAATAAATGATGCGCTTTCAGCGCGTATCATTCGTATCGCCTTTTACGTTTCTAATAAATTGTGAGCTTCCAGTGCGTAATTTCCTTCAACCATACAACATACGACAACATAATTATAGCGGCCTTTGCGTAAATCTCCGTGGCCCTTGTGGTAAAAAACTGCTTGGCGTTTCAAGAAACCGGGAAAAATCCTCCCCTCACCCACGTTGGTTTGTTCAAAAACTATACAATTCTACTTCATATACTTAGCATAATCATTGACTTTTGTATGCCAAACAAAAAACCACCATGAGAACTTTACTTATCCTCGGAATAGCCCTTACCATGGCCATGCAGAGTTGCGTGACAGCCCGTAAATACGACGAATTGAATACGCGTAAGGAAAGCGCCGACCAAGAAATTGCGACCCTCAAAAGCCAAAACCAAGATTGCACTACCAAACTAAAGGAAACCCAAACTGCCCTGGAAACCCAAACATCTGAAAACAATGTGTTGGCAAAAGACAGCGCCAAAATAGGACAGGACTATCGCTACCTCCGTTATCAGTACGACAAAGTAAATGAGCTCAACCATATCCTAATGTCTAAAAATGCTCTTTTGCTCGATAACGCAAAATCTGAAAATCAAAAACTTCTTGGCGACCTTAACCTTACTCAAGAACAACTTCAAAACAAAGAAGATGCTCTCAAAGCCATGGAGAAAAATCTAAACGAAAAAGAAATTGCCGTTGCACAAGCACAAGAAGCCCTAAAAGACCGCGAGGCAAAACTTCAATCTCTCGAAGCGAAATTGGCCGAACAGGAAGCGGCAAGCGAAGCCCTTCGTCAGAAAGTGGCCAATGCTCTCAAAGGTTTTGAAGGAAAAGGTTTGACCGTAACTCAAAAAGATGGAAAAGTCTATGTGAGCATGGAAGCCAAATTGCTCTTCGCATCCGGCAGTACCAAGGTAGAACCCAATGGTGTAAATGCCCTCAAAGACCTCGGAAAAGCCATCGAAAATGAAGCCGAAATGGAAATCATTGTCGAAGGTCATACCGATACCGATAAATTATCTTCTGCCAATATCCCGCGCGACAACTGGGAACTAAGCGTTCTGCGCGCAACAGAGGTGGTTAAAATATTGACATCAAACAGCGCTATTTCTCCAAAACTTCTTTCTGCCTCCGGAAGATCTGAATATTATCCTGTAGATCCCGCCGACAAAGCGAAAAATCGCCGTATCGAAATCATTTTACAACCCAAACTCGACGAGTTATACGATCTGATCGAAGGCAAATAATCAACGCACCTCAGGTATTTAAATGTACGAAGGCACTCACTACCTTCGCGCTTTCAATTATCTGATATGACATACGCTTTAGATTCTTACTCTTTCTCCGGTAAACGCGTCTTGGTACGTGTAGATTTTAACGTGCCTCTGGATGCCGACTTTAACGTAACCGATGACACTCGCATTCGCGCCGCTGCCAGAACGATACTCAAAATCTCAAACGATGGTGGTCGAGTAATTTTAATGTCTCATCTCGGTCGCCCGAAAGACGGGCCGGAAGACAAGTTCTCTTTGCGACACATCGTTTCTAAAGTGAGTGAAGTGCTCGGTAAAAAAGTGTCGTTTGTTGAAGATTGCATTGAAGATACCGCCTCTTATGCCATCGATGCCATGAACGATGGAGACATACTGCTTTTAGAGAATTTGCGTTTTTATAAAGAAGAAGAAAATGGCGATGAATTTTTCGCCGGACAACTCGCCGAAAATGGCGATGTTTATGTCAACGATGCTTTTGGTACTGCTCATCGCGCACATGCGAGCACAGCAATTATCGCACGTTTTTTTCCGGACGATAAACTCTTTGGTTATCTGATGGAAGATGAAGTGAGCAACATCGAAAAGGTTTTGAATCACCCTGAAAAACCTGTTACTGCTATCATCGGAGGCAGCAAAGTGAGTAGCAAAATTGCCATCATGGACAATTTGCTCAACATTGCCGACAACATTGTAGTTGGTGGTGGTATGGCCTTTACTTTTATTAAAGCATTGGGTGGAAAAGTGGGCTCTTCGTTGGTGGAAGAAGATAAACTCGAAACCGCACTCGAATTAATGCGCAAAGCAAAAGATAAAGGAGTTAATATCATTCTCCCTTCCGATGCTATTACAGGAGATCGTTTTGCCGAAGATGCTACTGTTGCACAGGCCGACATTTATGCCATTCCTGATGGACAGATGGGTTTGGATATCGGACCAAAAAGTATCGCCGAAATCATTGAGATCATTCACCGTTCGAAAACAGTTTTGTGGAATGGCCCTATGGGAGTTTTCGAGTGGAAAGCTTTTGCCGCAGGTACCACTCAAGTAGCACACGCCTTAGCAGATGCCACACAGGCCGGCAATTGCTACAGCCTCGTTGGAGGTGGCGATTCGGTGGCCGCCATCAACCAATACCACCTTGCCGACAAGGTTTCGTACGTCAGCACAGGAGGAGGAGCCATGCTCGAATCCCTCGAGGGTATAGTGCTTCCGGGTATTGCGGCCATAAGAGATTAATGTAGTTCATTTCGATCGGTCCTCACTTTACCACGAAGCTTGGCACTATTTTTACAGTATGAACTGTATGAAATCCATCCTCTTGTTTTTTGCTCTCACTGTAGCCTTCACGTCGAACGCACAGACCTTCGTTCATGGCGATGAAGACTTTTGGTCCGATACTCCTCTCATGACTATTCACAATGGACATATCTTGGAAGGTGATAACCGAATGTGGAACGATGCCATCTATACCGCCAGCAACAATAAGATCTACGAGGGTTTTAGCACTTCGGTTTTCGACATAAAATACAACTATCAAAATGGAGTTCTTTGCGAGGGCGAATCCAATTCTACCTTCGACGTTGTGTACACGGTTAAAAATGGAAAAATTTTCAAAGGAGATAGCACCTTCCCCATGGACTGTGTTTACACATTTTACGACAACCAACTATTCCGTGGCGATAGCAAATTAATCTTCGATCGCGTTCTCTGGTTCGATGGGAATGCTCCAACTACTCTCGAAGTTCTCGCTCTTATTATTGCGATGCAACCTGAATGATAGAGAACCGGAAATCCATATTCGTAAAAGAATTGTCCTCGAAGTTAGCCCGGTCACATTGAATCTTTTTATTCGGGTTGTATTATGGATTATGTATTAAGTATTAAGATTTGAGAGCGTTTCTCTGAGACGTTTCTGCGGCACCCTGAGGGTTTCATGCCGAGGAACGAGGGATGAATCATCGAAGGGTGTGCACTCCGTTCGTTTACGAACGTACCGTTAAAAATATTCTCTGAGGCCTTTGTGGTAAAATCGGAAAGGGTAAAATCGGAAAGGGAAAGGGAAAGGGAAGATCCTACAATTATGAGTTATGAATTATGAATGGATGAACGTTAATCTGAAACGATTTTACATCCGGTTTCGTGCACTCAGTTCGTTCACAATCGTCCCTCTAACTATTACTCCGCGTCCTTTGTGTAATTCTTTGCGCTCTTTGTGGTAAAAAAACAGAAATCCCCAAAAACTACGTCTTCTGAAAACGCAACGTCTTCGTTTTACCGCTGCTACCTACTATTTGACAGATATAGATACCACGACGAAGGGACTCCATATTGAGGTCGATCTTTTTGCACTCATCGCCCGGCATGTCGGTTCGCAATTCAAAAACAATCTTGCCTGTAAGGTCCTTTACCACCACATACAGGTCTTCCATCACGGGTTCCTCAAAAGTTAATTCGGCTTTACCCTCCACAGGATTGGGACTCAGAAATGCAGTAGACACCGGATGTGTCGCCTGAGCCACGCCCAGCGTCATAATCCCGAAGGTGAAAACTGTTAAAAGTAAAAATTTCTTCATTTCCGTTTATTTAACGATCGTAGGACAATAATCTTGCCGTTTACCATACATTAAACTCCCGGCAAAGATAAAAGTTACGGCCGAAGTCTGACTAAATAGACTAAAATAAGGGAGTTTACTTACTCCGCCGGCAGACCTTCCTGCTCCAGCAATTTACGCAAGACATAGATGTCGAGCGGTTTCTCGAGTACGCGACGGACGAGAGGATTTTCTTCGGCCCTGCGGATATCATTGCGATCGATGCTTGAAGAAAGCATAAAAATTACAAATTTTTTCTTGCGTTCCTCGCTAAACGGTGAAAACTGCTGAAGGCACTCAAACCCATTCATCACCGGCATCATAATATCCATTAACACGATCTGGGTAAGAGAGAGGTCGTTGCCTGCTTCAGTCTCCAAAAACTCGAAAAATTTGGTGCATTGATTAAAAGACCGAATATCGCTGGTGATATCTGCTAATTGTAATAGCTTACGGTTGACGGCAATGTCTATGTCGTTGTCGTCTACCATCAATATGCGAGTATTTGGAAATGTCTTCAAGCTCTGTTCGGTATATCAATTGTAAACCTGGTTCCGTCGCCAAATATAGAATGAACCTGTATGTTCGCCCCAATTTTGACCGCCGCCTGCTTCGAAATAAATAATCCCACACCGGAAGTGAGGTTCTGACCATCAAAGGGCTCAAATATCCGCTCGAGGCGACCCTCCTCTATACCAATACCATTGTCGGATACCCTAACAACGGCTTTTTCGGCGTTTTGTAACACCTCCACGGTAATTCGAGGTGAGGGTTTGGCTAGATCCGCATAACGAATGCCATTGCTCAATAAGTTCAGCAAAATTACCCGCACGCGATGACGGTCGCCCCGAAAGGCATAACTCCCGTTTACCTCGATATTAACTTCAGGCACAATTTTGTAGCCTGTGCGCTGCAAATACCGCAAAAGTTCGTCGAGTAATTCTTTGAAATCTATAGTCTCCAAAATCTCCTCGGTGCGGGCATTTTGGTAGTAATAAATGATGTTTTGCACCGCTTCATTTAAACGCTGCAGACTCGTATCGAGCATGCCAACACATTCTTTTACCTTGGTAGTATCATCTTCGTGGCGCAGCAATTCCATAACGCCCAACATGCTCACCAGCGGGGCTCGCAGCTCGTGCGAGGTGCTGTACACAAATTTATCGAGTTCGGCATGGGTAGATTCCAGTTCCACATTTTTGAGGCGCAACTCCTGTTCGCGATCAAATTTTTCGCGGGCATTGTCTATGCAAATGCGAAGCTCCTGTTCGCTCCACGGTTTGGTGATATAGCGATACACTTGACCTCGGTTGATGGCGTCTATCACGGCTTCTATATCTGCATAACCCGTTACCAGTATGCGCACAGGATCCGGAAATTCGTTGCGTACCAGTTCAAAAAACTCCACGCCGCTGATTTCCGCCATTTTTTGGTCGGAGAAGATGACATGAATTTCCTTTTCGCGCAGAATGTTTACGGCTTCCTGAGCAGAGGAAGTGATATAGATGTCGTAGTCGCGACGAAACAAAGCACGAAAGGAGAACAAATTGTTCTCCTCGTCATCTAGGTATAAAACGCCGGCTTTAGTGCTCATGGGCTGCTTCGCGCCTCAAAATGCTTTCGGATG
>JBILMS010000018.1:0-52444 GCA_044375415.1 Flavobacteriales bacterium
ACCTGCAGAACCACATCCATCGTCGTCGAAAGCCAGAGCACTTCCTCCGGAATTTGCATAGAGAGTCATCTCAGTATCCCAAGTAGCTGTGCAAGTTGAAAAAGTGTATGTTTCACTCGCAACTACAGTCACTCGTGCATATCTACCCGCATCAATACAACTTGTATTTTGTGCTACTCCTTGCGTAGCAATGGATTGGACACCCCCTTGGGAGCTATTGTTATTCGCACATTGAGCTTTCAGATCGTCGCTAACGAAAAAAGAAAAAATCAATAGGAGAGGTAAAAAGATTTTTTGTTTCATGGTGGATTATTCGTCTTTTTCCGTTGAAGTTCCGTTCATCCAACGCTCGCGAACATGTTGATATAAAAAGTGCGAGCACCCATTCAGATTTTGCAAAGTCATTTGGGTATTGGGTGTAATCATTACACCTATGAAATACCCCTCATCTTCGAGATTTTCGAGGCATTGACATACGGAAAAAGGTTCGTTTGAGATCAATGAAAATTCATTGGAACTTTCATCATAAATAATTCGTGTCACGTTGGGGAAACAACGTTCCATTTGACTACGTGCGTCTTTTGCCTCCGCATTGGTGAGGGTAGGAGCGCTTTTCAGTAAACACACGAAATTGGTTAGTTGGCTCTGCGTTTGCGATGATGCTTCAAAAGCACCCATACACATTGCAGTAAACCATACAAATCGGACGAGACGTACCATCATGTTTCAGTCGGGCCTATTATTAAGACCGACTGACTTCTACGGGAGTGATCGCGAATAAGTTACTTCATTTGGGCATCTACAACGGCAATTCGTACCATATTGAGAATTTCACGCACTGAACAACCCATTTGAAGGATATGGAAGCTCTTTTTCATTCCCAATAAAACAGGTCCGGTAGCTTCCATACCGGCAAGTTCCTGTATGAGTTTATAGGCAATATTTCCAGACGCAAGATTTGGGAAAATGAGCGTATTTACTTTTTGATCGGTTAATCGTGAAAAGGGAAAATTCTCGACGAGCATATCATGGTTCAAAGCAAAATTAGCTTGAAGTTCTCCATCCACAATTAAGTGCGGATGATCGCGATGCAGAATCTGAACCGCTTTTGCTACTTTCTCAGCATCTTCCCCAAGAGCAGAACCGAAATTGCTATAACTCAGCATAGCAATTCGAGGGGTAATTTTCATTTTGCGTATTGCCTGAGCAACTTGTAAAGTTATTTCCACTAATTGTTCGGCAGTAGGGTTGAGGTTAACTGTTGTATCGGCCAAAAAATAAGGTCCTTGTTTTGTTTGGATAATGTACATTCCACAAACCTTATTAACTCCGGGTGCCATTCCGATGCACTGTAAAGCAGGTCGAATCACACGAGCGTAGTTTCGAGTCATTCCGCTGATAAGTGCTTCGGCTCGTCCGGTTTCAACCATCATTGCCCCATAGTAGTTTCGCTCTCGCATTTGTCGAACGGCCTCTACATGAGTTATACCTTTTCGCTGTCTTTTCTCGGCTAAAATCATTCCGAACTCTTTTCGTTTTTCGTAGAATTCGTCTGACCTAGGATCTATAATTTGTACATCATCCAAATCGAGATTATGCGTGGCAATTAACTGTCTGATTGCTATAGCCGGACCCAATAAAATGGGTATTGCGATGCCTTCATCACGAGCAAGTTCTGCAGCTTTGAGCACCTTGAGATTATCTCCTTCGGCAAAAACAACACGACCCGGATTTTGTCGGGCACGTTGAGCAATACTCCGGCTTAAAATGTTATCGCGGCCCATTCTACTAGCTAGATCGGAACTGTAGGTGTCCCAATTGGTTATGGTTGTTCGAGCGACCCCACTTTCGATAGCTGCTTTAGCAACGGCAGAAGAGACAGTATTAATAAGTCGAGGATCGAGAGGTTTCGGAATAATATAATCCTTTCCAAAAGTGAGAGTCTTTAAATTGTAAGCTTCTGTTACTTCTTCAGGAACTTGTTCTTTGGTTAATTCAGCTAAGGCTTTTACTGCGGCGAGTTTCATTTCATCGTTGATACAACGAGCGCGCACATCCAAGGCTCCTCTGAAAATATATGGAAAACCCAAAACGTTGTTTACCTGATTGGGATGATCACTCCGGCCTGTTGCCATGATTACATCGTCTCGCGTGTCGATGGCCCTGGCATAGGCTATTTCCGGATCCGGATTGGCGAGAGCAAAAACAATCGGGTTTTTCGCCATCTTGAGGAGGGTCGAAGGCTCGAGCACATCCTTTTTGGAAAGGCCTAAAAAGACATCTGCTCTTTCCATCGCGGTATCCATCTCGATGTCTTTTGTGCCATTTGCAAAACGCGACTTTCTTATATCGAGATCGGTTCTTCCTGTATGCAGCAATCCTTTGCTGTCGTACATAAAAATATTCTCAGCTTTGGCACCTAGTTTTAACCATAGATTAAGGCAAGAGATGGCAGCCGCACCGGCGCCGCTAACTACGATTTTAACTTTTTCGATTTTCTTTTTCGCTAACTCCAGTGCATTTATTAGTGCCGCGCTGGAAATAATGGCCGTACCATGCTGATCGTCGTGCATGATAGGAATGTCTAGTATTTCTTTGAGTTTTTCCTCAATCTCAAAAGCCTCCGGAGCTTTGATATCCTCTAGATTGATTCCACCAAAAGTTCCGGCGATATTTTTGACGGTTCGTACAAATTCATCTACATTTTCGGTGTCGACTTCTATATCTATAGAGTCGATGTCGGCAAATATTTTAAACAACATGCATTTACCCTCCATTACGGGTTTGGAGGCAGCCGGTCCAAGGTTCCCAAGACCAAGGACAGCGGTTCCATTTGAAATCACGGCGACGAGATTCCCTTTCGCTGTATAGCGATATACGTCTTCCGGATTAGCTTCAATAGCTAAACAAGGTTCTGCAACACCCGGGCTATAAGCCAAAGCCAGATCATGTTGTGTACTATGCGGCTTCGTTGGGATAATTTCCAGTTTACCCCTCTTCGGAAACTCATGGTATTCCAAGGCTTCTTTCTTCTTCACGTGATTCATATGCAGGTCGATTCAACCGCAAATGTATAAACGATCGGAAAATGTAAATCCACAAAGGTTTTTCAAAAAAAAAGCCGTGTTGATCCGCGGCTTTTCAAAGTATTTGAGGAACTATTATTTCGCAATTACAATCCGAAGGGAAGAACTAACGGCTCCATCCACAATAAGATTGCACACATAAGTACCGTTTTCAAAGTCTTGGGCATCGATCATTACCATTCCTTGATTACTTCTTACTGGGGCTGTTTTAACCACTTCGCCTAAAAGGTTAATCATTTCGAATCGAGCATTTTGACCCTTTTGAGAGAAAACCAAGGAGGTAGAAGTGCTTACCGGATTCGGGCCATTTAATGCTAGAAGCCCGGTGTTCTCATATTCTTGTATTCCTACCACGCAATCCACATCTACTGCGAAGTTAACATCCCAACAAGTTTCGTCTGAGGGATAGTTGTGATCGAAGAAGCAGTAACGCACTGTAGTTTGCCCGGGATAATTTTGGTGTTGGTAGTAGCAACTGAATGTAGAATTTGTAGCTCCTGCCGGAATAGTAACCAATAAATTTTCTGCTGTAGGAGATTCGTCGGTGTCCCAATTGTAGCAAAGGGGTCCCCAGCAAAATTTGTTTCTTGATCCACCAATTTCAGAAACGATTTCTCTTCTTACTCTAATTATCTTGCTTTCCGAGCTAGTGTTTATCACGTCCCAATGGGTGTCGATTTCAGAGTCGTCCTTATTGCTCATGGTGCCAAGAACGCAAGATGCGGGTTCCACAAATTCAATACTTTGCGCTGTAGTGCACACTGTGGCCACGATTAAAAATGACAAGAGAAGGTAGCTTTTTTTCATTTGAAGGTGTTTATCTTTTAGTTACTACGACCAAAAGTACTTACGAAAGCAGAAATCCCCCCTTAGAATTTTGATTGAATCTTGGCTTTTTACCCTATAAATCGAGCAGGAGTACCATTGACTGCGTCTGACAATTGCCCCCAACTTATTTAAAATCAACTATATAAAGAATTAATTTGTTAAAAATGGTCTATTTAAGCGGTCTTAGGGTTCTAATACTTCTATATGGAAAGAGAAATATTTGGAAATAAAAAATTGTATTTTAGCCGCTCGATTTCAATAACACAAAAAAATCTCATGAAAAAAATTTTACTTTCTCTTGCAGTAATGTTGACTGCTTTCGTGGGTTCTGCTCAGCTTCCAACAGGTAGCATTGCACCGAACTTCACAGGAGTTGACCTTGATGGTAACTCACACACACTTTATGATTTATTAGATCAGGGCTACAATGTAGTTATCGAAGTATCTGCTACATGGTGCGGTCCATGTTGGAGCTACCACACTTCAGGTACCCTTGAAAACCTTTGGGAAGAGCACGGACCTGATGGAGATCAGACTTACTTCGTGATTTTTGTTGAAGGTGATGGTACTACAAACACAGATTGTTTGTACGGAGCCAATGGTTGCAACAGCTCAACACAGGGTGACTGGGTAACAGGTACTCCTTTCCCAATCATTGATGATTCGTCTATTGCTGATGCATATGCGATCACTTATTTCCCAACTACTTTTATCATTTGCCCTAGCCGTGTGATCGTGGACTCTCAGTCTATTCAACCGGCAGTTGATACCATCCTTGGTTTCGGTTCAGATTGTGCAGTAGCTACTTTTGCTAATGACCCTGCTATCCTTGGCACATCTGTTGCCGGTGGTACTTGCGATAACGCAGATGTAACATTAACAGTTACTCTTCAGAATTTCGGTACGTCAAACATGACCTCTGCTACTATCGAAGTAACAGGTGGTGCAAGCACAGTAACTGAAAACTGGTCTGGTAACCTCGCTACTTATGAGACAGACGAAGTTGTTATCGATGTTCCAATGAACAGCGCCGGTACCTTGAACATTTCTGTTACTTCAGCTGACCAAGATCCTTCTAACAGTGAAGTAGCTCTTACGGCAGGTGTTGCTGTATCTACTACCAACGTTCGTATTGCTTACACTACAGATGAGTGGCCTGAGGAATTCTCTTGGATGATCCTAGACGAAAACGGAAATATCGCAGCTGAAGGTGGTCCTTATGCTACCGGTACAGGTCCACAGGATGCCGTGACAGGTATGGAAGATGTATGGCTCGATGCTACAGGTTGCTACACTTTCGTTGCAATTGATGGTTTCGGCGACGGTCTTCAAGGTTCACAGTGGGGTGGAACAGACGGTTCTATCCAAGTGTACGGTTTGACTTCAGGTGGTCTTCCACAAGGTCCATGGTTTGACTATGATGGTTCTTACGATTACGAAGAAGCCAATGGATACGGTGAAGTAACTCAGGTTGTAAGTATCAACGACAATGAATTCGTTTCAGTTCTTGGTGCTTATCCAAACCCAACTAACGATGTAACTAATGTAAACTTCAGCGTTGCTCAGGCAGGTGCAGTTTCTTTCGAAATCGTAAACCTTCTTGGTGAAGTTGTTTCTGTAGAAAACCTTGGTACATTGAATGTAGGTACATACAGCCAATTGGTTGACATGTCTGCATACGGTGCCGGTGTTTACATGATCAACATCCGTGCAAACGGAAACGTTGCTACATTGCGTGTTAACGTTACGAAGTAAGATTTTTTGAGATAGATTTAAAAAGAATCAGCAGTGTGGTACAATGATTGTTTCATGCTGCTGATTCTTTTTTTTATACTAATTTTTTTATGAAACAAACCATTCTTCTTCTCACCGCTTTTTTGATGGCCGGCATGTCGATTGCCCAAGATGCCAAAGTGCCAAGTGTCCAATTGAAAGACCTTGAGGGCAATACAATAGATACAGGAGCTTTATCAAACGAAGGGAAACCAATCGTAATTTGTTTCTGGGCTACTTGGTGTTCGCCATGTAAAAAAGAGTTGAACAATTATGCCGAATTATATGCCGATTGGGCAGAAGAAACCGGCGTAAAGATCATTGCAGTTAGCATCGACGATCAACGAAGTGTTACCCGTGTAGCTCCTTATGTGAGCAGTGTTTCTTGGGAATACGAAGTCCTTTTGGATGCAAACAAAGCTTTTGCCAATGCAATGGGTGTTGTAAACGTTCCACATACATTTCTAATTGACGGAAGTGGAAACATTGTTTGGCAACACAACAACTACGCCGATGGCGACGAAGAAGAATTGCACGAACAATTGGTGAAACTCACGAGTAAATAGTAGTTTTGTGAATGCCCTATAACCGGGCATTCATTGTTTTTAGGCTTTTTAGGATATTAACCAGCAACCTGTCTATGTTTCGTAACCTTCTATTGCCCACTGTGGCTTTTGTGTTTTTGTCTTCTGTTGTTCATTCTCAACAGACCTTAGTTCCTTCCGGAATGCAGGGCCAGTTGCATGGCAATTTCCAAATGTTGTTTCAGCAGTACAACGAAGATTCTTTGATCGGAGCGCAAGTTCCCGAACAAAAAACAGCGATGAACGCATTTGGAAATTTCACATACACTTTGGGAGGATTTTCCGCCGGTGTGCGTTTCGAGAGTTACTTGAATTCAATTTTAGGTTATCCGGGTCGATTTAAAGGAACAGGGATAGGGTATAGATATGCTCAATACAAAAATGATCTTTTTGATATAACAGTCGGAAATTTTTATGAGCAGTTCGGAAGTGGAATGGCTTTGCGAACTTATTGGGAACCGAACCTAGGTATAGATAACTCCTTGGATGGAATGCGTATCATTTTCACCCCTTACAAAGGAATTTCCTTGAAGGGGATTTATGGTCATCAGCGCTTAGATTTCATCAATAAAGTAGAATTAACAGAAGGAATCGTTCGCGGCATGGATGGAGAAATTTTCTTGAACGATCTCTTTACTTCTTTAGCTGAAAAGAAAACGAAAGTGATGATAGGAGCTAGTTTTGTAAGTAAATATCAATCCGGAGAAACGATTCAAAAAGATACATTGGTTTTAGAACTACCGAACAATGTGGGTACTAGTTCAGCGAGATTTCAGATCAATAGGGGAGGGCTTCTTCTTTCCGGCGAATACGTAAAAAAAATCAATGATCCAAATGCCGACAATGGATTCATCTACAAAGACGGTGAAGCGATTTTGTTTAATGCGGGATACAGTGCCAAAGGATTTGGATTTAATCTAGGTTATAAATTCGTTGATAATATGGCCTACCGAAGCGACCGAGATTTGCTTTTGTTTGATGTGCCTATCAACTTCCTTCCTGCCATTACCAAACAACATACTTACAACCTGGCTGCGACCTTGTATCCCTATGCAACGGTTATTAATGGAGAAGTTGGCGCTATGGCCGAACTGTTTTACACCTTTAAAAAGGAGTCATTGCTTGGAGGAAAATATGGCACAAATCTGAGCATCAATTTTGCTGCAGCTAACAGTCTCGACTCTACAAGGTATGTGGGTCGCGAACAGTTGATTGAAGGATATCAAACGAATGGTTATGGTTTTGGCGAAACAAAATTTGTGCGCGATTTGAACATTGAGTTGAAAAAGAAGATTAATAAAGATCTGACGTTTCTTTATACATATTATTACTTCGAGTTCAATACAGAATCTACCCCTGTTACCCAAGATTTCAAAGGAATTGTGTATGCAGATATTCACGTGGCAGAAGTACAGTATAAAATTAAACCCAAACACTCCATTCGTGTGGAAGCACAAGCCTTGTTCAGTGAGCAGGATAAAAAAGATTGGGCAACATTGCTTGCGGAGTACACGTTCTCTCCGCATTGGACAGTAGGGGTATTGGATCAGTACAATTATGGAAATGATAATGTAGACAACCGAGTACATTATTTGTATGGTACAGTTGGATACATTAATGGATCAAGCCGCATTAGCTTTGGATACGGAAAACGCCGCGAAGGAATTTTCTGCATCGGAGGTGTATGTAGGGCAGTTCCGGCATCCAATGGTATAGAACTTACCATTAGCTCAAGTTTTTAAAACGATATTCTCATGAAGAAAATCTGGTATTTATCTTTTGCACTCTTAGCATCGATTAGTTCATGCGACATTATTGATCATCCGATTATCGATTACGGAATTGGTTATCGTGAAGATCTTTATGGTCCGGCACCAACTTTCGAACCTGTTTCCGGAAATGGCGGTGGAATGCGCAACGTCTTGCTCGAAGATTTTACCGGTCACGATTGTGGCAACTGTCCGGATGCCCATGTGGTGGCGGAGGAATTGTTGGTAGAACATCCGGGAAGAGTGGCGGTTGTGTCTGTACACGCAGGACCATTGGCCGAACCTTTACCTCCTGATTTTCCAGATGATTATAGAACCCCCGAAGGAGAAGCTTATTTCTCCCAATTGTCCTTTCAAGTAAATCCGATCGGAAGAGTTAGCCGCGAAGGTGGGCCTGCTTCTATTTGGAGTCATGCGCAGTGGCCTGCTGAAACAGAAAATCAATTAAATGATAATGCTGCTGTAGTTCTTCAGATGGAAGCGTCATTAGACACCATCCTCGGCAACCTTAATATCCATGTTTTTGATCAATGGATGCAAGATGTGGCTGGAAATCAAAATCTGGTAGTTCTTATAACAGAGTCAAAAATCATTGGTCCTCAACTCGAATATTTACCGGAGGCCTACATACACGAGGAATACGAGCATAATCACATGTTACGTACATCTGTTTCGGGATTGGGAGGACTCAGTATCGCAAATAATCCTACAACAGGTGAAATAGGCCTTAGCAGTTACACCTACGAATGGAATAACAATTGGGACTGGCATAATTGTTATGTCGTTGCATTTGTAGTGGACGGAACAAATGGAGAAGTATTGAATGCAGTTGAAAAGAAACTCGATGAATAAAATTTCCATCCTTGCGTGTGTTGTTGCGTTTTTGTCGTTGACGAAAGCATCAGCTCAGGCTGAGTTTTCGGGAGGACTTCGCGGAGGATTGGTGACAAGTCAGGTGAGTGGTGATGGCCTTGCAGGTTGGAATAAATTCGGAGGGGCGCTCGGTGCATTTGTTCAAATGGGTTTTAAGGAGAATCAATCCATCACTTTTGAAATTCAATATGTGAACAAGGGAAGTCGTAAACCTGCGGATACAAAAAACGAAGACTTCAATGTTTTCGAAATGAAGTTGAATTATGTAGAAGTTCCGATTACCTATAATTATCGAAGAAACAATTTTCAATTTGATCTTGGTCTCTATGCCGGGGTTAACACGAAAAGCCTGCAACTATCTAACGGAAACGAGTACGACAATAATCCACCTTTCGAGAAACTTGACATGGGCTTAATAGGTGGAGTCCATTGGTTGGCGAGCGAAAAATTGTCGTTTATTCTAAGAGCTTCATCTTCATTATTGCCTGTGCGTCCGGCACCAAATCCGGTGCAAAGGTTCTCTTATTACGAACAAGGCCAGTATAATCAGGTCTTGTATTTGTTGTTGGGGTATTCGTTTTAGGAGGAACTCATACCTAAAAGGGCCACTAGTTGTGGGAAATTTACTATTAATTCGACAGTAATATTTTGGTATAAAACTATTTCGCCAACTTGGCCAGTCCCCAACTAATTTTTGCAATGAACATGTCGGGAGAAAAAGTTGACCTATCAGTAAAAAAAGTTTGACCTAGGATTTTCGTCTGAGTGTTACATTTCCGATAGATATTTGAGGTTGGATAATAGAGGGGAAATTGCTTTGCATTGAACAATTTATTCTTAAACGAAGATTTTCTATAGATCAAATTTGTTCTTTAGTTTTAAAATGTAACATCGGACAAAGAACAAGATGCAACATATTTTGACGGATTGAAATGTGTTCACTAACCCTTTTGTTCTGAGGTGAGGGAACTAGTTTTTGCAGGATTGGAAAAACTGAGTATATTTGGATTATGCTCGAGTTAATTCTATTTAAGAAGCGGAATTTTTGCGTGACAGATCATGTTAGGATTTAGGGCTAAAAAAAAGAATTGGCTACCAAAGAAAGATTTGTTATTCGGTTTAACTATAAAAATCTGATGTGAATGAAAAGCGTTAAAATCATACTCTTTACTTGTCTTTTGGTATTTGAAGGTCCGGGATTCAGTGCGCAAAACCTCATAAACCAGTATGATGAGAATAATTTGGTAGCGTCGAATTTTGATCCGTACGAGGGTTCCGGAAGTTACTATTGGGGTGAGTTTCAAGTGTTCTTTGACAATCTCTATATGTATTTTGAAAATGTTCCAAGTTTGGAGCAATATGAAATGTCATATAGAATTGAGTGCTTGTCGGTTCCTTTTCAAACACCGGAATGGTCTGAGATACGATCATACAGTCGTTGGTTATTAACACCTGATCAAAGCACTTTGGTCGTTTCGGAGAGTAATAGTAACGAACTTTTGTCGAACTTATCACATCAATCTTTTGGTGATAACGAAGAGTCAAGAATATATTCGGATTACCATGGTACCATTGGCGGAAATGATACTTATAGTAATTATTCAACAGAAAGATCCACAATTGTTAGTCAGTTGTATACAAGCGATGTGGAGAGTACATATGAGATATTTGCAGAAGACCGTGTATTCTTGCCGCACTCTATTCTTCGAGTTACTCTTAATTTTAGCTGTGACGATGAAGTAGTTTATAGTATTCCTTTTTTGGTTGATCTCACTCGAGGAATGCTCCGAAAGTATCCGTTTTGTGACAATTTTCAAGGAGGTAGTATAGTACAGGTTTATGATCTTCAAATACGCCCACGATTAGTTTTGGATCCTATCGGGCATTTCTATGATGATCTTTCAAATTTGGATTTTTATCCTGCTGAAGGAGAAGGTACAGTAAATTATTTTGACTTTAATTCGGACTTATATGATTTGGAGAATGGCCCCAACTGTTTCCTGAGTCTTTTTCCGCAGGATATTTCCGAGCAAGCTTTAGGTGAATATATTGTTCCGCCGCCATATTCCATTTTAGATGCTGTTGTTTTGAATAACGACAAAAGTGCATTCGCGGGTTACATTATATCGGAGGGCGAAATGGTTCCCTTAGTTGAATCCGGAAACTCTTTTTATACTGATGAAATGCCTTGGCAGTTTTATTTGGACAAACCATTCGATTGGCATTCAATAAATCCAAATGAGCGAGTAGTGTATATGCCTTCAGAATTGGTTATTGGAAAACCTATTGACACTGGAGTTGAAATACCGATTGAGTTTGAGGGAGTGCAAACCACATTACCCTCCGGATATACTTTTGCAACTGTATTAGGAGCGTACCCGTCAAGAACTGATATCGAACAAATGATAAGTAATGGAGAGTGTTCCTCATGGAGGGATTGTTTTCCCGAAACTGATGTGGAATGGAGTAAAGTGTATGTAGAAGAGGGCTCAGTTCTGAACATTGAGGACTGCGTCCGACTTTATGATCTCGAAATACATGTGAAGCAAGGTGGTATACTAAATTATGATCCTACAAGAGTTGTCGGGAGATACAACGTTTTTGATGAAGGAGGAACGATTAATGAAATTTCACCGGACAATGGTTTTCTATTTTGTAATTCTGAATGCGGGAATATAGCCAATTATGATTTTTCTTCTTTGGAAATTGAGGAATTAGGGTCTCTTACAATCGATATGGATCTATCTGTTCTAGGAGATATTGTAGTAAATGAGGGCGCAACTTTAGAAATAACATCCGGTGTTACTCTTTTTATGGGACCTGATGCTAAAATCATTGTAAAGAATGGTGGAGTATTTGAATGCCAAGGTGCAACTATTACTAGTGCTTGTGATAAAATGTGGAGGGGTATCGAGATGTGGGATATGGAAAGTGATCAAGAGAATCTGTTAGACCCTGTGTTGTCAATTTCGAATTCTACTATTAGGAATGCTCACATTGCGGTGTTGGATGGTAGAACTCAAATTGTAGGTGAGATCGAGTCGGATGATGAGTTTTTATGGTATTCTCACGGTTTTGCTAATACCTCCTGGGGAAGCAGTATAGAATTGATCAATAATGTCTTTACGGATTGCGGTATCGGAGTTTATCATCCAAATTACATTGATTTCTTTCCAAGTGAGGCCCAGATAATTTTAAAGGGAAATTTATTTCAGACATCTGAAAATGGTCTGCCTGATTTGAGATACAACAGCTACCATGAAGATTCATATCCAAATATTGTATACCCATGGTTTGGGAAGGGTAATAGTGAAACAAGGATGACTTATGGAGTAATACTGAGTGCGGCCAAGAATGTTATTGTAGGAGGAGACCTGCAAGGAGAAGGAAATAACTTTGAAAATGTAGAAGTTGGAGTACGTCAGGTTCGAAGTAGTTGTGATGTAGTGGGAAATTCGTTCGAAAACTTGCAATATGGTATTCACATAAATCAATCAGGACATTTTTGGAATACTGAGGTTAAGACACGAATCAAAAACAACACATTCAATCATATTTTCGATCCATCACCAGGAGAATTGTCGGAACTTCTCATACCTGCAATTGATCCCCCAAGTGGACCTTTGGAGGCTGGAGTAGCATATACCGAAATCGCAAATAGCGCTTGTGTAAGAATAGAGGGGATGAAGCAACTCGATATTTCTCTAAATGATTTTGGTGTTGAAGTATTGGTAAATTCCATAGTAACCCTGGGTATTTATTTAGAAAATTGTTCTGGTTTAGAAGTGAATGGAAATGACTTCTATGCTAATAAAATTGGTATCGTCTTATGGGATTTGGACAATATAGATTGGGGAGGCTCTCTAATTGGTCCTATTGAAGACACGGATGACAAAAACGAATTTGAAAATTGCGATGCGAATATCAAAATGGGAGGTAGAAATCTTGATTTGCTAATTAGGTGCAGTTTATTTGAAAATGGAAGTAATTATACTGAAGGAAATTGGTTTAACATTGGGCAGCTTGGCAATCAGGGGTATAATCCCGAGGACTCTAATGATGATCACGCGGCGGCCGGAAATGAGTTCACTCCTTTTGGTTCTAAGAAATTATTGTCCTATTGCTTCGATGATTGTTCATATTATGACTGGAATACCGATGAATTCGTGGACTATGAAGGCTGGTCATATTATCATCACGCAATACAGAATGAAGATGATGAAAAATTTATTCCTACAGGTGATAATCTTGACAATATAGGCTTTATCGGTCCAATAGAAGCATACTACAATGAATCTACATCTTGCAATTCGCCTTACGAAATTGTCGATGATGGAGACGTTTTGGTTTCGTTTATTGATATATCTTCCAAGTTAATAGAAGAAAAACAACTTTTGGCGATCAAGAAAATGGAGTTGGACAATTACAATTCCAGCACCCAAATCTTACTAAATGCCATATATGGGGGTATTTCAGATCAGTATGAATTAAAAGAATTTTTACGCGTGAACTCTCCGTTGAGTAATACGGTTCTTAGGGCATATATGGAAAGATACGACGTGCCAGCATCATATTTTTTACAAATCATTGAGGCGAACGGAGAATTGGATCAAAGTCTTCACCAATTACTTGAAATTCGAATTGAAAACATGCCTGCAGTGATTGGTGATCAGATAAAGGACATTGTTTTGAGTAATCCATATCATGAGTCGTATGCTGATTTGGAGCAACGTGTAAAAGCCATCGAAAAGGCATATCGATACGCACTAATTCAAGAGTTCAATGGCAAGTTAGCACTAGAAGATCATAGTGGAGCACAGCTTTTGTTGGATGAATTTGAAGGAATCAACGCGAGTGTATTGTCTTTTGACATGTGGTTACGAGCTGGTAATTATTCCAATGCACATTCGGCATTTGTAGAAATTACGAACGCAGACAATGGCTCTTTACATTTAATTCAGGAACGTGAAATTGCACTTTCATTGCTTGAGACAGACCGAGGTCTAGGTCAATTATCCATAGAAGAGAGGGGGGTAATAGGAGATTTACTTTTTTCTGACCCAAAAGAAGAGAATTATACTGAGGCAAAATCCTATATGACTCTTTTCGGGGAATTTCCTATGTATATCCCGATTTTAGAACTTTCAGAATTAAGAAATTCAATTAATGAAGTGAAGCCATTGATTAGTGCACCACTTGTTTATCCAAATCCGGCCGCGAATTTAATTAGAATCGAAATGAGTATGCTTAGCTCAAAATTAGCGGTTTTCAGATTGTATGATGTTTCAGGAAGGGAGGTTTTAAGGGAGTCATTTAATAGTTTTAATGAGCCAGCTTTAATAGAATTAGTAGGGTTGAGTTCGGGGATATATGCATTCGATATCGAATATGACTCTACAGTCTTCAGTGGAAAATTATTGAAAAAATGAAAAGACAATTC
This sequence comes from Flavobacteriales bacterium, assembly GCA_044375415.1. GTDB lineage: Bacteria > Bacteroidota > Bacteroidia > Flavobacteriales_D > Sanyastnellaceae > JAWXBG01. Next base: position 14,354 of record JBILMS010000018.1, read on the forward strand.
TTAGTAGTTCTCTCAACTTTAACATGGCTTATCACATCCGCTCAAGATTGGAGAACATTGGACAATGTTGAGCTATCTGGAAGTGCGGTAAAAGTGTTTAAAGTGTATGATCAAATTTTGTACATGGGTGCAGGCGTTGCGGAAATGAATGGGGAAGAGTCAATAGGCGTTTTAATATGGGATAGTATAGAAGTATCTTCTTTGTCACCTGGTTTTGCTGTAGCAAGAGATATAGATTTTTTTGAGAGTGATCTGTACATAGTTGGAGGATTTTCAAATATTTTGGATATACCTGGTACTATAGGTGTGGCAGTTTGGAATGGAATAGAATGGAGTAACGTAGATGGAGGTGGGGCTAATCTTGGAGATAACCCTAGCTGCTGTGAATACTTTGACGAAAAAATATTCATTTCCCGAGATTTCTCTAACATGGGTTCATTGACCGGAGTAAACGGCTTCGCTTCTTGGGATGGAAATCAATGGTCCGCTCCAGAGTCGGTATATGGCTTCGATTTGGGCCCTCGTGTGATGTGTGTTTTTGATGGATATCTATGGGGTGGAGGAGACATTGATTTCACAACAGAAGGTGTTTCCATTAATAATATCGCACGCTTCGATGGCGAACATTGGTACGATGTGAATGGTGGAATGAGTGGAACTGTGCAGGCTTTTTATCCGGATGAAGAAGAGGGTCGATTATATGCAGGAGGAAGTGGTTCTTTGGCGCAGTTCGGAGATGTCTCGTGTCCAAACAATGTAGTTTATTGGGATGGCGAAAATTGGAATCCGGTGGGGATATACAATGATATTAATTACGACATAAAAGCTTTGACAAAATATCGCGGACAGATTTATGCAGGAGGATATTTTCAATTGAATGGGGTAACCGAAAAGCTGGCTTACTTTGACGGAGTGCATTGGCAAGCAGTACCTGGTGCAGGAACCATAGATGGAGCCGTAGATGCCCTTGAAGTGTACAAAGATGAATTATACATAGGAGGAACGTATACTCAAATGGGTGGTTTGGAAGTTCCCGGACTGATCCGCTATTTTCTCCATCCCGACAGTGTACAGTGGGGAGTGGAGGACACAACGTGGATCGATGAACCATCAGTGAATTCTGATTTTAATCTATATCCGATTCCGGCGGCTGATGTTGTGAGACTTAATTTCCCGGTTCCTCAAACAGGTGAGATCATTATTTTTGATCTTCAGGGTAGAAGACTAAAATCAAAGTGGCTTGTGGGTATTAAAGAATGTGAACTGGATCTCAGAGGTGTAGCACCCGGCACATATGAAGTTGCACTCTTTGTGGACGGTGTCTTCCTGAAATCGAAGAAATTGCTTATTACAGACGAATAATGTTTTCGATCTTTTTTGAAATTTTTCTAAGTTGATATGTGCGTCTGTGTTATCCTCAGATTGGTTCGATATGAAGAAATACCCATTTAAAATACTTTTCCTACATTTGTTAAGTTGAAAAAGATTCTCATCATAGGAATTTGCTGCGCTGTCACCTTGTATTTGACGGAGTTTGGGCAATTGCTCTCTATTCCGACATTGATTGGTCATTATTTCGAGCATACCGAAACGGAAGAGAATCTAACATTTATTGATTATTTGCACGAACATTATTGTCATGAGCACAAACATTGCGAGCATCATGACACCGGAAAGTTGCCCTATCAAAACGTCGATTCCGGTTTTTTCTCTTTAGTTTACATACATGAGCTTCAGGAAGAAATTCATTTCTTAAGTTTTTCATCTTTTCCGGAAGTAAATTATTCTCACAACGATCGTTTTTGTTCCGAACTTCATCGGGACATTTGGCAGCCCCCGAAATTAGTCTGACATACGATTTTCGACATTGGTGTTCGGTTGCCTAAATTTAGTTTGGGTTAAAATCTGTCGGTCCATAGAAAAATAGATCTCACCGATCTCTTCTAGTCGAAGTTGTTCCCATTCATAATTCATCATTTATAATTCATCATTCACATCTATGCCATGCTGAATCGTTTGATTCGGTTTTCGTTGGCCAATCGCATGTTTGTAGTTGCAAGTGCTGCACTCATATTGGTCTATGGAACCATAACAGTTATTAATCTTCCGGTAGACGTATTGCCGGATTTAAATCGGCCACGCGTCACAATTTTTTTGGAGGCCAATGGTATGGCTCCCGAAGAAGTAGAAACTATTGCCGTTACACCCGTTGAAACGGCGATGAATGGGGCTCCCGGTGTGAAGACCGTTCGCTCGAGCAGTGCCGTGGGTTTGGGTTTAATTTATGTCGATTTCGATTGGGGAATGGATATCTATCGCGCCCGACAAATGGTGGCCGAAAAACTTCAAACCGTCGATTTACCGGATGGAATAAAACCCATCATGGGACCTGTAAGTTCGATCATGGGTCAGATCATGAACATCTCTGTAAGCGGCGATAGTACGAGTGCTTCCGATCTGAGAACACTTGCCGACTTTACCATTCGCCGACGGTTGATGAGCATCAAGGGAGTGTCTCAAGTAATATCTATTGGAGGCGATCGAAAGCAGTTTCAAGTGTTGCTTTCTACTGCTAAAATGAAGCAGTTCAATTTAACGGTAGATGAAATTGAAGACGCGATGCAACGCAGTAATTTGAGCACTACCGGAGGATTTTTTGACAGGTATGGAACGGAGGTTCTTATTCGAACGGTGGGTTGGATTTCTGAAGTGGAAGATGTAAAACAGATCGTTGTTGCTTATCGCGAAGGCATTCCCATTCTTCTTCATCAAGTAGCGAAAGTTGAATTCGGGCCAGCCGTCAAACGAGGCGATGGTAGCTTGAACGGTCGATCCGCTGTAATACTTACCGTTGAGAAGCAGCCCGGTGGAAACACAGTGGAGATTACCGATGCAGTGACAAAAGCGTGCGAAGAATTAAAAGCTTCATTGCCACCTGACGTTAAGCTCAATCCGGCGATTTTCCAACAAAAAGATTTTATTACGCATTCCATTACCAATGTAGAACATGCATTGCGCGATGGATTTATACTGGTCGTTATTGTTTTGTTTTTATTCCTTCTGAATTTTAAAACCACAATCATAACACTAACGGCAATTCCTCTTTCGATTGTTATTTCGGCAATCATATTCAAAGCATTTGGTATTTCAATCAACACACTGACTCTTGGAGGACTGGCTATTGCAATTGGTGAATTGGTGGATGATGCCATTGTAGATGTCGAAAATGTGTTTCGAAGATTAAAAGAAAATCAACAGCTAGAGAATCCTCGTCCGACTTTGCGGGTAATCTATGAAGCGAGCAGTGAGGTGAGAAATTCTATTGTTTATGCTACCATTATTGTGGTCTTGGTTTTTTTGCCTCTGTTTTGGTTGGAAGGCATGGAAGGTCGAATTTTCGCGCCGTTGGGCATTGCTTACATCACAAGTATTATCGCTTCACTGGTTGTATCACTTACTGTAACACCGGCTTTGTGTTCATACTTGCTTACGCGATTTAAGAAGGGTCAAATTGATAAAGAAAGTGGTTTGGTTCGTTGGTTAAAAAAGCAAGAAGCAAGAACACTGAATTGGGCCTTGGGAAAAACAAAGATGGTGATCGGTTTGTCCATTTTATTAATCACTACTTCCATAGCCGTAATACCATTTTTTGGAAGCGAATTTTTACCTCCTTTTAATGAAGGATCATTCACTGTGAACTTATCTGCTCCCTCGGGTACATCGCTTGAAGAGAGTAACAAAATCGGGACCTTGGCAGAGAATCTTATTTTGAAAGTTCCGGAAGTGGAATTTGCCAGTCGTAGAACAGGAAGAGCTGAACTGGATGAGCATACAGAACCGGTATCGAACTCCGAAATTGATATCAAACTGAGGGAAGAAATATCACGTTCGCGCGAAGAGATTATAGCAGACATACGCGATCAACTCGCTATTCTAAAGGGTGTCTCTGTAAACATTGGTCAACCTATTTCGCATAGGATAGATCACTTGTTGAGTGGAGTTCGCGCCCAAGTTGCCATTAAATTGTTTGGTAATGACTTAACAGAAATGCGAACCACCGCGGGTAAAATCGCAGAAGTATTGGGTGAAGTGCCCGGTGTGGTGGACATACAGGTGGAACGACAGGTGATGATTCCAGAGTTGCTCATACGCCTACGTCGCGAAGATTGTATTCGGTATGGGGTACAAGTCGGGAAAGTTGCAGAGGATCTGGAAATATTTTACAACGGAAAAGTGCAGTCAAAAATATTCGAAGGTCAGAAGACATTCGACTTTGTTTTGAGAGCAGAACAAGATGAGAGAGTGAACCTCGATAATATTCGAAATTCATTGGTGCATAACATCAATGGCGATCTGATAACGCTTCGTCAGATAGCCGACATCGAATATGCCAGCATGCAAAACAGCATAACTCACGAAAATTCTCAGCGAAAGATAAATGTGAGTTGTAATGTTCAGGATCGCGATTTGGGTGGTGCGGTCAAAGAATTGCAAGCGAGGATTAACAAAGAAATTGTTCTTCCCGACGGGGCGTATATTGTGTACGGAGGGCAATTCGAAAGTCAACAGAGCGCCTCTAAAACGATTTCACTTTTGAGCATCATCGCTTTTTTGGGAATTTTTCTGGTATTATATCATCATTTTAATTCCTGGAAATTGGTAGTTCAGATCATGCTGAATATTCCGCTTGCATTGCTTGGAAGTGTAATAGCAGTGGCTTTAACGGGAGGTGTGTTCAGTATCGCTACTATGGTTGGATTTATAACCTTGACCGGAATAGCCTCTCGAAATGGAATCATGATGATATCACATTACATACATTTAATTGAACATGAAGGAGAGGTTTTCTCCAAAAAAATGATCATAAGAGGTTCACTCGAAAGATTGGTACCTGTGATGATGACAGCATTGGTAGCGGCATTGGCCTTGATTCCACTAACATTGGATAAACAAGCGCCGGGCAAAGAAATTCTATACCCTGTGGCCACCGTAATTTTAGGAGGATTGATTTCATCGACTCTCCTAAATATGGTAGTAATCCCGGCAGTTTTCTGGAGATACGGAAAATCGTCGCTCGACCAATATTTTGCAAATAAGTCAAAGAAAGAATTGAATTAATAGACTCGATACAATGAGAGATTATTTAAGAAAACATATAATCAGGAAGTTCGTAATTCGTCGAACATGGCTGGTTTTGGTGTTTGCGTTTAGCCTAATAAGAACAGAAGCCCAACAGATTTCTTTGAGTGATGTTTTAGCAAAAACAGAGCAGAGTAGTGCTCGTATTAAGGCGGCTATGTTGGGCATAGAATCGCAGATGCAATTAGAGAAATCGTCTTTTAATCTTTCTCAGCCGCAGCTGCTGGTACAAGCACCTACCGGGAACTTTTATACCTTGGGAGTTCAACAGAATTTTGATTTTCCATCCGTTTATTCTGCTCGAAAAAAACTATTGCAAAGCGAGACAGAATACGCAAAACGAAGTGCGGAACTAAAAAAATTCGAGGTTCGATATTTTATGTCAGATTTGTATGTGCAATGGCAAGCTGCCGAAGCGAGGTATGTTTATTATTCAAAACTGCAAATGGATTTAATTCAAATTCGCGATGCAGCCATGCGAAGTTTTGAAGCAGGTGAAATCGGAATGATAGAAAAATCATTTGCAGATCTTAAGTACTTGGATGCGTCAAGGGCTTTGGAAGAGTCGTCTGCTCTTCGTAATTCAATTAAGCAATCTATGATGAATTATGTGGGGATGGATGAATCGGTGATGTGTGATTCATTATTGACCAATCTCCGACTTGTTGGGTGGGAGAACATTTCGTGGCGTTCTGTAATGGTAGAACTGGCGTTGGCAGATGTGAAAAGAAGTGAGATGGAGTTGCAAGTTCGTCGTCGCCAAAATATGCCCGGTTTTTTTGTGGGTTATATGAATCAGGGAGAGAGAAATTCGTTAGTCGAAAATCGATTTAACGCAGGAATATCCATACCACTCTGGTTTTGGCATACGAAAAGTTCTCTTCGTTCATCTAAACTCAAGGTGGAACAATACCGCAAAGAAGCGGAAGCAGTTCAACAGGAGATGGACAATCGATTCTTGCAGTCAAAGAGTCGTCATGATATATTGGTACAATCCGTTTTGTCTTTACAAAATGAAAGCCTTCCCATTTCCAAGGAGATGGCCGCCAGTGCGAAACGTTTATTTGATTCGGGAGAGATTTCGCTTACGGAATACCTCCGACTTAAGGGCGATGCGGTTCAAACCGAATTGACCTACATAGAACTCGTCGAAGAGTTATTAAAAATTCAAAATCAACTACAATTCATTACTTCATTCCAATGAAAAGAATAGCGCTCATCTTATTATTGATTCCTATAAAATTCTTTGCACAGGATGATCATGATCACAGTCATGGTGGACATAGTCATGACCACGGAGCTCCTGAAACTGCTCTTCCTACTACAACACGTAGGATCAGTGAATCGTCTTCATCGAAATATGAAGCCGTAATAGCATATACAGACATTCATTCGAATGAAACATCTGAATTACAATTATTCATAAGCGATGTCGAAACCAACGCAGCATTGGACAGTTTGAATGTCGTGGTTACATGCCCTGCAATGGGAGCGGAACCTGTCGTTTTGGAAAAGAAACAAAAAGGTATCTATGTTTTTTCACTTGAATTCCCGAAAGATGGACATTACGATTTTCATGTGGATATAAAAGGTCCAATAGGGGATGCGACCTTAGTGTTGCGAGATATAGATTTGGGAGGACATGAGCATGAAGAGCATTCGGAATCAAGCGGGGATCATTGGTACCTCAAACCTTGGGTGACTTTTTTGGGTGGTGCTTTGTTAATGTTGATTTTATTTTTGGTATTCAGGAAAACGAAAAACAAAAAGGCATTTGCGATGGTACTTTCGTTTGTTTTTCTCAGTGCTCAGCAGGCGTTGACACCGGTGATTTTAAATGCACAAGATGATGACCACGGTCATGATCACGGCGCACCTTCTGCGACGAAAGGTTCTCTCACCGACGAATTTTCAGTTCCAAAAGAGACTCAATTTTTATTTGAAGTTTTGACGATGAAAATTGATCAGAATGATTTTAGTCCTTCACGAAGACTTCTAGGAAAGGTGATTGCGGCGCCGGATGGATTTGCGGAAGTTCATGTGCCGCAGCAAGCACAGGTTGTGGGAGTGCATGTACGAGTGGGACAAAAAGTGGAAAAGGGTGATTTATTGGCTTCGGTAGAATTGGTGGTAGAGTCCGGTTCGCAGTCCACGTTACTTGCTGCGAGAAACGAAGCTCAATCCGAATATGAGGCAGCAAAAAAGGAAGTGGATCGTTTAAAAACCATATCCGATATTGTGAGCAAGAAGCAGCAAGATGAGGCATTAGCTCGTTTGCAAAAGGCGGAGTCGAACAAAAATTTATTGGCTTCAGGAGGATCTCGAACACTTTTGTTGAAAGCCCCTATTGCCGGGGTAATTGAGCCTTTTTCTTTTGTGGTGGGCAGTCCTGTAGGTCCCGGAGAGAAATTATTCACCCTTTCGAATTCAGCTCATGTACTTATCGAAGCACAAGTGTTTGAAGAAGACATGTCGGTTATCACGGATGCCAATAATTTTGCAGTGCAGTGTGCCGATTTAGAGCATACTATTACGGGTGTAAAGTTGGAGGGAGTAGTAGAGAGGTTAAACGATGTCAATCAATCTCAAATGGTTATTTTTAGCTTCGATAATTCAAGTAAAGCATTGCGTATTGGAGAATCAGTAACGGTGTTTGCATTTGAGAACACTGCGAGTGGCAACACTTATGTGCCTAACTCAGCAATGAATGAAATAAACGGAAAACCCGTTGTATTTGTGAAAGAGAGTGCCGAGAATTTTCGCATTGTCTATGTATCGGCCGGCCGCGATAATGGTATATACACCGAAGTTATGAGTGGATTAAAAGCGGGAGAACGAGTTATTACGAATGGAACTTATCAAATGAAAATGATATTTTTGAATCAATAAAAATCTAAATTAGACAACATGAAAAAAATCAAGTATGTAGTTATGCTCTCAGCGGCATTCATTTTTGCAGCATGTGGAGATAACGCGAGCACCGGCTCTTCAGAGGGTACTTCTGCCGACACTACTCACCAAGACGAAGCTAGTGATGCCCATGAACACAGTCATGAAGGTCATTCTCATTCTACGTTTTACACTTGTCTGGATCATCAGGATGTGCACGAACATGAAGCCGGAAAATGCCCGAAATGTCAAAAGGACCTTGTGGCCATGGAGGAAGAATCACACGAAGGTCATGAACATGGAAGTTTTTACACTTGCACCGATCACCCGGATGTTCACGAGCACGAAGCAGGGAAGTGTCCTAAGTGCGAGAAGCAGTTGGTGGAAAAGGCGGATGAGGCGCATTGATTTTTTAATTAGCCAATTAGCCAATGGTGGGTGCTTTTTGAAAACGTTTAGTAATTCACAAGGCGAGTGTATCAATATCGTTTATATTTCCTAATCATCTGTTTTTAGCATAATGAGGTTATTAGTTTTTTTACTGCTTTTTCTTCCAACCATTCTGAGCGCTCAGTATTGGAATGAGCGCTATGACTTCATGGGAGTTCAAGGTCAGCAGACAAATTGGGCCATTGAAGAGACTGAAAATGGATATGTAGTTTTTCATGTTAGTTATCATCCAATTTTGGGCACTCAGAATATTGGTACTACGTTGCTCGATGTGGATGGAAATGTAATGCAGGATTTGTATTTCGAGCATGAAGAATATCCGACTTACGCCGGATGGTGTAATTCTGTGGATGAAACTTCGGATGGCAACTATATTGGAGGTGGTTCTGTGGCCAGTGATATTTCCAAAGGTTATCTGGTGTTATATTCGGACGAAGGTGATACAACTTGGACCCAAGAATTTACAGAAACTAGTTTGAATATTATTGGCCGTAGTGCTTTTGAATGCACGAATGGAGATTTTCTTCTCGTAGGTTCAAGAGATAAAGTGTCAGCCTCAGATTCAGTGCTTGGATTAGTTATTCGAACTGATTCGATGGGAGAATTAATTTGGGAAAAGGTGTATGAAAATGAGCATCAGTTATTTTTATATTCTGTCCAAGAAATTCCTGCTGGTGGATTTTTGGCATCCGGTATTACACGGTATAATGACGGAAATTACAATATGACAGTTTTAAGAATTGAAGAAGATGGAACAGAGGTGTGGATAAAAGAGTATGGCGATCTTGGTTTTGGCGATAATGCACCACAAATGGTAGAAGTTACAAATGATTATTTTGTGCTTTGTGGAGGACAGGGGGTGGAGGCATGGGGAGATGATGATCCATTAAAATCCTACTTTGCTAAAATTGATCTAGACGGAAATGTTATATGGGAACATAGTTACGGACCTTTGGAGTTATATACGACTATTACAGTTGGTAAACCTACAATGGATGGTGGATATATTGGTGCCGGAATTCAAGGTATGTTGTCAGGATTAGTGCTAAAGGTCGACAATCAAGGAGATAGTTTGTGGATGAGGACTTTTAAATGGAATGATGATGGCAACGCTTTTTTCAGGGATATTATTCCAACCTCAGATGGCGGTTACATCGCTTGCGGAATGGCTTATTCATCTCAGGAATTAGGTTTGACTCAAGACGGATGGGTCGTAAAAATGGATGAATTCGGTTGTGTGGTGCCAGGTTGTCATCTAAGCATTCTAGAGTCATCTGAACTTGCTGATTTCATGGTATATCCTAATCCTGCTTCTGATGTTGTCAACGTATACATACAGGCAAGTTCAATGAGTTTAAAGGGCGAACTGGTACTATCTGATATATCTGGGAAGGTCGTGATGCGAACTCCGACTATTGGTGGGGATATAAATCTTGGAATTGACGTGTCTAAATTTGAGAGTGGAATGTACTTATTGCAGTTCATCTCGGAAGACGCTGTTTTGAAAACAGAGAGAGTTATGGTGAACTAGATCATCAATAAAACGATAACGACTATTTTATTGCTATATCAAGAATGAAATGAATAAGCTGATTTCCACATTTTTTCTGATATTATTTTACCTTGCTTCATATGAGCAGGAATGGAATACACTTGATAATGTGGAGTTATCAGGTAGTGCGGTCAGGTGTTTCAAGATATACCAAGATACCTTGCACATAGGAGCGGGTATTTCAGAATTGAACGGAGAAGCTTCTGTTGGTATTCTTCTTTGGGACAGTATTTCGGTGAACTCGCTTTCAGGGGATATTGCTGGTACAAGGGATTTTGATTTTTTGGAAGATTCTCTATATATGGTCGGATTGTTTTCGAGCATTTCTGATATTGATGGAACTATAGGGGTTGCATCATGGAACGGTTTCAATTGGAATAGCGTTGGTGGAGGAGGCGTAAGTTTAGCGGATAAGCCCCGATGTTGTGAGAATTTTCAGGACAAACTTTATGTGTCACACGAATTTCAGAATATAGGTTCAGTGACAGGGACGAACGGCTTCGCCGCATGGGACGGCGCTGGATGGACTGCTCCGGAATCTGTCTATGGCTTCGATTTAGGTCCACGAGTAATGTGTGTCTTTGATGGATATTTATGGGGTGGTGGAGATATAGATTTCACTACAGAGGACGTTCCTATCAACAATATCGCTCGATTTGATGGAGAGCATTGGTACGATGTGAATGGTGGTATGAGCGGGACAGTTCAGGCTTTTTATCCGGATGAAGAAGAGGGTCGATTATATGCAGGAGGAAGTGGTTCTTTGGCACAGTTCGGAGATGTTTCTTGTCCAAACAATGTAGTTTATTGGGATGGCGAAAATTGGAATTCGGTGGGGATATACAATGATATTAACTACGATATAAAAGCACTTACGAAGTATCGCGGACAGATTTATGCCGGAGGATATTTTCAATTGAATGGTGTCACCGAAAAACTGGCTTACTTCGATGGAGTGCACTGGCAAGCAGTACCGGGTGCAGGAACCATCGATGGAGCCGTAGATGCCCTTGAAGTGTACAAAGATGAATTATACATAGGAGGCACTTTTACCGAAATGGGCGGACTAGAAGTACCCGGATTGATCCGCTATTATCTTCATCCAGACAGCGTGCAGTGGGGAGTGGAGGACACAACGTGGATTGAAGATCATTCTAGTTCCTTCGATTTTTCGGTTTATCCAAATCCGGCAAAGTCGTTTTTACAAATTCAATTTTCAAAACCGGAACAAGGCGAATTGACGATTTCAGATGCTCAAGGAAACACCATTCTCTCCAAAAGTTTTGAAGGACTGAAAGCCGTGAGCATAGATGTGAAGCATGTCAAAGTGGGGACTTATATCCTCTCCTGGCATAAAAATGGAGAATTGATTTCAACCAAAAGAGTTTTGATAGAATAGGTATTGATATCATTCGCTAGAAAAATCCCAGTTCCCCAAGTAGTCAAAGTTCGCTCCACATTAGCACATTAGCACATTAGCACATCAGCACATTGGCTAATTGGCTAATTCGCTAATTGGCACATTGCGCATTAGCACATCAGCACATCAGCAGATTAGCACATTAACTACAGCTTCTCCACTTCTTTGAAAAGCGGTTTATCCATTTTTTCTACATCGGCTCTCCATTGTTTCCAATCGTTTTGCATCAGTTGATTAATGGCATCTACGATTTTGTTGGTTTCAATCTCGAGTTTTGCAACTGCATTTTTCGCATTGGTACCAGGAACAGAAGACCCGGTATTGATCAGCGAAAAAGCTCCCCACACCATGTCCATATAGCGAGTTTCAATGTCGGAGATTCCTTTCACTCCTTCCGGTGTCATGTACATCGCTTCAATAGCACTGATGCGTTTAGAAATAGAATCGCCTTTGGCAATAAGATCTTTTTTCAAACTGTCATCCACATTCACCAACGATTTTTTTACAAGTTCAATACTTTTTTTCGCCGACTTCAATTGCTCAAATCCTTTGTCAGCGCGTTCTACATTGGAACGGATTTTTGTGTACAAAGCCAACTTAGCTTCTTGAGCGGTGGCATTAAACGGAATACGTGGATCGTAATGAACGGTAACTTCTGTCGAGTCGCGATTGCCCTGATAATTAAATACAACTTTGTATTTACCGGGCATTACCGATGGACCATTGCCCGGTTCTTCCATCTCTTCCGGATTGCGATCGCGACGACTGGGTGTGCGGAAACCTTTTGTATCAAAATTCCAATAGAGTCTGTTTAATCCGGTGTCAGGTTCATGTTTGAAGGAACGAAGCGTATCGCCCTGCATGTTGAATATGGTGATCACCGTTTTCTTCTCCTTTTTCTCTTCTTTCTTTTCATCTTTCACTTCAGCGTCTTGCTTCTCAGAATCTTCTTTTTTCTTTTCGTCTTTCTCTTTGCCTTTTTCTTTTTTGCCTTTGCTCGATTTATCATCTGCTTTAGGTTCTTCTGCTTTTTTCTCCTCTACAAAAAAGTGATACTGCAAAAGAGCTCCATAGTCTTTATTCTCTCCGCTGAAGTGATGATCCGCCGGAAAACGTTGACCTCTCGGACGTGTATAGTTGGCCATATACGCATCGGGAGAATCGTAGGCATAGATTTTATTCTTTAAGACGTCAGGTCCTTTTGCGGCCAGTTCTCGCAAAGGATGAATAGCATCGAGAACGAAAGCAGCTCTTCCAAAAGTTCCGATTACGAGATCATCTTCTTTACGCTGAATTTTTAAATCTTGTGTAGCAACTGATGGATAATCTTTATCCCATTTCGTCCAATTGGCACCTTTATCAACGGAAACATACAATCCATTTTCAGTACCCAAAAAAATCAACTTCGATTCCAAATGGTCTTGAGCAACACTTAAACAATGCCCGCTTACTTTTTTTTCGTCCACCAAATTTTTCCAAGTTTTACCTCTATCGGAGGAATAGAATAGATAAGGTTTCCAATCGTTTTGACGATAGTTATTTACTACCACAAAAACTTCCTGATTATTCGATGGGCCAAGAACGACTTGACTAATCCATCCGTTTTTAGGCCAACCGGCAATTGACGAAGAGACGTTTCTCCAAGTTTTACCGCGATCGGAAGTGAACTGCAAATTACCGTCATCCGTTCCTACCCAAATAGCATTCGGATCTTTGTGGTCGGGGCAAATGGAAATAATCGTACAATAGTTTTCGGCCGCAGTGGCATCAATTGTTAGTCCACCACTTTCTGCTTGTTTTAATTTCGTGGTATCGTTGGTAGTTAGATCCGGTGAAATTATTTCCCACGACAATCCACGGTCTTTGCTGTAATGTAAAAACTGACTTCCGAAATAAACTCCATCTGCATAATGTGGATCGCTTGATATACCGCTGTTCCAATTAAATCGGAGATCAATGGTATCCGGGTGTTCCGGACGAATAAATACATTGTCACCGGTTTCTGTATCGATGTGCATCACATAACCACCTTGAGACATTGCGTATACATATCGTGAATCGTTGGGATGAGGAACTACATCGAAACCATCGCCAAAAGCGACTTCTAACCAGTCTTCATCTCGAATACCCTCTTCGTGCCAAACATATCCGGGTCCAACCCAACTTCCATTGTCTTGCATTCCACCGTACACATGATAAGGAGTATCGTTATCTACATTGATGTGATAAAACTGACCGAGGGGTAGATTATTTACAAATTGCCAAGTACGTCCACCGTCTCTCGAAATATTCAGTCCACCGTCGTTTCCTTCGATCATGTAGAGTGGATTGTCTTTGCTGATCCAAAAGGCATGATGATCAGGATGGACACCCCAATAGGGTAGAAGTGTATTCCATGTTTTACCTCCGTCGATACTTTCACTGAATGTACTGTGCAAGTAGAAAAGGTGATTTTCGTTTTTAGGATCAACATAAATTTCGTTGTAGTAAAAAGGTCGATCATCCACATTTTCTTTGGTCACGAGATTCCATGTAAATCCTCCATCAGTCGATTTATAAAGTCCGGTGCTTTTTGATTCAACAAGTGCATAAACCACTTTTGGATTCGAAGGCGAAATGGCTAAACCGATTCTTCCCAATTCTCCTTCGGGTAGACCCTCTTTATCCGTAATTTTTTTCCAGGTTGTTCCACCATCCAGACTCATATGTAATGCACTTCCTTTACCGCCGCTATTGAAAAAATAGGGTTTGCGACCGTATTCCCACATGGAAGCAAAGAGTTTATTGGGATTTCGAGGATCGAGTATAAGATCGGCACATCCCGTGGAGTCGTTTACAAAAAGTACCTTATCCCAAGTTTTTCCTCCGTTTTGAGTTCTAAAAACCCCTCTTTCGGCATTAGAACCCCAGATAGACCCCATGCAAGCCGCATAAACAACGTTACTATTCCTAGGATCTACAACTACTCTATGAATAGTTTTGGTTTGCTCCAGACCTTTTAGCTCCCATGTTCTACCACCATCTATACTTTTAAAAATACCGGCACCGCTTGTGTGTGAGTTTCTTGGATTTCCCTCGCCCGTTCCGGCCCAAATAATGTCAGGATTAGAGGGGTCAACAGCAACAGAACCAATACCTTGCACGGGCTGTTTGTCAAAAAGGGGATCCCAAGTTAGACCACCGTTTTCGCTTTTCCACAATCCTCCGGATGCCGTACCCACATAAATAGTGTTGGGGTCGTGTTCCGGCACGTCGACCGAGGTAACCCGTCCACTGGTAACGGCCGGACCGATAGATCGTATGTTCATATCGTCAAATTGATCTAGCGGAATTTGCTGACCTGCAGAGGTAAAGGCTATAGATACTAAACTGAGAATAGGAAGTAAACGTTTCATAATGTGGTGTGTGAATTGCGAAGGAAAGGTATTGTCATCAAGTATCCAAAGATTTTGTGTTGAGCGGACAGAAGGCCGTGTGGAATTGACTTTCTTTGCCTTTCCAGAGAGTAGCCTTGACTAAGCAACGAATACTTCATATTACCCCTTGGTATCCAAATGAGCGACAGCCGGGTCAAGCCGTTTGGATTCAACGTCATGTGCGATGTTTGGAGCCCTATTTCGATCAGCATGTCTTGCATATCGAAGTGGAATTCGGAGGGCTCGGTTTTCGAAAAAAGAAAGAAGAATTCGTAACAGAAATTTCTGTTCGCATCCCTTGGTTGAACTGGCGACTGCGCGAGTGGATTTATTGGATGATTTTAGTTTCGTTTTGCATTCGAAATCGTCCCCATCGGAACTTTGACATTGTAAATTTTCATATTGCTTATCCCGCATGTGTTTGGGAACATCGCATTTCGCGTTTACTTCCAAAAAAGAAGATCATAACAGAACATTGGAGTTATTATCATTTCCATTTTCACAGTCGTTACAAACTGACGCGGATTAAAAATATTTTTAAAAGAGGCATACCCGTTTTCACCGTGTCTGAAGCACTAGCTCGGGACATTGAATTATTCTCCGGCAACAAAATTGATTTTAAAGTAGTTCCAAATGCAGTGGATCAACAGATTTTTCATTTGGATGAAACGGTTGTTCAAACAGGTCATTTTTTTATGGCAGCCTATTGGAAAGCACCAAAAAATCCATTTGCCGTTTTGCATGGGATAAATGTCCTAAAAGAGAAAGGCATCATCATAAAAGTAAGGATAGCCGGATACGGTCCACTTTGGGAACAGTTGAAATCGCAAGTGAGTTTGCTTCAGTTGGAAGATCAAATAGAATTGATTGGAAAAATAGACTCATCTCAAATGTGCAAAGAATTGAATCGTGCGACTGCTTTCATTTTGCCCTCCGAATACGAGACTTTTTCTGTAGTTTGCGCGGAAGCATTGAGTTGTGGTTGTCCTGTTTTAAGTGAACCCTTTGGAGCTCTACCCGAATTGGTGACACCCGGCAATGGTTTGCTCCGCGAGGAAGAAGAAACGTGGAGTAGTTTACTCGAAAGGTTTGTGCATCACTCGCCTTTTGATAGAAAGTCGATCGCTGATCGTTCACGCGAAAAATATTCTTCAGAGAAAGTGGGATTATTATATTCTGATGTTTTAAAAGCATTGTAAGCGATAAATTTGCACCGGATGAATGACATCAAAACAGATCTGAGCACCTTTCGAAATGATTGGTATAAACCGGGAGGTGCATTAAAGAGAGTGCTTTGGTATATGGTAAGTACTCTTTTTTTCAAATCATCTTTTCCTTTTAATGGTGTAAAGATTTTTTTCCTCAATTTATTTGGAGCTAAAATCGGAAAGGGAATTGTGATTAAACCTCATGTCAACATCAAGTATCCCTGGAAACTTAAAGTAGGAAATTATGCGTGGATTGGTGAAGGGGTTTGGATTGATAGTCTAGGATGTGTGGTAATAGGCGATCATAGCTGTTTATCACAAGGGAGTTTTTTATTGTGTGGAAACCATGATTACAAGAAGTCGACATTCGATTTGATTGTGAGAGATATTATTTTGGAAGAAGGCGTTTGGATAGGGGCGAAGTCTGTTGTTTGTCCGGGGGTTACTTGCAAGTCCCATTCTGTCTTGAGTGTGGGATCGGTAGCTACTACAGATCTGGAGTCTTATAGTATTTATCAAGGAAATCCGGCGGTAAAGGTTCGGGACAGAAATCTGAGCGAATGAAAGTTAGCATAATTACCGTTTCGTACAACAGTGCATCTACTATCGAAGACACGATTCGATCGGTGGTGTCTCAGACCTATTCCGACATTGAATACATCATTATCGACGGTGCCTCGAAAGATCGCACATCTGAAATAGTTCAGTCGTATCAATCCGGCGTATCTGTTTTTATCTCTGAGAAAGACAAAGGGATTTACGATGCGATGAATAAAGGAGTTGCATTGGCGAAGGGAGACATCATCGGTATTTTGAATAGTGATGATTTTTATGCGGATGAAAATGTGATTAACGATGTTGTTCAGAAAATGCAAGACTCGGGGGCAGATGTTTTGTATGCCGATTTGGATTATGTGGATCAACAGGACACCAAAAAGATAGTTCGTCGCTGGAAAGCCGGTGCTTATCGCGAAGGAATTTTTAAGCAAGGTTGGATGCCACCTCATCCTACTTTTTTTATTAAACGAGAGGCCTACGAAAAATTTGGGACATATAATCTCTCCTTACGTTCCGCTGCCGACTATGAGCTTATGTTGCGGATGCTTCATAAACATAAATTGCGTGTCACCTATTTGTCGCGCACGATCATACACATGCGCACAGGAGGTCAGAGTAATGTCACCCTAAAGAATCGCATCAAAGCCAATATGGAAGATCGGTTGGCTTGGAAGATGAATGACTTAAAGCCGGGATGGTATACACTAACGTGGAAACCTTTGAGGAAGTTGGGTCAGTTTTTAGGCAGATGATTTCAACGAACAATTCAATGATATATCAACAAAAAGGCTCCCTAATTAAGGAAGCCTTTTTTTATGAATTGTCATAATATCTATTAGAACTTAGCTCTAGTTCTTCTTACCGTGCTTTTATTTTTGAGCCAACTGTACTTGGATTTATAAAATTTCGAACGACCGCGAATTACTTTACCTATCGTCAACTGGGTAGTTAAGTAACTATCGTTGTGTGTCGGGTCGCCACGTTTTGTATTAAAGCCATCCACATATTGGAAGTTTTGTATGCTGATCGGATAAAATTCCGAATCGGTGTTTTCGGCATTTACACGATCAATTAGTCCTTGATAGGTCTGGTTAACAAATTCCCAACGCTGACCTTCAGACTCATTGATGTCGGCATAGTTCGTTGAAATATCATCTAAATAATCGGTGAACGTAGTTCTCCAACTAAATTCCCAACCCACTCTCCAAAGTTTATTGAATGTGAAATAGAGACCAATACCGGCCGGAATTGCAAGGCCAAACGCAGAGTATTCCTCTTCCTGTCCTTCTGTTTTCCAAGGGCGAAGGTCGAACCATTCGCCGTCGTATTGAAGTTCGCCGTTTTTGAATATCTGCCCTTGTGGGTTAGAATAGAATCCGGCTAGTCCGCCGAACAAGTACATTTTGAAATCAGGATTGTAATAACCTTGTCCACTTACATCGTTGTCGTACCAGATGGTAAGTTCCACCCGAGCACCGACTTCGACCATTCGATTTCTGAAATTCATATTTCGGGCACGACGCGGCGGGTTGGTGGTTAATTCGTCGCGATCCTTAATGACTAGGTAATCTAGACTACCCATAAGCGAAAGTCTTTTTGAGAATTTGTAACGCAAATATGAGCCGATAGAAACATTCGTGGTATTCAAGTGCATATCCCACACGAAATCACGGCGGGTAAGTTCTTTACCCCCGATATCACCTAGGTAGTTTGCAGCACCAATTTTGAGCCCATAGTCCCATTGATATTGAGCGAATGCGGACAAACTCATAAAAAAGCTAGCCAGAAATAATAGTCTTTTCATAGACAAAAAATGATTGAGGCTTAATATTGAGGGCTAAAATAGGGCCTTTCACTTAGTCAAGCCAAAATAAATTATCCTTTACGATAAAACGCTTTTGAGGTTATACTTTTCGCCGCAGGAATTACATAATTTGTCGAGCAAATGGAAGGAAATAGGATAACAAAGTTATTTGGCATTCAATATCCATTGATCCAAGCCGGAATGATCTGGTGTTCGGGTTGGGAGTTGGCATCTGCCGTGAGCAACGCGGGTGGTTTGGGTATCATTGGGTCAGGATCGATGTACCCTGAGATCCTGAAAGAGCAAATTAGGAAGTGCAAAGCCGCCACAGATAGGCCTTTCGCGGTGAATATACCCCTGCTTTATCCCGATATAGACAAACACATGACTACGATTGTGGAGGAAGGGGTGGAAATTGTATTTACATCGGCCGGTAATCCTGCGAAGTACACCTCATGGTTCAAAGAAAATGGAATCAAAGTAGTACACGTAGTTTCGAGTTCGAAATTCGCGATAAAGGCGGAGCAGGCCGGCTGCGATGCGGTTGTGGCCGAGGGTTTCGAAGCCGGTGGTCATAATGGAAGAGAAGAAACCACCACCTTATGCTTAATTCCAAAGGTGGCCGACAGCGTCAATATTCCGGTAATAGCTGCAGGTGGAATATATGACGGTCGTTCCATGTTGGCTGCAATGGTGCTTGGTGCCGAGGGAGTTCAAGTGGGAAGTAGATTTGTGGCGTCCTTCGAATCGTCGGGGCACTCGGCCTTTAAAGAGCAAGTAATTGCAGCAATAGAAGGGGATACCATGTTGACTTTAAAAGATCAGACGCCCGCGAGATTGCTAAAAAACCCCTTTTTCACCGAATTGGAAAACGCCTATAAAAGATGCGCGGATAAAGAAGAAGTTGCCGGAATCTTAGGTCGAGGCAGGGCTAAAAAAGGCATGTTTGAAGGTGATATCGTCGCCGGAGAATTGGAAATTGGTCAGTGCAGCGCCAATTTCAGCGAAATCAAACCCGCCGCGGAGATTGTTAAAGAGATCATCGATGGCTACAGAAAATGTCTCGGGTCTATGACAGGTCGATTTTCGTTTTAATCCGTTTTTAATTAGCCAATTAGCCAATGTGCCGATTAGCCAATTAGCCAATGTTCGCTTGCGTTTATGGAGGAACTGATGTTTTCATGAGTTCGAATCGTTTGGCCGGAGACCTACCATTAGCACATTGGCACCCCTCGGCTGCGCTCGGGGACCGACACTATTCTTTAAAAATGGAGGGGCCGCGAAGCGGCCCTCTCTCCCCTATACTCTCTCCATCAATCGGACGGTCCCCGAGCGTAGCCGAGGGGTGTGATTGACAAGTTATCCGGACAACCGTAATTGCCAATTAGCCAACGTTCGATCTCCTTTCTGGAGGAACTGATGTTTTCATGAGTTCGAATCGTTTGGCCTGAAAGCGAGCATTGGCACATTAGCACATTACCTCAGCAACCTTTTCTCTATGTGAGTTGTTATAATATCGAGCAATAAACTGCGTTAGTTATTTTTGCACGCGTTTTTGAGCCATAGCCTTGAAACTTTCATCATTCATATACACGTTGTTTTTCTCCATATGGGGAATGGCTTCGATTGCCCAAGCTTTGGACCCGCCGGCCATTACGTGTATGTCTATTGATGTGGCCGGAAATGTGAATGTTCAATGGCAACAGCCTTCTGATCCGGGAGGAGAATTTGTATCCTACCATTTGTACTCATCTACCGCACTCTCGGGGCCCTACTTCGAAGTGGCTAACATTGGTGCTTTTGGTACTACCTCCTATACCCATCCAAACCCTATCTCCATCATTGATCCGGTCTGCTACTATATGGTAACAGAATCTTTTGACGGAAGTACTTGGAATTCAATTAATTCGGATACACTTTGCACCATTAATCTCGATGCGATTCCGAGTAATGCACCCTTGGGATTTGCGGAACTTTTTTGGACATCACCTTTTCCCTTTAATAATGCGCCCGCCGGCATAAGTTATGAAATCTGGATGGAATATCCCGCCGGAATTTGGAATGTCATTGGTTCATTCCCTGAGGGTGAAAATGATTGGGCTTACGAAGTGAGTGTCTGCGATGAATGGTTAAATTTTCAAGTTCAAGTAGAAGTGGGTTCATGCACTTTCACGAGCAATATCGCGGGCGATCAGTTTGTAGATATGACAGCCCCCGAAACACCTGTTGTGGTCTCTGTTTCGGTAGATCCTCCGACGCAAGATGTAATAATTACTTGGTTGCCGAGTGCGGCTCCTGATACCCAAGGTTATATAATTTATTCTATCCAAAATTGTGGAACCGGCAATATGTCAGCCACTCCTATAGATACCCTCTTTGGAGCTAACAACGTATCATTTACCGATATTTTAGCTAGTCCCGGGGTTCTTCCCGAAAGTTATTTGCTCGCAGCATTTGATACCTGCTATTCCGGCACACCTCCGAGTCCCAATACTAGTCCGGGCGGAACCGATTGTAATACTACCATTTTTCTAGAACCTATTTTATTTACCTTATGCAGTACCGACTTGGTTTTGGAATGGTCTCCATACGGGGGTTGGTTGCCCGACGCCTACGAAATATATCATAGCAATGATGGTGTTTCTTTCGCTTTGATAGGGAGTGTGAATGGCACGGTATTGACCTTTACTCATCTGAACATTCAGCCCGGTGTAGCCAATTATTATTACATAAGGGCTGTTTTGAATTCAACCGGATATGCTGCTAATTCAAACACTCAAACCGTTACGACACCTTATCCGCTTCCACCCTCATACATATACACTGTAACGGCTACAGTTTCGGGAGACGAAGAAATTACCGTTGCGGCTGCAGTTGAAGCTACCCTCACAAATCACAACTATATTTTTGAAAGGATGGAAGAGGGAGACGACGATTGGGAGGAGGTAGAGATTGTCGTTTCTGATGGATCCGGAGGAATTGGTATAGTTGACATTGATGTGGATCCATCGGTTTTTTCTTATACATACCGCATTGTTGTCCAAAATTTATGCGGCGATTTTGTAGATACCAGTAATGTGGGTAAAACCATTTTGCTGGCAGGCTTAGCGAATCCGAGTCGATTAGTAAATACCATTGTTTGGAGTGATTATGAGGGCTGGGAGAATGGCATTAGCAAATACAGAATTTATAGGAGTCTTGGTTCCGGAAATGCCGAAACAATGATTGCCGAGGTCGGTGGTAACGTGAATTTTTATGAAGATGATGTTGCAAGTTTTTTATACACAGAGGGAGAATTTTGCTACAGAATAGAAGCTCTGGAAATACCGAATTCCTTCGGCTTGCAGGGTACATCCAGCAGTAACATTTTGTGCTTATCTCAGGAACCAAAAATTTGGGTTCCCAGTGCGTTTGTAGTAGATGGTTTCAATAGCACCTTTGGCCCAATCATTTCATTTGCCGATTTCACCAATTATAAGATGATCATCTTTAGTCGATGGGGAGATTTCATTTACGAAACCAACGACATATTCGCACCGTGGGATGGCACCATGAACGGCAAATTGGTTCAGGAAGGTGCTTTTGTCTATTATATAGGAGTGAACGACGGTGAAGGTCGACTCTATGAGCGGCGCGGGACGGTTACCATGTTGGTGGGTGGCAACTAGTTAGATCCTTTAACGTTCATTTCACACAATTAGAAAGTTTCAGACCATTGCTTCGATGTACATTTGCATGAATTTATTCCGGTAAATTCACATGTCCCAAAAACATTCAAAGATTGTGGGCGAAGGCCTCACTTACGACGATGTACTGCTGATTCCCGCTTCTTCTGCGGTGCTCCCCAGAGAGGTCAACATTCGTTCAAAATTCACAAAAGGTATTGAACTGAACACTCCGGTGGTCAGCGCAGCTATGGATACTGTTACCGAAAGTGATCTGGCTATTGCCATGGCACGTGAAGGCGGTATTGGCGTAATTCACAAAAACATGAGTATTACCTTACAGGCTGCTCAAGTGAGAAAGGTGAAACGCTCTGAAAGCGGGATGATTAAAGATCCGATTACGCTGCACAAAGACGCCAATGTGGGCGATGCTTTGAAAATCATGGCAGAGCACAAAATTGGCGGTATTCCGGTGGTTGATGAGCAAGGTATTCTGGCCGGAATTGTTACCAACCGAGATCTTCGCTTCGAGAAAATACCATCAAGGCCGATATCCGAGGTAATGACCACCAAAGGTTTGATTATTACCGATACCGGCGATGATTTGAAAGCAGCGGAATCAATTCTGCAACAACACAAAATCGAAAAATTACCTGTAGTAGATCCGACCGGAAAATTGATTGGTTTGATCACCTATAAGGATATTATGAAACTTAAAAAGTATCCTAATAGTTGTAAAGATCAATACGGTAGACTCCGCGTAGCTGCTGCAGTAGGCGTTACCGCCGATACGATGGAAAGAATTGAAGCATTGTTCCAAGCAGGTGTAGATGCAGTCGTTATTGATACAGCTCATGGTCATTCGGAAGGAGTTATTCGCATGTTGCGTCAGGTTAAAGGTCATTATGGAGATACGCTTCAAGTGATAGTCGGCAACATAGCAACGGCATCAGCGGCGAAGGCCCTTGCTGAAGCGGGTGCGGATGCAGTAAAAGTAGGAATTGGTCCGGGATCCATCTGCACTACACGCATAATTGCGGGTGTAGGAGTTCCACAATTAACTGCTATCATGGATGTAGCCGAAGCCCTGCAAGGAACCGGTGTTCCGCTGATTGCAGATGGAGGTATTCGTTACACGGGCGACATTGCAAAAGCCATCGCAGGAGGAGCAAACACAGTAATGGTGGGTTCGATGCTGGCAGGAGTTGAAGAAAGCCCCGGCGAAACAATTATATACGAAGGCAGAAGATTCAAATCTTATCGCGGCATGGGTTCCCTGGAAGCAATGCAGCATGGAAGTAAGGATCGCTATTTTCAGGATGCCGAAGATGATATCAAGAAGCTCGTTCCGGAAGGTATTTCCGGTAGAGTGCCTTACCGAGGAACTGTTCAGGAGGTTGTTTATCAGGTTATTGGCGGTTTGAGAGCCGGTATGGGATATTGCGGTGCTGCCGATATTCCGGCTTTACAGGAAGCTCAATTCATCCGTATAACTTCAGCAGGAATGAAAGAAAGTCATCCGCACGACATCTTTATAACCCGTGAGGCTCCCAATTATAGCCACCATTAAGGGTTTTATTTAGTTGTTTCGGGAAATTCGACCTATTGGCTGTATGGTTGTCGCCATGGCAATACCAAAAGCTCATCCGAAAGCAAGGTAAATGGGGTATATAGAGCTTGAGGGTATTACATTTGCCCCCGCTTAATTAATCATGTCAATAACAATGAAGTCAAAGATTATTCTGAGTTTCTGTTTGAGTTTGTTTTTGCTGCCTTCCGTAAGTTGGTCGCAAAAGGAAAAGAAGGGTGGGAAATCTGCCACAACAGCTGTGCTGACGATTGATCAGGAAAACATTTCGCTTGAAGAATTCGAGAACATTTTTCGAAAGAACAATCGCGAAACAGCCATTACCCCTGCAGCTCTTGATGAGTACATGGAGTTGTTCATTAACTTCAAATTAAAAGTGAAGGAAGCCCGCAGTCTGGGAATGGATACAGTGGCAAAATTCATCACAGAATTAGAAGGATACCGTACCACGTTAGCCCGACCTTATTTGACCGATGCAACGCTTCTAGATAAGTTGGTTAGTGAGGCATATAAGCACACCACCAACGAAGTAAGAGCGAGTCATATATTGGTTAAATGCGATGCTAATGCAGGTCCAACGGATACATTGAAGGCATACAATCGGGCATTAGAACTGCGCAATCGCATTATGAAGGGCGAGGACTTTGCAACAGTCGCAAAAGGAAAAGACGGCTCAGATGATCCCAGTGCCAAGGATAACGGTGGAGATCTTGGATTTTTCACTGCCTTCGATATGGTCTATCCATTTGAAAAGGCAGCGTTCGAAACAAGTGTTGGACAACTATCCATGCCTGTTAGAACAAAATACGGTTACCACATTATAAAGCCGGTTGCAGTTCGTCCGTCGCGCGGTGAAGTGCATGTTGCGCACATTATGATCCGCGAAAAAAAGGAACCAAATGGTGCTGAGAATGCTGAAAAAGCCATCCGCGAATTACATGAAAAATTGAAAGCCGGAGAGTCGTTCGAAGACTTGGCAGCTAAACACAGTGAAGATGCAAGTTCAAATAAAAAGGGCGGGGAGCTCCCTTGGTTTGGCGCCAACAAAATGGTAATGGAATTTGAAGAAGCGTCATTTGCACTTCAGCAAGATGGAGAGATCAGCGAACCCTTCAAAACTAATTACGGTTGGCACATTGCAAAACGTCTTGGTCACAAACCTGTTCAAGATTTCAAAACATCGGAGAAGGAATTAAAAAACAAAGTTTCGAAGGACAGTCGCTCCGAATTGACAAGGGCTTCTTTCGTAGATAAATTAAAAAAAGATTACAAGTACAAATTCAATCAGAAAGCTCTTGCGCCTTTGATTGCCGTTGCGGATAGTAATGTGTATGAAGGACAGATTAAAAATGTACCGGGTGAAAGCAAGGTACTTTTTCAGTTTGCCGGCAAGAAATTTCCACTATCGGATTTTTCAAATTATTTGAGAACACGCACAGGTGTTCGTTCTAAGTTGGCTCCAAAGGAGTACGTTCGTGCTGAAGCTATACGTTATGCAGAGGGCAAATTACTCGATTACGAAGATCAGAAACTAGAATCGAAATACACTGCTTTCCGATTGCTCATGAATGAATATCGCGAGGGTATATTGTTATTCGAACTAACGGACCAAAAGGTGTGGGGAAAAGCGGTAAAGGACAGCGTAGGTCTTGAGAATTTTTACAATCAGAACAAAGAACGATTTATGTGGGCTCGTAGAATGGATTGTACGGTGTACACTTGTGCAAATGCAGAGGTGGCCTCTAAAGTGCGCGGCATGATCGCTGAGGGCAAGGATAAAGTTGCGATTGCAGCGGCGATTAACGAAAGTTCACAGTTGAATCTTCAAGTAGAAGAGGGAGTTTTTGCTGCAGAAGACAAGGAAATCCTCACCAAAATTGATTGGAAAAAAGGACTGAGCAAAAATGTAGAAACCAATGGTCAGATCTTCATAGTAGATGTAAAAGATATTCTCGAGCCATCTCCAAAACGACTTACTGAAGCCAGAGGAATGATAGCTTCTGAATATCAAAATCACTTGGAGCAGGAGTGGATCAAAGAACTTCGCGCCAAACACAACATCCAGATAAATAAGGACGTTCTGTATTCTATTAAATAAATTGAAACCGACCGGGTTTACATACCTAATACTCGCCTGTTTTTTTGTGTTGTCCTGTAACAAATCGGACCGCAAGGACGCCATAGTGGCAAGTGTTGGTGAAAAGCAACTGACATGGAAACAGTTGGAAGATTTGATCCCGGACAACTCTAGTGCGGAGGACAGCGTATTATTGGCAGAACGCTACATAGAGGATTGGGCTAAAGAGCAAGTAGTTCTTGTTCAGGCGGAGGAAAATTTGAGTGAGGAGCAGAAGAACTTCGAGTACCTCATCGAAAATTACAGAAAGTCGCTGGTTACATACGCTTTTGAAGCGGAATTGGTAAAACAGAAACTCGATACATTGGTGAGCAACGAGGAGATTGAGACGTATTACGCAGAAAACAGAGAGAATTTTAAGTTGAAGGATTACATAGTCCAGGTGAAGTTTTGTGCAGTCAACAAAGCCTTTGCTCAAATGAAGAGTTTGAAAAAACTTTTTTATAGTAAAGAACCTGCGGATCTAATAAAATGGCAGCAACTCTGTGTGGAAATCGGTGCCGCTTTTTATTTTGAGGAAGACAAGTGGCTGCGATGGGATGAGTTGACCAAACAAGTTCCATTGAATGTATATGATGTCGAAGCTTTTTTGAAGACTAAAGGGGACGTAGAATTTGAGAAAGACGACAACTTGTATTTGTTGTTGATCACGGACTACCAGTTAAGTGGAACTGTTTCACCCTTGAGTTTCGAAAAGGAAAAAATAAAAAGTCTCATCATCAATAAAAGGAAGATGGATTTGTTGAGCAAGATGCGAGTAGATCTATATAATTCTGCCCTTGAGAAGAACGAAATAAAATATTACTATAAAAAGCAATGAGAATTCTGATCATCCTATTAGCCTTGATACCCTTGGGCATTCGTGCACAGGTGCAAGGAGAACTGATCGACAAGATCATTGGTGTGGTAGGCAACGAAATTGTGTTGTATTCTGAATTGCAGAATGCGATATTGGAGATGACTCAAGGTAAAACAAGCGTGCTTCCGGAAGAGGAATGCGCCATTGTCGAAGGGCTCATGTTTAATAAACTCCTTTTACATCAATCTAAAGTTGACAGTTTGGAAGTGAGCGACTCCGATGTTGAAACTGAAATGGAGCGTCGATTGGCTCGATTGGTGGGCTATTTTGGGAGTATTGAGGAATTTGAGAAGTACTACAACAAAACGATCACTCAATTGAAAGCTGAGTTTCGTGAAGACATTCGCGATCAACTTTTAACTCAGCAAATGCAAGCTAAGATTACGACGGGTGTTTCCGTTACTCCTGCGCAGGTGACAGAATTTTTCAACTCGATACCTACAGATAGTTTGCCTTTGATTGGTGTGCAAGTTCAATATGCTCAGTTGTTGATGAAAGGGGAGATTAGGGATGCTGAACGTCAAAGGGTGAGACATTTTTTGGATTCTATACGTAATGATATTGTAAATGGGAAGTCGACCATGTTGCTTCAGGCTGCCAAATGGAGCGAAGACCCGGGGTCTAGGGCCCGAGGTGGTTGTTACGATCTTCAGTCGAAAGGCACCTTTGATCCGGCTTATGAAGCAGCGGTGGATGTGACGCCCGAAGGCGGATTTTCCCAGATATTCGAAACGGTATTCGGTTATCACTTTTTGAAAGTTGTTGAGAAGCGTGGAAACTTCTATGAAGCTTGCCACATTTTGATGTCTCCCAAAGTGAGGCCCGATGATTTTGAAAAAGCGCGTTTGCGATTGGATAGTCTCCGGAATGAAATCAACGGAGGTCGATTGACATTCGAAGATGCGGCCAGCGGTTTTAGTCAGGATGAAGATTCGCGCAATCAATTGGGCATGGTATTGAATCCGGCATCCGGTGGATTCAAGTTTGATGCTTCAGAAATTCCACCGGCCGTGAACCTGGTATTGGACAAATTGAAGCCGGGTGAAACATCGACGCCGGTATTGATCGAATTGCCCGATGGAACTTTTGCATACGTTGTGTACAAATTAGTTTCGCGTGTAGAAGCCCATAGAGCGAATATGGAAAATGATTATCTTATCTTCAAGAATATGGCTCAGCAGGAACTTGAACAGGAGAAGACTTTTAAATGGGTGAAGAAAAGGCTGGGTGAAACATATACGTCAGTTGACCAAAAATACGTGAGATGTGAGTTCCAGTTCCCTTGGTTAAAGGGGCCCGGAAATGAATAAGGTGCTTGAATTTGTTAACGATCGTTATCATTTTGAATGATGTTGGATAGAGCTGCTTTAGATTAAATTGCAGCCTTTAGAATAGAAAAACAGGAGAATATAATTATGTCAGGAATCAATTTTAGCAGCGATGCGGAGGCCTTGGACTCCCTTAAGTCGAAATATGCGGTACTTCAAAAGGAAGTGCGCAAAACGATAGTCGGTCAAGACGAGGTAATAAAATATGTGCTGATCTCCATTTTTGGAAATGGACACTGCTTGCTGGTAGGTGTCCCCGGACTTGCAAAAACCCTTTTGGTAAATACCATTGCCAATTCTCTTGGACTGTCATTTAATCGTGTACAGTTTACACCCGACTTGATGCCATCGGACATCATTGGTTCGGAGATATTGGATGATTCAAGACATTTTAAATTTGTAAAAGGTCCTCTTTTTTCGAATATTATTTTGGCGGATGAGATCAACCGTACTCCACCAAAAACCCAATCTGCTTTGCTCGAAGCTATGCAAGAGCGCAGGGTGACAACGGCAGGTCAAACGTATGACTTGCCAAGTCCTTTTTTCGTACTTGCTACTCAAAACCCGATCGAGCAGGAAGGAACGTATCCTTTGCCTGAGGCTCAACTCGACCGTTTTATGTTTAACATTTGGGTAGATTACCCAAGTTATGCCGAGGAAGTTGAGATTGTAAAAAGTACGACTTCAAGTAAAACTATTAATACCGAAGCGGTTATTCATGGCGATGAAATTATCTTCTATCAGCAGCTCATTCGCAAGATGCCTGTAGCCGATAACGTAGTAGAATATGCAGTGAAGCTGGTTGGAAAAACCCGTCCGGGTTCACCCACCGCTCCCGAAATGATCAACAATTTCTTAAGTTGGGGAGCAGGTCCTCGTGCTTCTCAGTATTTGATTATTGGAGCAAAATGTCATGCAGCCCTTTCAGGCAAATACAGTCCGGATATCGAAGATGTTCGCGCCGTAGCACTTCCTATACTTCGTCACCGTATGGTACGAAACTACAAAGCCGAAGCGGAAGGATACACCGTTGAGCGGATTGTAGGCGAGCTCTTGTAAGAGTTATGAATTATGAATTATGAGTTATGAATTCGTTTCTCTGAGGGATTCGTGCCGACAAAAGAGGGATTAATTATCGAAGGGGGAATGTGGTTTACCTTAAAGGAAACTTTTTCGTCTTCGATGGTTATGGATGATGGGTTTTGGATTAACTGACATTTCTAAAAACGTGAAGCAAACCGAGCGGAGCCGTGTCCCTGAGCTTGCCGAAGGGGTTTTCTGATATTAACAAGGTCCTCGGTCCCCGAGCGAAGCCGAGGGGAGTTATTTTGAACACTTTCAAAAAAGTAAGCCCTCTCAATACTCAAACTCTGTAAGTAATTATGAGTTATGAATGTTGAATTATGAATGGGGCTCCCGGATTCCCATGCATAAAATCCAACCGTGAACGCTGACAAAACAGTCGGAAAGCCTCACCCCAACGCAGTTCGGAGTTTTGAGAAACAGAAACAGGTAGATCCGTTTCTCAAAACGATTCGAACACTCTCACTCTTCGCTCTCACTCTTCACTCTCACTCTTCGCTCTCACTCTGTTATTGAGAGGGGGACAATCACGTTCAAGGAAAGGAGTAGTTTTCAAAATTTTTTTTTAATAAACGGGGACTTTTCAGTTCGCAGAATCGGTCCCCTCTCCTCGTTCTCTTGAGCTCTGTCGAAGGATGGAGAGGGCGGAGGGTGCGGCTTTCGGAGAAGAATGGTCTCCAAAACGAAAAATATAGATAGTTCATTTTCAATCTAATTCCACGACTTGTCATTGGCAGCTTGTCGTTTCCTTGAGGCTTGTCGAAGGGGGGTGAATTATGAGTGTCCTCCTGAGCGATGAATCCTGAGGAACGAAGGATGAAGAGTCGAAGGATGTGTTATAGCCTCACCCTACGGGAGTTCTGAGAAACATGAACAGAGTTTACAAAATAGCTGCAGAGCAGCGTCATCTAACTAGCCACAGAGTGGCGACATCTTTTCGGTACGTGAATAAATTAGATACCTAAGGATCGTACAGAGAAACAGATAAAATTCATCTCAGAAATACGTTCGTCCACTCCAACTCAGATTCCGAAAAGTTCAAAGTGCAGCGTTCAAAGGACAGGGCTTTGGGACGTTCTCGTTTTCAGGAACGCTAGGACACTCTTTCCCTTTACCATCATTCTACTCTTTGTGAAATCTTAAGTAGTTCTTCTCTGTGTAAAAAAAAATGCGGGTGTTCTTGTCAACACTATTCATTTCGGATAAACAGAATCAATCTTAATACATAATACTTTGTACATAATACAATCACCCTTTCCCAATTTACACTATCATTTTCTTTCTATTCTATTTCTTTTCAACTTTAATTACCTCAATTTTTTCCTCATTCACCAAACGGAAATAGTACATCCCATCGGATAATGTTGATATATCAATGGATTTTTCGAAAGAAGTTCCGTTGAGTATTATTTTCTGCTCAAAAACAACTTGTCCCAAAGGATTAATAAGTTGTAAAGTCAAATTACCTCCCGGATAACCCTTTCCAACAACACTAAACTTATCAGATGTGGGATTAGGATATACAAGCAGGTTTTGGGAATTTGAATGGTGGTCGTCAATACCAACAATTAGATCAACGTTGATGTTGTCAACATATATGATGTTTCCCCATCTTCCTCGATTTTGAAATGCGACAATGAATTCGCCGTTTTGAAAATTTAAATCGGCAAAATATTCATCGAGATTGATGATTTCATTGCGCCATTCGGTTTCGGTTGGGATAAATGGATTTCCGTTGTCGGGAGCGGTAGCCAAATCGTCTCCACCCTTTACATACATTTCAGTCCACGACTCACCGCAATCAACGGATAGCAAAACACCTAAGGTGTCTGAATACTGGCCTCCATATTCGGCATAAGCGACATCAAAGGATAGGTTCACGCTAACTTCTCCGGTTAGAGTATACATCTGTTTACCGGTCCATACTTCATCTCTATTTCCTTGAACATCGTTATAGTAATTATCGAAATACATAGAGTAGGATCCTATTTCGTATGCACTTGCGGCATTGCCAATGGCCCAATTGCTGCTGCCACCGGTAGAGTGTTCGAAGACCCAATGTTCCGGAAAATTGCCAAGTTCAAAGTCTTCAACGAGTTCGTTTCCTATGGATTCTTCTGATTCTATATATTGCATTTTAGTGATACTACTGTTTATTCCGTTTTCGGTAACGGTAAGAGTTACATCGAACGAACCGCCACTTTCGTAATAAATCGTTGGATTTTTTTCTGTGCTTGTCGAAGGAGTTCCACCGGGGAAAGACCAATTATAAGTGGCGTTATCTCCGGATACACTGTGATCGACAAAATGAATGGGATCGCCCGGACAAAAGAACGTACCGTATTCAGCAGCAAAATCTGCCAAAAGATTGGAAGGTTCAAACAAAGGTGCTTCCCAAACTCCCAAATTCCAAGTGGCCAAACGTATCAATCCTTTTTTGTATTGAGGCACAATTCGAATGGGTTGCGTGGATAGAGGGAGACCATCGCTGTATAGTGCCCAATCGTTCATGGAGTTATTTCGGTATAGAACGGCACCGTTCAGAAGAGCTATATACACGCCACCATCTGTGCCATATTGATGAGCAATTCCCCAGATTTGCGTTCCATCTAAAATGGAAGTTGTGATATTGGTCCATGATGCACCCCCATCAGTTGTGTGATAAACTTTGCTTCCGTTTTGACCATAAGGATACGAGACCCATAGTTCATCGGAGTTGCTGGAACCCACGTCGAAAAATAGATTAGAGGCAGAACTAGGTAAGTCAATTTGATTC
This sequence comes from Flavobacteriales bacterium, assembly GCA_044375415.1. Taxonomy (GTDB): domain Bacteria; phylum Bacteroidota; class Bacteroidia; order Flavobacteriales_D; family Sanyastnellaceae; genus JAWXBG01. Next base: position 46,226 of record JBILMS010000018.1, read on the forward strand.
CATGTGTTTCCATGATCCGTCGACTTCATAATTTTAGAGTTGTTTCCTGTACGCTGATGCACATACATCACGTTGGGATCCGAATAACTCTGAGCCATCCACAATACAGGATTGGCGGTATTCACTCCAAAGCTGTACCATTCGCCAAACGAACCTCCTCCGTTGTTCGAACGATAGAGTTTGTTTTCTCTTCCCAACCAAGCCACATTGTAATATTCATTATCAAACATAATTCTCGAGGAATTATTGAACCAATAACTTTCGTTCGGAGCCATGGTCATCGAAAAATACTCTACCGTACCACCTATTTCATCCGGTAAAATCCGTCCGGCGATATCGCTGAAAAAGGATTTGTTTTCATCGCTATAGTTTACGTAACCTGTTGGCGCTTCGCCTCCTCCAAGAGCCAATGCCTCTCCCTGAGGATAATTTTCGAAGTAGCCAAAATTTCCATTGTGATACCGACCGCCTACCATACTATCTTCATTCCAACCTTGGTCATATCCCCATAAGTTGACAGCTTGAATACCATTGCATCGATTTGAAATGGTTTGCATAAAATCGGTCGAATAACAAATACCTCCGTCATTGCTGCACCATACCTCTTCGGAATTTGTTCCTGTTTTATAAATGCGAAGTTCCTGCTGATCCACATGGAAGTAGGGCAGTCCTCCAATGTAGCCCCCTAGTCCTTGATACGTTTGACAAGCATCGGAGCTTTGCCATAAATTAAGTCCGCCTATCAATACGAAGTCAGCATCCAATTGTGAAGCAACCATGGTGGTATTATAGAGGATCTGTGTGTAATCGCCATCATCTGCCGAAAAGTTCATCAGATTAGGGTGTTCTGTGGTGTATGGAGTTCCGATTTGATCGTGAGGAAAAGACCAAGTTTCACCACCATCGTAACTAACCCACGTACCAATCCAACCGTTTGTGTAGGAGTCGGAATCGTACTGTCCATAACCTACGAGCAGGGCATAAATTCTATTCGGATCGGCTTCTGAAACAGCGATTCTTCCACCATACACATTTATATCCTCATACCCCGGAAGCATCTCGAACCAACCATTGTCGTACATCGTAAATGATTCGCCATAGTTTGTGCTTTTGTAAAATTTATATTCCGTAGCACCGGTAATTTTTTGAAGAGTATATACAACGGATGGATCATTCGGTTTGAATTGGACTACTTGTGATTCGTTGAATAAAATTTCAGTCCAGTTGTCACCACCATCTATACTTCTGAAAAAACCTTCATTGCAAGCCGCATAAACAATGTCCGGATTTTCCGGATTAAAGGCTATTTCCCAAGCACTGATATTTAAGGCTTGAAAAGAAGGATTTCCAATTATTTCCCATGTGGTTCCACCATCTGTTGATCTGTATAAATCATTTTCTGCCGAAAACAGGATGGTGTTTTCATCTGTTGGGTGGATGCGAACGGCACTTACAGAGTTTATAACATAGTTTTTTGTAACAAATTCCCAGTTCGCTCCCTGATCTACTGATTTGTACAAACCACCACTTTCGGTTCCACAGAAGAGTAAATTTGGATTGGTGAGTGATCTGTCGTGACAATATACATTAGACTGTTGGCTCATCGGAGTAAGGGTTCCATCTGTACTATAGTGGACTTTGGGACCTGCGTAAGTCCAAATATCATTGCCACCTCCTGATCGAAGTGAATTAGATTTGGCTGTCACATTGATTTTTTGTTCGGCAGTCAGTGGAGTAACATTCCCGTTTTCATCCACAAAGGGTTTTATTTTGGCCACCCATCTTTTATAGTTTTGAGTGTGAATACTCTTCACAAACTCATGTGTTCGGTAGTATTCTTCGTAAGCTTCCTTCACTTGAATGGCGTTGGGTTCGTCGCAATAGAGATACTGGGTCCATGAGGGAATTTCTTCTTGGGCATTCAAAAAAAGAGGGAAGAACAGGACTAGGAGGGCAAGAAATTTCATGGTTTCAAAATTTAGAGGCCAATATAATGCTCCTTGATTAAGCGAGTGTTAATTCATTAGCCTCGGGGTATCCATACTTATTATAACTTTGGCATCTCCACATAGGAGAACATAGCCATGGACCCGAAAACAAATGACCCTAAATTGCGCAGTTGGGTAGAAGTATCTCCCGACAGTGATTTTCCGATACAAAATCTTCCGTTCGGTATTTTTCGAACTGAAAGCCAACTTCCTCATGTTTGCTGTGCTATTGGTGACCAGCTCATAGATCTTAAGGCCTTACACGTGATGGGTTATCTTGAAAACCTTCCGTTTAAACTAGAAGATTTAGCGCATGACTCCTTAAACCGAGTAATGTCGTACGGCAAACAACACATGTCTCAATTAAGAAGTAGAGTTTCGAAACTTCTGCGAAGCGACATGCCTGATCTGCGGGATAAAGAACATCATGTGAGGCAAGTGCTTTTTCGTCAGGATGAGGTGCAGTTTTTATTACCCATTCGAGTGGGCGACTATACAGATTTTTACAGTAGTATGGATCATGCACGAAACGTTGGAGTGATGTTTCGGGATCCGGCCAACGCTTTGTTACCTAACTGGAAACACTTGCCGGTGGGTTATCACGGAAGGGCCTCTAGTATTGTGGTTTCAGGTACACCTATTCTTCGCCCCAACGGTCAAACCAATCCAACTGACGGGCCACAACCCCTTTTTGGACCGACAAAACAATTGGACTTTGAACTTGAGATGGCTTTTGTGACTTTTGATGGTAAACCTTTGGGTCAGTCTATTTCGACTGCGGAGGCAAAGGACTATATTTTTGGATTGATGTTGTTCAACGATTGGAGTGCACGTGATATACAGAAGTGGGAGTACGTTCCGCTAGGTCCTTTTTTGGCAAAAAACTTTGCCAGCACAGTGAGCCCTTGGGTTGTTACATTAGATGCTCTGGAGCCTTTTAAAACGCCCGGTCCGGTTCAAGATCCGGAAGTTTTGCCATATTTGAAATACGAAGGTCAACATAATTATGACATCAATCTCCAAGTAGTCATTACTCCTGAAAATTCGACTGAAACCATTGTTTCAAAAAGCAATTACAAACACATGTATTGGAACATGGTTCAACAATTGGCGCATCATACAGTCAATGGATGTAATATTCGTTGCGGCGACATGATGGCTAGCGGAACCATAAGTGGTCCGGAAGAAGGTAGCTATGGCAGTATGCTTGAAATAGCATGGAAGGGAACAAAACCTGTGCAACTCAACGACGGTAGTTCTCGTACATTCATACAAGACGGCGACACGGTTACATTAAGAGGATACGCTGAAAAGGACGGTGTGCGAGTTGGATTTGGAAGATGTGAAGGAAAAATTTCCGGGGCGCAATAAGATTCGGAGAAAAAGCAAACTATGGCAGAAAGCAAGGAGATAGACCTCGAAGAAGAAAAACGCGAAATACTCCGACGTTACAGAGGGCTCCTGCGCGCTTGCCACCGCTCGCGCAGTCGTGCTGATAGAGCCCTCATTCGAAAGGCATTTGATCTCAGCTTGGAGGCGCATAAAAACATGCGTCGAAAAAGTGGTGAACCCTACATTTATCATCCCATTGCAGTAGCTCGAATCGCAGGTGAGGAGCTAAGTTTGGATACAACAAGTATTGTCTGTGCGCTTTTGCACGACACCGTAGAAGATACCTACATCACTCTCGAAGATATCGAAAATCTTTTTGGCAAAAAGGTTCGCGTGATCATCGATGGTTTGACAAAAATCAGTGGGGTATCAGACTACACCAACACCAGTGATCAAGCCGAAAATTTCCGAAAGATGTTGCTCACCTTGAGCGACGACGTTAGGGTTATCTTGATCAAACTGGCAGATCGACTGCACAACATGCGCACCTTGGATCACATGGTTCGTGAAAAACAGTTGAAGATTGCGAATGAAACACTGTTTATGTATGCTCCTTTGGCGCATCGCTTAGGATTGTACAACATCAAAACAGAACTCGAAGATTTGTCGCTCAAATTCAAAGAGCCGGAACAATACGAGGACATACTAAATAGACTTCAAAAGACACAGGCAGTTCGTACTCGTTTTATTAACGCTTTTACTCTCCCTATAAAAAGAGCTTTAGAAAAACAAGATTTGCAATTCGAAATAAAAGGTCGAACAAAAAGCGTTTTTAGTATTTGGAATAAAATTCATAAAAAGGGAGTAGTATTTGAAGAAATATACGATGTATTTGCCATCCGAATAATTCTAGATAGTCCGACGGATGCAGAGAAGGCAGATTGTTGGAGGGTTTATTCCGTTGTTACAGATTTTTATCAGCCATCCCCCGAACGACTTCGCGATTGGATTTCCATACCTAAAGCGAATGGATATGAATCGTTGCATACAACGGTGATGAGCCCGACGGGAAAATGGGTTGAAGTGCAGATACGATCCCGAAGAATGGACGACTTCGCAGAACGCGGTTATGCGGCCCATTGGAAATACAAAGGAGATGTTGAAACACCGGAAGATAAACTCGATCGTTGGATTGATCAGATTCGGGAAGTTTTAGAAAACCCCGGCGATAGCGCAATCGAGTTTATCGATAATTTTAAGTTGTCCTTATTTAGCGAAGAGATATACATTTTTACACCGAATGGCGATTTAAAAACACTTCCCAAGGGAGCGACTGCTCTTGACTTTGCCTTTCATATTCACTCGCAAATTGGATATCAGTGTATCGGGGCAAAAGTGAATTTTAAGTTAGTTCCCCTCAGTTATGTCTTAAGAAGTGGCGATCAGGTTGAAATTCTGACAAGTAAAAAGCAACATCCAAAAGAGGATTGGCTTGCTCTTGTTGTTACGGCTAGTGCTCGTCAAAAGATCAAAGCAGCTCTCAAGGAAGAGAAAAAGCAGATTGCAGAAGACGGAAAGGAAATGCTCAAACGCAGATGGTCCGGTTTGAAAGTGGAGTGGCTGAGTGTCAACATAGACGAGATGTTGAGGCACTACAATGTAGAAAACGCCACAGATTTGTATTATTTGATAGCGAAAGGTCGTATTGATCTGAAGAAATTAAAAGGATATAAAATTGAAAACGGGAAAATACGTTTTGAACGAGCACCTGTAGAACACAATAAAGAAGAGAAGACCGCTACATCATCTCCGGCCAAAGGAGAAACGCTATTGATCGGAGATGAAAAGCAAAGAGTCGATTACACATTGGCACCCTGTTGCAATCCAATCAACGGTGACGAAGTATTTGGATTTATAACCGTAGGCGAAGGCATTAAAATTCATCGATCCAATTGCCCCAACGCAGAAGAGTTGTTGGGCAAATATGCATACCGCGTTATCAAAGCCAGATGGGCCAATAAGTCGGTTATTGAATTTGAAGTAGGACTTCGATTCAGTGGATTAGATGATAAAGGAGTCGTTCAAAAAATCACTAATATCATTTCATCCGATATGAATGTGAATATGCGGAGTATTTCGTTTGAAGCAAATGACGGCGTATTTGAAGGAAAAGTTCGCGCGTTGGTTCACGACACTGAACACCTCAACAGCCTGATCGAAAAGCTGAAAGACATTGAGGGAATACTCACGGTAGATAGAATAGAGAGTGAGTTCGATTGAAATTATGAATTATGAATTATGAATTATGAATGCTTCCCCTTGAGCTTGTCGTGTCCTTGAGCTTGCCGAAAGGGGGTGGGTTATGAGTTATGGGTGATGGGTGATGGGTGATGGGTGATGCGTCCTCCTGAGCGATGCATCCTGAGGAACGAAGGATGAAGAGTCGAAAGATGGGGCTGAACGTTTGAATTGACCCTATCGTTTTTATAAACGTGAACTTATCTCAAAGATCGCTATTCTCCCACTTTCCATTTTCCACTTTCCACTTTCCATTTCCCACTTTCCATTTTCCATTTCCCACTTTCCATTTTCCATTTTCTCGCCTTCCCGCGCTGAAAGCGCCATATATAATAGAAACGTAATGTATTTGGTCTCCGCACCCAACGCGCTGAAAGCGCATAATATCCTTCGTGCCCTGTAGCGAAATCTTCTGAAGTGTCTCCGGGTTAATAACGAACCTTCTTGCGAGTAAAGTACAACGCAACGCTATTAACCCAAATCAGATGCGAGCGGATTTTGAGGGGTGGACGAATTATGACATCGGAGGCATGGGGGATGAACAGCTCACAACAGAACCCTTTCTGCCTAATTCAGAGAGTTTAGACTAACTCACTTCTGT
>JBILMS010000113.1:0-5816 GCA_044375415.1 Flavobacteriales bacterium
TACATGATAGATAAAAAGACGAAACATATAAAAAAGGGCCGCAAACCACGTTACCATAAAAACGATGTGCAGCGATTTGATGATCAAAATACTCATACGACAAATTTAAAGGAATTATAGAGACCGATACAAATAAGCATTTCCGCTTTTTTTGCGAGAATTTGGAATTCGAAGCTTCATCTCAAAAATCATTCAGATTATTGCGGTCTAAACTAAAATCTATAAAAACATGAAGTACGTATTTATTAGCCTGAGTGTCCTGCTGGCAGTGGGATGTCAGAAAGAAACAAGTGTGAATGATTTGATGGAAACATCGAAGGAAAACAACGTAGAAAGGGGTCTTATGGATGAAATAAATTTTGTCTTGGACAACCCTACGCAACTAAGATTTTCAGGTCCTGTAAATCCGAACAATCCGTTTGATCATGTGGGCGAGTACCAGCGAACTATATTGCTCGCGCTGAATGATGTGCAATCGGGTCCGGGTGCTGCGCGAAATAGAGAAGAATACATGGAGCAGCTTAATGATTTACTTGTTCAAAATCCGATGCCTGCACTTTCCGATGCGGGTGCTCCTGATCCAATAGAAAAGGAAGTGTACAATGAAGCTTTGGGAATATTTACAGGGCAAATGCAGGTGGAGCAAAAAGTTGCTGCACTATTAGCCATGGAAAATGCCGTGAGAGCTAGTAATGCAATCGATTTAAATTCTAAAGGTCGAATGTTGTCGCTAATTTCTTCTTTTAAATATGTGGCGTACACCGTGGGCAATGAGGGTATTTTGTTCGATGGAAATCTCTTGTTACCCGGGGCATGGTGGGACTGCTGGGATCAACAGTTTTCATATCATGTAGGTCAAAACATGTCGAATGCACTCTGGGGTTGGGATTCTAATCCCGTTGCAACCGCTTTAAGTTGGATCGGTCTCGGACCTACCATCATCGTTTCCGTTGCCGACGGCGCTATTCAAGCTTCTAATGATTGCTGAAAATTTTATTAATTTTAAAGTATGAAACGAATAGAAATTGTCTTGCTGGTATCTTTTGTAATCGTTTGTGCGCTCATCGGAAAAGTGCCAATGTTCAGGACCCTATCTTGGATAATGGTAGCTTGTTTGGCAATCATTTACTTAGTAAAGGCGCTGTCCTTTTATCTCGTAAACGGTCAAAAGGTTTTTGCATTTGCGACAGGTTGGTTTATGGGCCTAATTGTACTTGTCACAGGACTCGAGGCAAATGGAATGGGAGGAGAAAATTACCTCGCGGCGCAGTTGATCTGTGGATTGATATGGACAGGAGCTCTTTTGATTCTTCAATCGAAAGAAAGAGATCCGGAAATCAAATCATCCTATAATAAACTTTTACTCAAAACCTATTTGGCATTTTGCCTGCCTATTCTGTTCTTATAATCTACTGAAAGACCTGCGAGTACAATGCTCGCAGGTTTTTCTTCTGACTTCCGCATGATACTTCCCCCGAAAGGAACCGTATCTTTGCACCCAAATTCTTGACATGAAAAGCGTTTCCGCTCAAAAAACCTTAACGGTATCAACCCACTTAGTACTTCCTGAAAACACGAATACCCTCGGAAATTTAATGGGAGGACAATTACTAAACTGGCTCGACATTGCCAGCGCTATCTCAGCTCACCGTTTGTGCAGAAGGGTAGTGGTAACAGCCGCCGTAAACAATGTATCCTTCCAACATCCAATAAAACTGGGTGATATTGTAATCATTGAAGCAAAAGTGAGCCGTTCATTTTCCTCTTCCATGGAGGTGTTTATGGATATTTATGTGGAACATCATACCACCGGAGAAAAGATCAAATGCAATGAAGCGATCTATACTTTTGTGGCTGTCGACCAAATGGGGAATCCGATCAATGTGCCGGAATTGCACCCGGAAACAGAAGAGGAAAAATCTAGATTTGAAGGCGCTTTGCGTCGTCGTCAATTGCGACTCATACTTGCGGGCAAAATGAAACCGGAAGAAGCTACTGAACTCAAAGCTCTGTTTCAGTAGGTAAAAGACGAGCTATTACCGAAGTGATAGCCGCCGTTTCGATTCGCTGAATACATGTGCCCGGAGCCCCGTATTTACAGCGATTTCCAAGTTTGGAACAAGGTCGTTTTCGAAGGTGCCATGGCTGCACAATAACGGAATCCGGATGAGGACGATAGGGGTACATTCCAAATTCAGGAACGGTGCATCCCCACAATGAGATTATTTTTTTATCAAAGGCACTTGCGATGTGCATCATACCCGTATCTCCCGATACCACCAATGCCGCTTGCCGAATGCAATCAGCTGATTCGTTTAAAGTCAGTTTACCACATAAATCGATTACGTTATTTGAATTCGATTTCATGATCTCTGCAGACGTGGACATGTCTTCTTTCCCACCTATAAGTACGATGGGATAGTTTACTTCTTTTAAAATCTCAGCGATTCTTGAAGCCGATAGTTTTTTGCCGGCATGTGCTCCACCTACTACCCAAGAGATATATCCCTTTCGAAAATGCTCGGGGAGTTGCTCTTGATCGAAGGATTCGTTGTTGGGAATGTAATATTCCAAACCCTTGCCATCGTCTTTCACACCGAAGGCACTGAGTGTATCCAAGTAGCGATCCACCACATGTTTGGCAGGCATTAGGTTAATTCCCGTCCTTACCAAAAGCCATTTTTGGAAATTGTATTTATCGAATGAAAAGCTGAGTTTTTTTAAACCCTTTTTTACGAAATGAGATCGAACATTTTTATGTAGATCAATCACATAATCGAAGTCAATTTTCTTTAATGCAGGCAGGACTTCTTGTACGGTTTTTTCAATGGTATGGATCGTATGAATCCGGGGATTATGGGCTAATACGGAAGCAAATTTTTTCTTGGTGAGAAAGTGAATTTCTGTATCGCCATCCAATTGCTCCTGCAAATAACGCAAGACAGGCGTTGTGAGAACGATATCACCAATCGAACTAAAGCGTATTACTAATATGCGGGTAGGAACTTGCACAGCCGCGAAAATAACCATTGGCAGCGGTTCGCGAATTACCTTTGGCCAATGGTTTTGACAGATACACATGCACACCTCTATGTGCAGGAATTCGAAAACGATATCAATCAAGTGATGGAAACGGCTTTTGAGGCCGGAGTTTCTCGCATTTTTCTGCCTAATATTGATATGAGAAGTATCAAGTCGCTGGATGAATTGGCGGCTCGTTACCCCGATCGGGTTTTTCCGATGATGGGGTTGCATCCATGTTCGGTGAAAGAAAATTTTCGCGGAGATCTAAAGGTTATTAGAGATCAACTTTATGCCGGAAAATATGTGGCAGTTGGAGAAATTGGAATTGATTTGTATTGGGATAAAAGCACGTTAGATGTGCAAATAGAAGCTTTTGAGGAACAGATAACTTGGGCCAAAGAACTTTCAATTCCCATTGTCATCCATGCACGAGATTCTTTTAATGAGATATTTGAAGTGATGGATCGCGTTCACGACGAACAACTGCGTGGGGTTTTTCATTGTTTTACGGGAACAATAGAACAAGCACAAAAGATCATGACCTATCAAGGATTTTTTATGGGGATAGGAGGGGTGCTAACCTATCCAAAAGCCCAATTAGATCAAGTATTGAAGGATATCCCTTTGGATTATTTAGTCCTCGAAACCGATTCGCCATATCTGCCACCGGTACCTTTTCGCGGAAAGAGAAATCAATCTTCGTATGTGAAAATTGTGGCTGAAAAACTTGCGGAGATCAAAGGAATTTCGCTCGATGAAATTGCTCAGATTACAACCGATAACAGCAAAAAACTTTTTGGAGTTTAGCCTATGAAACGCACATCGCTACTTCTTATCTACACGGGCGGAACCATTGGTATGATGGAGAATCCGGCTACCGGAGCTCTTCAACCTCTCGATTTCGTTCATATGTACGATTTCGTTCCGGAGCTAAAACGATTTGCTTTCGACATTGAGGTAAAAGCGTTTGAAGAACCGATTGATAGTTCGAATGTGAACATCGAAACATGGGTGCAATTAGCCACCATCATCCGCGATAACTACGATCGCTTTGATGGATTTGTAGTATTGCATGGAACCGACACCATGGCTTATTCGGCTTCGGCGATCAGTTTTATGCTCGAGGGTTTGGCCAAACCGGTGATTTTTACCGGAGCTCAATTGCCCATGGGAAGATTGCGCACCGATGGAAGAGAGAACTTAATTACGGCTCTCGAAATTGCTGCTGCTCGTAAGGATGGACAGCCTGCCGTGCGTGAGGTAGCCATTTATTTCGAGTCTCATTTATTTAGGGGTAACAGGACCCACAAATACAACACCGAGGATTTTGATGCCTTTGAAAGTGCCAATTATCCGGCTTTGGCCAATGTGGGCGTACACATATTTTTTAATCATTCGGCCATGTATCCTGCTTCTGATTCAACTCTTACAGCACGCTTGAATCTCGATGCTAATGTCACGGCCTTTCGAATATTTCCGGGAATGAATCGTCAGATCGTGGAACATATTTTTCGTGCACCCGGACTTCGCGGTTTAGTAATCGAAACCTTTGGTTCCGGCAATGCACCCATGGAAGAGTGGTTCGGAAATGTCTTAAAAGAACTAACCGATTCAGGGGTCGTGGTAGTAAATATTTCTCAATGTAATCAGGGTTTTGTAGAACAGGGAAGATATCAAACCAGTTTGCCCTTAATACATGCCGGAGTGTGCAGTGGTGCCGATATGACCATCGAAGCGGCCCTTACCAAACTCATGTATCTACTTGGACAAAACCTCAAGCCCTCAGAAGTTCGCCAACTGATGGAAACTCCAATAAGAGGAGAGTTGACGAATTATTCGGTTTTGGGGTGAGATGAAAGGGAGAGTGAATTTGAACTAATAAACGATCTGTTTTCAGCGGATCTGAATCTGGGGATTACATTGTTTCTTTATTTCTAATTCAAATAGGTGTATCAAGTAAAATCCGAAATGTTAGCAGAGTTCGGAGGCGTGATGACATCTGGAAAAAAGTGGATGCGAATTTTTGCACCATATCATAGTTCATTAAAGGAGTTTAAATATTTTTTTCATCTAGGGTAGTCGTGGCAACATATAAAGGGCTCCATTTCTCAAGTGTCGTCGGTTTTGAGAGGTTTCCTTAAGTTTATCTGCGTACAATCATCTGGCAATTCAAGAAATTCACCTACATTTGGCTATACCCGAAAGGGAAAATGTTCGTTTAAACTAAAACTAATTGCCAATGGATCATTCGCAAGTTAATCTCTTACATGAATTAGATAGTCTATCGCGTATTCATTCATTGAAACGAGAGGACATTGACAACCTAATGGTTGAATTTGCGCGACGAATTCTCGCAGCACTGCGCATAGACCGTATGAGTATTTGGTTGTGTAATCCGGAAAAGGACACCTTGGTTTCCATTGGAGAATATACTATTCCGGCAAATAAATTCTCGAAGGGAAGCACGTTACATAGTAAAAAATATCCCCGTTATCTAAAGGCTATTCATGAAAATGAAATTATTCTGGCGCCCAACATATATGAGCATGCCGCAACATCAGAACTAAGTGAAGACTACTCTCGTCCGAATAATGTTATTTCATTGATGGATGTGCCACTGCGCATTGAAGGTGAATTAATAGGAGTGATGTGTTTCGAAAAAACAGGGAACCTTGAACGCGTTTTTTCTAAAGATGAGCAGGTCTTTGCATTGAGTATTGCCATCGTTTTTGCATCAAACATGGAAGCCCGCAAGCGAAGGGCATTGCAGCACAAGTTGGATCAAGAACTTA
>JBILMS010000114.1:0-5810 GCA_044375415.1 Flavobacteriales bacterium
CAAAAGATCGGTCATCTCTTCATGGTAGCTGCATGGAGCAACAAAGATTCTAAACATACTCGTGATATCGATTCTCTGATTGTGAAATACAATATCGGTGGATTGATTTTTTTTCAAGGAGGACCTCTTCGTCAAGCAAAGCTTACCAATAAATATCAAGCAGAATCTGACATTCCACTTCTCATAGCCATGGATGCGGAATGGGGATTGGGGATGCGACTTGATAGTACCATAAGTTACCCAAGGCAATTGACACTTGGTGCCATTCAGGATGAAAAGATCATTTACGATTTTGGTAAAGAAATGGCGCGCCAACTGAGCCGCTTAGGTGTGCATGTTAGTTTTTCACCGGTGGTGGATATAAATAGCAATCCAAAAAACCCGGTAATTTCCAACCGATCATTTGGAGAAGACATAGACTTAGTTACCACACGCTCGTTGGGATACATGCACGGCCTCCAAGATGGTGGTGTGATGGCGGTCGCAAAACATTTTCCCGGACACGGTGATACCGATTCCGATAGCCATAAGGATCTTCCGGTTTTGAACCATACCGTCGAAAGAATGGACAGCATCGAATTGGCTCCGTATCGCAGCCTCATCGAGCAGGGTTTAAGCAGCGTAATGGTTGCACATTTGTACATTCCTTCTTTAGACAATACACCGAATGTTGCGAGTACGCTTTCACCAAAAATCATCAACGACCTATTAAAGAAAAAACTTGGTTTTGAAGGTTTGGTATATACCGATGCATTAAACATGCAGGGAGTTACAAAGTATTGGGCTCCCGGCGAAGTTGATATTCGTGCCTTAGTAGCAGGAAACGATGTGTTGTTATTTTCTACGGATGTTCCTCTTGCAATAAAATCAGTAAAAGAAGCGGTGGCAAAAGGAATTATTTCTGAAGAAGAGATAAATGTGAGTTGCCTGAAAATCCTGAGAGCCAAAGAGTGGTCAGGATTGGCCAAGTATCAACCCATCGATTTAGCTTTCTTACATCAGGATTTGAATAATGGGCAGGCGCAAACCCTTCGCCGCCGCATGATAGAGCAGAGTATTACAGTTATTAAAAATGGTTGTGATTTACTCCCTGTTACCTCCACCTACGGCAAGCGTATTGCCGTTGTTACTGTTGGCGCACCTGGCGAAACAGCCTTTGTGAAAACACTAAGGGCTTATGCGGATTTTGATGTTTTTCCGATGGATAAAAATCCCGGTTTAGATGCTGGAATAAAATTGCACGACACGCTCTCGACATATGATTTAGTAATAGCGGCATTTTTAGGCACCAGCAACAAACCCTCAAAAAATTTCGGAGTAAGCAATGAAGCAACTCGAATTTTAAATTCAGTTGGAATTTCTTCGAATATGATTCTCGCGGTATTTGCAAATCCTTATGCGCTTGAAGGCATGAAGGATTTGAGCAATACCGATGGATTGATTATATCGTACCAAGACGATGAGATGACACAAATGGTGGTTGCCGAAGTGATCATGGGTGCTTGCCCTGCTGATGGCAGTCTGCCGGTTACGGCTTGCAATGACTATGCTTGTTTTTCGGGAATAAACCTAGCTAATCAAATTAGGATGAGATGGGTTCATCCGGAATATGTAGGTCTTCATGGATTTACGGATCGGATCGATCATGATGTCGAAACGATTACAGGTTCGGCGGCGGGAGATGAAGAAAACTACAAGGAGGATATGATGGCCGATGGAGTTGTGAATTCATCGCAACTTGTCGCTTATGATTTTTACGCAATCGATAGCATCGCTCAATCTGGAATTACTCGCGGTGCTTATCCCGGTTGCAGAGTACTTGCGGCCAAGGATGGATTGGTGTTTTACGATAAGAGTTTTGGAAATATCGATTGGATTGGAAAGAAAAAAGTAACAGAAAACACTGTCTATGATTTGGCATCCATTACGAAGATTGTTTCCTCGATGTTGGCGGTCATGAAACTTCAAGAAGAGGGTAAAGTGGATGTGAATGCGACACTCGGACAGTATTTAGATATACCCGCGGGAAATCCATACAGCAAGGTAGTGATTAGCGAAATGCTCTCACATACTGCCGGATTCACAGCGTGGATTCCATTTTATTCAAAAACATTGAAAGATGGGAAACCTGACCCAACGATATATCGCACCAAAGCCGAAGAAGGCTTTACATCTCAAGTAGCCCAAGACCTTTATATCATAGACTCCTATCGTGATTCCATTTACCAACAGATATTGTCTACTCCGATTAGCTCTGAGAAAAAATATAAGTACAGCGATTTGGGTTACTATTTCATTCAAAGAATAGTAGAGAGCAAGACAGGTACAAGCTTGGATAGCTATGTTACCGAGCACTTTTATCAGCCAATGGGCTTGACCACTATGGGATATAACCCGCTCAATAGAATACCTGCAGATCAAATTGCCCCTACCGAAAATGATCAGACTTTTAGAAAACAGACAGTTCGTGGATATGTTCACGATCAAGGTGCTGCCATGATGGGTGGTGTGGCGGGTCATGCAGGTGTATTCTCCAATGCCCGCGATTTGGGAGCGCTTATGCAAATGCTCTTGGATAGTGGTCAATACGCCGGACATCAATTCCTAAAACCGGCGACTATAAAGACTTTTAATACATGTTACTATCCAAATAACAGGCGAGGACTAGGTTTCGATAAGCCCGCACTAAGTCTTAATGGAGGTTCGACCAGCAATGAAGCTTCATGGTCTAGTTTTGGTCACACAGGCTTCACAGGAACCATGTGTTGGGTTGACCCCGAAACGGGTATTGTCTTCGTATTTTTGTCGAACCGTGTGAACCCTGACGCAGAAAACAAAAAAATTCAAGATTTGAATATTCGTACCGAAATTCAATCTGCTTTATACCGAGCATTTGGATTTAAGAACCGACGTCAGAAGTAGCGGTCTAAATATAGAAAAATGCGAATCGGAATAGTATGTTACCCCACTTTTGGAGGTAGCGGAGTTGTAGCAACAGAATTAGGAAAAGCCTTGGCCGAAAAAGGCCACGAAATTCACTTTATAACGTACAGTCAGCCTGTTCGTTTAGGAAGTGTTCGGCGGAATATTTATTACCATGAGGTGAATGTTTCAGATTACCCACTTTTCCTTTATCCTCCTTATGAGCTGGTTCTTTCGAGTAAATTGGTAGATGTTGTAAAGTTTGAAAAGCTCGATCTCTTGCATGTACATTATGCAATTCCACATGCGTCGGCAGCGTACATGGCCAAAATGATATTGGCGGAGGAGGGAATTCATATTCCGGTTGTAACTACGTTGCACGGAACAGATATTACCCTATTAGGCAGAGATTCTTCTTTTGAACCGGTCATTTCTTTTGCCATTAATAAAAGCGATGCCGTTACTGCGGTTTCACACAGTTTGCGAAATGACACATACAAACTATTTGGGGTAAATAGCGATATATCGGTGGTTCCAAACTTCGTGAATCTCGTAGTACCAAAAGAAGAAGAAGTTGAAAAAATGAGAGCCGAATTTTGTCAACCCGATGAAAAAATTCTGGTACATATTTCCAACTTCCGACCTGTCAAACGTATCCAAGATGTGATTGAAGTTTACAATCAGGTAAGGGTTTCTGTTAAGGCGAAATTGTTGCTGGTAGGCGATGGCCCTGAGCGTCACAGAGCCGAGCAGCTATGTAGAGAATTGGAGATATGTGATGATGTGATTTTCCTTGGAAATATTAAAAACCCAAATGATGTATTGGCTGCGGGGGATCTCTTTATCTTACCATCTGAATCAGAAAGTTTCGGATTAGCAGCATTGGAGGCAATGGCTCTTGGGGTCCCTGTTATATCAACCAATTCAGGAGGTTTACCGGAAGTGAATCGACATGGCGTCACAGGTATGATGAGCGAGGTAGGGGACGTCGCGGATATGGCGAAAAATGCAATTTTTCTTTTGAGTGATGCGGCCCGTTTAGCCAAATTCAAGAAAAAGGCAATAGAAAGAGCTCAGGATTTCGACATCCACAAAATTCTTCCTATGTACGAAGCTATTTACCAAACCTTGTTAGTGAAGGTATGACATATTCAGAGCCAAAATTCCTAGGAAAGCGTATAGAGATTTCCAGAGAAAAGAACAAAGTTACCGTCACGATTCATCAGCAAATCGAGAGATGGCAGGAAGCAATGTTATTAGCTTGGTTTGCTGCTTGGACCTATTGCGGAATTGTTTTTACGTATGCTTTAGTTACCTCTGACGATAGCAGTATTCGTTGGGTTTTTGGAATATGTGTAGCTGTTTGGTTGTACTTTTTTATACGCATAGGTTTAGTAATCTTGTGGCGTTTTGGTGGCAAAGAGATTATCTCAATAGGTGCATCGGATATTCAAATTAAAAACGCCTTTTGGAAACGAGGTAAGGTCCAAGTTTTTGCCATGAACAACATTTTTAAGTTCGGTGTCATCAAAAGAGGACCGACTTCTTTTTTTGCGTTTCTAGACAACAGTTTTTGGGTATTGGGCGGCGAAACTGTTGGTTTTAGTTATGGCGGACGAAGGATACAATTCGGTAAACAACTCAACGAAGCAGACGCAAGTCGGTTGGCGAATATGGTCCAAACCACATTGAACGATTACGCCAAGAATTCTAAAAAGGAAGCGAAATAGAGTTTATCGTCTCCGCAAAAAGTCAGCAGCTAGCAAATACCCATCGATACCCATTCCCGAAATTACTCCAAGACATTTTGAGCCTGTAATAGAGTTGTGACGAAATTCCTCTCGGGCATGTATGTTTGAAATGTGAACTTCAATTACCTCGCAGTTTATAGCAGCAATGGCATCAGCAATTGAAACAGATGTGTGTGAATAGCCGGCAGGATTAATGATAATTCCACGACAATCGGTGGCCATCTTATGAAGCGCATTTATTATTTCCCCTTCTACATTACTTTGGAAAAAACTAAAAGTAATATCAGGGAATGACAGGCGCAGAGATGATTCTAATTCTTCCAAAGAGGAGGTTCCATAAACCCCCGTTTCACGAGTGCCTAGCAGATTAAGATTAGGACCGTTTATAATGCCAATTTTGATAGACATAACCGCTTATTCGCCAATTTCAAGGGTTTCGGTGATCCAGGTGTTTTCGGTAATCGGTTTGTCGTTTTTAAAATAATAGATGGCAAATTTTGATACGACCTTTTTGTAGCGATCCACTTTATTGCCAATTTTTACGGTACGCTCAATTACCGTTTTATTTGGAAGCTCATACGATGTTTCGGTCACACCTTGAGGTAAATCTTCGGTTCCGGGTATGACCGGATACTCGGAAGGTTCTTTTTCGAATCCGGGATTTTTTAAAAAAGCGTCTTCGCGGCTTTTGTAGGCCTTAGAAGATGCTCTGGCATCGCGATCAATTACAGCCATTTCTTCATCTTCTTTCTTCTTATTGATCTCGTCAACTCGCGTCTGGCGAATTTCATCTTTTCCGTCGCCAACACTCGCTGCAATTTCTTTTTTGTCGTCCACATCTCGGTTGGCACTTTCCAGGCGAACATCCGCTGCCGATTTAACATCAGAGGCCTGCTCACGAGCACGATCTTTTGCTTCGTTCACTTTCACCATGTTCTCCTCACGAACTTTCTCGCCTTCGTAAACAACATCTTTCTGTGCGTCTTTATTTTTCTCTACATTGTAGATATTGGTCTTTCTACCGGCTTCACTTTTGGTAGTGTAGCTTTCTTGCTGTTTGGTGTAATTCGATTTTTTTGTTTCAGTCTCAATAATCGAAGTCGTGCGGATGCGATCATTATTCACCAATTTAGCTTG
>JBILMS010000061.1:0-18766 GCA_044375415.1 Flavobacteriales bacterium
TGATGATATTTCCTCCCGATCCATTGGCAAACAAAACACAGTTACCACCACCGGTTCCTGAGTTGTTGATTACAACCGGGCCATTAAAATTGACAGTTGCTGTTGTTCCCCCTTCTGCAAATCTCACACCCATAGCACCGGCAATATTGGAATTGTTATTGATAGTTACAGTACCGGCAAAACTTGAAGTGCTGCCACTATGAGAATGACATAAATAAATTACTCCTCCTGAATTATTCGTGAAGGTAGCATTAGAAAGCCATTGGTCGGGTAAACCATTACCAAGTAAAAAATTGCCAATACTATTGTGCACGAAGGTCGAAGTTCCGGTAAAAGTATTTCCACCATTGCTGCTATCATTGCCGGCTCCTGTTTTGGTAAAACTCGATGTTCCCTGGAAATTACATCCATTGAGCAAGATGCGCGGGGAGTTTAAGGTAACATTTCCACCTATCGAAGAAAGGGGACCAAATTGAATATAGTTTGCTGTTGTGTTTAAAGTAAGGTTGATTGCTGCCGATCCAAGTTGAGTAAACTGTTGCAAAATAGCATACCCTGCATTAAATCCTGCACCACCGATACTCACCGTTTTTGTTGCTGCCAAGGTGGCTGTTGCACTTCCCGATCCTCCACAGAAATGAATACCCTGACCTGTGCCAGTTGTTGTTAAAATAATATTCCCATTAAAAATATTTCCTCCAGCAGTCCATGCCGGCAACATTCTTTCGGATCCTGTATTACTAAAAGTGACATCCTGATTAAATGTATCCGGAAGAGTCTGTGCCAATGCAAAAAAGCCTGTTCCTGCATTGGTAATCGTTGTAATACCGTTAAACGTATTTCCACCGAAAGATTGATCTCCTGTACCTCCCGTTTTTGTAATATCAGTTACACCGTTAAACTGTGTTGTTTGCATAAACATACTTGGAGCAGAAGAGGTGAGGTTACCATTAATCACAGATGCCGGTCCAAAACTCATTGCTGCATTCCCTGTCAGATTTAATGTTTGAGGAGTAGGTCCTAATTGAGTAAATCTTCTTAAGTATAAATAACCATTGTTGAATCCACCGCCACCAACAGTAATAGTGCGGCCTGCTGCCAGTGTAGTGGATCCACCGTTCATGGTGAATCCAATCCATGAACCGGAACCGGAAGCATTACTCACCACTACGTTACCATTCAAATTAATATTCGCATTGTTACCAATATAAGTTATTGCACCGGTGCCCGTATTGCTTTGGTTAACGGTAAGTGTCGAATTAAAGTTAATGGTATTAACACCGCCTCCATTGGAGAATGAAACATAGTTGGCACTTCCTGTACCACCATTATTGACTACTACGGCACCGTTAAAATTTAATATACTTCCAACAGATGCTTCCGCAAATCGAACTCCGGAGTTTCCTCCTGAACCCATCGTATTATTGATAGTAACAGCTCCGGCAAATGTTCCTGTTGCAACGTGATTGTGGGCAACGTAAATGATCCCATTGTTGTTGTTATTGAATGTTGCAGTCGACATCCACATATCGGGAGATCCATTACCTAAAAACAAATTTCCAACTCCATCATTGTTGATAGTGCAAGCACCGTTAAATACGTTACCTCCAGATCCGGCATTGCCGGCGGTTCCGGTCTTGGTAAATGATGTTGTACTTAAAAAGTTACACCCGTTTAAAAGCAAACCCGAAGTATTTGTTGTAACAGCTCCACCAATTGTTGAGTTGGGACCAAATTGCAAATAGTTTGAAGTTGCACCCATGGTTATGTTCACAGGAGCAGTTCCAAGTTGGGTAAATCGTTGAAGTATTAAATACCCTGAATTCATTCCCGATATTCCGGCAGCTATCGTTCTGCCTGCTGCCAGAGTTGCCGAGGCTGAAGACGAACCACCGCAAAAATGAACCCCCTGAGCGCTACCCGAAGTATTGATGAATATATCTCCATTGAAGGTGCTACCCGCAGAATTCCAACTTGGTAAGATTCTTTCAGAACCACTGTTGGTGAAAGTTACATTAGCATTCCATGTATCAGGAGCACCCACGTTGTTACCAAACATCAAAAAGCCTGAACCTGTATTTGTAAATGATGAAACACCATTAAAAGTACAACCTCCATTTCCTGAATCGTTGCTGGCTCCTGTTTTAGTTACAGTTACTGTGCTATTAAAAGTACCTCCGTTAAATAAAACTGCTCCGGTGTTTGTAACGACTGCAGCGCCAAAAGTAGTTCCGGCAAAAGTTACCGATGTTCCAGTCGCGTTAAATGTTCCATTATTGCATGTTCCACCATTGTTTATAGCAACACCGGTGCTGGTAATCGTAAATCCATTCAGATTTAGATTTCCGGTACTGATGGTCATGTTGGTGACCTGAGTATTGGCTGCAATTGCACAGTTGTTGGAGCCGGCCGGAATGACAACATTATCGAGCGCTCCCGGTATTCCCACAGGAGTCCAGTTGGCGGGTGTTGTCCAAGCCGTGGATGATGATCCATTCCATGTGAAGTTTGTCTGAGCAAGAATTTGTTGCGCTGACAGCACAAGAATGGTAGCAAATGCTAATCTGATCAAGGTTTTCATATGAACTAGAGCCAGTGAGGGTGGAATAAACTTATGACGTCGTCTTAGACATCCTAAGTGCTTATTAATCAATTATCAGGGCTCTTGTACCTCAGACAAAACAGGAATGTTGCCTTTTTGGAATAAAATAATAGGAACAAGGCTGTATAATGCTGTAATACAGCATTTTGAGGCACGATATTTTTTAAGATTTTTGAGGGAATTACCTCGATTTTGAATTGCTGGTTGGGGAATCAGTAATGATTCAGAGCACCTGAATTACACGAATCTCACTGCTGAAATTGTATCCTAAGGGAACCTCATCAGGGAATTGTGTTTATTGTTTTTATTAAAAATACCTGGGATAAACGATACGTTTTTTCTTGGTTGCCATTGTGTAGTTTACTGCTAGGTCATGGCTTCCCCGGTTGGTGCGGATAATTTGGTTGGTTGATACGTCAAACGAATAGCCCACTTTGGTTTGTTTGTTTATCTGCCATTGTCCCATAAGACCAACGGTTTCTCTGAAGTGATAAAACAAGCCAACATTTAAGCCTTTATAGAGGATGGCGTTGCCGTAAAGTCCAACAGACAAAGGAGCGTTCCACACTGCACCTGCCAGCATGCTTGGTTGAATCTGAATGTCCTTATTGATTTTGAATTGTTTACCCCCCCCATCAGAAAGATGGTAGGCTCTTGTCTACCCGAGAGCTCATCAAACAAAGGGCTGCTGCGTTTCTCCATCTTTAGACGAAACATTTTTGGAGCGGATACTCCAATAAAGTAATCTTTCTTGAAGTAATAGGCGCCAAAGCCGATGTTGGGCAGAAGCAAACCTTTTTCATTGTTCATGAAGGCATCGTCTTGCTGGTTTAGTAATCGCTGCTCAAAGTAAGGACTACCAGATTGGCCTGATAAACATCGAGCGAAACAGTGGTTCCCCATGAAATGGTGGCGCGATTGTTTAAACGTGTCTTATAAGCAAATGCTCCTGCAAGGCCAATACGTGTTGTTGGTTCAACTTTATTGAAGAACAAATTACCGCCCACAGCAAGTTCATTTTTCTTCAACAGAGCGCCAAAGCCTATAATTGTAGTCATAGGAGCTCCCTTGAAACCAATCCATTGGCTGCGGTTCACAAAGGTTAGATAGTTGTCCCCATTCGTGATCGTTTATCACTGATAGGGCTGGTTTGATAATCGGGGTTTGTTAAAAAGGTTATAATTCAGAGAAGATTTAATACGAGAATTTTGTGACCCGCATATCTCTATTGATATCAGCGAAATAGAATACTTCCGAAATGCTCCTTTAGCCCATAAACAAAAGGAATTGAGTATCTTCGCGCCTCTTTTAAAAAGGACATGAGCAAACTATACCCGGAAACAAAAAATTTAAACCTGCCTCAAATAGCGGCAGATGTTCAATCTTTTTGGGACAATAATGAGATTTTCCGGAGAAGCATCACCGAAAGAGAGGGCTCTCAAGAGTTTGTCTTTTTTGAAGGACCGCCCTCCGCCAACGGGCTCCCGGGTATACACCACGTAATGGGGCGAACTATCAAGGATATTTTCTGCCGTTATCAAACGCTTAAAGGGAAACAGGTAAAAAGGAAAGCAGGGTGGGATACCCACGGACTGCCTATAGAATTGGCCGTAGAAAAAACCCTTGGTATTAAAAAAGAAGATATTGGCTCAACCATTTCTGTTGAAGATTACAACAAGGCTTGTCGAAGAGAGGTAATGAAATATACCGATCGATGGGAAGAATTGACAAGAATCATGGGCTATTGGGTGGATATGAAAGACCCATATATCACCTATGATAATAAGTATATCGAAAGTGTTTGGTGGCTCCTCAATGATCTGTTTAGAAAAGACCTTCTATATAAAGGATATTCAATCCAGCCTTATTCTCCGGCTGCCGGTACCGGTTTGAGTTCGCACGAATTAAACCAGCCGGGTTGTTATCGTGAAGTAAAGGATTTGAGCGCTGTTGCTCAGTTTGCTATCTCCGACCAAAAGCTGCAATCGGAACTTGGATCAAAGTTGTATTTCCTCGCTTGGACCACCACTCCTTGGACTCTACCGAGCAATACCGCTTTGGCCCTCGGGAAAAAGATCAACTATGTTGCTGTAGATACTTTCAACCCGTACTCATCTGAAAGACAGGTGGTTATATTAGCTAAGGATCGCTTATATGCCTACTTCCCTGAGAAAAATGTTGAATTAAGTTTTGAAGATTTTAAACCCGGTGATAAAGCCATTCCTTGGAAAACTATCAAGGAATTTACTGGAAATGAACTGAATGGCATCCGTTATGAGCAGCTCTTACCCTTCGCTTTACCTGAAGAAGGGGATGCTTTTAAAGTTGTTTTGGGTGATTTTGTAACAACTGAAGACGGAACGGGTATCGTTCACATTGCTCCAAGTTTTGGTGCAGATGACTTTAATGTTGCACGCGAAAATGGAATCGGATCTCTAACTCTAGTCGATAAAAGAGGAAGATTTTTACCCTCTGTTAAAGATGATGTTTTTCTCTATGGAGAAGAATTTGTAAAAGAGGACTACTATTCTGAAGAGGAAAAATCGAAAGAGACAGAAATTCAAAAAAGTAAACTCGCAGGGTTTATCCGCGACACCTCAAAACTCTCATATTTGAGTGTAGATGAAAGGATTGCACTAAAACTGCAAACGGAAAATAAGCTTTTCAAAAAGGAAAAATACGAACACAACTACCCCCATTGCTGGAGAACCGACAAACCTGTAATCTACTATCCCTTGGATTCATGGTTTATCCGAATCCCAAGGGTGAGGGAACGTATGGTCGAATTAAATAAGACCATCGATTGGAAACCTGAAGCAACCGGAACCGGACGTTTCGGAAATTGGCTCGAAAATGCCAATGATTGGAATCTCTCACGATCGCGTTTTTGGGGAATCCCGCTTCCTATTTGGCGGACCGAAGATGGAACCGAATCCGTATGTATCGAATCTGCTGAAAATTTAAAAAGCGAAATCGAAAAGTCGGTGATGGCCGGTTTCATGGATTCTAATCCATTCGATTCTTTTATCCCAGGTGATTTTAGCGAGACCAACTACAACACCTTCGATTTACATAAACCCTATGTGGATCAGCTTATTCTTGTTTCACCAAGTGGTAAAAAGATGACCCGCGAGTCGGACCTCATCGATGTGTGGTTCGATTCAGGGGCGATGCCCTATGCGCAGTGGCATTATCCATTTGAAAATAAGGACCTTATAGACCAAAGGAAAGCTTTTCCTGCTGATTACATCGCTGAGGGAGTAGACCAAACGCGCGGTTGGTTTTACACGTTGCATGCAATCGCTACTATGTGTTTCGATTCTGTTGCATACAAACATGTGATTTCCAATGGGTTGGTATTAGATAAAAACGGCAACAAAATGTCCAAACGTCTTGGAAATGCCGCCGATCCTTTTGAGACTATCGGAAAATATGGCCCTGATGCAACGCGTTGGTATATGATTACCAATGCACAGCCCTGGGACAACCTTCGTTTTGACGTAGAAGGAATTCAGGAAGTTCAGCGGAAGTTCTTCGGCACTCTATATAATACATATGGCTTTTTTGCCATCTATGCGAACATCGATAACTTTGTTCCAAGTGGCAAAGAACTGGATATGAAATCATTGCCTGAACTGGACCGCTGGATATTATCTAAACTCCAAAGTCTTGTTCTCGAAGTAACAGCATTGCTAAACGACTATAATCCAACTCCGGCTGCACGTTCTATTGCAACGTTTGTGGATGAGCATCTCTCGAATTGGTATGTGCGTTTGTCTCGCCGAAGATTTTGGCAAGGAGAAATGACCGACGATAAGATTTCTGCATACGAAACCCTGCATTCTTGTCTGATGACAGTGTCTCAACTCTCATCGCCTTTTGCACCTTATTTTTCCGACTGGCTGTATCGCAATCTTAAAACCGAAAATGAAGTCGATTCTGTGCACTTATCGATTTTGAAAGTAGCTAAATCAGATTATGTCGATAGCAAGTTGGAAAGCCGAATGGATCTGGCGCAGCGCATTTCTTCTATGGTTCTTTCTATTCGGAAAAAGGAAAATCTGCGTGTTCGACAACCCCTGCAATCCATTCGTATACCCATCTTAGATGAATCGATAAAGGATATGATTGATGGCGTAAAAGACATCATTTTGAATGAAACAAACGTCAAAGAACTACAATACGTAAGTGAAAGCGAAGCACACATTGTCAAAAATCTTAAACTTAACTTTAAGTCCCTTGGCAAAAAGTGTGGCAAATACATGAAAGATGTCCAGCTGTTGGCTAATGAAAAGTCGGCGGAAGTTATTTCGGGTATAGAAATGAAAGGTTCTTACACTTTTACCTTCGCTGATACCGTTATTGAATTGACTCCGGAAGATGTAGAAATTATTCCGGTGGACATTCCCGGGTGGAAAGTGGCTAACGACGGGCCTTTGACAGTTGCCCTCGACATTACGCTGAACAAAACTTTGTTGCAAGAAGGTATCGCCAGAGAGGTGGTAAATCGAATCCAAAACCTTAGAAAGGAGATCGGTTTGGAAGTAACGGACAAAATAAATGTGAATATACTTGCTCATGAGGCAATTAACGATGCAATTACAACAAATTCGGAATATATTCGCGCCCAAATTTTGGCGAGAGGACTGAACATAGTTTCGGAATTACCGGATGGACAGGAAATTCAAATTGATGAAGGAATTTCCACCCGAATTTCGCTAGAAAAGTTGAACAATTAAATAAGCAGACATCATGGCTGTTAAGAAGAAAGTTACAAAAACTACAAGCGCCAAAAAGGCCGCTAAAAAAGCTCCGGCTAAAGCAACTCCTAAAAATAAGAAAGCTGCTAAGCCGGCTAAAAAAGCTGCTAAAAAATCAGCTCCTGCCAAGAAGGTGGTGAAAAAAGCTGCTAAAAAAGTGGCTAAACCAACCAAAAAGGTAGCAACCAAACCGGTTAAAAAATCTGCTCCCGCCAAGAAAGTGGCCAAAAAGGCAACAAAAGTTGCTCCAAAGGCCAAACCTACAAAAGCAGTAAAAGCGACTAAAAAGGTTGCGGCAAAACCTACTAAAAAAGTAGCAAAACCTGTAGCTCCTAAAAAAGCTGCTCCCGCTCCGAAAAAGACTGCACCGGTTGGAAAACCTGTTAAAAAGTCTGCTCCGGCTCCAAAAGTTGCTCCAAAGGCTGCTCCAAAGGCTGCACCTAAAGTTGCACCTAAAGCTGCTGCTCCAAAGGCTGCTCCTAAAGGCGCCGCCCCGAAAGCAACTGCTCCTGCTCCAAAAGTTGAAAAACCGAAAGCAGAAGTAACTCCGGCTCCGGCTCCGGCACCAACTCCGGTCGTGACAAAAGACGAGGAAGAAGGTGAAAACGAAAATGAGGATTCCAGACAACCGGTAAAACCTGTGATCGTTCAATCGCCTCTGCAAAAAGCTGCAGCCGGTTCAGTGCGTTACTCCGACAAAGAATTGAAAGAGTTTGAACTACTTATACATGACAAACTCAAACAAGCGAAAAGCGACTTGGATGAACTGCGTCGAAGTTTATCGCATGACGGAGATAATAGCACAGATGATACTTCTCCCACATTCAAAATGATGGAAGATGGTTCTGAAACAATGAGCAAAGAAGAAGTTGCTCAATTAGCTTCACGTCAGGAGAAATTCATCAGCGCTTTGGATAATGCTCTCTTGAGAATTAAAAACAAGACATACGGTATCTGTAGAGTTACCGGAAAACTCATTCCTAAAGAAAGACTGCGTCTTGTCCCTCATGCTACGCTTAGCATCGAGGCGAAGAATATGCAATCTTAATCATTACTATTTCAAATGCCGGCCACGTGCCGGCATTTGTCATTTTTACAAGTTATATGCTGCGTAGGGCTCTGTTTATCATTTTTTCTGTTCTCGCGTTCGATCAAATTATTAAAATTTGGATCAAGCTAACTATGTCGTATGGTCAGTCAACGACTATTGTGGATGGCTGGTTCGAATTGCAGTTTGTAGAAAATCCGGGTATGGCTTTCGGATGGATGCTGCCCGGACAAGGAGGTAAACTAGCGCTCAGTATTTTCCGAGTGATCGTTGCTTTCGGAATCGGTTATTACCTGCTGCGCATCATAAAGCAGAAAATGCATTGGGGTTATATCTCGTGTGTCGCTCTCATCTTGGCCGGTGCTTTAGGAAATATTTTCGACAGCTTAGCCTACGGTTTGATTTTCGATAAGGGTTGTTTGTATGATCCCGTTTTTAAAGATTACCTCCCGTATAATGGGGTAGCTTCGGTATCATCAAATGGGTATGCGGCGTTCCTTATGGGTAACGTAGTAGACATGTTTCACTTCTCTAAAGAAATTCACTTCCCGGAGTGGTTCCCTTTTTGGGGTGGCGAAACCAAAGAAATTTTCCCTCCCGTATTTAATGTTGCCGACTCCTCCATTACGGCAGGAATCCTTTCAATCATTATCTGGCAACGTCGTTTCTTCGATAAAAAGGTTCCGTAAATCGAGCCCTTGTGGCGTAAATCGAGCCCTTGTGGCTCGATGCAACGTCCCCCTCACCAAATCCTCGCTTCCTTCAAATGAATGGTCTTCTTGAAAAAGAAACGCGTACTCGCTTCAAAGGATTCCGTAAAGTCGCTTACAAAAAACTGATCGATATCTTTTGATGTGCTCGGTGAGATGAGATTTTTTGACTCAAGAACCTTCTTGCATTCCGAGGCCACGATTCTACTTCCATCTATAACTTCAACTCCGCCATTGTAAAATCTTTCGATGCTTTTAGAAATGAGCGGGTAGTGGGTGCATCCAAGAATAATTCCCTCAATCCCTTTCAAAGAAGATTTAGATAAATAGGAATCGATTACCGCTTGTGAGATTTTCTTATTAAAAAAACCTTCTTCTATCATTGGTGCCAACAGAGGAGTTGCACATGACATTACTTTAATTCGTTCGTTCAGTTTTTCAATGCGTTTTACATAGACCCTAGATTCTATCGTCCCTTTGGTTCCTATAACCCCAATTTTGCCCGAGGCAAATTTCCTCGAAACGTAGTTGGCTACAGGGTCTATTACATTGATTACCGGTATATCCGGACCGGCTACATCACTCACCGTTTTAAAGGCATGCGCACTGGCCGTGTTACATGCAATTACGATGGCTTTGCATTTTTTCTCCAACAAAAAACCTGTAATCCGAGCAGCATAATGTCGAATCGATTCCGGCGATTTATCTCCGTAGGGTAGGTGAGCCGTATCACCGAAATACACGATTGATTCGTTGGCTAACATCTTTTTAAAGGCCGCCGCTACCGTGAGCCCGCCAATGCCTGAATCAAAAAAGCCGATAGGTCTTTCGTTTTTTTTCAATGTTGAAAATGCTTTTGTTTCGTTGGAATTGGAAGCCAATGTACATATTCAAATTGCGACTAACATAAAAAAAGGCGTCAATAGTGACGCCTTTTATATAAAATCAGGGAAGTGATTTAACTCTTAATTCCGAGTTTAGCTTTTACCTTCGGCGTAATGTCCTCACCGGACATGTATAAAAGGACGCCTGTACTCGTATCAAATATGTATGTAAAACTTTCTTCTTTTCCCACATCTTCAATTGCCTTCTTGGCACGATCGATCATAGGCTGCATTAGTTTTTGCTCCAATCCGGCCAAATCCTGCTCAGCTTGTGAGCGGAAATCAACCATGTTTTGTTCTAAGTCCTGAACACCTTTCATCTTCGACTGAAGAAGTGGCTCGGGCATTGTTTTTCCATTATCCTGAATTTCTTTCACGCGCTTTTCACGTTCTGCTCCCATTTCGTCGAGCGCCGATTGGTATTCAGCAGAAATTTTCTGTATCGAGTCTTCGGCAACAGTCCGTTCAGGCATCGCTAAAAGAATAGCTTGACCATCCACATGGCCCAGTTTCTGCGAAAAACCGCCAAGTGTACCCCCGATGCATGCAATAGCAATAATAATTCTTTTCATTTCTCTTTATAAATTGTTTCTGTGTAAATGCCTATTGTTTATTTCCGCCACCTCGTTCTCCACCTTTCGTGCCACCTTTTGAATTAGCAGGCACTTTCCCACCGCCTTCTTTGGTTCCGCCATCCGGTTTTTTCTCTCCATCTTCTTCGGAGCCATCTTCTTTTTCGTCCTCTCCATCCAATGTTTCTCCCGGTTTATATCCCATTTTTTTAATCACCTTTTCACTGATGTCGTGTTTCGGATTCGTGTACAACATATTCGAATGATTCGATTTGTCGAATACAACCATAAGCGAACTTTGTGACGAAATTTCTGCTATGGCTTCATAGATTTGATCTTGTATGGGTTTAATCAATTCTTCTCTTTTCTTGAATAATTCCCCATCAACTCCAAAACGCTGCTTCTGAAGAGTTTTTGCCTCTTCTTTTTTCTGAGTAATTTCTTCCTCTCGTTTTGAACGCATATCGTCGGTCAAAAGAATTTTTTCGGCTTGGTAGGCTTTTTCCAGTTTTTCGATATTACTGTACTTAAGTTCTATTTCCTTTTGCCATTCCGCACTCAAGCGGTTAATTTCTTCCTGCGCTGCAGAGTATTCAGGTACGTGACTCAAAACGTACTTACTATCTACGTAAGCAAATTTCTGAGCATTTACACTGGTAATCAGAACTATTAGCGCCGCCAGAGTGAAGAGTACTTTTGACATTCTTTGATGATTTCGTGTTAAATTCAAAATTAGGTCACATATTAGTCAGTTGGGACTATAATTCGCCAAGGTTCATGCCAATGGAGAAGTGAAATTGTCCTTTCGCCATATTCGGATTTTGTGGAACTCCATCCATTCTCCATCCATAGTCAAATCCAAGGAGCCCAAACATAGGTAAGAATATGCGCAATCCCATACCTGCCGACCGGTACAAATTAAATGGACTAAAGTCTTTCAACCCTGTCCATGTATTTCCGGCTTCAAGGAATCCAAGGGCATATATCGTAGCATTCGGATTTGTACTCAACGGGTAACGCAACTCGGTATTGTATTTCGCAATCACAGGAGATCCTACACGATCACTAGGGAAGGTCAGAGACAAATCGTCGTATCCACGCAGGTTAACAATCTCTCGTCCATCCAAAAGGAATCCGGAAAGGAATACTCCTCCAAGATAGAAACGTTCAAAGGGAGACTCTCCGAGTCTATTGTTGTAGGTGCCCAAAAATCCAAATCCTATTTTATTGGCCAATACAAACTGACGTTCCTTGTGTCTGTTCAATGGGGTATACCATTCTGCGGTAAATTTCACTTTGTAATATTCTACCCAATCAAATCGCTCCTGATCCGGCATGTTTTCGTAGTCATAGGTCTTGCCCTGTACCTTTTCACCCCACACAGAATAAGGGAAAGTCATCTTGGTGGTTAGTGTTATTTTCGAACCATAGGTGGGATAAATCGGAACAGAAACAGAGTTGCGCTCAATGGTAAAGTTCGCGGCTAGGTTATTCGAAAATCCATCCGTGAAACTGAAGAAGGAACCGAAATTTTTCAAATCAAAATGTTGGTATGATATACCGGCATAAACCAAAAACCAGTCATCCGGACGCTGTAATCTTTTACCTAAAGAGACTGTGGCTCCCAAAATATTCAAACTCTGACGAAGTGGATTTATGTCGCCATCTACTTTTTTCTTCTGTCCATTTGTTTGAGTGGAGCTATATATGGACGTGCTCAGTGAATTCGGTTTTTTGCCTCCTAACCAAGGTTCGGTAAATGATAAATTATAAGATTGAAAGAATACACCATTGGTTACAGCTCGAAGTGATAGGCGCTGACCGTCGCCAGTAGGTAAGGGACTCCATGCCGACTTCTTAAAGAAATTCCGCATCGAGAAGTTGTTGAAGGTGAGTCCCAAGGAGCCAACTACTCGATTGCCGCCCCAACCTCCCGACAATTCAACTTGGTCAGATGGTTTTTCTTCTACGATATATTCTAAATCTACAGTGCCATCTTCAGGGTGTGGATAGACTTTAAAATCGAATTTTTCTACATTGAAATACTGTAGACCCGCCAATTCCCGTTGGGTCCGTTGTACATCCTGACGACTAAATTTATCTCCCGGACGAGTTCTAATTTCTCGGAAAATGACATGGTCAAAGGTCTTCGTATTTCCCGTAACAATGATTTTTCCAACGCGATATTCTTTTCCTTCAAAAATTCGTATCTCAACATCGATCGAATCTCCGGGAACAAGTGTTTCAACCGGAAAAGCATAAAAATTCAAATAACCTTCGTCCGAATACAGGGTGCCTAGATCACGGCCATTCGGATTTCCGTTAATACGCATCGACAGCAACTCCGAATCATAGATGTCCCCTTTATCTATATTCAAAATGGAATCCAATTGACCGGTTCGGTACTTCGTGTTTCCTACAAAAGTGATATTGCGGAAATAGAATTTATTTCCTTCATTCAAATTAATATCTATGCTCACAGTGGAAGGCGTCGCTCTGTACATGGAATCCTTCATGATTCGCGCATTTCGGAAACCTTCTTTGTTGTATTTCGCAATCACATTTTCCAGATCCGACTCAAATTCCGGTTCCATGAATTTCGAAGACTTGAAAACGCGCCACCAAGCTTTCTCCTTGGTGTTTTTCATCGAACGTTTTATTCTCTTTTCAGTTAAAAAGTTTTCCCCTTCGATTGTGATCGTTTCAACTTTTACACGAGAGCCTTTATCGACTAAAAACAAAAGACGAACGCTATTAGGCATCATGTTATCCGGAGCAACCGAATCGCGAACCGTAACATTAAAATGTCCTTTCTCAATATAATAATTTCGAATAATGTTGATCGATGTACGCTTCAAGTTCTCATTCACAACTATGCCCGATCGCAAATCAAGTTTTTCTCTGAGGTTTTCAGCCTCGGATTTTTTCAAACCGGGAAAACTATAGGGCCCCAATCGAGGCATCTCCTGAAGTTGTATTACCAAAAAGACCTCACTTCCGCGAATCTCAGCGATACTTATTGATACTTCCGTGAAAAGGCGTTGGCCCCACAGGTTTTTGATAGCCTTTGAAAATGCATCACCGGGTATGATAACCTCATCTCCCTCGCGTAAACCCGTGAATAATTTAACGGTCTGAACATCGGTAAACTGAGCACCTACAACAGTGATTCCCGCTATTTTAAAAGTCTTGGGTTTCGAATAATCGACACCGGAACCGATGGTCTCCTGTGCACAAAAATCAGCTTGACTTAGTATCAATAAGAGAAAAACAAAAACACCACAAAAGTGCTTACTCAGCAACCGGTTTAGCATATCAGGGATTCGTCTTTAATAGTTGTTCGCTTATTTGGCCAAATCTCCGTTCCCTGGATTGGTAATCCAAAATGGCTGCATAAAAATCTTCTTCCGTAAAGTCCGGCCATAGGGTTTCAGTGAAATACAACTCAGTATAGGCGATTTGCCAAAGCAAAAAGTTACTGATCCTTTTTTCTCCACTCGTGCGAATAAGTAACTCCGGGTCCGGAAAATATCTAGTATCCAAGTGTTTATCTACTGTTTCCGCCGTAATATTTTCAGGTGAAATCCCTTCTTTTACTATCTCTTGAATCGCTTTTACCATCTCACAGCGGGAACTATAGTTCAAAGCGAGAACTAAATGAACTTTGCTGTGGCCTGATGTTCTCTCCATTCCACGCTTCAACTCATCTCTGCACGAATCAGGTAGATTTTCTATATCACCTATGGCGGTGAGACGAACTTCATTTCTGTCTAATTCATCTATTTCGCTCATTACTGTTTGCACGAGCAAATTCATCAATGCCTCAACTTCCTCCTTGGGCCTATTCCAATTTTCAGTAGAAAAAGCATAAAGAGTCAAATAACGAGTCCCCACGCGGGTTGCGGCTTTCAATGAAGCCCTAACAGCCTCTACGCCATTGAAATGACCAAAGATCCTTTCTCTTCCCTGGCTTTTTGCCCAGCGTCCATTACCATCCATAATGATGGCTACATGACGGGGCACACGTTGGGGATCTATCTGGTCGACCAGGCTCATGGATGCATTTTGGTAAGGGGCGCAAATTTACTACCTGCGACTCGATTTTTGGGGTTTCTGTTTAAGGAAGTCCAATAAATCAGACTTGAGATAATATGGCAATATAATGTGTTGTTATTCAGCTTCTTTTGTCTATAGAATCTCCACTGGATTTGTAATATCCTACAGGTTTATCCGATGTCCCACATTACCCCAACAGGATGTTGGAGGTTTGTCTATTCGAATATTAAGCGATAACGTGGAGAAAAAATACCAATCCTTACGGCCGGGATCTCCTCGTTGCATTCCTGAATTGTCTCCCTGCGGACCTTCTCTCTGAAGACTTTGATCCGCGAGTAAAGCGGCCAAATCTCCGTTTTCGTTTTCCAACATATTCGGATCAGCATAAACAGTCGATATATCATCGAAATAATCCGTCCAAGTTTTACGAGCTCCCCAATCTATACTTATACCGAAAATAGCGTAAATATTGAATTTCAGACCGGCTCCAAAGGGCATCGATAGCCCATTAATATTGTATTTTTTCCCACCTTCACTGGTGCCTTGACCTTCTGTTCCCAAGGGTTGCAACTCGTACCACGATCCCTTAAAATAGGCCTGTGGTTTCATTTGATAATAAGATAGTCCGGCAAATAGATAAGGCGAAATCCAACTCGAACTCTGTCCAATTTGATAGTCGAAATAATTCAGCTCTGCCTGAATACTTCCTTCCATGAATTGATTTTTGAAATGAAGATTCCGGTTTTGGATCCATTCATTTTCATGATCTTCATCCCAAGCCTCTACTTGTCCATATAAAAAACTGGTTTTGACCGACCACCGCTTGCTAATATTGTTCCTATACGTTAGACCACCACTAAATTTCAGACGGGTTCCGAAATGTTTGGTTGGGTTAATGTCGCCGATGTAATAGGCCGTTCCAACTACCAATCCAATGTCGGCACTTCGGTCGTTCTTATTGACCTGTGCATGAAATGTACTCGGCAGAGCGATGAGTAAAAAAATCAGGTAGCGCATAGTTGGTAGCAAACTCCAAAGGCCCGTCTTTATTGTAACAAACCACGGTTCTGATGGCAAATGTAATGGCTTAATTGCGCTTGTCGAGTCCCCATCCGAGCTTATTGCGGATAGTTGTGAAAAAATTCTGGTCGAAAAGATTCACCAAATGGAAGCGAAATGGTGCCAGGTTAATATTCAAAACCTCATGTTTTTCTATAGCAAACGACCTACTATCGAGATTCACCAGAAACTGCTCATCCCTTCCATCGGGTTTGAGAGAGATGATGTTTTGATCGGAAAGGATAAATGGACGGGCATTCAAATTGTGAGGTGCTATCGGTGTCACAATGAAATTTCCCGAATCAGGCATAACAATGGGCCCCCCACAACTTAAAGAATAGGCTGTACTGCCGGTAGGTGTAGCCACTATCAATCCATCTGCCCAATAGGTATTCATGAAAATACCATTTACCATGGTATGCACCGCGATCATGGAGTTCCTTTCTTTATTCAATAAGGTGAGCTCATTTAAAGCAAAGGGAAAATTACCAAACGTAGATAGGGTCGAGGAAACTTGTAGCACCGCTCTGCGATCGATAGCAAATTTGCCACTGATCAATGAGTCTACTGCCTGCTCGATGGTATTTACATCAACTAATGAGAGAAATCCCAAGCGACCGGTATTGATACCCAAAACAGGAATTTCAGATTCTCGAACCAACGTAAGTGTCTCAAGAAGCGTCCCATCTCCACCAATACTTACCACAAAATCTACATCTGTAAGATCGCCGGAATCCCTAAAAACCGGCATTTCCGGAATAGATAGAGTGTTTCGTAAAAAAGCGGAAAATTTTTGCTCAATGATGAGAGAAACCCCACGTTCTGCAAAAAGCCTGATTAAAGACTCTACAAAAGATCCAAACTCCGGATCAAATCGTTTACCATATATCGCGATACGCATCTACTTTGTTCTAATGGCCACGAAGGTACGGCTGAAATTCTTCTTGCCCCTTCCTAAGTGCATTGACCCCTCGTGGGTCAATTCCCCCTATCGCCAATCAACCCACAAGAGGTTGATTTACATATTAAGATACTTCATCAACTCCTCATACCTCTTCTTCAAATCCTCTGTGTAGACGGGTTCTTGGTAGCTTGCTTTTACATCATACCCAAAGCGATGGAGACTTTGCAAGATTGCATTCACATCGGCTTTATTGATTTTTAAGTGAACCTCCATCAAGTCGTTTTCTCCCGATGGCATCACATTCGTATGTAAAATTTTGGAATCGTTTTCTTCTACAATATGGGCGATCTTACTCAAATGATAATCGTTCGGATGCATCTCCAAAACAATGATCCCGCCGGGTTGAGAAGCGCTCTGATAGTCGCTCAGATATTCCACCAAATCTTCGAGTGAAATACTTCCGAGATAATTTTTTTCCTCATCTACCACTGCCACCAACGACAAGTGATTTTCAGAAGCCACTTTTAATACATCCAAAATATGTTGGCCGGGCAGAACACTCACCTCAATGAGTCGAACAGCCGTATCCACACGACCTTCGTACTGCTCAGATTCCAGCAGCTCAGCCCCAGATACCAGTCCCTGAAACTTGCCTCCTTCAACAATAGGAAGATGACCCAATCGGAATTCATCCATCAGGTTCAAGGCTTTCAAGGCATCCTCACTGTTGTTCAGTGTAGGAATTTTCGAATTAATCAGATGTTGTGCAGTCTTCAATGTTACCTCTTTGTTGGGATACAAGTTTATACTCGATTTCCCTATTATTTTTTCCTTAGACGTATCTATCGGCCCGAAGGATGTCTCTCTTCCTTAAGGGAACCTCTAAAAACCTCGCCAAAAATTGCGGTTCTAAGTGAAATAACAATGAACTAACTATAAAGTTTTGCACAATAACGACTATAAAACACTAGATGAAAGGACAAAGGAATCCATTCGCCCTTACCTGTGCACCACATAGGCACAAGTATTTCGTGTCTGTGAGCCGTTTATTGTAAATGAATAGATTCCATTTGAAAGCCAAAAATCACTTCCTATTTCTATGACATCAAAGGGATACAGATAGTAGCTTTTAGAATAAACCAAATTTCCGATCATATCGCGAATCTCGCAAGTCACTTGGCCTTCTTGCCCTGTGTATTCTACATTAAATTTTCCGGAATTCGGATTGGGATATAAACTAAAGGCACCTTGTTTATTCAGCGCAAGACTTTGGTAAACGGCCTCATCTGTACATGCCATGAAGGTTATATCTGTCGGCGATTCAATCCAAGTCCCGAAGTATTATTGATCTAGTCCTAATTGAACGGGAAGGTTGTATTCTGAGGTATCTACCTCAAAGTTGAGGCTATCCGGAGAAACACCATTGATAACGTATTGATTGTACAAACTGATTTCTAAGTCAACTTCTTCCAACCATTTGTTCAGGGTACTTTGTTGTAAGGAATCCAACTGACAATCATCTATGTGTGTGAATAGATATCGAGCCATAAATGGTCTATTGAGCGTGCGGAAGAGTTGACCTTTATCCATTTCAAGATAAAATTGACTTTGAAAGGTGCTATCGGTTAATTGCACATCGGTCATAGTGTTTAGAACATCAACATACTTCTGTACCTCACTTTCGAAGACACTTGTATTATTTTCGGTTGAAAGTTCATTTTGCAGAAACATGTTTTCAAGCGCGCTCTTCATGTGGATCTGACCCCATTCCATTTTCCATCTAACATCGGTAATAGATCTGTTGAGGGAGTCGGTTAGAATTTGGTGAAACAAATCAATGGCAATGGCGTCGTTACCCAAACTGTCATACGCCTCCATCATCATAGCAGCAGTGACGAGTGCACTATCCAATGTTATATCGGTAAAATCAGACGTATTGATCAAAGGATTAGTTGAATCAATTTCAAAATCTTTGTAGTAATCAATAATGGGTTTTGTACTGCCATTTACTAGTAGATTTCGTCGAGGAGGAATAACTTCAATGTGTCATTTAATCCGTTGTAATCACTATCGCTTCGATTTGGGTTACCCGGATCATTGAACAACTCCGGATAAATTGGTCCGTCATTCTCCCAATTTTGCCAAAAGTTGTAAGGAACATCGTCTCGGAG
>JBILMS010000115.1:0-5702 GCA_044375415.1 Flavobacteriales bacterium
AGACATTCACCCGGAGCAGGCACTTCGTCGATACAAGAAACTGTGATGTTGGAAGGCTGTTCGTTGAAAGTTGGACCTTGTGTGTCACTGATAAAAATCCACTGATCAACAGAAGTCCCGTTACCGCAGTTATCGATAGCAATCCATATATAGTGGAAAGTAACATGACATTCTCCTTCTTGTGTTACAAACACATCAGGAATTAGAGTAAGTTGATCATCGCAATTATCTGTGAAGGTTACATCAGCAGGAGCGAAATCCGCACCACACTGCACATATAGATCCTCAGGATCTATGTTCGCTGTAGGAGCCTCTGTATCTCCGGCAAGTCCCAAATCAGAATTGCAATCGCATGTATTACAGTTACCGTCATTCGAAACGATTACCGTAACATTAATAGTAGTAGAAAGAGGATTATTCGGATCACTATCCGTAGCCACAAATGTGATTGTGTTTGAACCTAGGTTCGCATTGCTTCCGGTAAACCCAACAGTAACAACAGCAGGATTGCCGCTAGTATTGCTTACTACGTCCCATCCCGTTGAACTACTTGAAACTTCAATACTCGCAGTTTGGTTGTTCTCAGGAGCAAGGAATTGACCGGAGATAGAGATCGTTTGACCGACACAAGCAAACAAAGGAGCAGTAGAAAAACCATTTGCGATTGGAGCTTGGTTCGTGTCATCACCTGCATAAAACTGCAAGCACTGACCATCGAGCCAATCAACACCATCATTACCACCGGCAGGACCATCATAGTCAACACCGGCGTGATCAAAACGACCAATCAAAAAGTAGCTTGAGCCATTTCCGGAGTTGATACCTACAGTTGCAGGCACACCACCAAAACCATTAGAGCCACCTGACGCACTTCCGGTAGTCCATGACATATCATCATAGAAGAAAGCGACATTGTTTCCAAGTCCGATTACGGGCTCGTTGCCATCTGTAATGATCAACTGAAAAGTATTGATCTTATCAGTTTGCTCATTGTAATATCCAACACCTACCCAGTTTACGTATAGGGCATTTCCATCGATGTGATACCAAATTTCACCCACACCACCTAAATCCACATCACCCCAAAAAGGAGCGATCATTGTGTAATCGGTAGAAGGGAAACCGGTAGAAGAGTATTGCCAATAAGGACTACCAAAAGAAATATTACCATTGATGTTTATATAGAGAGAACTGTATTCCACTCCATACAAATCAAAGGTAAAAGGTAGATTTATCAGCTCACTGCTTCCATCATCCTGACCATCACCACCAGACCCATTGTTTTCGAAGTCAGGTTGCAACCAGGTTGCAGGATCATGAGGTATGTAGCATCCATCAGTGTCCAAACCTCTTTCAAGGCTTTGAGAAATAATGTTAGCCACACTTGGAGCATTCTCAGGTGTAGGAACCTGAGTAGGTAGAGGAAGGAGCATTTTCGCGTCTGCGTTTTGCGCCTGCACTGAGTTTGGGGCCCAGCTGGTAATCACAACGGTGGCAATTACTGCCATCATTAAGGTGTACGAAATGTCGGAAACTTGCGTGCCGAAATTCCTACACCATCGAAGAGTAGAATTCTTCATTAGTTGTTGGTTAAGTGAATAAAAAAGGTATAAAGCAATATATAAGCAAGCTGTAAGTGGCTTGTAGGGATTTCAGACGTAACAGCTTTCAATAATTATCGACAAATATAGGCATATTATCGACCAATCTAACATATTTACAAATTAATTGTGGCAATATGCCGACTAACCACTTGAAAACACGGGCATTTAGGCCGGAAAACTAGTTTTATGGCTCTACCTGACCGCCAAGTACAATTAACAATAAGCCCATCGTTTGGACTTTACACAAAAGAAAAAACCCCCAACCGATATTCTCAGTTGAGGGGTATTACAAAAAAATTATTGAAAAACGGTTATCTGGCAACCATCAACCTTTGTACTTTCTGTTCAGATAAAGAGAATAATCTAACAGTGTAAACTCCATCTTCCAATTTCTTGGTGTCAAGGTCAACTGTGTAGGTCACTCCCGATACAACATTACCACTAAACAATGTGGCGATTTTGCGACCTGACAGGTCGTAAACATCAAGGCTCAGTAAGTTGTTTACTTCTGAAACAAAAGATATTACAGCGTAATCGCTCGCTGGATTAGGCTTGAGTCCTTGAATTTGGAAACTTCCGTTTTCAATTACAAGGGCATTTTCATCCGGCATGAATCCACCCGGATTATTGTTTCCATCGAGATCAGCAAATGAAATAGTCTGTTCAACACAATCTGTATTGCCTTAACAATCCGTAGCGCACCAAGTACGAACTACTGTATAGTCAGGACAACAATCATGTTCAAAAGCAAAGTCACCAGCTCCTGAAATAACCGCTTCATTGAACAACTGTTGGCCATTCACCAGAAATACTCCTGAGAATTCGAACCAACCTCCACTACCGAAAGCTGAAGTCAGGTTGTTAGCGCCCTGACCTACTTGGTAACCGAAGTAGTTGTTAGACGGAGCATGTGTAAGATTCAACACAGAACCTTCATAATCACCCCAACCCATCAACGCAGAACCTTCTTCCATTACATAATAGGTCCAATCCTGGTAGTTTGCGTCTAAACCTCCACAATCAGCTTTGAAGCCTGTAGGGTAAGGTAGAGCATCCCATTCAGCCCAAGTGTAACCGCCTGTGTACCATGTGTCAAGTGTGAATCCGGCATCTGGATTGTTTGCGTTTACCAGAGTGGCTTGCAAATGCGCAGTACCGTCTTCAAATTCAACAAAAGAAGCTGTAACAACTTGGTAGTATTTGTCCAAGACGTCAATTCACCTACTGACATTTCAGATTGAAGACAAAAGACATTTTTACTCCTTTGAGTCCGACAAAACAAATTTGAATGGCAATGTCATCTTTACGCTAATCGGTTTTCCATCCTTCATAGCCGGTTTAAAGGCCTTCAATCTCTTTACTGCGCTGACAGCAATGTCCGATAGCTTTTCACCGCCTTTCACCTCTCTTACAATCTTTACTTCTGAGACTGAACCATCTGTTTGAACCACAAATTCGACAAATACGGTTCCCTGAATGTTCATTTCAGCATATTCGGCAGGGTATTCGAAATCTTTATATAAATCGAAAATAAGCTGACCCTCACCGCCGGGATACTCGGGCATTGGCTCAGAAGTCAAATTGATGTGGTTATCCGGATTGGGGGTTATAGGAGTTCCGCCTTTTCCCGGATCTACTTGTGAATGTGCCGATAAAACGAGTAGACTGCAAATCAAGAAAGCGACTAGTTGAAGGATCGATTTTTTTATGATAGCAAAGATATGAAAACCGATGTAAAAAGACGCTTGAGAATTGACCAAAAATTGCAGGTCAAAGGATAGATTTAATTATCATCCTTTTCGTACCCCTCATAATAATAAGACTGTTCGATGCCTTTGAAAATAATATCTCGGTTGTCAATTTCATCCGTTAAGTTGTTGCCTAACAAAGTTCGCAATTCAAG
Organism: Flavobacteriales bacterium; assembly: GCA_044375415.1. Lineage (GTDB taxonomy): Bacteria > Bacteroidota > Bacteroidia > Flavobacteriales_D > Sanyastnellaceae > JAWXBG01. The sequence continues at coordinate 3,508 of JBILMS010000115.1, forward strand.
ATCATTAATTGGGCTTCGTTCCATCGATTGTAAGTAGAGCACCTTATCAACATGTTGCCAATTTACCAGCTTCTGAAGTTTCGATTTTAGTATCATGTCCAACCATATACGCATGGTCCTTCCATTGCCTTCCAAAAACGGATGTGCGATATTCATTTCTACATATTTGGCAATGATTTCTTCAAAAGTTCTTTCGGGCATTTGTTCGATTTTGCCTAAAACCTCTTTTAGATACAAAGCATTCGCAAATCTAAATCCACCCTTCGAAATATTCTTTGTGCGAAAATCTCCTGCGAAATCGTACAAGTCTTTAAATAGATACGTATGAATATCTACTAATCCCTGTACAGTCCCTATTTCAATTCTATCAATATCTCCCGATTCGAATAGTCGAAAAGCGTTTTCTAAACTATGTTTATCTATATTCTTCATTTAAAAATAAGTGTACTGGAGTCTTCAGACTATTGGAAGCAAACATCAAAATTAAGGCTTATAAGACATAAATGAAATTTTCACTCACGGCGCAAACGTGCGAACAGCTCTCACACGATATGTCATAGTATTTTTGAAATAGCTACTGCTTGTTCCATCCGAAAAAGACTTTATCCATGCAGTATTATTAGTTGCTTGGGTGGAACTCCAATAAGTACCTGTACCAAATCCACCAACTTCGGTTTTGTAGGTATAGAGTAAATTCAGTTCATCGCGGCTCGGTAAATACCAATCGGTATAGCCATTGTAATCTAAATCATAACAGATACGTGCAGCGGTGCCGGCAGTCGCGCACCCCACATAAATTGCTTCGGTATTGTTAAGACCGGAACCAACTATTAATTGCGTTCCCGCGATATTCGTACCCTCACAACCCCAGAGTGTTCCAATACTCTGATCTACTTGTGCAGCAACAATTCCGCCTCCATTTCCGTCAAGGTAAATGACGATACCACCTTCGTGAAAATCGCCTATCTCTAAAGGTGCCTCCGGACATGGTCCCCATGTGGGTACTCCATCGCAAAAGGTTAGGGTCTGTCCTGTTGTTCCCGGTGTAACCGCTACCCATTCGGAGCCATTCCAATACATCATTTCACCCGGAGTTGTGCCATCAACAAAGGTTCCCGCAGGACCTTGCGGGCCTTGTGGACCTTGAGGACCCGTTTCTCCCTGCGGACCTTGCGGACCCACAGTGCCTCCATTGGCAGCATACAAGGCATAAGGAACACTCAACAATTCACTTGTACCAGTGATCGAATAGGTAGTTCCACCCGAAGGATCCGCTTCACTTTTTAAAAAGTAAGGTCCGGCCGACCAGTCGATATCTTCCATCGATCCCACTTGCACCGATCCTGTCCCGATTTGCAGACTTACCAAACCATTTTCATTGCTTGTGGTGGTATGCGTTTCCGCATAAACCGGAGTTCCGTTTTGTGAGTTTTGTAAAATGCTCAAACGAATTCCAACGTCAGCATTTGTAACCAAGACATCGCTGCTATTGCGAATGACACCTTGATACGTCATTTTTTGAGGCGCCTGTGCAAGAGCAGAATTTATCACGAAAAAAAGAAGAAATCCAACTAAGAAAAATCTCATATAGGTTAGTTTTTTACGATTTGATAAGTTTGAATCGTTTTGTTGTTTTGAATTAATTCAAATAAATAAGTGGATGGCGAATATCTTGACATATCAATGATCGTTTGATCAGCCATAATCATTCTACTTTCCATGAATGTGCCTTTGATATCTATGATTCGGTAGTATAGCCCTTCCATAAAATTTAAACAAAGCGCTACTTCGTTCACGGTTGGATTCGGGTAAAGCAAAACGTTATTCACCGGCTGCACCTCGGCCACACTAATCACCACCGATATTTCATATGGTTGTTGAACACCTTGTACAATCGAATTATTCTGATCCGAAATGACCGTATATACTACTTGTCCCACACTGTACGACAAAGATCCTCCGCTTCCGGTAGCGTCACCACCTGCGGGCACTACGGCTTCTTGTGCAAAACAAAAGGTGGATATCAATGATAGAAAAATTACAACCAATTTCTTCCTCATGCATAAAGTATTTAGAGTGTAAAGGTATGGAATGCTCCGTGCTTAAAACAGATAGGTCTCCGAACAAAAATGGCAGAAAAACCGCCAACTGGAGAACCTTGAACTTCAAGAGAAAAAATCAGATGAAAGTATGAT
>JBILMS010000023.1:0-46389 GCA_044375415.1 Flavobacteriales bacterium
CACGGGTATGCCTGTCCAACGAGAAACGACATCGGCAATTTCTTCCGGATCAACCTCTTCTTTCAGCATCTTGCTATTTGCCTGCAATTCCTGAAGTTTGGTTCGGTTTTCTTCGATGCTAGTCTCTTGATCTTTGATCCGGCCATAACGAAGCTCCGCAACAAGTCCGTAATTCCCTTCTCGTTCGGCTTGATCAGCTTGTAGTTTTAAATCTTCAATACTTGATTTCGCCGTTTGAATTTTCTCTACCACATCTTTCTCTGATTGCCATTTAGCCGTCAGATTATTTCGTTCTTCTGTGAGTTCGGAAATCTCTTTATTGAGTTCTTCGAGTTTAGTCGTGTTGTTTTCGCGTTTGATTGCCTCTCGTTCAATTTCGAGTTGCATGATGCGGCGTTCGATTTCATCCAATTCCTGTGGTTTAGAATTGATCTCCATACGCAGTTTAGCAGCAGCTTCGTCGATGAGGTCGATCGCTTTATCCGGAAGGAAACGATCGGTTATATATCGTTGCGACAATTCCACTGCGGCGATTATAGCATCGTCTTTGATCTGAACCTTGTGGTGGTTTTCATATTTTTCTTTTAAGCCACGTAAGATCGAAATGGCCGCATCTCTATCCGGTTCGTCGATCATTACTTTTTGGAATCGACGTTCAAGGGCTTTATCCTTCTCAAAATATTTTTGATATTCGTTGAGAGTAGTAGCACCTATTGCTCTTAGTTCTCCACGGGCCAAAGCCGGCTTCAAGATGTTGGCGGCATCCATGGCGCCTTCGCCACCGCCGGCACCCACAAGCGTGTGAATCTCATCGATGAAGAGTATAATTTCTCCATCGCTTTTTTGAACTTCGTTAACTACCGATTTTAATCGCTCTTCGAATTCTCCTTTGTATTTAGCACCGGCAATAAGGGATGCCATATCGAGAGAATATATTTGCTTTGATTTTAGATTTTCGGGCACATCACCGTTGATAATGCGATGAGCAATACCTTCTGCAATGGCCGTTTTTCCGGTACCCGGTTCACCAATGATGATCGGATTATTTTTTGTTCTTCTCGAAAGAATTTGCATAACTCTTCGAATTTCTTCGTCGCGACCAATAACCGGATCGAGTTTACCATCTCGGGCCAACTTGTTTAGATTTTTGGCGTATTTCTCTAATGAGTTATACGTTTCTTCTTGACTATGTGAAGTAACTCGTTCGCCTTTGCGCAGTTCGAGAATGGCGGTTTTGAGGTCTTTCGAATTCACACCGGCATCTTTGAGCATTTGTGAAGTCTTATCCCTTCCATCGATCATGGAAAGCAATAAGTGTTCGATGGAAACATATTCGTCCTTGAACTCTTTGAGAAGATTCATGGCGCGATTCAGCGTGTTGTTTGCTTCGGAAGAAAGTGACATTTGGCCGCCCTGCACTTTAGGAAAACTCTCCAATTGTTTGGCGAGGACTTGTTTTAACATCGGTAAATTGACGTTAAGTTTTTTCAGAAGAAAGGGGGTAACATTTTCATCCGCTTCGAAAATACCGCTCAGTAGATGGGCATTTTCAACGGTTTGATGGCCGGCACCCAAAGCAATTTGTTGCGCTTGTTGGATGGCTTCCTGTGATTTTAGAGTGAACTTAGATAAATTCATAGTGGGTCTTTTCTAGTTTCGAAGGGTGTGCAACGTTCTTGCCTAATGTGTTTCAACGGCAATCTTGTCACGAATTGTATAACAATCAACACATTTCGTCAGGAAAATTGAAACTTTAGCGACATTTTTGCAGGAAAATTACGGCATTGAATATATACCTGATCGGATACATGGGCAGTGGTAAAAGCACGTTGGGACGAGAATTAGGTCTCTTTATGCAAATGCCTTTTTCGGACCTCGATGATTGTATCGAATGGCGAGAGAATTTACCTATTGCCGAAATTTTTAGTCAAAAAGGTGAAGACTATTTTCGACTCCGCGAATCTGAAATACTGAAGGAATTTAATTCAACTTCATCGGTGAGTATTATAGCAACAGGAGGAGGTACGCCTTTGTTTGGAGATAATATGGATCACATGCTTCAATGTGGATTGGTGGTGTATTTAGAAGCCGATGTTCCGGAGTTGATCGAGGGCATTCGTGAATCCGGAAAGGATCGCCCGATGCTCCAAGGGAAAACGGGAGATGAACTTTTTCGATTCATCGAACAACATCTTCACCAAAGAATAGGTACGTACCAGAGAGCCCACCTATTGCTCAACGTTAGAGAAAACAATGTTCCCGAAAACTGTAGAATAATAGCTGAAGCCTATTCTACCAGGAAACGCGCCGGCTTATAGATATCGCTGTCCAATCGAATAAAGTATGCACCCGCGGGTAGTTTTGATATGTTAAGTTCCAAACGTGAACCATTCAGATATCCTTGCATTACGATTCTTCCGCTGATATCGATTACAGACCAGGTTGTATTCACAGGACCTCCCGTTTCCACCACCAACGTGTTTTTTGCAGGAATCGGATAGACGCGCATTTCGGGCAGTATCAATTCATTCAGATCTACCAATGATGTATCACTTGAATAAAAACTAACTCCTCCGCCCACTTGACCGAGGAACATATCTAGTTCTCCATCGCTATTAAAATCCGTCAGGTAAATCGCACTATGATCACCTTCGTTGATATTCATAAACGAAGAATTTAATAGTGTAAAATCCGAGATTTCATTTCCTTCGATTTCGTTGTAGTGATTGATAACACCGGTTTCTGTGCCAATTAAAAGTTCGAGTTGATCATTTTCATTTTTAAAAAAGAATGGAATGCTATATCCGTTTATACCTAAATAATTGGATGCTACCACATTTCCCATAGTATCTTCAACTAACTCAAACGACCAGTTGGTGAGGCTTCCATTGTTGATATAGTAATTGATGTTTCCATTTTTTTCACCCACTACTAAATCCAAAATACCATCTCCTGATATATCAACGAGTTGGGGAGCTGCATCTTGACCAACATCTATTCCTATTCCGAGTCCATCTGTCATGGGGCTTTGTTCCAACTCAAAATCTACCGGAGCACCTGTACCTGCTTGATTGCGGAAGAAGTGTAAAAAACCGGTTTGTTCTCCTAATACCATATCTACATCTCCATCATTATCCAAGTCTCCAAAAGCAGGGTAGGGAACAGTCCATTCGAGGGAGGGGATGTCGAGAAAATTATCGTCGCTTAGTTCCAAAGCAGGATTGACATCTGTTCCGATGTTGGTGTATAAACGGAAATGAGAGGTGAAGGCACTTTCATCAACGAAATAGGAGCGATTACTAATCAGCAAATCGAGTAATCCATCGCCATTTGCATCGAGAACGGTTGGATATGTGCCTGTCCCCATATCGATCATAGTTTCCTGAAGGAAAGCTGTTTTCAGAAATTCAAAATCGGGGAGATCGTTGAGACCATTGTTTTTATAGAGCCATAAACTTTGTCGGTCTTCGGCTTCCGAAGGAGCATTTGGACTTACCATTAAATCGCTTAATCCGTCTCCATCCACATCTTCATAAAATGCTCCGGGGAAAAGATTCATAACGGCTTGAGCAGTATTTGTAAAAGTTGCCGGGAAATCATTGTGTTCGATAAAAGCACTATCGAGTTCATTTACCGACGTGGTCATTTGTATTGAGGTGAGGTAGTCTTCGGTAACATCTCCGATGATGAGATCTTTAATACCATTTTGATCGAGGTCGATGCTCAATAAAGTTCCTCCGGTATGTCGCTGCGGAGTGTCATATCCACGATAAGGATCAATCACATTAAAATCGCATTCTACTAATGCGCCAATTTCTATGTCAGCACTTTCAGCACTTTCGTTGAGCATACCATAACATCTATTTCCACAATCAAAAATGAGGGAGTCGCAGTTACCAATATCTGCACCGAGACTTCGATAGAAATACAAAGTGGTACTGAGTTCTGTCCAAGTAATGATGTCCAAATCGCCATCTCCTTCATAATCTACAAAGGACGGAAGATCCGGTCCAATGGTGTACAAAGGGGCTGTGAATGGGGTGCCGCTGAGGTTGTAAGAACTGTTGGCAAGGTTAGTGCGCAGTGTGAATTCGATGTTGTTGCCTGTTGAAGTATTTTCGTATACCCTGGTTCCACTTGTGTTATTCGTGAAAATATCTTTTTTACCATCGCAATTAAAGTCCCGCAGAAAACACCAATTTTTAAGGGTATTTGGAAAAAAGGCATTGTATTCGAAGTGATGATCGAATAAAAGATCACCCGGTTCTTCGCCCGTATTGAGGAAAACCATTTTTCTTCTGGATACACGATCGAATAAAAAGATATCTTGTTTGCTATCGTAATTAAAATCCATGGTTGAAACTTGAACAGAATTAAAACCTCCGGCCCACGCGTTCGATAAGGGAATTCCATCATGGACAACAGGTATTTCTTCGCTACGGGTCAGGTTCATCTGAGCCGATAAAAAAGAAGGAAGAAGTAGAAAGGCGAACAATAATTTATTCATGTTTACATTTTAGAAGGGTATTTGCAAAAGAGATTACAGTCTTAACGGACTTGTCCCCACATTTGCAACCATTTTCCAAATATCGATAGAAATGAATCAACAAAATACAATACTGATATCTGTTATCTTGGTTCTGGCAACCGGTGCATGGCTAATTGTATGGGCCACTAATAAACGTCAGAAAATAAAAGTAGTAGAATGGCAGTGGATGCTGAAGTTGGACAACAACAAGGCGATTTCGACCTTAAGGGTTACAGCTTGCGAACGTTTGATCATTATGTTGGAACGAATCCATCCGGATAGTTTGGTTTTACGTCAGAATATTGCCACGAGCAGTGCCGCGATGTTGCAATTGGAATTAATCAAGAGCATTCGAGAGGAATTCGAACATAATGTTTCATTGCAATTGTATATCAGCGATAACGGGTGGCAGCACGTCAAGTTTGCCAAAGATGAAATGTTAGAACTGATAAAAATAGCCTACACCAAAGTTCGTCCGGAGAGCACCGGAATGGATTTGAGTCGCGAAATTTTTAAACTTAGCGCATCTCTCCAAACGGATCCTGTAAAACAAGCGATCCACGTGGTAAAAAGAGAAATTTCGAATGTTTAGATTACTTTTTATTTGGAGCTTTCCCAAACGCAGGCTTTACAACAAGTCCATTCATTGCCACTAATTTCCCGATTGAGCAGGTAACTTCATAGGTCCCGAAGGAAGTGCCATTGATAGTTCGGGTGCCGGCATCCACCATATATAATTGATCTAAAATCGAAGAAACTTGGGTGATTAAGTCAAGTTTTTCGATGCTGAAAGGAGGTTTTACAATGTGGGCCGCAATAAAATTGTTGAGGTATTCTTTATTCCCCGGATCTTTTAAAGCAACCATAGTACCTTGATCTACTTTTTGCATGGCTTCATTAGATGGACAAAGCAGCACGAGGTCTTCGTTGTGAAGTCGTTTGGCATAATCTGACGCGGCTATGAGTGATCCAAAAATGTTGAACTCTGCATTTGTTTGAGCGAATTTGAAAGGGCTAGTTTTATTATCTACCTCAACAATTTTGGGATTTTGTTTCGCCCGTTCTTGCCACTCTTCGGCGGAAAGTCTAGTTTTTACGGTGTCGGCTTGGGGCGCAATAGGGGCTGTGTTTGCAGGTGTTTCACCGTTATTGCATGCGCTAACCAAAATGGCCATCGAAGCTATAAAAAGAATTTTTTTCATGGTTTTGAACTGTAGTCGGCGAATGTAAGCAAAAGCCGCGGTTTCGTTTTATACACGCGAGTGCTTAATAATATGTTGAAAATAGATAGAACAGATATTAGTTAAAGTAATGAAAATTAGATAGATAGTTTAAGAGGCTGATTTAAATCAAGTTTCGTCGGCATCTGTTCTTGAAGTAACTTCGCACCCTTGTTTTTTGAAATTTTCAGTTGAACCAATTCAAAATTTAATGAACCATTTTGGAAAGAAACCTGAAGGAGCCAGTTTAGATTATTTGGGCTTAAATAACGTAGCCTCCGCTTACTGGAATTTACCTCCTGCAGAACTGGTAGAAGAGACCATTACGCTCGGTCAGGGAATGCTCACCAATACAGGAGCGCTAGCCGTAGATACCGGAGAATTTACCGGACGTTCACCAAAGGATAAATTCATTGTGCAGGACGACAAAACCCGCGACAGTGTTTGGTGGAGCAATTTTAATATCCCCTTTGATGAGAAGAAATTTGATCAACTTCAGCAACGTATTTCTGCTTATCTGACAGGTAGAGAAGTATATGTGCGTGATTTGTATGCCTGTGCTGATCCTCGCTACCGGACTAACGTTCGTGTAGTTACTGAATATCCTTGGAGCAACATGTTTGCTTATAATATGTTTATTCGTCCAACGGCTGAAGAACTCGAAAAAATCACACCGGAATGGAATGTGATTTGTGCTCCGGGATTTATGGCTATTCCGGATATTGATGGAACTCGTCAGCACAATTTTGCGATCATCAATTTCACTAAAAAAATTGCCATTATTGGCGGAACCGGATACACCGGAGAGATCAAAAAGGGAATATTTACGGTATTAAATTACGTGTTGCCACACGAGAAAAATGTGCTTTCTATGCACTGTTCGGCTAACGTGGGTGCAGACGGAGATACCGCTGTTTTCTTTGGTCTTTCGGGTACCGGTAAAACAACGTTGAGCAGCGATCCGAATCGTCGTTTAATTGGTGATGATGAGCACGGATGGGCAAATGATTCCGTTTTCAATTTTGAAGGTGGGTGTTATGCGAAGACGATTGACCTGACGCGTGAAACGGAACCTCAGATCTACGATGCAATTAAATTTGGAGCGATCCTAGAAAATATCGGTCTCGAAGATGATGGAGTTACTCCTGATTATTCGGACAAAACGAAAACGGAAAATACCCGTGTGAGTTATCCGATCGACCACATCGACAATATCATGGTCCCGAGTGTAGGAGGTATTCCAAAAAATATTTTCTTCCTCACCTGTGATGCTTTTGGTGTTTTACCTCCAATTAGCAGATTGACAAAGGGCCAGGCGATGTATCAATTCATCAGCGGTTATACGGCGAAAGTCGCTGGAACAGAAGCGGGAATTACTGAGCCGACTACTACTTTTTCGGCATGTTTTGGTGCACCATTTCTCCCACTTCATCCAACGAAATACGCTGAGATGATGGGACATAAAATTGACGAAAGCGGTGCAAAAGTTTGGATGATTAATACCGGATGGAGCGGTGGATCATATGGTGAAGGTGAGCGTATAAAATTGCGTTTTACCAGAGCAATGATTACAGCCGCTTTAGAAGGCAAACTTGATAATGTGGAATATGTAACCCACGAAGTATTTGGTTTGGCAATGCCGGCTACTTGTCCGGATGTACCCTCTGAAATCCTCAATCCACGCAGCACGTGGAAGGAAACTTCGAAATACGATCAGAAGGCAAATGAACTTGCAGAGAAGTTTGTAAGCAACTTTGAGAAGTTTAAGGAGTTTGCTAATGAAGAGATCATGAATGCTTCGCCGAAAGTTTCGGCGAAGGTGTAAGGGAAGATAAAAATTAAATGCGTATAAAAAAAGACCGCCTTAAAAGGCGGTTTTTTTTTGGACAAAATTTTTATGATTGTGCCCTTCGAGGCGCTCACTTCGTGAGTTTGCTGCCAATGAAATGTTGCGGATTTGGATGGAAAATAAGAAGTATATTTTTTGCTGTTCAGGACTATCATTGTACTTCGAGGGCCTCACCCCTAACCCCTCTCCAGAGGAGAGGGGGACCCATTCTGCTTCTTGAAATGTTAGCGTTTATTAAAGCCGCGCCCATTTGAAAACAAATGATTTCATTTAACGTAATCGTTCCCCTCTCCTCTGGAGAGGGCCTAGGGGTGAGGCTTTCCGACGGTTTTGTATGTGCTCACGGTTAGCCCTTCGAGGCGCTCACTAACATAAAAAGAGCACTCCGCCCTTCGACGCACTCACTTCGTGAGTTTGCTCAGGGTGACGTGCGCGTTTTGTGTGGTGGGGGTGAATTGGGGCCGCGCAGCGCCCCCATTTCACCCCCACTTTTATTCCCGCCAAGCCGTCATCCTGCGCAAAGCGCTGCATGCGCTTTGCGCAGGACCTATTCGGAGAAAGCTCGTTTCAAGACCTCCATCGATGCGCAGGACCTATTCGGTGAGCGGTCTTTACACTTTGTATGAAACGTATTTTGTGTACCCTGTTTCTGTTTCTCCGAACTCCGAACTGTTATTGCCCTTCGATTCATCGACCCTCGTGCCTCGTGCCTCGTGTCGATTCACTCGGGGTGACGTTCGCGTTTTGCGTGGGGGGGAGAGTTGGGGTGGGGGGGCGGCGCCGGGTGCCCCCCCCCCCCGACCCCAACTCTCCCATTCTCTTCGCGTCACAAAACCGTCGGAAGGCCTCACCCCTAACCCCTCTCCAGAGGAGAGGGGGACGTTCTCGTTGAGTGAAATCATTTGTTTTCATAAGGTCGCAGCATACAAAAACGCGAACATTTCAGTTATTAGGATGGGTCCCCTCTCCTCTGGAGAGGGCGGAGAGTGAGGCCCTCGGAGAAGAATGGTCTCCAAAATTGAGAAAATCTTGAAGGCTCATTTTCAATCTAAATCCACAAATTGTCATTGGCAGCGACATATCCCGAGGCACGAGGGATATGGAGTCGAAGGGCTGACCATATGCGAATCGAAACGGACTACTTGTACCTGCTTTTGTTACCCTGAAACAAGAACTGATGTTCCCTGAGGTTTTACATACTCTCATAGTAGTATGTCTAAGTCGAAAAACAACACGATTTGAACAAAAGAAGCTGCCCTTTTGAGACAGCTCCTTTTTTCATTGTTGTATCAACGAATTATTTATTCACCTTCGCCTTACTCTGAGCTTCCGCATCGGTGATCATCTTGTCTCCTTTGGCTTTCGCATCGGAAACGATCTTATCGGCTTTTTTATTCGCTTCGGCAATTGCTTTGGCATGTTTCTCATCTGCCTCTTTTCTGATTTTATCAGCAGCAATTTTCTTGGCGGTTTTCTCTAACACATTTTTCGCACTCTTCTCGGTATCATCAGCTAATTTGTACGCTTCGGCTTTGGCTTTATCTGCCAGTTTTTTTGCTTCAGCTTTGGCGGCATCGGCTTGTTTCTGAGCATCAGCTACAAGTTTTGCAGCAGCTTCTCGTGCCTTTTCAACTCCATCGTCGATAGCCTCATTTACTTGTTCCTTTACTTCTTCTTTTATTTGCTCAACCACTTGATCTTTCAAATTATCGATCGCTTCTTTTCCGGCTTCTCCATAGTTGGTGGAAATCTGCGGATCGGTAACCGTACCTGTGATTTTTAACTTCACAGGTATTTTACTTCCTACAGAAACATTCGTTCCGGCCTTTTTATTGAATTGAGCCACGATGCTATTAGCCTGATTGGCCATGCCTTGCGGGAATTTCTCGAAAGGAACTTCCATCTCCGCATTGTATTCGATGTTTTGATCCATGGTGGTATATCCATAGAGTTTAACGGGAATTCCGTCCATCTTCACCGTGAAAGGATCCACATTGATAACACCCGCGATAATTTTAAAAGAGACATTCACATCTTGAATGCTTTGTTGCCTTAAACGATCCAACTTTAACACATCTGCAGCTTTCTCCATGGGTTTAAAACCGGATACAGTAACAGACTTTGTTGACATGGTGCCAAAACCATTGACACTTGGATTGACAGGTTCCATCTTTTCACTCAGATCAGATTCAATACTCATTTTGGTGCTGAAAAGACCATCGCAGTATTTCGCAATAGGTGCCATCTTATCAATCATAGCAAATGCCTTTGCCGATTCCTGGATATCCATATTCTGAATATCATATTGGAAATCGATAGTTGGTTTAGCAAGATTTTGTGCATTGTAAGATCCATTCATTGCTACACTTCCATCGAGAACATTAAACTTGAGATTTCTCAGTGTGGCCACTTTATCCTTTAATTGTATTCCACCTGTTGCATTAGTGATTTCCGTGGTGCCATAGATGAGTTTGTTAAATGAAGAATTTAATGTGAAGTCCACATTGCCCGGAAGTTCTATAACACTCATACTAGATTCTTCAGTTGCAGGGGTTGTACCTTCCGCAGGTGTGGTCGTAGAAGTTGCAGCCTGCTCCTCTTCTGTCATAAATTCGTTTAGATCAAGAAGGTTCGACGAGACATTAAAAGTTCCTGTCAGCAATGAATCGCGTAGGAAGTACTGCAAGTAGTTGTCAATTTTTCCGCTAGCCGCGAGATCACTTTTTCCGATGCGACTTTTGAAATTGTCGAGTTGACAAAACATCGGATTAAAAATGAAAGAAGCAGATTCAACATTCATGTCATAAGACGAACTGTCGCTTTTGAAAAACACATTCATAATATCAATCTGACCGGCTGCGTGAAATTGATCGTATTGTTCTTTTTCGATAGACGACATTCTACCTTTCAGATTCACGTTTGCATCAATTTTACCGTGTACTTCATCCCCTTGTTCAACAGGAATAAATTCTTTTAGATTGTCTAGGTCTACTTTGGCAGCACATGTAAAATCGATATCGGGATCGCTCATCGGGGTGCGTAGTTTGAGCATCATATCCACCGGATTTTGTGCCATTTCCAAATGAAATTTTTCGACATCTATTTTCATTTTGTCGTAGTCGTTTCCATCGGATGCATCAATGCTCGCTTTCACTTGAATGTTGTTCACACTTTTCGGTAAATCAGGATATTTAAAGTTTCCATTTTCTACCAATAAGTTTATACCAAATCCGGGCATGGAGGTCTCGCTCATGATACCTTTTACAAATCCATCAAATCCCATTTTACCGGTTACATCCACACCTGACAAATCGGAAGCAAACTCGGCGGGTACCATCGAAAGAAGATTTCGGAAATCTGTTTTGGTAGCTGCAAATTTGATATCCATATCGAATGTGTCGTCCGGAGGCATTGCAAAGTATCCTTCAGCAGTAAGGAAAAGTTCGTTTAAAGCAATTTCGTTGTCTTTAAAAGTGATTTTTATCCCCTCGGTCATTTCTAATCCAAGTGTAGCTTTTATATCTGCTTTTGCGTTGCTTATGTACGTGATTCCATCGAAACTTGAGGTAGCTGAACCAATAGAAGTTCTGGTTACAAGTTCTGTTATGGTCTCATCCATATCACCGGTTGATTCATTATTTAGTCCGGTCAACTTCATTGAAAAAGGGATGCTTTTATCATCGTAAGAAATCGTTCCGTCTTCAATAAAAAATCTCTTTAGTTTTAGTTTAAAAGCACTCGCTTCTTCGGCTGCGGCGGGTTCTTCTACGGCTGTTGTATCGGGTTTGGCAATGTCGTAGTTCGCAATACCATCGGAGGTAACCCGCACATCGAGGTTCGGACGAATGATTCCGATTTTTTTCACTTTTATTTCGTCGCCAAAGAGACTCATAAAATCCATGACCAATTCAAATTCTCCGATGTCTGCCAGACGAACTCCTTCAAAAGGAGCGACATTGTCGACCGTCAAATTTTCTAGTGACACGCGAAGATTTGGAAAATTGGTAATGAGAGATAAACTTACATCTTTGAAATCTACAGTGGCATTGAGGTTTTCGTTTGCCGCCTTTTTTACTTGCTCTATGATTTTACCTTTAAATAAAAAGGGTAGAGCTATGATGGCAATAAGTAAAACGAGTAAGGTGATGCCTGAGATTTTGAGAAATTTCTTCATTTTTAGGTTACTTTTTCAAGGGTGAATAACGGGAAAACACTATCGAAGGTTGTGTACGGTTCTAAATTATTCGAGATACATGGCCCATTTGCCTTTCGAAATTTCGACAGCTACGTGTTCTTTGAGATTCGTAGATAAGGTAATGCCCACGTAATCGGCTCGAATGGGGAAGGTTCGGTGAAAACGATCTGCCAAGCTAGCGGTACTTAAGCGACGAGGTTCGGCATCCAACAAAAACTTGGCAGCGTAAATTAATGTACGGCCGGAGTTAATCACATCATCGACCAAGACAACCGGTTTGCCTTTCAAAGATTTTAGGTTTCCCGAAAACTGAAAGTCATGTTTCAAGGGTTCGTCTTTATTCAATTCGATGGTATGGCAGCGCACACTCATTCCGGGAAGTACGTTAAGTAGTTCGGCGATATAAGCTGCAATGCGTTCGCCTTTGCCTTTAACCCCTACTAGAAATATTTCTTTTTCCGGGTAATGGTTTTCACGAATCTCGTGAGCCATACGTGTAATTTTCTGATCAATTTGTTGGTGATTTAACACCAAAACTCTTTCCTTTCCCATGATTCAAAGTTATCAGATTTTTTGAAGTTCAACGAAGAATTCATTGCCGGCTCGCGGTTCAATTGAATCTTCAGCTTGTTCCATTCGATGTATCTTAAAGAATGGCGAAAACAAGGTTTCATATTCATCCTTACTTCCACCGAAAGGCGGGCCATTTTCGGTAAGAGGAAAATTGAACATAAGTCCACAGATCTTACCTCCGTCTGCCAAAATACTAAACATGTGAGAGGCGTAATTTTTTCTGAGATCGGGATGAAGAGCGCAAAAGAATGTCTGCTCAATTACGAGATCAAAGGGACCATCGAGTGCAAAAAAATCTGTTGCCAATAGTTGCTCTTTCGGAAACTCAGGAACACGTTGATGAAATTTTTGTAGAGGTATTTCGGAAATGTCTAATTGATACACATTCGTAAATCCTTTTCTCCAAAGATATTCGCCCTCGTAACCGCTGCCACACCCGGGAATCAAGATTTTTTGTTCCTTATTTGTAAGCTGATCAAAGAAGTTTTTGAGGGGTGTAGAAATGTATCCGATATCCCATTTTGTTTCTCCTTGCTCCCAGCGATTATGCCAATAATTTTTATCCATTATTTTTCAAATAGAGCGATTGCTTCGATATGGGAAGTATGCGGGAACTGATCGGCCAGACTTATTTTTTTTAATTGATATCCCGCCTTCATCAAAATCTCTGCATCCCTTGCCTGTGTTGCAGGATTGCAGGATACATAGACAATTCTTCTAGCACCCAAAGCCAGCACTTTGTCGAGCGATTTGGGAGCTATACCGGCACGTGGAGGGTCGAGAATAATGGTGGAAATGCGATCGCGGTAATGAGGATATTTCAATAAAAATTTACCGACATCAGCGGCGTGAAATTCAACGTTTCTGATGCGATTTCTACGTGCATTTCGTTTGGCGTCTTCGATAGCGGATTCTTCAATATCTACGCCCACGACTTTCTCTTTTGTTCCTTTTGCCAGTAGTTGAGCAATGGTACCGGTACCGCAAAAAAGGTCGAAAATATATTTGTCTTTCTCCGTATTCTCACCGGCGTATTCCACCACTTTATGATAGAGTCGTTCGGCACATTTCGGATTGGTTTGAAAAAAACTTTCCATCGAAATTTCGAATTCCAAGCCATTTAAAACCTCCACAATTTTTGGCGTACCATAGAGTAATTTCGATGAACCTTCCAAGGGAGTTACACGGTCACCCATATCCGTATTGATGGTATGAAACAATCCTGCTAGACGTTCACCTAAGGTTTGTTTCATCAAATTCACAAATCCGGTTGTGTCAAATGCATCCAAACCTTGATCTGATGTCACGAGATTGATGAGCAGCTGATTGGAAAAATACGATTTTCGGGCAACAAGAAATCGATAAAAACCATGTCGGCCGGGAGGATGAAAGGCCGGAAGACCACTGTCTTCGCACCATTTCCTGATTCCTTTCAGCGATTTTTCCAAGTGCTGATCGAAGAGTCCTGAATCTCGATCGAGGTTTTCGACCATCCACCATGTACCACGATGTTTAAAACCAAGAGCGAAGTCGTCGATAACAGTCTGCGTTTCCAAATCAAATCGAATGGCAGAAAAGGAGTACTCCATTTTATTGCGATAATGCCAAACAGCCGGAGAGAGGATCATTTGATCCATTCGTTCTTCGATGTCCTCAATTTTGCCGATTTTGCGATAAAGATCAAGGGCAGTTCTTTTTTTAAGTTCTACCTGAAGATCGATTGGCAGGGTGGCATACGGGGCCCCGGGAATACTTTGATAAGGGATCGAAAGTTCATCCGGCGAAGGAGCTAGGATTTGTTCGAGTCGACATTCGGCAAATGATTTTTTCGCTTTTGTAACGCGAGCACTTACGCGTTGACCCGGAATGGTGTTTTGCACAAATACCACGAACTGACCTTGGTCCGTAGGGATTCTTGCAATACCAACCCCTCCAAACGCGAGATCTTCGATGGTGATCTCGATTAAATCGTTTTTGCGGGGTGCTGTGGTTTCAGACATATCATTCGCGGTTTGCGGCAAAAGTAGTTCTCTCTGCTGTTGTAGGGGCGGTGCGAATAGCTTTTCTTCGCATCCATGACGAGCAAAGTTGCATTGTATGCCGGTCCGGCCCTTTTTGTGATCTCGGTTCTTCTCAATCCATTTGGACTCGGTTTTTCGGCCGCTGCCCTAATTGGAGTTGTGGGCTGGATGCTGATTTGGTGGATTTCGGAGGTCGTACACATGGCAGTTACGGCGCTTCTTCCTTTAATATTGTTCCCTTTGATGGGGATATTGTCGGTGGAGGAAACAAGTCAGGCCTATGGCGACAGGATGGTCTTTTTGTTTCTCGGCGGCTTTTTGATAGCCTTATCGATGGAGAAATGGGGCTTGCACAGGCGTATAGCCTTGATGATTATTCATCTATTTGGGTCTAGCGCTAACCGTATCGTTTTTGGATTTTTGAGTGCATGTTTTCTTATAAGTATGTGGATCAGCAATACGGCGACAGCATTAATGATGTTTCCGATTGCAACATCGGTGGTGAACTTAATATTGGCCGATCCCACCTATGGCACTGAAAAAGGTCGCCGCAATTTCTCCACTAGCATTATGTTGAGTATAGCATACGGTAGCAGCATAGGTGGAATAGCTACTGTGATCGGAAGTCCGCCAAACGGGGCTATGAAGGCTTATCTAGAGTCTAACCACGATATAACAGTTAGCTTTTTCGATTGGATGAAAATCGGATTTCCTTTTGCCCTTGTGCTTTTAATTCTTGGTTATTTTGTGTTGACAAGACTGGTTTTTCCAAACAAGTTGGGTCAGATGGAGAAGGGAGGGGAGTTGATCGATACCGAACTTAAACAATTAGGGCCATGGTCTTTTCCGGAAAAAGCCACCTTTGCCGTTTTTCTTTTGGCAGCCATATTATGGATGTCGCAGGACTTGATTATCAAATTATTCCCTGCTTTTAAATTAACTGATGTTGGAATTGCCATTTTTTGCGGTATCAGTTTGTTTTTAATACCCGGACATCAGGAAGACAAAAAGAATGTGTTGGAATGGAAGGACACAAAAAACCTGCATTGGGGCGTATTGCTGATGTTTGGTGGAGGCTTGAGTTTAGCAAAGGCCTTTAAACCTAGTGGATTATTGGATTTACTAAAAAGTAAAATGGAGTTTTTAAGTCAGCTTGACCTACTGCCCTTTTTGATCATTTTGTGTTTAATGGGTCTGATTCTCACGGCATTAATGAGCAATTTGGCGATGGTGAACATTTTTGTTCCAGTAGTAGCCGTATTGGCCATTGCGGCAGGCAAATCGCCCGAGTTGTTTGCCATTCCGGTTACCATAGCGGCTAGTTGCGATTTTATGTTTCCGATGAGTACCCCTCCCAATGCCATTGCGTACAGCAGTGGATGGGTGAGGGCAAAGCACATGTTTCAGGCCGGAATCATTCTGAATATATTGTCATTCGGGCTTTTGAGCGTTATGGTTTGGCTGATGTTGAAGATGTAATCGCTAGTTTGGAGCAAAACAGGAGCGGAAATTTTTCACATCACTTTTAAAAGGTTCTTTTGGAGCAATACAATCTTCTTACATTTGCCGACCCAAAAAACAGCTATTTTGGGAAAGCGCCGCGAGGTGTGGTTTTTAGAAATATTGGAGAGGTGGGTGAGTGGCTGAAACCAACAGTTTGCTAAACTGTCGTACTGAGCAATCGGTACCGGGGGTTCGAATCCCCCCCTCTCCGCTAAAGTAAGCCTGAAAAGAGGCGACAAAAAGCGAAAAGCCCCGCAAATGCTAGCATTGCGAGGCTTTTTTGTTTTAGGGCAAATCCGCAGAAAAACGCTAAAAAATGCCGTTTTTCACCTGTTTTTTGGAGCGAAATAGGAGCGGAATTTTGAAGACTTGAAAAGAACCGAATGTGGTTCGTACTTCAAAAAGTTTGCTTGTTGAAATTAGCGGAAAGCTTCGCTATTCTTCGCTCAGAGGTTGTTGGTCTATGGCATTAATTTGAAAAATATTAGTGCAATGAGTATACAACCCTTACAAATTAGCATCACCACAAAGCGAAAAACCGGGAGCGAAAAGCTTCACACTCTTTTTTTGCGCATTAGTGTTGGGACTTCTTACACTCTCATCTCGCTGAGAAAAGATCTGGATCCGGACCAATGGGATTCTAAAAACCAGCGATTAAAATCGAAGTCGGATGATCAATCCCACATCGCCCATATGATCCATCAATATCGACATAAGGCGACGGAGATTTATCAGGAAGCATTGATGAAGGGAATTGAACCAACGGTGGATTTAATACGGAATCGTTTGACCGGTTCGAGTAAGTTGAATTCAGCGGAAGTTCATCTTTTGGAATTGATGGATCGGATGATCGGCCGCAAACTTGAATTGCAAGGAAAAAATAATACTCCGGCGACGATTCAAAAATATCGCAGATGTAAAACTCATTTGGAAGCAATGATAGCAACTAAATACAAAGTCCTTGACCTGCCATTCAGTAAAATAAATTTAGCATTTATAGAAAACTTAGAGGTTCATTTGAGACAAAATGGCTGTAGTCATAACACCACAATGAAGTACATCCAAACTTTCAAGTCTGTTACACATCATGCACGGGCACATGGATATATGACCAATGATCCATTTTTGCAATTCAGAATATGCTTGAGGACGGTGGACAGACATTATCTATCAGAACAGGAGATAGAGCGACTTATATCATTTGAACCACCAACAGATAAACTTCGAAAGGTTAGAGATCTTTTTCTGTTTTCTTGTTATACAGGTTTGGCTTATATCGATTTAAAAGGCCTTAGGGTAAAACATATTTGCTATGAACAAGGGCGCTATTGGATTCGGACCAGAAGACAAAAGACAGATACTCGTACGAATGTTCCTTTGCTTGATATTCCAATTTCTCTTATTCATATTTCTATACCTGAATTGAATTCAAGCGATCCTGAAGCCTTGGTTTTTAAAGTACCAAGCAATCAAAAGATGAATAAATACCTAAAAGAGTTGGCCACGAGTTGTCAAATTTCCAAATGTTTGACCTTTCACATAGCACGTCACACTTTTGCTACAACGGTAACACTGAGTAACGGGGTTCCTATTGAAAGTGTATCTGCCATGCTCGGGCATAAAGACCTAACGACGACGCAGCACTATGCCAAACTCATAGACAAAAAACTCGAAGAGGACATGAATAATCTAGCGATTCGATTGAACAAACAAAAAGTATAAGCGATGAAAAAATTGATACCAACACAAGGCACTTGCCTACATTGTAAAAAGGTTTTTTCTGGACGAAGCGATAAGAAGTACTGTCAAGGAATTTGTCGATCGGCTTTTCACAATCGGATTGCGAAAGCAAAAAAGACGGGACTTGCAATTCTCTATAAACTGAGAATTCAACTAGAAAATTGGCCGGAGCCGGTAGTCACTATCACCCCAGCTGAGCAACCCATTTGTGATAAACAAATGTTTCTAAGGTATATCACTGTGAAGGGCAAATAAAGGATGATTTATTTGACTCCAGTGGAAAATGACTGAATTGTACAAGCCGT
This sequence comes from Flavobacteriales bacterium, assembly GCA_044375415.1. Lineage (GTDB taxonomy): Bacteria > Bacteroidota > Bacteroidia > Flavobacteriales_D > Sanyastnellaceae > JAWXBG01. The sequence goes on from JBILMS010000023.1 coordinate 17,935, forward strand.
TCCAGTCCCAGAATTCTGTCGTATTTATCGAAATCTCTTATTGAAAGACTTGGCCCATAAGTTCGAATTACCGAGCAAATGGGCTTTATTGTGTCATAGAGTTCAAAACTGAAATATTTGTATTCGGAGTAAAAGAATGTCCATTATTTTCATCGCGGTGAAACAAATGGCATTCTGCTTCAGGTCCATCATCGTGTTTTTCGCATTATTTATACCCAGTTGCAAATAATTATTTCAGCTTGAATTTTTTACTTTAAATGGTTGAGAAAAGATTTAAACGTTTAAGGGGTGGTATAGACGTTTATTTGATCGAATTGGTTTAAAAAGATGGTAGTTTTCCGATGTTACGGAATTTTGAAATCGCACTTACGAGTCTAAGGGCACCCGTGGGTAGGGGTGTTCCGGTTGAGGTGAAATTTGAGAGGGCAAGCACACCACACCTCAAAGTAGTGGTGTTGATCATTTATTTGGGTCTACCCCCTCGTGGAAAAATCATAATTTTAGCTTCATGGGTGCGATATGGGGTGGTTAGGTGGTGCACCCCCTATGTGATGATTTACAAATTTGGGCTACCCCCACCGAAAGGACCGGGTAAAGAGGGCAACACCCCTAATGAATTTTACAACGAATGGAGACCTTGGGGATGAAGTGGGGTGCAGGTGGTTGCACTCCCTAAATGATATTTACAATTTTGGGCTACCCTTCCAAAGGGACTAGGTGAAGTGGGGCCCCACCCCTATATGAAATCCGCAAATCCATTTTTCAACTCAGGGTGAATTCTATTTTGTGCCGGAAATGACTAATTTTCAATTGTTATTTTGGGAACTCATCCTCTTGAACACTTGGGATTTTCTGCATTTTGAATATGCCATCAAAACTCAAAGGAACTGGAAAGGGTGCTTAAATTCAATATATTTGCGAACCATCTGAACTGACATGACCTTTTCCACCAATCAACTTAGGGACTATTCCTCGCTTTTTTCCCGGGGAGAAGTATTACGATGGTTCAAAAACGACTTTCAATCTATTGACGTCAAACTTAAGAGGTACGGTCACTACGAAAAATACCAAGGGCATGCCTATTTGAATGTGATCCGTGAAACTTATCGAATTCTCGAAAAGCAATATCCAAACGAGTATGTATTAAAGAATGGATTTATTAATGAATGGTTGATCAAAGAACTTGGGAATTGCGACTCCATTATTTTTAATGAGTTCAAGCTAGGAAAAGCTATTGTTGATTTAGCGATGTTCAATGGTGTTTCCAAGGCATTCGAAATAAAAACAATTTTGGATACAGAATTTCGACTTTCGATGCAGTTGTCGGAATACAAAAAGATATTTAATGAAGTCTATATAGTTGTTCCAAAAGAGCAGTTGCAAAAGTATTCTGGAATTGATAAAACCGTCGGAATCATTGGATACGACGGAGAGAATTTTACTTTTGAAAGTTTTAGGAAGCCGATCGTCAATAATTCCATAGATGTGAGTGTTCTCATGGAAGTGTTGCATACTAAGGAGTATTTGAGTATTGTAAAGTCACATTTCCCGCATATTCCGGCTATGAATTCATTTAACCAATTCGGCATTTGCAAGTCCTTGATCGCTCAAATACCTTTCCCAATTTTGAACAAAATTTTCATAGCAACTATGAAGAAGCGGGAGGTAAACAATTCCTTCTTCAAAAAAAGAAATAATGAGCTGAATCAGATTTGTCTTGCTTTGAATCTGGATAAAGTTGAAAGAGAAAATCTGCTTGCTAAGTTATCATGTAAACTGGTATAGGTATGTACTTCCCTTATCTCCGCGCACGACAGTTCGAATTAATTGCACTACGTGAATTAGTTTCTGATAGGGCAATAACCAACATTGTTCCGATTTTGGAGCCTGTTAAGGATTCAACGGGTAATTTAGACCTTGCAAACAAAGTGTTTCAATCCAAGGAATTCAAGGCTTATCTAATTGTCAACTCAACAACTGGGGAAGCCTCAGGGGATTCTAGTTTCTTTGTGGATTATATCTCCAAATTGGAGAATTCGAAATTTGTTCCTGCATTCCTATTCAGGGACAATCTGAAATTCATTGAAACAATCATCGAGACTAATGAATTCAATGATTGTATGTTGGTTTGTCGTGAGGGATTTACGAGTGAAGAAGAACTTAAAAGAGCATGTCAAAATCCGGCTATCACGCATATTGTGCTAGAACAACCGAACAAGTATAGGAGTCTCGACAGGTTCATAAAGTCTCTTGGGAAATTTTATATTCGATTAGACGACGTTTTTGAAAAGCAACAGAAAAACGCTGATTTTCTAACAATCCAAACGCACAAATTTTCTGAAGAACATTTGTTTTATAAAGAGGAGAATTACCAGGGATTTTCGGATTTTACCGTTTTGCCAAGTGAATTCATTGATGGAGGAAGCACTCCACGAGCCGTTGTAATTCACCTGACTTATAAAAACAATGAAGATCAGATATGGATTAGCCATTTCACCTCTGAAAGTAACGATTCAATTGCAAACGTACAGGGTAAATTCGCAGAGGCTGCTGATAAAGCCTTGAAGTTTTGCGATAAGCTTCCCTTGATTAATTCTGCAATCGAAGAATTAAAGTTGTATTTTGAGGAGTCTAAGTATCCGGGATTGGGAGTAGTGAAAAAGATTTCTATAAAAAATCACTTATTAGTCGTAAACGGTCTACTTCCATAATACAATGAAGTTTGTTTGTAAAGATTGTTTTGCCGACAAAGAATTAATCGGCTTTATTGAATCCCAGAACATTTTCGGAGATTGTGATGTATGTTCTAATAAGGCAATTGAAATCATTGACATCGACGAGACTTTAGAGTTTTTTTCTGAGTTGATGCTGAACTTTTCATTAAAAGATGGAGAGAAGGATTTGTTCAGTCAGATCCAAGAGAATTGGGACTTTTTCAGGGAGCCTAAAACAGGAATTGAAATTTTGAATGAAGTATTGAGTCGAATTCACTCAGAAATTTCAAGTGCTAATGCTACGGTAACTTTCAATGAGGAAGTATTGGATAATATTAATTATTGGACCATCTTTAAGGAGAAATTGATTTGGGAAACCAGATATGTTTCGAACATTGAATATCTTACAGAAGACTTAGGCTGGGACAGCTTTTTTGAGAGTAAGGTAAAAATTGGTGAAGGCGACATTTTTTATCGTGGTAGGCTTCATCACAATGCGAACGAGGATATATTTGGCCCTAATGAAATGTACGCCCCACCTCGAGAAGATTCTGTTGCGGGTAGAGCAAATCCCGAGGGTATTCCTTTTTTGTATTTGAGTGACAATGAGAGTACCGTTTTGTATGAGGTACGTGGTTCTTTTCTGGATGAAATAAGCATAGGAAAATTTGTACCATTATCATCCATGGAAGATCCTATTATTATCTCTGATTTTACAGAGACTCCAGCATTATTTTATCCAGGAGAGGTCAATAAAAGGATAAAATCAACCTTGTTGAAAAAGCAAATAAGTATAGATCTCTCCAGACCGATGCGTCGATATGATTCGGAACTTGACTACATTCCAACCCAATTTATTTGCGAGTTTATAAAGGTGTTCACAAATGTTCAAGGAATAAAATTCAAGAGTTCCGTTCATGAGGGCGGGAACAATATTGTAATATTCGATGAGAGTATTATGGAATGTACATCCGTTAAAAAAGTTAAAGTATCTGAGGTCCGAATTCAATCAGAGGACCTTTAACCCTCACCTCACCAAACTACTCATCTCAAACAGCGGCAGATACATTCCAATAAGAATCACCGCGACAAAAATTCCAATGATAAGGATGAGCGCGGGTTCGATGAGTTTGCCGAGGGTTTTGGATTTATGCTCTACGTCGGTGCTTAAATCGGTGCTGAGTTTTCCGAAGATGACGGCAAGTTGATTGACTTCTTCGCCTACGCGAACAAGCGAGACCATGCGTTTTGGGAAAATAGGAAGACTATCCATTGTTCCGGAAATTGTCAGGCCTTTTGAAACGTTTTCATTCATTTTCTCACAGGCTTCTTCGAGTGGGTAATATCTTATCATCTTTTTGGTGAGCTCGAAGGCAGTATTCAAGGGGATATCGGCGCGGGTGAGCAAATGCATGGCTTGACAAAAACGCGATAAGTATATCTGATTCGCCATAGTGCCATATATAGGAATCTTCGTTATGAATTTGGCTGTCCACTTGCGATACCAGAGTTTTTTTCGCGATACACGAAGAAATATAAAGAGGAATAGAATCAATAGGCCAACGTATGGCGAGTATTTGCTCACCATTTCGGAGAGCTTGATGATAAATTGTGTAAGAGCAGGGAGATCAGCACCAAATCGTTTGAAGACGTCGGAGAAAAGAGGCACTACGTAATTCAACATAAAATAAACGACTCCTACGCTCACAAAAAGAACGAAGGCAGGGTAGGCGAATACTCCAATCAACTGTCTCTTTAATTCCTGCTTGCGCTGAAAGTGAATGGAAAGTTCCTTGGTCACCATTGCGAGATTTCCGGTTTCCTCTCCGATGCGTAAAGTGTTAACTTCAAAGGTGTCGAAATAAGTGCTTTCCTCCAAAGCATCAGATAAACTTCGACCTCCCGTTACTTGCTCGTTCAGACTTCGGGTCAACTTTTTATTCAGAGCAGATTTTTGGTCCTGTTCTATTAAATCTAAGGCTTGTTGAATGTCTAATCCGGACTCCAACAAAAGTCCTAATTCACTATAGAAATATTCTTTGAATTTATCTGAAATCTTCTTCCGACCGAATGATATATCTTTGTTCAGCAATTTCCACAACTCGCTCTGGGATTGCTTTTCCTCGACCACAGGTTTTCTGTATTGATTCAAATCTACACTCACAGATCAGTCTTGTTTTTGTTAGCGGTAATTTCTGAGGGATAAGTCTTTTCAAATAGCCATGTTTCCGTTTGGTCTACTCCCATTTCTAGTTCAATGGTTTTAATAAAATGGGTCTGATCTAAAATATTTGTACTTCGCAATATGCTTTTGCTTTGAATAGTATCTGATACTCCATGAATAGAAAACACAGTGTACGAATCACTGCATTCCAGCAAGGTAGTATCGCCATTATTAAACCAATATAGACTATCACCTATAATAATTGCGCTATCGCAGACTTGATGTGTACGCGCGATTTTCCAATGAAGACTATTTAAGTCAACATGTTCGCTGCTTCGGTTCATTGTATTGATAAGACCATTCTTGAAAATATCGACTGTATTAAAAGCTATGAGTGATAGTATTGAAAATACGATGATCAAGACCAGTAGTTCGAATATAGTAATGGCCTTTAATTTCATGGTTGGACCATTAAAAAAGTATGTATCACCAAGATCTTGTTCGAAGCATCCTTGGCCTCAAGTTCAACTTCTTGAAGGTGTGTAGCTCGAAGTCGGGTAGAGGCCTGAATTTTCATTTGATCCAATTCCCAATACGTTTCTTGCGATTGTCCGGTTCTATATTCTGCTTCAATACTCATTATTTTTCTAAAGGCCAGTTCCTCTTGAAAAGATCCGCTATTCCACACAGAACCGAAGATTACAGTTAAACCAATGGACAGCACAATCGCAACAATAGCCGTTGCGATAAGCGATTCGATGAGCATGGAAGCTCTTACTTTAAAGCGCAAGCATTTCATTCCATTCTTCATTTTGAAAAATTCCCGGAATCCAAAAATCTTGTCTAAGTGCCGTTGCGTCAAGTTCGGCGTTAAGTAAGTGGTTGTAATATTTGGCAGCAGATGTTCCTAAATAAATTCTGGAACAAAAGACACTTCCTTTCATGGACTGCTTTATTTCAACGGCGTCTTCGGAATAAATCAGTCCTCTCACAAAGGATTGCTCACTCATGGAAATTAGGCCGTCGGAGCTTTGCAAATCGGTAAGGCACATACCACCACTTACGGAACTTTTTTTACCAATGGATATCACGACATCACTACTAACATCTGTTTCAAAATTACCAATGAATGATGGGTAATCCAAAGTGAGTAGGGAATCGCATTGAAAATGTTGACGAACAAAAAACTGTCCTTTACCTTTAAATTCAGGTTCAATAAAAATGTCGGAGGCAAAACAAAGGGAGTTCTCCCATGTAACATCAGCGCTATACACGATAGTGCCTAGAGATTCAAGAATCACATTTCCACTAAAGCTAACATCGGTCAATCGGATAGAGTCTTCGATTATTCGAACACGCAACGTTGGCTTTTCGAATGATTGACGATATTCTTTGATATTGCTATTGTAGTAAACCAATGAATCGGAAGGTTGAGAAATGGATAATTCCTGAATACCGGTTAGGAACTCTTCGCTTACTGCCGGTAACGATTTAGGAGATTCAAGGATTTCGCCATAGACCAACTTTTCTCCCGTATAATTTTGACCTTCAATGTATGCTCGTTTCACCGAGGCATTTGGACACATAACTTTTCCGACCAAACGGGTATTACCACAAACTGAAAGGTTGTTGTATCTGTTCAACATGCACAAGGCCACTTTTTCGGATGCATGTAGGGATGAACCATATAGAAGTGTTTGCTCTTCGAAGTGACCGTGAGATTGTGCACGAACATAACCAAAGGTGTAAGCTCCCCATCGACCGGACCTTATAAAGACAGAGTCCTTTTGCTCTTCGAATAAGTCTACCCATCCTTGGGGACATTGGTGCCCCATTGTTTTTACCAAGGCCGAGGCCGATTTCACACTTGATAAAAGACTAAGTTGACCTCCAATGAGCGAATTTTCTTTTAGGTGCGTAAAACGCAAAAGAACAAATGCGGTGCAAATTATTCCTACAACCATGGATATCATCAACGCATAAAACAATGCCGACCCTTTGATTTTGGTTGAGTAGTTCATTTGGTTGATTTAGTGATATCTAGCGTAAATGAGGTTTATTTCTTGGATTTTTTTTCTTTGGGAGTTTTATCGTCCTTTTTTTCCTTTTTCGTTTTTTCATCGGATTCGGGAGCTTTATCTACTTCTTCCATCTCCTTTATTTCACCTTTTAATTTTTTTTCCGGCTTTTGTGCTTTCTCTTGCTTTACTTGTTCGCGCCCATTCTTGTATTTTCTAACAATAGGTGGATCGGTCGAAAAATCTTCGGTCTTTCCGTGAAGCACACCTTGTTTATACGAATACCGTCCAACCAATATTCCACGTTGGTCATATACTTCCTGTGTTCCATGTAATAGTCCTGACTTCCAAAATTCTTGTTGAACCAGCGTTCCACTTTCGTTCCATTTTTTCCAGACACCATGTTTTAAACCATGCACGAATCGACCTTGCTCTCTCAGTTGTCCGGATTTGTAAAAAAATGTGGCTTCACCATGAAGAAGATTTCCACGGTAGCCGTTCATGGTTTTTTGTATTTCCGACATATCGAACCAAAAGAACTCTTTCGCGTCAAGCCGTCCATCTACGGAGGTAGAAGACTTCGCTTCATAATGGATAATGGCATTTCCATCGGGTTGTACAATTTCACGTTTTACCACTTGTGCCTGAACACAAAATGCCAATAAACTATATATAAGTAGTAAAAATAATTTCATCGTTTTAGTGTTTTAAATTCACCTTCCATGGAAACCACAACAGAATCTTTTTGTACCGAAATAATTTTGCACTCCATGACAAACTCATTCGCTCCGGCCACATATTCCTCTTGGCCGACCTTTAGAATCGCCAAAGAGGCATTTCTATCTTTCGACTTCATCATGCCCAAATACTCCAAAGCAGGCCATTTAATGGGAACTTGTGCTTTTACTTCTACCTGTTTCTTTACCTTTCTTGACGGTGATCTATTTGTTTGGTTTTGTTCATTTGATCGAATGCTGAATTTTAGAAAAGGATCCGAATAGTTTAGGTTCAAGCTTTCATTCTTTTCGAGAACCGGAACAATTTCTTCAACCTTGGAAAGCACAGGTACTTGGAAAGTCGAAGAATCTGTTTTTTGATTCATTACTATTTCGTATATAATCTTTCCCCAGACCGCCGAGACGATCAGAATCATAAGAACTATTTTAATTTTTTTCCCCGACATTATCAATTGACAATAAATATGCGGGATGAACTTTGGCTATAGTTACCGGCCTGATCATAGGTTCGAACTACCCAATAAAATGTTCCGGTACCGAGGTCATTTGTGTCTAAAAGGTATGAATCATTTTGCCCTAGAAAAGAATCAATTTCTATGGATAATGCGGCATCGCTATAAAAGAAAAGGCTATCGCTCACATTTGAAAGTCCATCGCTTCCACCGGTCCATTGAAAGTTTTGAGTTGTGCCGGATATAACACTTTGATTATTCATAGGAAGTGTTAGCGAGGGATTGCTTGGTGAAGTGAGATCAATGGTTAGATCTCGTTGCTGATAATTGCTCACTGAGGGTATTCCATTGACAGCATATACTCTCCACTGGTATTCACCTTCACCCATTTCAATAATTGCAGACAATTCGTCGGTAGAATATGTGTATTCAATCTCAGTACCTGATTCATCCAAAACTTCGAGTATATAAGCCGTTACATTGTCAAGTGATTGCCATGTAAATTCTATCAATTCATCATTCGTGAATTCATTATCAATAGGGGCGAGGAGTATAACTGTTTCTCCAAAAAGTGTTTCTGCTGAATCTAGAAATAAAGTTCTTGTTGTGTATTGGGATTCTGAGGCGGCATTTTCGGCCCGCACACGCCATTGGAAGGTACCCGGATAAAGCGTCCAGTACAACGAGTTTTCGGAGACCAAGGTGTCAGCCAAAATTTCATTCGGGGTTTCGAAGTTTGGAGAGGCCACTTGAAAGCGATAGTTGAATGCATCCTCTGCTTCATTCCAGCGAAACTGATGAGTAAGAGAAGAACTCAACAAAGAGTCGGCAGGTGAAATGAGAACTATGGTTTCATTCGAAACGTCTTCTTCTATAATGTCCTTGCAAGAGTACACTAGGCACATTAAAACAAGTACTACTAGTATTCTATTTGTATAATATCGACTGAGCATAGATGGTAGAATATAATTTTTTAATACCTGATTTCAGATCTTTTTGACTTCGAAAATCACAAGAAACAACTCGGGCTTCGTCACTTTGATTTTCCAAAGATTGGAGCGCCTTTAGAATGCCGGAATAATTGCCTTCAAGTACAATGCAAGAATTGACAATTACTAATTTGTCTCTTTCCTTGGTATGTAGGGGCTTTACCTCCGAAATACGAATGTGGAGGCTGTCTGCTATTTCCTGTGTGAGTTGTAAAAAATTACGTTGTACCTCATCACGCTTACTTTGGGAAAGGCTCAACATTTTATTTAAATCCCCAAGCTCTGTTTTGAGAGCCATTTCACGCGATTCAATGCCAACAGAATTGGCTTGTTGCGCCTTCAAATCATTTATTTTAGAACGAAGTTCGAGTGTTCTTTTGAATCCATATTGATAACAAAAAAATATCGCCAAGAGAAACCCCGGTAGGAGTAGCCAATTTTTTCGTTGATATGTTAAACCTGTTTTCAAATATCCAGATTCATTTCAAAATAACCAATGCCTTGACGAGTTTCATAGCGAACAAGTTCGACGTGTTTAGCCCATGTTTCCTTTGACAAAATCGCTAACCAACTATTCACCGAGCTACCTTTTTGAGTTTCGCCGGAGAGAACTATGCGTGAGGTTCCAAACTTTATTTCCTCTTCAACTTTTATCTTTCCTTCGACCGGACACAGGGCTATTCTTGAAAGCACAATTTCTTCCGGAAGAGATTGTCCTATTTTATCGGCTAAGAGCGACAAATCCACATTTCTTGACAAGCCCAAATTGTCGACCAATAGTTTTTTCTCCTTCAGTTCATTTTCCAGGACTTTTAAATTGTCTAGTGCCGGTTTGGTCGTTCCCATTTGTGCCATCAGGGCCTGCTCATCTTTTTGCAGGTTCGACCAATAAAGGAAGTTCAGAACCAAGAGCCCAAAGATCACGAAAACTCCAACGGCAATAAGTCTTCGGAATTGATTGCCAAGTTCCATTTCCGATTTGCCATGGAGGATCAATTCCGGTTGCCAACTTGCGTTCAACGAATCCATCCAAAAAGACAAACCGCAAAGAAAAGATGGCAGCATGTGTGAATCTACCCATTGAGCACCGATTTGGTATTTTAAATTCTCGTGTGATTGTTTTTGGTGAATTCGGTTGTTGGCTCTTTCAAAAGTCCAATCGTCTATATCTACCGAGGATTCAGTGGGAAGCAATACCTGAGCGAGTTCTATCAATCCTCCAAAACCCGGAATAACGGATACTACTTGAAAACCTTCTTTCGTGATTTGATCGCTTACTTGTTCGATCAGCTTTCTTCGTGCGAGTGAAACGAAACATTTATTTTCCAATGAACTATTTACAGAAGTATATTCTTTCGGATCCACTCCGGGAAGAGCTTTATTTATAGGGTTTTCATCACTTAGTTCTGTTTCGCGAAGCAAGACTCCTTTTCCAGAAATGAGCAGCGCTATGGGAATTTTACGATTGAGTTGTTTAGAAACTATTTCCCAATGACTACTTTCTTTCAAATCGAGCGTAATACTTACCTTGGAACCTTTCTTTTCCAATTGAACAAAACGATACTGATAGGATCCATCGTCCATGACCTTGCAGTGAAGTACTACAAGCTGGTAGCTTTCTCTCAGATTTCTTTTGATGGAAGCAATCATCACTTAGTACAAAATGGTAGGACGGATAAAAATGCTCAATTTGCTATCGCTTTTTGCACGTGTATGGTTTCCAAAAAACCATTTTAAAACAGGAACTCTAGAAACCCAGGGCAAACCTGTCCCTGATTGCGTTGTAGACTTATCCTCAAGACCACCCAACAAAATCATCTCTCCGTTTTTTACTCGTATACTTGATTTAAAGTCGCGACTTACAGTACCCGGAGGAGCAGTTTCACTAATGCGTTCGGTGAAATCGGTTTGTGATACGGTAATTTCGAGAGTAACTTGTTCTGAACTGGAAACAATCGGTTTTATAACAATAGTAAGATCTGCGTTTACCGATTTCCAAATTTGTTGCTGCGATAAGGATGGATTTTGAGTGCCAATGATATCATTTCTTGTTTCAAGATAATATTCTGTTCGTCCAATGGCCATGGTGCTTTCTACACCGTTGAGCGTCGCAAGTTTGGGAGTACTTCTTGTGCGCAATACACCATCGGTCTCTAATGCCTGAAGATTGAAATAGAAGTTTGGGGTAACATTACCCAAGTTGACTATTCCGAGACCATTAAATCCATTGATCAAATTATTGATGGTTTCGGTGCTGAGTTCCAAATCGGCTGAAGGGGTAATACTGCCGGTTGTTTGGTCGGGAGGTGTTCCAATTCCTGTACCTATACCGGCGCTTACCGTTCGACTTTTATTCACATCTACAATCAGGACTTCGATGCTGATTACGGGCACCACCTGGTCTATCTGGGTGATGTAATCTTTTATCTCTCGAATCTTAGGATAAGAGCCGCTAAGAACAAACGCATTCAATTCAACAAATTCACGAATGTCAACATCGGTCAAAAGGTCTTGAGGAATCGACTCCCTTACCTTTTCTATGGTGCGATTTTTTAATTTTAGTAATTCAGTAGTTCGAAGAGACTCTAAATTTCGATCACCAATCAAGTAGACATTTTCCTGATTTCGATAAGTGTATTTTGTGCCGTTTAGAAGATAATTAAGGAACTGCTCATAATTTGCATCTTCGATGTACAGGGATATGTTGCCTTGTGGTACGCTGTACAAAAAGTAGTTTCGCAATAGCTCTTGTGAAACCGCGTCTATGATTTCGGCAATGGGCACATCGGTGCAATTGACAGAGATAAGATCACCCTCCTTTACGGATAGTTGGATATTTCCGTTTGAACTTTTCTTTTTGGAACCGGGTGAATCTTTTCCTGAAGATTTTGTCTCGGTTACTTCTGTTATGGCCTTTGAAATAAGATAAAAATTGCCATCCTGTTCTACTTTAAGATTGTTGGCGTAGCACATTTTTTCAATGGCATCGGTTATCGGACGATTCAAAATGTATGCACTCACTTTAATGTCTTTTACATCGGGTGTGAGCACTACATTGGTAAAAGTTTGCTTGGTAATTTCCCTGGCAACGAACTCCAATGTGTCTTTTTTCAGATCGAGGCTCAAAAATCCGGTCACATTGTTAAAGGTTACACCGGGCAGCTGACTCTCAAAAGGTATGGGCTCCGGAGGCGGTTTTCTATATTCTTTGAAAGAAATAATTGCCCCTTCCAGTTGAACATCCAAGTCATATTCTTTACATAAAAATACGAGTACATCTAGAACACGTGCATTTGAAAAGGTATTTACCATTTTTACTTCCGAAACATCACCGACATGCAGATTGAGTTTGTGATTGATACCAATGGTGCGTATAAATTGAGCTAGACTGACTCCGTTTACCGATGATTCGAATACCTCATCAAGACCCGGTTGATCGATGACCAGATTTTCAAGATTCTGCCGAATTTTCTCATACCTATCTTGGCATAGAGAATTCTGAACAATAAGAACAGAACTCATCAGCACCAATAGAATTTTAAATAACGTTTTCATGGTAGATCGGTTTAAGTATGAGATAAAATGGTAAGTACCTCTTCTAATGAAGTGGTGCCTTCCAGATAAAGGTTTAAGGCATTATCACTAAGTCTTTGTATATTCTTTTTTCGATAGTACTCCACAGGTTCTGCTACATTTTCGCGTATCAAATTTTGTAATTCCATATTTACAGGTACCATTTCGTAAATGGCAATTCGACCGCTATAGCCTGTAAAATGGCATCGTTCACAGCCGACGGGTAGAAAATGTTTCTCAGGAATCCGTTTGTCGTTTCTAAAAGCAAGAGGAATATCATTTGAGAGCAATTCAGATTCTTTCTTGCAATGAGAACAGAGTCTTCTTACCAAACGCTGAGCTACACTTAAGTTCAGGGTAGACGCTACCAAGAAAGGTTCGATCTTCATGTCAATTAATCTAGAGATTGTTCCCCATGCGCTATTGGTGTGAATTGTACTTAAAACTAAGTGCCCGGTTAATGCAGCGCGAACGGCCATTTCCGCTGTTTCTGCATCTCGGATTTCACCAAGCATTATAACATCCGGATCTTGACGGAGAAAGGAACGTAAAGCGCTGGCGAAGGTGAGTCCTATGCTTTCTTTTAGCTGAACCTGATTGATCCCCCCCAAGGTGTATTCTACAGGGTCTTCTACAGTGAGGATGTTTCTTTTTTCCTCATTTAAAATTTTCAATGAGGCATAAAGCGTAGTAGTTTTTCCCGAACCTGTTGGACCACTGATAAGAACTATTCCATGAGGTTTACGGATACCCTCCATGTAGTGAAAGAGGTCCTCGGAGCGCATTCCAAGTTTGCTTATATCAATTTGAGAAGCATCTTTGTTGAGAAGACGAAGAACTACTTTTTCGCCATAGAGAGTGGGCAATGTTGATACACGGATGTCGAACTTACTTCCTTCGTGCACAAAAGCCATACGACCATCTTGAGGTAATCGTTTTTCGGCAATATCTAGTTTTGCTAATATCTTTATACGATTGATAAGCGCGGGATACTGCGATTTTTCGAGTTTGTATCGTTCGACCAAAAGTCCGTCGATGCGAATTCGAACACGGGCTTTGTCATCGTAAATTTCAATATGGATATCGCTACTTCCAAATTCGCGTGCCTGACCAATCAGGCTTTCTATGAAATGTTCGGCTTCGTGCGATTGAAAGGAAATGGACTGACGTTCGTTTTCCGTTCTACGATAGAACCTACCCAGAAGTCGTTGAATTAATTCTGAGGACTGTGGTTGTATAGTAATTATCTCCCCGGTATGTAGTTCCAGATCTTCTTTCGTTGATTGAAGATCCATCGACTCATCCATCCAAAAAACGATTCCCTTTTCATTTCGTTCTATCGCCACCACTTTATAATGCCAAGCCTGAACCGGGCGAATAACCTGAAGAATTTCAGGTGCAATGTGCAAAGGTTCGGTGGTAATGTTTGTCATTTGGCTACATGAAATTAAAGAGATGAACATTCCACACCAAACGACCAAATAGTTCGCCGAAATAAACCAATGAGAAATAAGAAATCAGCGGAATTTCCCGACGAGCAAGTTTATTCAGTTTGCAATAGATCAAGTGAAAAACAAGCGCAAACAATGTTCCCACCAAAAAGAACTGAACGAATTCTTTGAATGTAAATGCGAGGGTAAGTATGGCCAAAAAAATCAGATCACCACTACCGAATGCATTCCAAATATTTCGGCGCTTATCATGATAACGTAACCGCAAATATCCCCACATAGCCATCAGATTCAGAATCAAAAAGGACAAACTAGCAAGTAATTCTATGTATTCAATTTTCCAAAAAGAGATTCTCCCCGTCCATTCACCATACGAAAAAAGAACAAGAGGTAAAGGCAGCAACAACAAGAGTAGGAGCGCTACTTTGCGTTCTTTCCAATCCTGATATGCCAATGCCGCTAGTATCACAAATAGTATAATTGCTGAGATTTCTCTAATCACTTCATGTGTCCTTTACATACCAATTCTTAGTACATTTTAATCTCTAACCGTTTCTTCTAATTTTTGATCTTGGTCGATCATCCATTCATTAAAAGTACCATCCCCATCGAAATCTACAATTGCGCGTGCGCGAGCTTTAAACCCGGTTTGAGATGACTCGATAATTTCAATCACATAGTTGGCGCCGCCTCCTTCGCTTGAAAGTTTGGGCTGCTCAAACCTCACCTCATCCAAATCGCCGGCATATTTGGCCGCTTTAAAGAAATGTGCTTTTTGGAGAGAATACAGATGTCCCAATTGTTGTTGGGCTTCGAGAGCACGAGCATCACTAACTACTCCCATAAAATTGGGTAGGGCGAGGAGGACTATAATCCCAATAATGGCAAGAACAACGAGTAGTTCCATGAGAGTAAGTCCGGGCACCCGAGCGAACTTTTTGCGAAATGCCAAAAGTCTGAATGGCTTCATACGTAGAATAGTTTAGGGAAGCCTAAAGTAGGGAAAAGATGGTTAAAACCAGAATTTGTGAAGAAAAATGGGGGTAGGCTCTAATTGCTTGAATTTCGGGGAGGATCAGTGTCGTAAATTATGAGTAACAAATTTGAGCAGGTTTTTTAAAACGCTTCAATTATTAGGGGAGCTTTCAATACACGAATGACCGCCGAATTTGAGTTTCATTTTTTTACGAGGTGATAAATTGCAAAAGGTTGCATGAACCTAATGAATTGAAAGCCCACGTTTGAGCCATTTTGATGCTTGGTGGGCATGAATACCACACGTAACAGCCTCCTTCCAAAAATTCAAGAACATTATATACAATTACTTACTTTAATGCTTTATAACGAGGTGATAAAATGCATCACAACCAATACTACCTGCAAAGCACAGTAAGCCATTTTTTTTAATATGTTCGAAATCTAAGCAATTTCCTATCTGGAGTGTACCATTGAAGAAACTTAATTTTTTGTCTTTTGTTTAAGGCAATCCACAATCCTATAGGGAAGTCGAGAGCATAGTTATTAATACTCTTCACTTTGTTCTTACGGAAGGCAATAGAAATACCATTTCTATGATTTATATACCCATCATCCTTCATCTGAACAAATTCGTATATGTCAAGAATTTGTCTATTACAACGATTCATCCTCATCACGAAGTCTCCTTTCTTCCATAAGGTGCTAATTGTAACATTCTCACAAGGAAGGTTATCACTGTATACATCAAAATCATTTTTTATCCCCGACTGAATGTTTTCGTTGTAATAAGTCGAAATACCTGGAATTTTATCGCCTACCTCAAAATCCAACCATTTGAAAGTCCTTCCGTTTTGAACGCAAACAATGCCAACAAGCTTCTTGGACCTGAAGTGGAACTGAAATTCCTTAATAACACTATCTGATTGACAAACATTCCTGATATAAAATTCTCTCTTATTAAGTCGAACCAATTCTAGTGTGTCATTTTCCGATTCTATGAATTTCGTTGAATGAACCACACCCCGTTGTCCTTGAAACATAAGAGGGAAAGAACAAACAGCGAAGATTACAAAAACTAATCCTCTTACCATAATATTACATTATTCAATAATTCATTCTTCTCAATTGTTTTTGGAATTCCATGCGATCGCTTTTAGTAGTTCTTGAACGTCGTCCCCATTTTCCATCGTCATGGATAAAAACCTGTCTCGGAATAGGGGCACGTGCTGCAACCGGGGCTGGAGGTGGCACCGCAGGCACTATGACCCCAGGAGCTGCTGCGCCACCAAAATTTACACCTCCTCCTGAAACGCCAAACGCTGTGTTGTTCCTCACCAATGTAATGAAATTTCCATTGGCTATGTTAATAACGACGGTGGGTGAATTTTGTGCACCAGGACCACTTAATACTTGGTTCCACATCAATCGAGTACCCAAGACATTTGGTGCATTTCCTTGAAACAGGCTAAAATTCGCCGACTGGTCCCCCGCGGAAAAAGTAACAACGACTTGCAAATTCCCACTTGCACCAAGTGCCGCACTCTTATTTAAGGTTCCGACAACATCAAAAAACAGGAAAGGAATCATTCCAGGGGCAGCGGCCGGCGGCGGTGGTGCCGGTACTGCCGGAGGCATTGTCCATTCAGACTCAAGGA
The DNA here is from genome assembly GCA_044375415.1 of Flavobacteriales bacterium. Taxonomy (GTDB): domain Bacteria; phylum Bacteroidota; class Bacteroidia; order Flavobacteriales_D; family Sanyastnellaceae; genus JAWXBG01. The sequence continues at coordinate 34,666 of JBILMS010000023.1, forward strand.
TCAAATCAACAACTGGTGTAGCAGCTTTCCTATCACCACCGCGGTTATACTCAGGTCTGAGATAGTACCAATCACGATCACCAAACTCCTCATTCATTGCTCGAATGGAATTCGAAGAACTTGATCCATCGGCGTTTTGCAGATGGCTAAACAGTTTGGTCTCCTTCCTCTTGTATTTTTCCATAGATCGTTTTTCTCTTCTTGTATATATTGATGTGGGTTCCAAACCCTCCAATTCAATCATATCCATTACTCGGTTCCCAGAGAAGGAGTAAGCAGAATAATAAGGGTAATCCTTTATTAAGGGATCGACACTAAAAAATCTCCCCAATCTTGGGTCTTCAATTCGGTATTTATAGGATACAGCACCATTCCAAAGCTCTTTGTCTATCTCTTGGTTTTGAAAGCCGTAACGGTAAGCACTAGCAACCTGTCCCTGCCTTCCCGGCATAGGTGAACCAAATGGGTAGTAGTCGGTGTAAGAAACTAAAACAGCTTCGATACTTGTAATGGTTCCGCTGCTTTGTGTGATTACACGAGAGTCGGACACAGTAGAAAGTACATTACCCAGATGATTGGTGAGTTCATACATTCTTTCTCCTTCGAAATGCTCGAAGATTTCGGAGGGTACGGATGCTGTTTCTATGTCGGTGTTGGGTACACGCATGCCAATGCGGGCTGAGCCGTAAATGTGTTGCTCGGCTAAGATAAGCTTTTCGGAGATGCCATCAAGGCCGAAAGCTGCTTCCACAAGAAGTGAGAAAACGATTACTCAAAACAAAATCATGAATCCACACTTCTGCGGGATTCGCAGCTCTTAGTCTTCGATTTGTTCTAGCTAAGAGCTGCTGCACATTACATTACTACTTGCGTCTCGTACATAAAATGTATGATCCCATTCGTCTTCGAATAATGGCATTCCGCTACTTTTATTGACCACTGATTGACTATTGAAAATTATAGCTTTCTATTCTTGGAAGAAAGGGAGTTCCTTTGAGTTCTATATTGACGTTTAATTGAAATATAATGTATTTCTTGCAATTAAGGCCTATTCCTTTTTTCGGATTGAAAAAATTCTATCTAAGTACTTTGCATTACCTAAACGATTGGTTAACCAGCCATTAATAGGCCCGACATAATTGCTGTACAAAATAGTAGCTTCTTGATAGTTTCCTTTTCCACGTCCGTCAAAGCAGATAATTTTTAACAATTTCAAGTTAAGGCCAGAAATGTCTACAGTGTAGTAATTAATACCCCCGGTATCAAAATAAACACTACCTGCAATGTCAAACATCACATCACGGTCCCAAATTACGGAGACCGAATCCACAAAGCACTTTAAATCCATTTTATTACTCCAGTCTTTAATGGCTAACATTTCAAACGTCTCTTGTTCCCAATTAACGCTTCTTCGGACCGACTGCGATGGATTGTTTGAAATTAATGATAAAAAAAGAGTATAAATTGGTTCTGGTGGAATGCTCAGAATTATTAATGAGTCGTTTCGTTCAATAAAATCCATTGGTATGCTATAATATCCTTCAGAATTCAGCATACAGTGAAAGCATGATGTTGAATCTTTTTTACTACAATCAAACCAAAATTCACGCGTCTGACCAAAGCTTAAAATTTCTACCATGAACATGGTAAAAAAAGTAAGTATAAAAATTATTGAACGTCTCATACTTATTGATTTTTTATGGTTTTTTGAGCAGCCGTCTTGGAATTGCTTCTTATAAGTTGGTGGTCACTACCTTGTCTTGCACAATCTGGTCTAGATGATCCCATTTTAATTTGATCAGCATCTGCTTTTCCACATTCTCTTATTAATTCATTTTCATTTTCATAGCCTCTTGAGAATGTATGCTCCTCATATGGATCACCTTGTAGAAGATGAAATAATTCATTTGGCTTTTTGTCATTATACTCCGGTATCCCATTTTTTATTCTATAGTAAATGTGGAATCTAGGTTCATGAACGTATGATTCTATTTGATTTTCCAGAGCCTGCAATTGTGAATCACCTGGTTTGTTCGCCGCTTCTAGTTCATCGCTATTCAGGCCAACAATGAATATTGCGGAAGAATTGGAATTAGCTTCTCTCAATTCTTGAGCTTGTTCGATAGTCAAACCGACATCCAAAAGCAGTGCTTCGCTCTTTTCAATATCCATTTGTAATACAGAAATTCTTATTTCAGCTTCTATAATTTTTGCTCCCCAGTCATCGTCAGTATTTCCATTTCTTATTAATGCATTGTAGACATTGATATTTTTTTCGAAAAGGTCAATTTTACTTTTATACAAACCTATTTTGCCCAATGTACTAACTACCTCTACGGTTGTACCATGTCTTCCCGTGCCTAAGAATTGAGCTGTTATTATTACAAGTACATTTGACATATTCAAATCCGTCAATTCACTTTGGAACTTAGACAAAACATCATTGTCTGAAACCGCTTCTAGCACAATTTCAATACCACAATCAACTGCTGACTGATCAATGATCAATTCCTCTAACCCATCCAAATCCACAGCCCAAATAGGTTTATTCCCCGCAAACTGATAGGGTGTATACCAAGGATAGCCCTTTGTCAACGGATCCACACTCAAGAACCTTCCTATCGCCGGATTGTAAATCCTAAATCCATAGTCATAGGTGCTTTGTCCGCCACCCATCCCTTCAGTATCTTTCTCTTTACCATTAAAGCCGTAACGGTAAGGCCCTATAAGCTCATTTTGAAATAATATTTCTTTATTGCTAAACACTATAAAATACAGGTTTGAATAAATATTTTAGGCTATTCACCATTGGTAAAACTAAGAATAATAGTGAGACAAACAAATAAAAAAGCCTCCGATTTATCAGGAGCTTTGCGTATTCAGAAGAACTTCATTCACTATTTCAACGGATGCCAAAGATTAATTTTTTCCTGTTGTTCGCCATTATTCTTTTGGCTGTATTGTTCGGTTGAACTGGGCCATTTGTGACCGGCAAACGATTGTACATCTTCCAATGGTTGTCTAAAAACATTCAACCTGTTTGCAATTACACTTTGTCTAATTCTTAAGGGGTTGAGATTCCGTTCCGGGTATAGGTGCTTCATAGGCTCAATTATGCTATTTATTCCATTCGTTGTTTCAGGCACTCCTCTGATTGTTATTAGGAAACGGTTTGTTTTTTTTCCAACAATTCGCCTCCGATTTTCGGTCAGATAATTTTGAATGAGAAGGATTTGGCTGGATTTTAATTCAAGAGTACGTGCCGCATTTTTAGAACTTCCTTTCACATATACCGTACCTACATCCAGATCGATGTTATCACAATCCAGTTTACATAGTTCAGATGGTGAAAGGGCCTGATAAATCATCAGAGATATTATAACCTTATTACGGTACTCAAGATTTTCATACCTATTTTCTCTATCCAGCAGTTTTTCCAGTTCCTGTGCTGTAAATAGGTCTTGTAGTTGAATGCCTTTTTTCTTGCGGTGTAAATTGATATTTCTGCAAGGATGGTCATTACGCTTACCTATGTCGACCAGATAATCATAATACCGCTTAATAGCTGCAAGTTGAACACCTACGTTTTTCTTACCGGATTGCTCTTTGATGTATTCTGTTATTCCGTCGTAGGTCAATCTAACGGCCTGTGGATACCTCAACAGAAATACTTCAACATGATAGCAATAACATTTTGTAGTCTCACGAGTGTGTCTCCTTTCCAAATAATTTTCAAACGTCATCATTTATCCTCCCATTATTTTCTGTTGCTTCTCTCTCATTTTTCTTCGTCTGGCATAAACATGTACGGTATCAATTTCTGAATGTCCGAGGAAATCGCGTACAAAGTCAAAACTTGCCCCTTTTTCCAAAAGGTGCGTGGCAATGCTATGCCGAAGACAATGAAGGGTAAGCTCCTTTGCCGTCAATCGAGGGTCACCGACCATACCAATCAATTCTTTCAGTCTCTTGTTGATCTGTTCGCCATTCATCCGTTTACCTTGCTTGTTAATCAGAAAGGCATCAGTGAATTCTTGATTTTCGTTGAGGTATTGATGTCGCTCTTCATAGACATAACATTTCAAGTCGCTTACAATTGAATGCGCAAGTGGTATCACTCTTCGCTTTGAATTCTTGCCACTACGAACAATCAAGACGTTCTGTTGAAACTGCAAGTCATTTGTATTAAGGTCCTGCATCTCTCTTCGTCTCAATCCACATCCATAAGCCAAGGACAATATAACCTTATCTCGTTTGGATTCACAGACACCATAAATCATTAGAATCTCCTCTACTGTTGCTGTGTTTCGCTGGGTAGATTCGGAGCGTTTATGCCGTGGTAGAATGATTTTACTTGTCAGCAGTTTTGTGTCCAACAAATAATCAAAAAACAAGTCAACGGAAAACATTTTGCCGGATATAGTTGAAGATTTTAGCAAGCCAACACCCCTGAAAGCAGGACGGTTAGCGATATATTCGTAATAACTGACCATGTCAACTGCTCGAATCTTCTTCACTGAAACTATGCCTTGTGATTCTAGATACGACAAAAACTCTTTTACATTATTCTGATAGGTTTTTCCAGTCTGTCGATACCCCTTGGCGATTATCATGGTATCAAATCCTCTCATCAAACCTTGGTATGCCGTGTTATGTATTTCTATTCTCTTATTCATTTCCATTTTTTTTGACTCTTCGGAGAAGTTCTAGTTGGCCTTGTATATACACACCTCCGGGATTCTGGGACACCAAGGGCAAAATCCTTTGTGGACTTGGGTTCTGGTGTCCCACGTTGTTTTATTTGATAGCTTCAATTTGTTTCATTAGATCGGCCTTCACCTCTTGTCTAATTTTTTCCATATCATCCCAATAGCTCACCTTGTATCTATACCCACGGTTGGAGCTTCCTCCTGAGACTTGTAAGTATTGTAACTTTATAAGCTCCTGCACATATCTATGCATCTGAGAAGAACTGAGGTTAAAGGCTTGTCTAACCTCTCTAGTTGTAAAGCTAGTGTGATGAGTGCCGAGCTTGATGATGTATGTTTTGAGCATATCGAAAAATTGTCTGAGGCTGCTATCCAGTTCATCTACCTTCCACATAATTTAATCAAACATTATTTCAGTTGCCCATACCAAATCTTTCAACTCTGTAATTAAACGACCCTGTTCATCCTGTCTTCTTTGGAACTGATTGAGCAGTGTAATTTGCTTAATCATGCCCTGAAAGTGGCTGTTTAGCCTCCTTTGCATCTTGGCTTTCATTGGCAACTTGATCTGATTAGCGTATTTGTTCACAACCTCGTATGATTTTAAAACTCTCATACAGTTTTGTAAAAGCTCTTTTCCTTTTAACGCCTGAGCGCTATCAAATAGTCCGGCGATCCTTTTGTTTTGAGCATCAATGATTTTGAGGGTTTGCTCTTCGCTTTCATCAACCCCAAGTACAATGGAACGGCTTAGGTTATCGAAGTGTATTTCAGTGTGTGTGGTGGCGACAAGGCTTGCAAACCTTGTCTTTACAAGTTGAATTACTGATTGAAGATTTCCGGCGAAATCTTTATTTATGGTAGAACTGCTGACAAATCCGGCCGATTGCATTTCTCTAAAAGCATACATGGCTTCTTCATCCAGACCGTCTATGTCCTGAATTAAAATGAGCTTATCCACTAGTTCTTCTTCTTTGTAATGATAAAATGACTTGCTTGTCACTCTAGTCATCTTCAACACATCTTCCGGTGGCATCATATCGCCAATCGAGTTTATAAGATGAGATTTTCCGCTGCCACTTGTTCCTTGAATAATTCCGTGAAGAGGATTCACCATTTTATAGGTGCTAGCAATAACGAATACCATCTTTCGAGCATTCTCTTCACCTACGATTCCGGATGCTTCAATGAGAGCATCAATCCTATCAATAACACTAGGCTGAGATAGAAAAGCAATGGCCTCCTTTTCCTTTTCCGGTGGCAACAGGTTTATATTCTTTCTTCTCTCGGCTAAATCAAGACCAAGATTTATTTCGCGGTATTTCTCCAGACAAGTTGTAAGCCTAGCCAGTTCTGATTCCAGTTGACTAACGTCGATGATTTCTACCTCGCTAACAGATTTAATAAAACTGATGATGTGGCTTCTCTCATAAAGGTCCATTTTATTTCGATGCATCTTACTGCTCCCAATGGATTCAAAGGCTATGGTTCCTTTAAGTGTCGAGAGGTCATTTGAAATACTTCCTAGAACATAAAATGTTCCCAGAGCCGTGGTAAAGGACAACCTACCCTTATGGATCTCCTGAAGTGGACTTTCATTCTGTGGGGTCATCACAAGCGTCCTTTTAGTAATCAATTCACCAATGAGGCTTAGAATTGAATCTGAACCGTATTTTACCCACATATCATTAAGAGTATGTTTATCAGGTAACCTAACTGACATAACGTCAATAGTTGGCGCTCTGAGTTGTTGAATGACGGTGCTTTCAGCAGTTTCAAAAATAATTATCTCCTTAAGCTGACTCAGTTTACTAATAGCGCTCAGGTGCTGTTCTTTCAATTCACCATTGTTCAAGGCAAGCACAGCATCCCTATTGTTCAAGATTTTTGATTCCAGAATGCTGGCTGCATCCAAAACGTCATTTGTGATGTACAGGCGGTTGGTTAATGGATGTGGATAACAAGGATATAGCCCTTCATCATTCAAATACTCCATTTTGTGGTTCTTACATCGAACAGCGTATAGGTTTACTATTTGTGCTCTTTCGTCTTTAAGAGGAAAAACTAATGAATACGGACTAAAACAAGTATGTGCCTTTAATTCAGGGGCTCTTACAGCCGCATCGCTTGGTGTAAGTACTCCAATCTCAATAAATGTACATTTAAACTCTTCGCTCTTACGATGATGAAACTGACCACTATTGAATCCTATTTGCAAGTTCTCATAATTCAAGCCCTTTTCTTTCAACCATTTCTTTGGCTTGATGGCTTTAGAACTTCTGATTCCCGACACAAATGTTCTGAACAGGTTAGTTAGTGCCTCTATTTTATTTGAGATTTCATTTTTCATTTCGCTTACGTTTGGACATTAGTTTTCCGATATGACTATCGACAGTATTTATTCTGGTATTTTATAGTGAGCGACTGTACTTCGCTCAACAGAGTAATCAAATGGATCAAACCGGTAATCAACCGCTCCGATAAAAAAAGGATATCGCCGTGCCCCAACTTTTTAAAAAATTGGTAAGGAACAAGTCCCAAGAAAATTAACAAAACAAATACTCTAACATCCAAAGAAACAATAAGAGTTCACGTACAAGGTCAAACCCATCTTATAAACACAGCCTCACCTTATTCTGACTCATTAAAGTGTCAATTCACATGAGATACATTTAAGAATCCACATAGATCTATATAATTAACAAAATAATTTCTGATGAAGGTGCAATACAAAGATTTTTCACATGGAAACAATCAAGAGCAAATGAACCCGAACTGTAGACACTGAATTTGAGAAATATTTAACATTTGTAATTGCACATGAAATTTAGGAAACTGAAATACGAAATGCGCAAAACGAAAAGTTGCGAAACCACAAATTCAAACGACATGAAGCAAAATTTCAACGCTCTCATGCATGCTCTCATAATTTAATGTATCAGAAAGATGAGTGACATCTGAATCAAATAGACCAATCGAACAATGCGAAGGTCAAAAAATGGTAGACAACGAATTGCTCTCAATACGTAAAGAGGAAAAAAAGCATTGGAAATTCTATCCGAGTCTTATCATTACCTTTTCGTTATGTTAATCACATTAGATCAAAATAGTTATTAACAATTGTACTTTTTTCAAAATTATTTCTTTAATTAGATTCAGATTTAAATGAAAATCGAAGGTTACCTGAAAACGTGGCGGTGGTTCTCTCCCAATTTTAAACGATAGTTTTTTTTCAGGTGTGAAGCGGACTATTAGTTAATTTCCAAACTTAGAATTTTATGCTCAAAATGGTATGTTTCATTGCCATGTGCTTGGCGTGTTCGATTTTTCGAGCACAAGTCGTGGAAGACGTCACTGTAACAGGAACGGGTCTAGAGTTGTCACAGAACGGTCTTGATAGTATTTACCGAGTAAAAGTTCATATATGGGTTTCCGACACCATAAACGTGCATGCAATTTCTGTAATAGTAAGTGAGCTTAATAATGGTGAGCAATTGTTCATGGATACAATCTTGTCCCACGAATCCAACTCGTTTAACTTTCCGATTCAGTGTGACTTCTTATCAAACTCGATAGAAGTCGTTATTGGAGACTTCATGTATACAGGTATTCATAACTATTACATTACCCTTTATAGGGAAGAAAATGAAATCCTCCATGTATTCAATAAAACCTTCTGAAGATGAGAGTACAAATTAAAGATAGTATAAGGGACTTTACTCTAATCATAATATTGCTTTTAAATTTCGGAATCCTACGTTCACAAATCGTAAATAACTCAATTGTGGCATCGCAAGATGCTAAAATTGTCGCATCACAAAGTGCATCTGGGGTTCTAACTGGTGATGGCAATAATTATGGCACGGAATCTTCTCTGCGCTCAAGAAAGTTGACAGAAACTAGTGGGGGTACTACGATAAGAACTGTTGAACGAGGCTTGATTCAGTTCGATCTCGAATCTGTTCCTTTGGGGTCGAATGTGGAAAGTGCAACTTTGGTGTTACGTAAAACTTCTAATACTTATAGTACGGTTAATCTTTATTTATCTAGAATAACTATCCCTTGGAATGAAGACACAATTACTTGGTCCGATATTGCCACTTCCACCTCTTCTTCTGACAGAATTACTTGGACTGCTGACACCGGAAACTATATAACAATTAATGTCAAAGACCATTTAAGTAAGTTCGTTGACTCCGATATGAACTATGGTTGGATGATTCTAATATCCTCTGAAAGTACAGATACCCCCGTAGACAAAGGTTGGGAGATATATACAAAAGAAAATGGTAGTTACCAACCGAGACTTGTATTCTCCTATTACGAACCAATAGAAACCTCAGTGGAAATTGTAGCTTCAGCCACTACCACTTCTGCAAATGGAAGTTCTAACATTATTGCCATAAAGGGAAATGGTACAGGTTATTCCTATAAATGGTTCAACAGTTCCGGTACTCTAATTTCATCCACTTCGAGTATAACCTCCGTTAACCCCGGTCTATATTATTTCGAAGTTACCGATGCTAAAGGAGGAATATCCAGGAGATTCGTTATTATACCATGCGAGGATTCTGACCTCACGATTGCACTTCGACCACAAGACACCTGGTCGGAAGATGCCCTAATAAATATGTACGATAAAAATAAGAATTACGAAATAAGTCCCCATTTCGGCACTGGTTTCGGGAACTATCCGGACGTCTCTTATTGCGGTATTTTGGCTCTGTTGAACTTTGACTTATGTGGATTGCCGGAAGACCATTTTATACTTGAAGCAGATCTAAATATAAAGTGCACCAGAGCGGACAATACCAATTCAGACAACAATGCTAGCCTTTCTAAAATCGTCTCTTACTGGAAAGAAGGTTTTGTGACATGGAATAAAAAGCCAATTACTGCAATTGACAATATAGTATCCATTCCAAAAACAACTTCTTTAACAACATACACATTCGATGTTTCACCATTCTACACTGAAATCATTGATGGTAGGTATAATTGGGGTATCCAGTTAAAATTAGATGTCATTTTATCGGGTGGGTCCAGATCCTCTGTTTATTATCGGGGTAGCGAGTCTCTCCCTTCAGGCCAACTCAGCGAAGCACCAACCTTACAAATCAAGGTAAGTAAAAAAATTCCGCAGTACTGTGTGCTCTCAAAAGAACTTGATGGCGGGTACTACAAACTTGCCAATAAGAAACTTCTTTGTGTATTCGATGAAGAATATGAAGATACCGACGGGGATTTAGACTACACAATTTATGACATGTCGAGACAAACCGTTATCAATGGGAATACGGCTCAATTGGACTCACATGAAGGAGACAACAGACTTGTTTTTGATATAAGTAATGGCACTCTTTTTACTAGTGGTGAGTTTTATATTCTCGAAGTGAAAAACCAAAAAGGAGAAATCTGGAAATTAAGATTTAAAAGATAAAAAATGCTGAAAAGCGGTATGTACATATTTTTAGCTAGCTCTTTGCTTATGTCTTGCTCGGAGCAGATGAACGATCAAGAATGGATTTCATGGTATAATGAGAATAATGAAAACCTAGAAAGAAAAGTTAGTTCAAATGGTTATACTTATTTTCTGAAGTTTCATCCGAACGAACTCACCTATATTTCAAATATCCAACAAAGCAATAATGATGCGAATCAGATTGATACTATATCCTTTGAAAATCTCGTATTTAGTCTCGGGGTTCAGCACTCCGAGTTTGGCGATGCATTAAATGTAAGTAGTCAAAAAGCGAATAATATATTGTACTACGTGGAATCTGGACTTCCTCAGGATATGGTTCTCATTAATGAAACGGACACAAATTACTGCATTCTAGCTCATCTGGAGAATTATCACGGACTAAAACCGAGGAATGTAATTGATCTGATATTCCAGAATTCATCCGGCAGGGATTCTTATGAAAATGGATTTAAAATTCAATTTCACGATAACCTGTTCTCGAATTCACTCATCGAATTTGAATTCAACGGAGAGGTACTGTCTCAAATTCCACCACTTAAAAAATCTTCCATACAATGAAGAACATGAACGTTAGGACATCAGCAATCTCCTTTTTGGTTTTATTTATCTGGGACATAATATTTCCTACAATCAGCTTCGCTCTAACGGGAGGTCCTAGTCAACCTGAAGTTCAATCTTTTGAACCTGTTGGTACAACCCAAATGGTGGACCCATTCACCGGAGACTTTGTTTACAACATACCCTTAATGGATGTTGGAGGTTATCCGATAAATATCGCTTATCATAGTGGTGTGGGAATGGATGAAGAAGCCAGTTGGGTGGGCTTGGGATGGAATTTGAATCCAGGTGTTGTGGGTCGACAAATGAGAGGACTTCCTGATGATTTCGCGGGTGACAAAATTGAAGAAGAAGTGAATATTAAGCCCAACATAACTGTTGGACTCGTTGCGAGCGCTGGTCTGGAAAATATTCTTGGGTTTGAGTCGGCTGCCTGGAATTTGTCATATGGCTTGGGTATTCGTTATAACAATTATAGAGGCATTGGACTAGAGTCATCGTTGAATGCCCAATATTCGATAAGCTCAAAAGATGCGTCAAACGAAAAATACACCTTGGGTTTAGGTCTTTCAGGCTCAAACTCTGAAGGGCTTGATCTTAATCCATCTTTAAGTTATAGCAATAAGGTAACGGAGCGAACAAAGGAGTCCATTTCATTCTCTGAGATTGGGGCCGGAATAGGAATGAGTTTCAATAGTCGAGCAGGAATCCGATCAGTCTCAATAGACTACTCTCGTAGCAGCACTAAATTTGAAAAACTGGCCAATAAAGTTGGTTTTGGATTTTCTAGTTCGTCAGGAGGCTTTGGTTCTTCGCACAGCTTCGCACCTGTAACCTACTCACCACAGACCGATTTCTCGCGGACAAATCTTTCCGTTGCAATGTCGCTTAAGGTTGGTGCCGAAGCTCTTGGCCAATTTCCAAACTCCAAATACATCGGTACATATACCAGAAACTGGATACCTGACGAAG
>JBILMS010000130.1:0-4316 GCA_044375415.1 Flavobacteriales bacterium
GGATACTTGTATGCCGAAGGAGCCTATAAGAATGATCAAGCTCTCATGGACATGAATCGCGAAAAGGACAGCCCATATAATAAATTCACAAAAAATCTGGCTCTAGCCGGACATATGTTCGATGTAATGTCTGTAACCGGCCAGGGAATAGGTGGTTCATACAGACCTTACAGAAATCAGGTCGGTTACCTTAGAGACAAACAAGTAATGAGTAATGCAGTTTCAGGTAATACCGGATTTGAATTTGGAGCAGGTGGCACACTCAAATTTGGTGGAAATCTCGGAGGGAATTTTACGAATTCCTCGACTGGTGGATGGTACAACGACAATTCAATGCTCGATGAGCTAAAATATACAGGTCCCTCAGCAAGTGGTTTGAGAGAATCTGTTTATTATAAACCAGCCGGTACTATGTCTTTCTCTGAGCGATATACAGGGAACTGTGGTGAGGGTTCGGCCCAATTAACTTATGGACCCACTCCTCAAAGGATAAAGCTAAAACCCTTGATGAATGTTTGCCTTTTAGATAACAAGTTCGTTGACAAGTATGGAAATATGGAACAAATTCTATCAGATGATGAAAATTGTATGCATCAAAATGTTCGAATTCAACGAAGCCAACCTCTTTCTTATTTAACAAGAGACGAAGCTGCATTCTTCGGTATTTCAAAGTATGTCTCCCCTCACGCAAAAAGTCATCACGTCGCAGAAGTTACAATTACTCAAGAAGACGGCTCAAGATATATATACGGCATCGCAGCATACAACATACGGCAAGTTGAAGTCACCTTTAATGCATCACAAGGAGTACCGGATATAGAACGATCTAAGTTCACATACAATTCCGATGACAACACATCTAGTAACCAACGTGGAATAGATCATTTCTTCCATAAGATTACTACCCCTTCCTATAGTCATTCATACTTGATCACAGAAGTACTTTCAAACGATTATGTTGACTGCGACGCTGTTCAAGGCCCGAGTCCTGAAGATCGTGGTTTCTACACAAAGTTCGATTATGATTCGGATCCCAATATTCCAGGTGCACAACCAGATATAGCATCTTATCGATGGAGAACTCCATATGAAACTAATTCATCGAGTTACTCAGAAGTACTTAAGTCTGACAAAATGGATGACAGAGGGAGTTATATGTATGGTGAAAAAGAGGTTTGGTACTTGCATAAAATTGAGACTAAAACGCACGTCGCAGTATTCTACACGTCTGAAAGGGAAGACGGTTTCGAAGTTTTAAACGAAAATGGCGGGCAAGGAACCGAAACAGTAAAGAAATTGGACAAAATAGAGCTTTATAGCCGTCCGGAATATGAAGCGCATATAACGAATCTAAATGAAGCAACACCGATCAAAACAGTTCATTTCGAATATGATTATTCGTTGTGCGATGGAATACCAAATAATACAACAAATTCCGGGAAGTTGACATTGAGGCAGCTATACTTTACTTATGGGAAATCTAACAAGGGAGCCATGAGCCCTTATGTCTTTTCATACGCTGATAATAACCATGACGGAATTCAAGAGGCCAATTTCAACTATCACGAAAAGGCTTATGATAGGTGGGGCAGTTACAAGGAAAATGGATACCATGGCATACCAAATTGGGAATACCCATATGCTGTTCAGGAATATGAACAAGCCGCTATAAATTCTGCTGCATGGTCATTAACTGCCATAAAAACACCATCCGCAGCTCTTTTACAAATTACTTATGAATCCGACGACTATTCCTATGTGCAAGATAAGCTTGCGATGGAAATGTTTAAAGTTGTGAAAACAGGTTTTGACAACGGAAGCCCGGGTACCTTTCCAAATACAACTTATGTTTCAGACAACGCGCTGTATGATCCCGATCATATCTATGACTACTTGTTTTTTGACCTAAAAGAAGGCTACACTGATATTTCTCAATATTGGAATTCAAACCTAGTAGGAGTAAAAATGTACTTCCGTTTCTTAATGAATCTCAAAGATGAAGATAATCTTGCATCAGAACAGGAATATGTATCAGGTTACGCTATAGTAGAAGATGCAGGAATTTGCTCAGACTTCCCGGGGACAACCGAACCAAAAGGGTGGATTAAAGTAAAAGCCGAGCCCGTCGGTGACAACAATGGCACGGCACATCCTATTTCAAAAACCTCATGGCAGTTTGGCCAACTCCACAACCCTACGTTGATGTTCAATCAACCGAATATGGACGGAGACGCCAGTGCATCTGAAATATTCAACCAGTTGGCAAATGTTCTGGGAACTTTTAATCTTTCAAATCTCTTATCGGTAAACTCAAAATTCAAAAGCAAGAACTTTTCTGATCAATTTGTTGTAGACCATGCCTGGATTCGACTATTAAATCCCAGTGGAAAGAAACTAGGTGGGGGATCACGCGTCAAGAAACTAATCATCAACGACAGTTGGGACTCGATGAATGGTCAAACTCAGACTTCAAACGAAGAGGGAATATACGGACAAGAATTCCAGTATGTGGAGGAAAACGGAAAATCAAGTGGGGTCGCCTCTTACGAACCTATGTCCGGAGCCGATGAGAACCCCTTTCGAATTCCATCCGTGTCTACTGACCAAAAATTGCTGATGGCACCTGACCACAAGTTTTATCAGGAGGAACCCTTTGGTGAAATGTTTTTTCCGTCACCTAGTGTAGGATATGGACGTGTTGTTACTCGGAATCTTATACGTGAGAATGTTAGCCGTCATGGCACTGGCTATTCGGTCAATGAATTCTATACCGCGAAAGACTATCCAATTAGAACAGACAGAACCAATCTTTCGGTACATCGGAGTAAATCTTCAGAGGTCCTCAACAATTTACTGAATCTTCAAATTTATGATTTTGTTACAACAAGTCAAGGATATGTAGTTGAAACTAACGACATGCATGGAAAACCAAAAGGACAATGGATTTATTCCGAACCAAAGCAAATCGAAGGGGTTCAGGTTCCAGGAACTGAAAAATTAATAAGCGGAGTTCGCTATAATTACAATAACCAATCCACCACGAATCAATACAATTACGAAAATTTAATGAGCGAATCCTTTGTAATTTCCGGGAATTCGGATCCTATAAACACAATTCCAGCGCAACTTCAAACCATGTTTGGCGAAAATTATGTAACACCTCAAGAGACTTTTACTCATTTAGATAATACAGTAACCATTATAAAACCGGATATGACTGTTCAACAAAATGTAGAAGTTGGAGTGGATTACGAAGTCGTAAATGACTTCCGCGAATCTTCTACCTCTTCTCACTCGGCAGCTATTCAAGGAAATCTTTCTATGTTTTTGGCCGCGATTTTCCCTGCCGTTGTGCCGTCTGCGTTCCCCGGATATACCAACGATAAATTGCGTTACCGATCCTCAGTTACCACTAAGTTGATTCATAGATATGGAATTCTAAGGAGTGTTACGGCCTACGACGGATCTTCTCAAGTCACAACAGAAAATCTGGCTTTTGACTCGGAAACCGGTGAACCCATACTCACGACAGCAATAAATGAATTTGGAGATAAGATTTTTAACTTCAAATATCCTGCGCATTGGGCTTACACAGGTATGGAACAAGCCTATAAAAACATAGGAGCTCAAGTGAACTTGGATTCCGACTATAGCACAGTTCCGGGAGACGAATGGTTCACCAATCCTGTAGACCATGGCACTCCAATTTTTGTTTCTGGTGACGAGGTTTTTGATCTTGAAACGAAGGAGCATTTATGGGTATGGGTAGACGAAACACAACCCGGCCATTATTATTTTATAGACATTTCCGGTAATATAAAAATGCCAAGCGAAATCAAAATTGTCCGATCCGGCCGAAGAAATAATGCCACGGTACCGATCGGTACAATCACTTGTCTAAAGAATCCACTGGAATTTCTCGATGTGAATAACCGAATTCAATTCAATGAGACCTTGGATATTGTGCAGTCCTCCGCTCTAGAATATTCTGACAAATGGCGCACGAATTGTACGACTGCTCAGCAATTGATTTGCGAGCCAAATTTTAATGAGCTACAAGGCGTGTTCAACTTATTCGATTGGCTCACTGAGTCCCACTTGATATGCGCCAATAATAGTTCCGTTCCGATTCCATCGGAAATTGTGACTTGGTCAGGAATTTCTAATCCAATTTGGACTTCTGGAAGTTGTGCTTCGCAATCGGAGTTTACCGGATTTATAAGTTATGCCGTTCCCGAACGTTGCGATATTTCTATATCAGCTATTGAATGGGATGTGGAGAATGCCGAGTGGATAGCATCTGCCCTTCCCACAGT
>JBILMS010000116.1:0-5573 GCA_044375415.1 Flavobacteriales bacterium
AGTGTATCATCGATGTGCAAAATCTGTCCGGCAAAAGAACCGCCATGATTACCAAGCGGAAGGCCTGTATGATGTGAAGGATCACTTGACGGATGATCGTTATTGAAGTAGTGAAGTCGAATGAATTCTAGGACATCTAAATCACCGCTCGCTTCTTTGTAATGTTTATCATAGTGCTCGAGCATATTCGGCAATAAGCAAAGCTCCGCAATCATGCCACCCTTGAATATTCCCAAGGTGGCAATTTGAATAACGATCAGATAGATAGCGGCTTGTTTCACGAGGCACAAAGATAGCTATTTTCCTGAATATGAGCAATTTTGGGGGCGCTTTTCGATCAGATAAGCTCCGAACGGGGAAAAATGTACACTGAACGGGAATGAAAGTTAACTGAGGAGATTAGCTCAACGTATCGCGACTTCAACTTATCTGAAGACGTTGAGGCAACAAGCCTATTTCCAAATGGGCGAAAATCAATTATTCCTCTTTATTCTTCAATGCCATAAGCAACTGATATGCCCCTTTCTTACAACTCCAAAATGGAAGTAGTCTGATTAGACATGACGAGACAATTAAATGAGAAGGATCGCAGACGTCCTGAATCGGATTTAATTAATCACCCAACCACTCAAATAAGCCTCAACGCTTCAAAAACTCGATGGCTTTGTTTCGACTATTTACTTGTAATTTTTCGTAGATATTCTTCAAATGACTTTTTATGGTCTCCTGACTGACAAAAAGGTTTCCGGCGATTTCTTTATTTCGAAATCCTTGGGCGAGCAGCTCCAGAACTTCCCTTTCCCGCATGGAAAGCTTCTGGAGTTCAATTCGATTTTGCTGCTCACGCGCATTAAAAGAACTTACGACCAACCGCGCTACCATGGCGCTCATTGGGGATCCACCGGAATGAATCTCATGAATAGCATCGAACAGTTTAGTGCTTGTGGTTGATTTGAGTATATATCCGGTAGCTCCTGCACAAAGCGCTTCATAGATATGTTGATGATCTTCAAAAACAGTACAAATCAAAAATTGTATTTCGGGTCGAACTCGTTTCGTTAATGCAATACATTCAATACCATTGGTGCCCGGCATATTAATATCCATGAGGACCACATCAGGATGATAGTCCTTGATGTTCTCCATAAATACATCGCCATTCTCGAAACTATGAAGAAGAAAGAACTCGTGTGGTTGACTGCGAATCATTTCGGAGAGTTCTTCGCGAATCTCCTTCCTATCTTCAACTATAATGACGCTAATATTTTTCATCAGATTCTATCAAGTATGCAAATTAAACAAGTTGTACCTATTTCTAGGGAGTGATATTCGGGGGATTTAAAGAGGTCCTTCTACAGCGATAGACGAACCCTTACCTTGAGATGATTTCACCTCAAGACGCGCACCCACCTTTTCTGCCCTTTCTCTCATTCCCTGTAGTCCATTTCCTCCAATGACGCGGCTAGATTGCGCCGCTATCTGCACGTCGAATCCAAGACCATCGTCCAAAATAACTATAGTAAATCCGCTATCTGTAAACTCCATCCGAATCGTGATCACTTTCGGATTACCATGCTTAACCGAATTATTTATAGACTCCTTTATAATCAAAAACAAGTTTCGACGCAGCTCCGGAGTAAGTAGCATCTCATCATTGCTCACCGATTCAACAATGCTGTAAGAAATGTCGCTGTCCTCCAAAAATTCATCCACATAGTTTCTCACAAAAGCGATAAAACTAGAAACATTATCGTGTTTAGGGTTTACACTCCACACGATTTCTCCCAGACTTCGAGTGAGATCCTGGGCACCAAAAATCACCTTCTCCATATTGCCCTTTACCGCATCGGGATCTTTGTCCATTTTTCTTAATGTAGACTGACCGCGCAACGAAATCAAGGTGAGTCCTGCGCCAATTTCATCATGAATATCATGAGAAATTCTGGCTCGCATGGCGTTCATCTCTCTCTCTTTTGCCAATTGTGTCATTCGCAACTTCAATTTTTGATTTCTATAAAATGACGTCACCAAGTATACCGAGACAATACCCAAGACGATTAACAATATTCGAAACCAAGAAGTTTGATAATAAGCGGGAATCACTTTCAACGTAATTTTCTTACCTCCCCTACGGTCGGTGTTTGTCTCATCCCACGCCTCTATGAACAAGGTGTAGTCGCCAGGTGGAATTCCGGCGTAATTGATCAACCTCGAACTACCTGCTTCAATCCAATCGGCATCCATGCCCTCCAATTTGTAACGATAACGAATTTGATGTGCATGAAAATAATCCAGTGCGGCATAACTGACTGAAAACGCATTTTGATGGTGCGACATAGTAATGATAGAATCCACGTTTAACTCACGTTGGTTCCCTACGATTTGAATCCGGTTGACGTGCAATGTTAAGTTCAACGGAAGATCAAAATTGTTTTCTACATCAACGAATACCTGCGGGTAATCCGCGTACACCTGATCAAATGATTCCAAATAAGTAATTCTGTTCACAACATTATTGAACAATCCTTCTCTCGGGCCATAGTTCACCACCTCTCCCGTATGCAAAACCTTGTATATGCCGTTTCTTCCCCCTAACCACAAATTTCCTCTGTTATCAGGAGAGGCCGTAAAAACATAGGCATCATGAAGTCCTTGCCTGCCGTCGATAAAGCCTATAGTCTCTCTCCAATTTTCCGTGGTGTAAGGATTGAAACGCAAGAGACCATTCGACTGCGTTCCGAAAATGATCCATCCACCCGTAGTAGCTTCCAAGAGCGTTTGATTTACCCCTATGGACTCTGACTGATACATACCACCCAAATCAAATTCATCCCACTCCATTGTAGATAGATGCAAACAGTAAACCTTTTCTACAGGACTCAAATGAGGTCCGCTGAGCCAGAGATCATTCTCCTTCCGTGTCAATAAATGAAACGTAGAGGCTTGAGAGTGATCCAACTTTTCAATTGTCTTGGTATTCCTATGATACAGGTGAGCGCCCTCACTAAGTGTAGTAAAATAAATGTCATCTCCGATAACTTCGGCATCTATTAAATTATCGGCCTCGGCTATGAAAGCATTTAATTTACTGCATTCCTTAGACCAACTATTTATTGATATATCAAATACATCAAAACCTGCGGTATGCACAACCCAAATTTCATCCTGGAATCCTTTCACTTGATAAACGCCATTCGGGACCAAAACTCCCGAAGGTAATGGAAAGCGCTCCAATCGTTTCGAACGAATATTCAAGCGAAAAAAATCCGCCACCTCCTTTTCTCGGTATGCTACTCCATAAAGCAAAGAGTCTCCCGAAGAACAAACATGGGAAATAGAGAAATCCAGCAGTTCCTTATAGTAATGAATGTACTGAGCGGCCGGATTGATTTTCAAAACACCTTTACCCGTGGTTATCCATACGAATCCCTCGACATCTTTATACATTCGATTGCTCCATTCCAAAGCAGGTGCAGCCCCATACTCCGATCGACCATCCTCGTAATCGCAATAAGCCAAAAGTGTGTTGCGGTCGAAAGTAAACAATCCATGCTCGCAATATGCCATCACAAGATTGTCATCCGTAAAATAAAAATCTCGAATATGAGTAGGTTTCTCGATGGTTGGATCATCAAATATAAAATTCACGTGGGACCAAACGCGTGTACCCATGTGGAACTTCATCATGCCCAATGGTCGAATGGAACACCACAAAATATCCGGATCATTCGTGTCCTGCAATACGACTGTATACTCATCCGTCGATCCAAATACCCTTTCATCGGGTCGATCAAAAAACGTGACATTATTCGTTAATATATCCACTCTAATAAGTGAATTTTCCGAGGTAGTGTAAAGAAAACTTCCGGCTGAATTCGTTGATATATCAATTTCTCCGAAAGCCAACACCCCGTTGAGTTCATCTCCGCTAATTTTATTTCCAATTAATCGATTGTCAAATTGAATTATACCAAATCGGGAGAGAGCCACGTAGACATAACCATTGTCAGTCACCACTCTTTGAGCTCTCTTTGCAGCAATATCCTCTCCTTCTTCAGTTTGTTTGATTGCTGAAAAAAGGCTTCGCTCCTTGTTCAAAATACAAACACCTCTGGAAGTTGCGATCCATAATCTTTGCTGATCGTCTTCCGCTATATCCCATACTGTGTTTGATGAAAGAGAGGTTTCATCGTCGGGAATATGACGAAAAGCTTTGAATTCATATCCATCATAACAAAACAAACCCGAACCACCTCCAAACCACATAAGCCCTTCCTGATCTCTGAAAACGCAAAGTAGGTTTTCATCCGGCAAGCCTTGCTCGTATCCTATAGTTTCAAATATATACTGCTGTGCTTTCAGCGATGAAAACATAGCAACTGAGCCTAGTATGCCAAGGAAAAACCGCAACGGAACTAAGAACTGGAACATATACAACAAATGTAATTCAGCCTTAAGAAAATAGCGAAAAATAAACAAGGGGGATTAGTGGGTGATTAAAACCCCTTAAACGCATAAACCTTGTTTAAAGCGACAACATTTGCACTCCAAAACAATTGAATATGAAAAATCTTGCTGCCGCTATCGGTGTTCTCTTCTATCTAACAGGTGCTACTCAAATGATCGAGTGGCACAATCAATGGATCAACTCCAGTGCAGGATATTACCATTACGGAAATAACCAATATACAAAAGGGGCCTATACTACCCTTGCCCTCAATATTTTTTCCGGTAGTACTGATTTAGACCCAGGTCCTGCTTCATTATCAATAGGTGAAGGTGCACTCATAGAAACGATAAATGACTCCGGAGGAATCTCCGAATGGATTCATATTCCGGGTAGTCTATCTGTAAATACTCTTGTGAGGGATGACGATCAAAACATCTATATGCTTGGTTCACACGATGCATTTGTTGACCTTCAAGCAGGAGCCGGTGAATTCAACACTTCCTTTGCACAGGGTGTTTTTCTTGTCAAGTTAGATCCGTTGTATAACGTTATCTGGATGCGCGAGTTTCCGGATATGGTAATCGGTGGATTTGATTTGCTAACCAATAACATTCAATATTCTCATCATCTTTCCTTGGATGCTTCCAATAACATTTACATTACAGGTTCCTTCAAAGGAACCATTGACTTTGACCCCGGAGCTGGCGTTGTTAATCTGAGTAACTCCGGTCAAAACGAAGCCTTTTTGCTAAAACTTAATAGCTCGGGAAATTATCAATGGGTGATTTCGTATAATGGTTTTTCCTATTCGGAAGGAAATTATGTAACGGTCGACAGCTCCGGAAACCCAATTATTATAGGAGCGTTTAACAGCCCTATAGATGTAGATCCGGGACCAGGTGTAACAATTCTTAACGCAAATGGAAGCGAACTGTTTGTATGCAAATACAGCCCTGCAGGAAGTTTGATTTGGGCTAAAGAAATTGGAACTCCTTCCGCGCCTTGCTCGGGTCATAAAATCGTTTGTGACCTTTCGGACAACATTGTCATTCAAGGCACGTATTTAGGTCAAGTTGACGTAGATCCCGGAGCAGGCACTTACACCCTGAACTCAGGTAATAGC